>NZ_SMKZ01000100.1 GCF_004349065.1 Jiangella asiatica
CCCGTAGCCCTCACCCGTAGTTTTCACCGCCGGCCCACCGCGCCCCCGCCGTGGACGGGTGGCCGGCTCAGGGGTGTATCCGGACGGCCTGTGGATACACCCCTCGCGGTGCGTCGATCGACAGGCCGCGGCCGGTCCATCGCGCCGGCACCGGCGCGTCGTCGTGGACCGTCGTGACCGACGGCCCGGGTCCGGCGGCAACGTCGCCGGGCGAGAGCGGCACCACCGCGGGCCCGTCCAGGTAGGCGTAGCGGGCACCGTCGCGCTCCACCAGGCCCAGACAGCCCGCCGGGAGCGGACCGGCCGCGGGCACCGGGCGGGTGCCGAAGACCGCCTCGCCGTTCGCCGTCAGCCACCGGCCGAGCTGCTCCAGCGTGGTGCGCTGCAGGTCCGGGATGGTGCCGTCGGCCCGCGGGCCGACGTTGAGCAGCAGGTTGCCGCCGCGCCCGACGACATCCAGCAGCAGGCGCACCGCGGTGACGCCGGTCAGGCCGTGCCGGGCTTCCTCCTGCGCGTTGTAGCCGAACGAGAGCCCGATGCCCCGGCAGTGCTCCCACGGGCGGTCCGTCGTCTCGTTGGCGCGGCCGGACTGGTACTCGCTGGTGCGGAAGTCGCAGTGCTCGACGCCCCAGCGGTCGTTGACGACACCCTCGGGCACCTCGCGGTAGTACCGATCGAACAGCGCCGGGAGCTCGTCCTTTCCCGCGTCGGGCCAGTCGATGTCGTTCCACAGCACGTCCGGTCGGTACCGGGCGATCAGGTTCTCGACGTGTGCTTGGGCGTACCGCGCGTACCCGGCGTCGCGTGGCCGGCCGACGGCGCCGAGCTGGTCCGGGTGCGTCAGCGGCGGCAGGTCGCGGACGTGCCAGTCCAGACCGCCGGAGTAGTAGGCCCCGAACAGCAGTCCTTCCGCGCGGACCGCGCCGGCGACCTCGGCGACGAGGTCGCGGCGCGGGCCGCGGCGGGCAGTGTTGTACTCGGGCGTCCCCGGCGCGTCCCAGAGGCAAGCGCCGTCGTGGTGCTTCGTGGTCAGGACGGCGTACCTGGCACCGGCCGCGCGGAACAGTCGGGCCCAGTCGGCGGCCTCGAACCGCTCGGCCCGCCACGCGTCGAGGAACCGCGGATACGGCAGGTCGCCGTAGACGGCGCGGTGGTGCTCCGCCGCCGGGCTGCCGTCGATCCGGACGGTGTTGGCGTACCACTCCGCGTACGGGGAGCTGCGCATGAACAGGCCGGGGTCGACGGCACCGAGCTCACCGGTCGGCACCGCCCAGGCCGGCACCGAGTACGGCCCCCAGTGGACGAAGATCCCGAACTTGGCATCGAGGTACCAGTCCGGCACGGGTCGGTGGTGCATCTGCCCTCCGCGCGAGCTCACCGGGATCGTGCGTCGACGGCGACGGCGGCGACCGCCAGCGGGCCGAGCAGGAGCAGCGCCGTGACCGGCACCGCTGCCACGATGCCGGCGGCGCTGGCCGCGGCGAAGAGCAGCAGGAGCGAGCCGCCGACGTCGCCGCGCGACCGGTCCGCGGCGTCGATGCCCACCGCGCGCCAGGTCCGGCCGGGCCGCCAGCCGGCCGCGGCGCGCAGGCCCAGCACCGTCGCCGCCGCACCGATCACGACGAGCACGGCGAGCAGCACCGGCGAACCGGGCACGCCGGCCGCCACCGCCAGCAGGTCGAGTGCCAGCACGGCGAGCACGGCGACCGGCACGACGAACGCCGTCCAGCCGGCCCGGGTCACCTGCCGCAGCGCCGCCAGGTAGGCGCCGATCGCGCCGGTGCGGCCGTCGGCGACACGTTCGCGCACAGCGGCGCAGGCAGCCACGAACGCCGGGTACGCCGTCACGACGCCCAGCGCGGTGACGGCCGACGCGACGCCCACGAGCAGACAGTCGGCGAAGAGCGCGAACCGCCCGACAGCCGCCGTCGCAGTCGGGCGCTGGGCCACGCTGCCACCGTCGCCGCTCATGATCCGCCCATGCCGGACGTGCTCACGCCCTCGACGAGCAGCCGCTGGAAGGCCAGGAAGAACAGCACGATCGGGATCAGCGTCAGCACCGACATCGCAAACATCGGGCCGTAGGAGCTCTGGCTGGTCTGGTCGATGAACAGGCGCAACGCGAGCGGCAGCGTGTAGTTCTCCGGGCTGTTGAGGTAGATCAGCTGGGACAGGAAGTCGTTCCAGGTCCAGATGAACGTGAAGATCGCCGTGGTCACCAGCGCCGGCTTGGCCAGCGGCAGGAAGATGTAGGCGAAGGCGCGGATCGGGCCGCACCCGTCGATCCGGGCCGCCTGTCCCAGCTCCTCCGGCAGGCTGCGCATGAACTGCACCATCAGGAAGACGAAGAACGCGTCGGTGGCCAGGAACTTCGGCAGCACGAGCGGCCAGAACGTGTCGATCATGTCGAACTGGTTGAAGATCGCGTACTGCGGGATCAGCAGCACGTGGGCCGGCAGCATCAGCGTCGCGATCATGAAGGCGAACAGCGGCCCGCGCCAGCGGAAGCGCAGCCGCGCGAACGCGTAGGCCGCGACCGCGCACGAGAGCACGTTGCCCACCACGCACAGCCCGGCGACGATGACGGAGTTCGAGAAGAACCGCCACACGCTGACGCCGCCGGAGCCGGCCATCGCCTCGGAGTAGTTGCCCACAATGAACCGCTCGGGCAGCAGGCTGAGGCTCGAGATGATCTCGTCCGCCGGCTTGAACGACATCGACAGCAGCCACAGCACCGGGTACAGCAGCACCGCCAATAGCCCCAGGCAGGTCACATGCCAGACCACCCGGCGCGTGCGGGCCCGGGACCGGCCGGCGCGGCTGGCGCCGACGGCGGTCGCGGCAGGCGCGGCGGGTGCGGCGCTCATCGGGCGTCCCCGGCGTAGAAGACCCAGGCGCGCGAGGTGCGGAACAGTACGGCCGTGACGATGGCGATGGCCACGACCAACAGCCACGCCATGGCCGACGCGTAACCCATCTGGAAGTCCACGAATCCTCGCTGGTACAGGTACAGCGTGTAGAAGAGGGTGGAGTCGCTCGGCCCGCCGCGGCCGCCGCTGACCACGAACGCGGCGGTGAAGGCCTGGAAGGCGTGGATGGTCTCCAGCACCAGGTTGAACAGGATCACCGGCGAGAGCATGGGTACGGTGACCGATCGGAACGTCCGCCACCACCCGGCGCCGTCCACCGCGGCCGCGTCGTACAGCGTCGTCGGGATCTGCTTGAGCCCGGCCAGGAAGATCACCATCGGCGCACCGAACTGCCACACCGCCAGGAGCACGATCGCAAGCAGCGCGAACTGCGGGTCGGTGGTCCAGCCGCCGGTGTCCGCGCCGAAGGCCGACGTGAGCCGGCTGACCGGGCCGCCGTCGTCGAAGATGACCCGCCACACCAGGGCGACGGCCACACTCGCGCCCAACAGCGACGGAGCGTAGAACGCCGCCCGGTAGAAACCCTGGCCGCGGCTGGGCCGGTTGAGCAGGAGCGCGACGCCGAGGGCCGCGGCCAGCTTGAGCGGCGTGGAGATCAGGACGTACTTGAGGGTCACCCACACCGACGACAGGAACCGGTCGTCCTCGGTGAACAGTCGCACGTAGTTGTCCAGGCCCACCCACGACGGCGAAGTGAACAGGTCGTAGTCAGTGAACGACAGGTAGAGCGAGTACGCCATCGGCCCCAGCGTCAGCAGCAGCGCGCCGGCGATCCACGGGCTGAGGAACAGGTAGCCGAACGCGGCCCGCTCACCGTAGGGCTGCCGGCGGCCAGGGGGCCGGGGTCGGCCGAGACCACCGCCGCCGCTGGCCGCGCCGGCGGTGCGCTCGGGTGCCGCCGTGCTCATTGCGCCAGAGCCTGCTCTGCCTCTGCGATGAACCGGGCGGCCGCGTCCTCAGGTGTCGCGGAGCCGAAGATCACGTCGTCGTAGATGCGCTGGAACGCCGCTTTGACCGAGCCGGCGCCCCGCGGCGGCGGCGCCGGAGCGTCGGCCAGCTGCGGGAGGAGAGCCTGCTCGAACTCGTACGCCAGCAGCGGCGGCCCTTCGAGGTCCGCGCCGATGGCCTCGCGCACCTCCGCGTTCGCCGGCATACCCCGCGAGGTGCCGAGCAGCTCGCCCACCTCGATGTCGTTGAGGAGGAAGTCGATGAACTGGGCTGCCTCTTCCGGGTGCTCGGAGCGCTGGGAGATGCAGATGAGCATGGACGGCTTGGCGTACTGGCCGAGCTCGCCGCCGTCGGTGGGGAACGGTGCCAGGGCCAGCTCGCGGCCGTAGATCTCCCACGAGTCCGCGGTCAGCCCACTGTCGTAGTTGAACTCCGCGGCACTGGTCTGCTTGGCCAGCGGCGAGTTGGCCTGCGACCCGTCCATGGTGGCCGTCTCCTCGGCCGGCGAGACGATCCCGGCTTCCCGCAGCCCATTGGTGAAGGTCCAGTACGCGGCGACGTCGTCGGTCGTGTAGCCGAGCTCGCCGTCCTCGGTGTAGAGCTCCTTGCCCTGCTGGCGCAGCCACACCTCGAACCAGTCCTCGATCTGGCCGAAGTCGCTCAGCGCGGCGACCTCGCCGGCCGCGGCGACGGCGGCGCCGCCTTGCTCGAGGTCGTCCCAGGACCACTCCTCGCCTGGCGCCTGTTCGCCCGCCGCCGCCCAGGCCGCCGGGTCGTAGAGCAGCGCCTGGGTGTTCTGGCTCATCGGGATGGCGTAGGCGGTGCCGTCGATCTCGCCGGCCTTGAGCAGCCCGGGCTCCATCGCCGAGGTGTCGACGTCGACGCCGTCGACGTTGAACTCGCGCAACACGTTGCGCTCGGCGTACTCGCGCACATACCGGTAGTCCATCTGCAGGATGTCCGGTGCGCTGCCCCCGGCGATCTGGGTGGCCATCTTCTCCCAGTACGCGTTGAACTCGGCGAACGACGTCTCGATCCGGATGTCCGGATGCTCGGCCTCGAACATGTCGATGGCCTGCTCCGTCAGGTCCGCCCGGTCGGCGTTGCCCCACCAGGTGAAGTGCAGAGTCACCGTGTCGCCACTGGCCTCGTCGTCGCCCCCGCACGCCGCGGTGACCCCCAGCGCGAGCGCGGCCAGGACCACGGCGGCAGGACGGCGCCACCCTCTCGAGTGCGTCGTGAGCATCATCGCTCCTCCAAGTAAAACCGTCCATAGATCCGATGTCTAGCCCAGGTTGGCAGTGCTGCTGTTTACTGTCAATAACGATTCAATTTCGCATTCATACAGATCAACGCCGTGCTAGGGCCGCGACCAAGCTGGGCTAGACATCAGATGTGTTCAGCTCAGGCGAGCCAGTTGAGGTACTCCTCCAGATCGCTGTAGCCGTCGCCGTCCCGGTCGGCGTTGTTGCCCGCCGCTTCCGGGTCGAGGTCGTGTCGCAGCTCCCACCAGTCCGGCATGCCGTCACGGTCGGTGTCGCGCGGCGCCGGGCCGCCCCGGACCGGCCCGGGCCCGTTGACGGGCGCGTCGTTCTCGTCGCTGATGATCGTGCCCTTGCGGCCGAGCGAGGTGACCTCCCGGACCAACAGCTCGTCGACGCGGTCGCGGTCGAGCGACGCGCCCGCATTCTCGATGACGTACTCGTACGCCTCCTGCGGGCTCATGACGTCCGCGATCGGCGGGTACGGGTACGGCTCGTCCATCCAGGTGACCGTGGTGTACTCATCGCGGGGCACGTCGTAGCCGTCGAGGACGCCGTCGCGGTCGGCGTCGTGGTAGTTCTCCTCGGCGAACAGGTGGAAGTTCTCGTTGCCGCGGGTGAACGGGCCCGTCTCGGTGATGGGCCCGGCGATGAAGTAGTTGTGGTGCACGTTCGCCTCGGACGTCCACTGCGATCCGCCGAGGATGTACGCCTCCCTCTTCCAGTTGTAGATGATGTTGTTCACGTACTGGTTGACACCCTTCACCTTGGGGTTGCGGATGTCGTTGTCGAGGTAGAGGTTACGCAGCAGGCTCACCCCGCCGCTGGTCTCGATCAGGCCGCCGGCGGAGTGGGTGTCCAGCCCTTGCCCGAGGATCGAGTCTTGGATGGTGATGCGGCTGGCGCCGTCGGCCGGGTCACCGTTGCTGACCGAGAACACCTCGTCGCGGCCCCAGGTGACGGAGAGGTGGTCGAAGATCATGTTGTCGCCGGTGACGACGGTGACCGCGTCGGTCTCCGGGTCGCCGTTGATGCCCTGCCGCACCCGGAAGTGGCGCGCGATCGTGTTGTTGGCGTCGGTGAAGGACAGGCCGTTGCCGTAGATGGTGATGCCCTCACCGGGCGCGGTCTGGCCGGCAATCGTGATGTTCGGCGCCACCCGGATGCGCTCGTCGATCTCGATGATGCCGCCGACGTCGAAGACCACGGTCCGGTTCGGCTGGCTCACCGCATCGCGGAACGAGCCGGGGCCGCTGTCGTTCAAATTGGTGACGTGGTAGACGGTGCCGCCGCGACCGCCGGTGGCGTACCGGCCGAAGCCCTCGGCTCCGGGGAAGGCCAGCAGCATCTCGTCGGCCGGCGCGGCACCGGCCCGCGACGCACCGGACGGGGTCGCCGTCGCGGTCAGGGCGGCGGGGATGGCCGCGGCGCACAGGCCGGCGGCCGCGATTCCTGCGACAAACACCCGCCGACCTCGTGCACCATGGATTCGTGAGCGGATCATGCGGCTCCCTTCTCGTTGGGGTTGGCTGGATTGGTCACTGTGCGATGGCCGTGGCGACCTCGTCGACCAGGGCGGTCGCCGCGTCCTCCACCGACATCCGGTCGAAGAGGACCTCGTCGTTGAGGCGCTGCACGATCAGCCTCGTCTCGGTGGATCCGGTCGGCCCGATGATCAGGTCTGGGTTCACGTCCTGACCGATCTCGGCGATGAACTCCGCCTGCGCCGACGTGTTCTCGTCCAGTTGGGGGGTGATGGCCTCGAGCACCTCGGAGTTCGCCGGCAGGCCGCGGTCGGCCAGGATGAACGACGCCGCCTCCTCGCTGTTGACCAGGAAGTCGATGAGCATGGCCGCCTCCTCCGGGTGCTCGGAGCCGGAGTAGATCGCGTACGACTGCGACGCCTGCAGCCACATGCCCGGTGCGACGCCGGTCGACTCTCCGGGCGTCCGCAGCAGCTCCAGCGGCGCGCCGGACGCGGTCCGCAGAGCCGTCAGCTGGTTGCTCCAGTCGAACTGCATGCCGGCCAGGCCACGGCCCATCAGTGTCTGCTCCGGCGGCGCCTCCGCCAGCTCGGCGGTCAAGGTCGCCGGTGGCGCGCCGCCGGACGCGCTCAAAGCCTTCGTCATGGTCCACCAGTCCTGAACCGTGCCAGCCTCGATGGCCAGCCCACCGTCCTCGGTGTACAGGCCGGTGTCGGTCTGCTGCCGCGCGTACAGGTCGAGGGTGTCGGCGCTGGTGGGGTCCGCAGCGCCGTACGTGCCCTCCGGGGACCGGGCCGAGATCTGCTGCGCGATCTCCGCGAAGTCGTCCCAGGTCCAGGTGGTGTCGTCGGGGAGCGGGACACCCGCGGCCTCGAACACGTCCGGGTTCACCACCACGCAGTAGGTGTTCACGCCGGTCGGGATGCTGTACTGGACGTCGCTGAAGAAGCCGTTGCTCAGCGCCGCCGGGTCGATGTCGTCGGTGGGTAGCTGCTCCTGCACTTCCGACAGGTCCAGCAATGCGCCGCGGTCGCCGTACTCCCTTGGGTAGGCGCCGCCCAGCGTGATGACGTCGGGGGCGTCGCGAGCGGCGACGCTCGTGGCCAGCCGGTCGAAGTAGCCCTCGAAGTCCAGCGGCTCGCCCTCGACCGTGATGTTCGGGTGCTCGGCCTCGAAGGCGTCGAGGGCCTGCTCGGTGATCCGGGCCCGGTCGTCGTTGCCCCACCAGGAGAAGCGCAGCGTGACCTGCTCGTCGTCATCGGACTCCGTGCTGTTGCCGCCGCACGCCGTAACGGCCAGCAGTGCCGCCGTCGTCACCCCGATCGCCACCCAGCGGCGCGGCGCGCCACCCTCAGTCAGGTGCCACATCGTGTGCCCTCTCGTGCCGATGAGCGTCGGTGAGTTACCGGTTTCCCGCCGTCCCTAATGCGTTTGAATCGGTTTTACTGGCGTGTTGCGTCATAGTTGCATGCCGATATGGCATTTGGCTAGCCTCGGCAGGAACCGGTTTCTACCTTGGACCCGCCCACACTGACCATCGGTGACCGAGCGCGCCATTGACGTCGTCGTTGCTGTATACGGGCGCACCTGCGGACGCCGGCCGTCGAGATCGTCGAGCAGGTCAAGCACGCTATGTGCCTAGATCGCGCGCGTCGCGCTCTCTGCGTGGCGACGTTAGCCGATAGGAAACGTTCGGGAATCAGCTCGTGAGGATGCGAAATCGAACAAGTGTCCGTAGAATGGGTGCATGGTCGCAGAGTTCACCCCGCCGGTGCCTGATTGGGTGGTGCTGCCGACGGGTGCGGAGCTGGCTGCGGTCTTGGAGGTCGTGAAACCGGGCGGGCTGGATGATTCCGGTGTGGTCGATGTCGTGCTCGCGGCGGAGCGGCAGATCGCGCACCTGCGGGCGCTGCAGCTGCGCGCGATGGCGGAGCTGACCGGGCGTGAGAACTACGCCTCCTGCCGGGGTTGCGGG
>NZ_SMKZ01000101.1 GCF_004349065.1 Jiangella asiatica
CTCGTCCTGGACCCCACACGCATCTACCAGCCCACCGGCCGCCCACCCGGACCAACCCGGAAATGACGAACGGCCCGAACCCACAATCCGCAGGTTCGAGCCATTCCGATGTCCCGAGACATCACATGGTCGGGGTGACAGGATTTGAACCTGCGACCTCTTCGTCCCGAACGAAGCGCGCTACCAAGCTGCGCCACACCCCGATCTGCCGGGTCAGCATATCCGAGCCGAGCCCTGGATCGAAATCCGGTGCAGCAGTCGGTCACCGGGAGCCGGTCAGGGTGAGCAACGTCGCCTCGGGCGGGCAGGCGAACCGGACCTGGGCGTAGGGGGACGTGCCGAGTCCGGCGGACACGTGGAGCCAGGCGGCATCCGCGCCGCCGACGGCGGGGTGGCGGGACAGGCCCTTGGCCCGGCGGCGGTCGAGGTCGCAGTTGGTGACCAGGGCGCCCACGCCGGGCAGGCAGAGCTGGCCGCCGTGGGTGTGCCCGGCGAGCAGCAACCGGTAGCCGTCGGCGCGGAAGGTGTCGAGGACCCGCAGGTACGGTGCGTGCGTGACGCCGACGGTGAGGTCGGCCTCGTCGTCGGCCGGTCCCGCCACGTCGTCGAGCCGGTCGCGGCCGAGGTGAGGGTCGTCGACGCCGGCGAAGGCGAGCCTGCGGCCGTCAACCGTCAGGGACCCGTGCGCGTTGTTGAGGTCGAGCCAGCCGACCGCCCGCAGCTCGTCCCGCAGCTCTTTCCACGGCAGTTCGACGGCGTCGGACTGGTCGCGCGCGTTCTCGTTGTGGATTTTGTCCAGCCGCCGCAGGTACCGGGCCGGGTTCTTCGGGCGCGGCCCGTAATAGTCGTTGGAGCCAAAGACGAACACGCCCGGGATGGAGAGCAGCGGGCCGAGGGTGTCGAGCACCGCTGGCACCGCGTCCGGGTGCGCGAGGTTGTCGCCGGTGTTCACCACCAGGTCGGGCTCCAGCGCCGCCAACTGCCGCACCCACGCGGCCTTGCCGCGCTGCCGAGGCGTCAGGTGCAGGTCGGACAGGTGCAGCACCCGCAGCGGGCGGCTGCCCGGCGCGAGCACCGGCACGTCGAAGCGCCGCAGCCGGTACGATCTGACCTCGTAGCCGGCCGCGTAGGCGAGCCCGGAAGCGGCCGCCACGGCCATCCCGAGCGCGACACGCTTCACGACCATGCCTCCCAGGCTCCCACAGTCGCACCGGCCCACGTGGACCGATTCGCCAGCTACGCTCCTTCCCATGGACGACGGCGTGCGGCTCAGCAGTCCTCGCGGGCGGGCCCTCCTGACCGCGACGGCGCTGGGCTCCGGGATGGCGTTCCTGGACGGCACAGTCGTCAACGTCGCACTGCCGACCATCGGGCGTGAGCTCGACGCCACTCTGGCCCAGCTCCAGTGGACGGTCAACGCCTACACGCTGACCCTGGCCGCGCTGATCCTGCTCGGCGGCTCGCTCGGCGACCGGCTCGGCCGCCGGCGCATCTTCACCGTCGGGGTCGTCTGGTTCACGGTCGCGTCCGTGCTGTGCGCGCTGGCGCCGACGGCCGAGATCCTGATCGCCGCTCGGGCGCTGCAGGGCATCGGCGGCGCGCTGCTGACGCCCGGTGCGCTCGCGATCCTGCAGACCACCATGCACCAGGAGGACCGCGCCCGCGCCATCGGCGCCTGGGCCGGGTTGACCGGAGTGTCCGGCGTTCTCGGCCCCCTGCTCGGTGGCTGGTTGCTGGAGTACGACTGGCGCTGGGTGTTCGGCATCAACGTCCCGCTCGCGGCGCTGACCGTGTGGCTGATCACCGCCAGTGCGCCGGAGAGCAAGGACGAGGCGGCCACCGGACGCTTCGACGCCGCCGGCGCGGCGCTTGGGGCGGTGGCTCTCGGCGCCAGCACGTATGCGCTGATCAGCTGGCCGGACGCGGGCGCGTCGGCGCTGAACGTCACCATGGCGGTGCTGTCGGTGCTGGCCGCCGTCGCGTTCATCTACCGCGAGAAGCTCGCCGAGCATCCGATGGTGCCGCTGTCGCTGTTCTCCGACAGCACGTTCACCGGCATCAACATCATGACGTTCGCGGTCTACGCCGGGCTCTCCGGCGTCATGTTCTTCCTGGTCATGCAGCTGCAGGTGTCACTGGGCTGGAGCCCGCTCGAGGCCGGCATCGCGACCATCCCGACCACGCTGCTGATGCTGCTGTTCTCCGGCCGTTCCGCCGAACTCGCCAAGCGGTTCGGGGTACGGCCGCCGCTGGTCATCGGTTCGGCCTGCGGCGCCGTCGGCGTGGCGCTGCTGGCCGCCGTCGACGACGGCGACAGCTATCTGGTCGACGTGCTACCGGGCGTGACCCTCCTCGGCATCGGACTCACGACTCTCGTCCCGACCTTGACGGCGACGGTGATGGCCGCCGCGCCGCAACACCTCGCCGGGATCGCCAGCGGCGTCAACAACGGCGTCTCCCGTGCCGCCGGACTGATCGCGGTCGCCGCACTGCCCGCCGTCGCTGGCCTGTCCGGCGAGGCCTACGCCGACCCGGACCAGCTCACCGACGCCTACCAGATCGCGATGCTGGCCTGTGCCGGGCTGCTGGTCCTGGGTGCGTTGTCCGCCGCGGCGCTGCGCCCACACGCGCTCACCGAGCCACCCACCACGCCGCCGGCGGGCGAGCCTGTCGGCGTGCCGAGCGGCGAGCCGGCCGGGGAACGAGAGCTCGTCCACGAGGCGAGGCCCGCGCCGTGCTCCGGGCCGGGCATGCCGCCGTCGTACGGCCGCTGATCAGCACCCTCGGAACCCTTCGAGCGGCGGGCGGCCCGGACCCGGCAGACTAAGGCGCATGGCAGCACTCAAGGACCGTCTCCGAGCCGACCTGACCCAAGCCATGCGCGCCAAGGACGAGGTGCGCAAGGCCACTCTGCGGATGGTGCTGGCCGCCATCGGCACCGAGGAGGTGGCCGGTTCCCAAGCACGCGAACTGACCGACGACGAGATCACCGTCGTGCTGACCCGCGAGGCCAAGCGGCGACGTGAGGCCGCGGAGGCGTTCCGCACCGGCGGCCGGCCCGACAGCGCCGGTCAGGAGGACTCCGAGGCCGCCGTCATCGCCGAGTACCTGCCGCAGCCGCTCACCGACGCCGAGCTGGACGAGATCGTCGTCGCCGCAATCGCCGAAGCCGGCGCCGAGTCGCCCCGCGACATGGGCAGGGTCATGAAGATCGTGCAGCCGAAGGTCCTCGGCCGGGTCGAGGGCGCCAAGGTCGCCGCGGCCGTCAAGTCCCGCCTCTCCTGACCCCAGGGCCGGCGGCGCCGCAACAATGGACCGTGACGGGGTTGCCACAGCGCTAGGCCAGGCCACACACCGCGAGGTCCGCGGCGGTCAGGCGGCGGTGAGCTCGGCGGCCAGCAGCTCGGCGATCTGCGCGGTGTTCAGAGCGGCGCCCTTGCGCAGGTTGTCGCCGCAGACGAACAGCTCCAGCGACTGGGGGTCGTCGAGGGCGCGGCGGATGCGCCCGACCCAGGTGGGGTCGGTGCCGACGACGTCGGCCGGGGTGGGGAACTCGCCGCGGCCGGGGTCGTCGTAGAGCACCACGCCGGGGGCGTCGCGCAGGATCTCCCAGGCCCGCTCGGTGCTGACCTCGCGCTCGAACGTCGCCTGCATGACGACCGAGTGGGTGGTGACAACGGGCACCCGCACGCACGTGGCCGAGACCTTGAGGTCGGGCAGGTCGAGGATTTTCCGCGCCTCGTTGCGGATCTTCAACTCCTCCGAGCTCCAGCCATCGTTCTTCAGCGAACCCGCCCACGGGACGACGTTGAGGGCGAGCGGCGCAGGAAACGGGCCCAGCTCGGAGCCGACGACGCGGCGCACGTCGCCCGGGTGGGTGCCGAGCTCCCGGTTGCCGGCGACCTTGTTGACCTGGTCGTGCAGGGTGTCGATGCCGGCCTGCCCAGCGCCGGACGCGGCCTGGTAGGAGGCGGCGTGCAGGGCGGTCAGCCCGAGCTCGGCGTGCAGCGCACCCAGTACCACGACCATGGTGAGGGTGGTGCAGTTCGGGTTGGCGATGATGCCGCGCGGGCGCTGGCGCGCCATCCGGGCGTTGACCTCGGGCACCACCAAGGGGACGTCGGGGTCCATGCGGAACGCGCCGGAGTTGTCGACCACGACGACGCCGCGCTCGGCGGCGACCGGCGCCCATTCGGCGGAGACCTCGTCGGGAACGTCGAACATGGCGACATCGACGCCGTCGAAGACGTCGGCGGTCAGTTCCTGGACCTCGACCTCCTCACCGCGGACGGTGAGCCGGCGACCGGCCGAGCGAGCGGAGGCGACGAGCCGGATCTCGCCCCACACGTCCTGGCGGGTGGAGAGGATGTCGCGCATGACGGTGCCGACGGCACCGGTGGCCCCGACGACGGCAAGGGTGGGGCGGCTGCTGTCGGTCATCGCCCGGTACCTCCGTACACGACCGCCTCGACCTGGCTGGCGTCGAGGTCGAAGGCACGGTGGATCGCGCTGACCGCGGTGTCGACGTCGTCGCCGCGCACCACCACGGAGATGCGGATCTCGGACGTGGAGATCATCTCGATGTTGACGCCGGCGTCGGCGAGCGAGCTGAAGAACTTGGCGCTCACGCCCGGGTGGCTGCGCATGCCGGCGCCGATGAGCGACACCTTGCCGATGCCGTCGTCGTAGCGCAGGGACTCGAAACCGACCGCGCTCTGGATGGCCGTCAGCGCCTCCATGCCCTTGCGGCCGTCGGTGGCCGGCAACGTGAAGGAGATGTCGGTGCGGTTGGTGTCCACGGCCGAGACGTTCTGCACGATCATGTCGATGTTGACATCGGCGGCCGCGACGGAACTGAAGATCGTGGCGGCCTCGCCCACCTTGTCGGGCACGCCCACGACGGTGATCTTCGCCTCGCTGCGGTCGTGTGCGACGCCGGAGATGATCGGCTGCTCCATGTCGGCCTGCTCACTTCCATTGATCGGATCGGACACCCACGTGCCGGTCAGCGTCGAGAAACTCGAACGCACATGAATCGGGATGCGGTACCGGCGCGCGTACTCGACACAGCGCAGGTGCAGGATCTTCGCGCCGCACGCGGCCATCTCGAGCATCTCTTCGTACGTGATGTGCGGCATCCGGCGAGCGGCGGAGACGATGCGGGGGTCGGCGGTGAAGATGCCGTCGACGTCGGTGTAGATCTCGCATACGTCGGCGTCCAAGGCCGCGCCGAGCGCGACAGCCGTGGTGTCGGAGCCGCCCCGGCCGAGCGTGGTGATGTCCTTGCTGTCCTGGCTGACGCCCTGAAAGCCGGCGACGATCGCGATGGCGCCACCGTCGAGGGCCTGGCGGATGCGCCCGGGCGTGACGTCGATGATGCGGGCCCGGCCGTGCGCGGAGTCGGTGATGACGCCGGCCTGGCTGCCGGTGAACGAGCGGGCCTCGTGTCCGAGGTCGCCGATCGCCATGGCCAGCAGCGCCATGGACATGCGCTCGCCGGCGGTCAGGAGCATGTCGAGCTCGCGTGCCGACGGCACCGGGGATACCTGCTCGGCGAGGTCGAGTAGCTCGTCGGTCGTGTCGCCCATGGCGGAGACGACCACGACGACCTCGTGGCCTTCCTTCTTCGTGGCCACGATCCGCTGCGCCACTCTCTTGATGGCGGCGGCGTCGGCGACGGAGGATCCGCCGTATTTCTGGACGACCAGTCCCACGGCACACTCCTCCCACATCCGAATATGCCCATGGCAGTCTAGGCGACCTGATCGCTGTGCCCCGAGACGTCCGGATCGCGGGACGGGACGATCAGAGTTCGGCCTGCACCGGAAGGAGGGTCTCCTGCGCGATGTCGATGCGTTCCTCGTGGTGATCGAGCCGGGTGTGTGCGATCAGCGAGTGCAGCGCGCGCAGCGCCGCACCGGCGGTGGAGCCCCACGACGACAGGTAGGAGAACTGCCACCACCACAGCGCCTCGATGACGCGGCCGTCGCGGTAGTGCGACAACCCGTGCAGGAGGTCCTGCACGATGCTGGCGAGGTCGTCGGAGAGCCGGAAGCCGGTGGCGCCGCGCTCCGGGTCGACCGGGTCGACGACCTCGACGTAGCCGTCGACGGGATCCAGCAAGGCCGCGATGCGCTCGCGCAACTCGTCGACGTCTGCGTCCGGGCCCGCGTCGGGCTCGAAGCGCTCGTCCGGGACGACGTCGCTGATGGCGCCGAGCCGGCCACCGGCCAGGCACAGCTGGCTGACCTCAAGCAACAACAGCGACAACGTGCTGCCCGGGTCGCTTCCGCGCGCGATCTCGCGGACCGCGAGCAGGAAGCTCTCGATCTGGTCGGCGATCTCGGCGGCGAAATCGGCGTACTCGTCGGCCGAACTCACCGCCGACCGGGCTGCAGCACTAGACATCGAGCAGTCTCCGTCCTTCGAACGCACGGCCCAGGGTGACCTCGTCGGCGTACTCGAGATCACCGCCTACCGGAAGTCCACTGGCTAGCCGCGTCACGCGCAACCCCATCGGCTTGATCATTCGGGCCAGATACGTGGCCGTCGCCTCGCCTTCGAGGTTCGGGTCCGTGGCCAAAATGATCTCCTGGACGGTGTCGTCGGCGAGCCTGGTCATCAGCTCACGTACCCGAAGGTCGTCCGGGCCAACACCCTCGATGGGGCTGATGGCGCCGCCGAGCACGTGGTAGCGGCCGCGGAACTCCCTGGTGCGCTCGATGGCCACCACGTCCTTCGGCTCCTCGACGACACACAGGACGGACGGATCGCGCCGCGGGTCGAGGCAGATGCGGCACTGTTCCTGCTGGGCGACGTTGCCGCAGGTGGAGCAGAACCGGACCTTCTCCTTGACCTCGGTGAGCGCAGCCACCAGCCGGCGGACGTCGTCGGCGTCGGCGGCCAGCAGGTGGAACGCGATGCGCTGGGCGCTCTTCGGACCGACCCCGGGCAACCGCCCGAGCTCGTCGATGAGGTCCTGGACGACGCCTTCGTACATGATGCTCGCCTCGGCTCAGGTGCCCTGGCCGGACGGCGCCGAGCCACCGGGCCGCTCGTCGTCATCGTCGTCGACGACGGAGCCCTGGATCGCGCCGCCGGGACCACCCGCGGCGCCGCCGAACAGGCCGGCCAGCGGGTTGGCCTCCGCGCCGCCTCCGCCGAGCAGGCCGGCGACGTCGGCATTTATGGCGCCGAGCTGCTCCTGCGCCTTGCGCTGGATCTCGGCATGCGCGTCGCGGACTGCCGCGATGATGAGGTCGGCGAGGGTCTCGACGTCCTCGGGGTCGACGACGGACGGGTCCAGCTGCAGGTCAGTCAGCTCACCGGCACCGGTGACCGTGGCGCGGACCAGGCCACCGCCGGCCGAACCGGTGGCCTCGGCCTCAGTGAGGTCCTGCTGGGCGGACATGAGCTGCTCCTGCATACGCTGAGCCTGTTGCAGCAGCTGGCCCATGTCGAAGCCTTCGGATCCAGGCGGAAACACGGCTGCCTCCTCGCCGTCGCAGGGGGTGGTGTCGCACACGCGGTGATGACATCAGCGAGCCTACGTCACCGCACCATCCGGTCTTTCTGGACCGTGCCTGCTCCTACTCGTGTTCGATCTCAGCGATCACGGTGGCGCCGAGCGTGCGCTCGAGCAGCTCGCGCTCGGAGACGCCGTCGTCGGGGAGGTCCTCGTCGTCGGGGTCGGCATCGGCGTCGGTGGCGACATGCGCCGGCCCGGTGGCCAGCTGGGTCTCGGCGGGTCCGCTGGTCTGTCCGCGCCGCGCCGCCGCCTTGGCCGCGGCGGCCTTCGCGGCGGCCACCCGGCCCGGCGCCGTCGTGTCACCCGGCCCGGGGTCGGTGGCCGGATTCGGGTCTGCATGCGGGCCGGGACCCGCGGGAGGACCGGGAGGCGCGGGCTCGCCGGGGTTCGCGGGCTGGCCAGCTGCTCGGCCTGGATTGCCTGGATTGCCCGGCGCGGGCTGGCCGGCGGGTGCTGCCGGACCGGGGTTGTTCTGTTGGGGCG
>NZ_SMKZ01000102.1 GCF_004349065.1 Jiangella asiatica
CGCCTCCCCCCGTTCCGCCGTTGCCCCCGTTGATCGTGGAGTAACTACGGAAACGCCGGCGGAAATGTCCGATAGGTACCGCACGAACTCCAAGATCAACGGGGAGGGGTGGGCGAGATGGGCGGAGCCTTGACATGGAACCGGGTTCCGTGTGTGCTCCTCCCAGGCGCTGGCGCATCTCACGACGGAGAAGACTCCATGAAGATCATGACGATCTACGCCCACCCGGCCGACACGATCACGAACTGCGGCGGCACGCTCGCCCGGCATGCCGCGCGCGGTGACCAGATCGTCGCGCTGATCCTGAGCCACGGCGGGCGCATCCACGCCAACAAGTACGCCGAGGAGTGGCGCAAAGAGAACCCGGACGGCGACATCGCCACGGCCGGCCTCGACGACATCGTCGCGAACAAGAAGGGCGAGCTGGAGCGGGCGGCCGAGATCATCGGCATCGGCGAGATCATCACGCTGGACCACGAGGACACCTACGCGACGGTGAACGAGGAGGTCGTGGAGGAGATCGCCGAGCGGATCGCGCTGGAGCAGCCCGAGATCGTCATCTGCGACCACCCGCGGAACCCGGCCTACTTCGACCCGCACTCGGTCGCCACCCAGATGGCGCTCGCCGCCCTGTCGCGGGCCGGCACGTACCTGCGCAACCTCGACGGCCGCGACGACGTGCCGGTGCGGCAGGTCTTCCTCAGCGGCCTGCCGGTCTACAACCTCGACGGACTGAGCCTGGGCGGCGTCCGCAACGACTGCTACGTCGACATCACCGAGGTGGTCGGGACGAAGCTGGCGGCGATGGACCAATTCGTCAGCCAGGGGTACCACGGGGTGTTCGCCCGCAAGCTGGTGGAGTCGTTCAACGGCGAGGCCGGCCGGGCGGCGGGGGTCAACTTCGCCGAGGCGTACGTCCGGCTGTACAACGAGACGTACTCGCACCTGCCGGTGACCGAGGCGGCGCTGGCCACTGACCCGCTGACCAGGCACATCACCTACTCGTCGGTCAACCTGCGGGGGCAGTACCCGGTGCCGTGACCCGGCATCGTGTTCGATGGCCGCAACGACCATCCCGCACGAGGACGGAGCGCACGTGTACATCGGTCAGCCCTTCCACCAGCTCGCCACCCCGGTCGCGGTGCTCGACGACGCAGCGCTCGAGCACAACCTGACGACGATGGCCGGGTGGTGTCGCGACCACGGCGTCGAGCTCCAGCCGCACGGCAAGACCACGATGGCCCCGGCGCTGTTCCGGCGGCAGCTCGCGGCCGGCGCGACCGGCATCACCGCGGCGACTCCGGCCCAGGTGCGGATGATGCGCGAGCACGCAGTGCCGGCGGTGCAGCTGGCCAACGAGCTGGTGCAGCCGGCCGAGGCGGCCTGGATCGCCGCGGAGCTTGCCGCCGACCCGGACTTCGGGTTCACCTGCTGGGTGGACTCCGTCGCCGGCGTCGAGCTGCTGGAGGCCGGGGTGGCCGCGTCGGGCGCCGTCGTCGACGTGCTGCTCGAGGTCGGATCGCCCGGTGCGCGGACCGGCACCCGCACGGAGGCCGACCGGTCCGCCGTCCGCGCGGCGGTCGCGGCCGCGCCGCACCTGCGCCTGGCCGGCGTCTGCGGGTACGAGGGGTCGATGGCCGGCGACCGGTCGCCGTCGTCGCTGGTCGTCGTGCGCGAGTACCTGGAACGGATGCGGGCGGCGGCCGACGAGCTGCGCGACGACGTCGACGGGCCGGTCGTGCTGACCGCCGGCGGCAGCATGTTCTACGACGTCGTCGCCGACGTGCTGGCCACCGGCTGGCCGGCGGACGCGGCCCGGGTCATCCTGCGCAGCGGCTGCTACGTCACCCACGACTCCGGCTTGTTCCACCGCAACTCCCCGCTCGACGGCCCGGACGCACCGGTGCGGCTGCGCGCGGCGCTCACGGTCTGGGCCACGGTCCTGTCGCGCCCGGAGCCGTCGCTCGCGCTGCTGGACGCCGGACGTCGCGACGTCTCGTTCGACCAGGGCCTGCCGGTCCCGCTGCGGCACCTCGCGCGCGGCGCGACTGAGCCCGCCGAGCTCGCCGGCGCGGAGGTCACCGCGCTCAACGACCAGCACGCGTACCTCGCGGTGCCGGCGGACCACTCGCTGGCCGTCGGCGACCGGGTCGAGCTGGGCATCTCGCACCCGTGCACCACCTTCGACAAGTGGCGGCGGCTGGCACTGCTCGACGCACGCGGCCAGGTCGCCGACGTCGTCGAGACCGTGTTCTGACCTGGAGCGACTTGTGAGCGACTGGGTGGACCAGACCCGGGTGATCCGGTTCGAAGGGCCGGCGGCAGCCTCGCCGCGCTTCGTCGGCCCGCCGGTCCTGCGGTGGCGGGCGATCCCACTGGCCACCCGGTTCGAGGTCGCCGTCGCCGACCGCGAGGCCGTGGTGTGGACGGGGTCGGTGACGGAGCCGGCCGTCGACCTCGCGCCGGCGTGGGACCGGCTACCGCCGGGCCCCGTCGACGTGCTGGTCCGCGGGTTCGACGGTGACCGCGAGGTCTGCCTGCGCGCGCGCCGCCGGTTCTGGCGCGTCCCCGGGTACGACGGTGCCCGGCCCGCCCCCGGGGACTGGGCCGGCGCGGTGCACCGCGCCGTCGCGTACCTGCTCGCGGATGCCCGGGACGAGGTGCACGAGTACGAGCACGACCAGCCGCGCAGCGCGTGGAGCTCGTTCGAGGACAGTGTCACCGGGATGCGCGGGCGGCTGGCGTTCCCGGCGCAGCACCACGCCAGCTACATCCACGCCTACCTCGAGTACGCCGCGCAGTTCCCCGAGCACCCCGCCGCCGCCGAGGCCGAACGGCAGGCGCTGGCCTACGGCGCCTGGCTGCTCGAGCACCACCTGCCCGACGAGTGGCGGCTCGGCGGGCTGGCGCCGTCCACCGTGCTGGACGGCGCGTTCGGCGGGTGGGTCGAGGGCGAGGCCATCACGGTCTTCCGCGCCGCCCGGGTCGGCGAGGTCATGCTCCGGCTGGCCGACCACACCGGCGACGAGCGCTATCTGCGCCGCGCCGCACGCATCGGCGACGTCATGGTCGACCTGCAGAACCCCGACGGCTCCTGGCCGTTCCGCGTCGACCCGCGAACCGGCGAGGCAGTCACCGGTCCTGGTGCGCTGCCCGACACCGGCCGTCCTGGAGCAGTACCGCTGCTACTGGCCGATGGAGGTGCACACCGGGCACTGGCTGGTGTCGCTGCTGACCCTGCACCGCGCCACCGGCGACGAGCACCACCTGAGCAAGGCGGTGGCCGCCGCCAACGCCGTCGTCGCCGGCCAGGACGCCGACGGCTCCCTGTCGACCTGGGGGCGCGACACCCGCTTCGGCACTTCGCTGATCACGATGAACTGGCCGGGCTGCAACGCGGTCGCGGTCAGCGCCCTGCTGCACGCGATCGCTTACCACGACGCGCTGACCGACCACGCCGCCGACCGCTTCCGGTCCTACGCGAGCCTGTGAGCTCAGCCGGCCAGTGCCGGGAACACGTGGTCGCGCAGCAGCGGGGCGACGTCGGCGCCGTCGTGAGCGGGGTGCATCCAGCGCAGCTCGGCGATCTCGCGGGCGGCCACCGGCGGCGCCGGCAGCGACGCCGTGTAGACGGTGGCCGCCACACCGGCGTCGGGCTCGTTGGCCGCCGCCGCGGTCCAGCGGCCCAGCTCGGTGAGGTCGGCCGCTCGCAGCCGGACGCCGATCTCCTCGTGCACCTCGCGCAGTGCCGCCGCGGCGGCGTCCTCGCCGGGCTCGAGCTTGCCGCCGGGCAACATGAACGCGGCGGTGTCGCGCTTGCGCACCGTCAGCACCCGCGACCGGTCGTCCAGGAAGCACACCGCGGCGACGACGAAGAGATGCGAGAGCACAGGGTTTACCGTAACCGGCCCCACCGTCAGTGCGGCGCGGCCTCCGCCTCCGGCGTGAGCGGCCCGACCGGAGCTGCCTCGGTGCCGGCCTCGACCGGTGACGTGACGCCGGCGGTCACCACCTGGCGACCGGTCTCGGCGATCGCGATGCCGGTCAGCACGGCCAGCCCGCCGATCATCTGCGCGACGCCGAGGGTCTGGCCGAGCCACACCCAGGCCACCAGCGCCGCGCCGACCGGTTCGGACATGCCGATGACGCCGCAGGTCGTCGGTGAGATGTGCCGCAGCGCGGCCAGGTTCAGCCCGTACGCGACGATGGTTCCGAACACGATGATCCACAGCACGCTGGCCCACACCGGGATGCTCACGCCGTCCATTGCGCCCAGCATCGACGTCTCGCGGCCCAGTGGCGCGAGGTCAACCGTCCACCACGGCTGCGCGACCGCCCAGAACACCGCCGCGAAGCCGAACATCCAGAACGTGAGCGACAGCGAGTCGCGGTCGCCGGACATCCGCGAGCCGATTAGGTAGTAGCTGGCGAGGCAGGCGGCGGCGCCGAGCGCGGCCAGCACGCCGACGGCGTCGAGCCCGGCGTCGGTCCACACCTGCGCCACCAGCGCCAGCCCGAACAGTGCGATGCCGATGCCGAGCCAGGTGCGCGGCCGGATGCGCTGGCGGAGGACCACCCAGCTGAACAGCGCGACCATCGCCGGCGCGGTGAACTCCAGCAGCAGCGCGATCCCGACCGGCAACCGGTCGATGGCGACGAAGTACAGCCACTGCACCAGCGCGCCGCCGGCCACGCCGAGGGCGATCAGGAACGGCCACTCCCGCCGCCCGATCCGCAGCCGTGCCGGTTCCACCGCCAGCACCGCACCGAGCAGCACCACCGCGGCGCCGGTCGCACGCAGCGCAGCGAGCACCGAGGGCTCCAGCCCGCCCTCCAGCGCCACCTTGGACATCGACGCGTTGACGGAGAAGAACACCGCCGCGAGGCAGACGAACGCGACACCCCGCGCCGGGCTCTGACGACTCATCGGGCGACAGTAGTCAAAGGGCACTTTGCTCCGCAATGCCCTGCCCACGCGCCGGGCATCTCTACGACCGGCCACAATGAGAGGCCACCGCCCCGAAGCCGAGGAGGCATGACGGCCACCGCCACGCACGATCTGACCCGCCGGCTGGAACTAGCCGTACCGGGCGGAGTCGACGCGTCGAGCCGGCGGCGCGCGGAGTACTCGACCGACGCGTCGAACTACCGGGTCGTACCGCGGGTCGTGGTGTTCCCCCGGCACGTCGACGACGTGCTCGCGGTGGCCGACGTCGCACGGACGGCGGGTGTCGCCCTGACCGCCCGCGGCGGCGGCACGTCGGTCGCCGGCAACGCGGTCGGGCCGGGCATCGTCGTCGACTTCTCCCGCCACCTGAACCGTGTGCTGGAGATCGACCCGGAGACAAGCTCCGCCCTGGTCGAGCCGGGTGTCGTGCTGGCGTCGCTGCAGGCCCAGGCGGCACCGCACGGGCTGCGCTTCGGGCCGGACCCGTCCACGCACGCCCGCTGCACGGTCGGCGGCATGATCGGCAACAACGCCTGCGGGCCGCACGCGCTCGCATACGGCACCACCGCCGCGAACGTCGTCGAGCTGGACTGGCTGGACGGCGCCGGCCGCCGCTTCACCGCCGGCCGCGGCCTGGACCCGGCGCCGGGCCTGAGCGAGCTGGTGGCGTCGAATCTGGGCGTGCTGCGCACCGAGCTGGGCCGGTTCGATCGCCAGGTGTCCGGCTACGCGCTCCACCACCTGCTGCCCGAACGCGGCGCGGACCTGGCCAAGGCACTCACCGGCACGGAGGGCACCTGCGGGACGCTGCTCGGCGCACGGGTGCGGCTGGTGCCGATCGCGCCGGCCCGGGCGCTCGTGGTGCTCGGCTACCCCGACATGGCCACCGCCGCCGACGCCGTCCCGGCACTGCTCGCGCACCAGCCACTGGCGGTCGAAGGGCTGGACGCGCGCCTGGTCGACGTCGTGCGCCGCCACCGCGGCCCGGTCCGGGTGCCGCCGCTTCCGGCCGGCGCCGGCTGGCTGCTGGTGGAGGTCGGCGGCGAGGACGCGGCGGCCGCGCTGTCCTCGGCAACCGCATTGGTCGCCGACGCCGGCGCCGTCGACAGCGCGCTCCTCGAAGCCGGTCCGGACGCCGCCGCACTGTGGCACATCCGCGAGGACGGCGCCGGGCTGGCCGGCCGCACCGCCACGGGCGAGCAGGCTTGGCCGGGCTGGGAGGACGCCGCCGTCCCGCCGGAACGGCTCGGCGCCTACCTGCGCGGGTTCGACGAGCTGCTGGCCGAGCACGGGCTGGACGGGCTGTTGTACGGGCACTTCGGCGACGGCTGCGTGCACGTCCGGCTCGACCTGCCGCTGGCTGACGCGCCGCGGCGGCTGCGCCCGTTCCTCGTCGACGCCGCGACGCTGGTCGCTTCGCACGGCGGCTCGTTGTCCGGGGAGCACGGCGACGGGCGGTCCCGCGGCGAGCTGCTCCCGCTCATGTACTCCCCCGCGGCCGTCGACCTGTTCGAGCGGTTCAAGGGCCTGCTCGACCCCGCCGACCTGCTCAACCCCGGCGTCGTCGTCCGGCCCGCCCCGGTCGACGCCGACCTGCGCCGCCCGGCCGCCGGGCCGCTCCGGGCCGCCGGCGGCTTCCTGTTCGCCGCCGACGACGGCGACCTCAGCACCGCCGTGCACCGCTGTGTCGGCGTGGGCAAGTGCCGGGCCGATCTGTACCTGGACGGCGGCGTCATGTGCCCGTCGTACCTGGCCACGCGCGACGAGAAGGACTCCACCCGGGGCCGCGCCCGGGTGCTGCAGGAGCTGGCCAACGGCTCGCTCGTGGACGGCGGCTGGAGCTCGGCGGAGGTGCACGAGTCGCTGGACCTGTGCCTGTCGTGCAAGGCCTGCCGCTCGGACTGCCCGACCGGCATCGACATGGCGACGTACAAGGCCGAGGTGCTGTACCGCACCTACCGCGGCCGGCTCCGGCCGCTGCCGCACTACCTGCTCGGCCGGCTGCCCCGGTGGGCGCGGCTGGCCGGCCTGGCGCCCCGGCTGGTCAACGCGGTGCTGGCGGTACGGCCGCTGCGGCAAGCCGCGCTGCGGCTGGGCGGGCTCGACCCGCGCCGCGACGTCCCCCGGTTCGCGCACCAGCCGTTCCGCCGGTGGTGGCGCCGGCACCGGGTCCCGACGGGGTCAGGTCACCGCGGGCCGGTGCTGCTGTGGGTCGACTCCTTCACCGACGCGTTCACGCCCGACGCGGCCCGCGCCGCCGTGCGCGTGCTGACCGCGGCCGGGTACGCCGTCACCGTCTCGGCCGGCGACGTGTGCTGCGGCCTCACCTGGATCACCACCGGTCAGCTCGACCACGCCAAGGCCAGGCTGCGGCGGCTGCTCGACGCGTTCGAGCCGTACGCGCGGGCCGGCACGCCGATCGTCGGCCTGGAGCCGTCGTGCACGGCGGTGCTCCGCAGCGACCTGGTCGAGCTGCTCGGCGACGACCCGCGCGCACACGTCGTCGAAGCGGCGACGCGGACGCTGGCGGAGCTCCTGGACGCGGCCGGCACCGGCGAGGCGCCGTGGTCGCCGCCGGACCTGAGCGGCGTCGCCGTCGTGGCGCAGCCGCACTGCCACCAGCACGCCACCGCTGGGTACGACGCCGATCTGCGCGTGCTGCGGCGGGCCGGTGCCGAGGTCACGACGATCGCCGGCTGCTGCGGGCTGGCCGGCGACTTCGGCATGACGGCCGGCCACTACGACGTCTCGGTGGCGGTCGCCGAGAACGGCCTGCTGCCGGCGTTGCGGGCCGCGCCCGGCGGCGCCGTCCTGCTGGCCGACGGGTTCTCGTGCCGCACCCAGGCCGAGCAGCTGGCCGGCCGCGGCGGCCTCCACCTCGCCCAGCTCCTGCTCACCCCACCGCGCACCCCGCC
>NZ_SMKZ01000103.1 GCF_004349065.1 Jiangella asiatica
ACCCCCGCCCGCCCGCGCGTCCCTTGTACCGCGTGCGTGCCCTTTAGCCTGACGGTGTGACGTCGCCGCTCGGGACGATCCCAGCGCCGGGGCTGGTGCTCGGCGGCATCTTCTCGCTGCAGATCGGCGCGGGCCTGGCGAAGGGCCTGTTCGACACGCTCCCGCCGACCGCCGTCGTGTTCTTGCGGCTGGCGTTCTCGGCGGTCGCTCTGGCGGCCCTCACCCATCGCGCCGTACGCCGATCGTTGCGGGTGGCCCCTCGGCGGGACGTGCTGCTGGCGGTCACGTTCGGGCTGTCGCTGGCGATGATGAACGTGTCGATCTACGAATCCTTCTCACGCATCCCTCTCGGTATCGCCGTCACCATCGAGTTCCTCGGCCCGTTGGGTGTCGCGGTCGCGTTGTCGCGCCGTCGGCTCGATCTGCTCTGGGTGGCGCTCGCCGCGGCCGGCGTCGTGCTGCTGGCGCGCGGCGGGCAGGAGAGCATCGACCCCGTCGGCGTGCTCTTCGCGCTCGTCGCTGCCGTCGGCTGGGCGACCTACATCCTGCTGGGCCAACGGCTGGGCCAACGATTCGCCGGTTCGTCCGGCCTGGCCGTGGCTAGCATCGTGGGCGCCGTCGCGGTGATGCCCGTCGGGCTGAGCACCGGCGGCGGCGACCTGTGGCAGACCGACGTGCTGCTGCTGGCGGCGGCGATCGCGCTGCTGTCGTCTGTGATCCCCTACTCGCTCGAACTGGAGGCTCTCCGGCGGATGCCGGCGACTGTCTTCGGCATCCTGATGAGCCTCGAACCGGCGGTGGCGGCCCTGGTCGGCCTGGCGGTGCTGGGCGAGGTGCTGCAGGCGCGCGAGTGGGCCGCGATCTGTCTGGTCGTGGCCGCCTGCCTCGGTGCGACCCGCCAGCCGGCGAGCCGCACCGAGACCTAAGCCACCCCGTCCAGGCCAGGCGGCTCGTTCATACGGGGCAGCCCGTCGGTGTTGGGCACCCCGTCCGCGCGGGGCGGCCCGGCACGCGCTCGGCGGTCCTGATCGGGCAGCCAGGGCATACCTGATGCCGTCGCCACCCGAACCTGCACCTCCACCTCGAGACCGTCGACGACGCACTCGCACAGCGCCGCGCCGTTCGCCCGGGCGATGCGCTCGGCCTCGGCACACGGGTCGACCTCACCGGAGGCGAGGCGGCGAGCCGCCGCGAGCGCGGCCAGGTCCGCTGCCGCGGCCGCCTGGCGCCGTGCCGTGTGGCCCGTCGCCAGCACGCCCACCCCGAGAAGTGCCGTGAGGACGACCATCACCACCAGCAGGACGAGCACCGTCCCCGCCCCGCGCTGCGAACGTCCACGAGGTCTCCGCCTCGCCGGATGCTCGCGGCGCGCCGAGCCTTGGGCCACGCTCATCCCGAC
Organism: Jiangella asiatica; assembly: GCF_004349065.1. Taxonomy (GTDB): domain Bacteria; phylum Actinomycetota; class Actinomycetes; order Jiangellales; family Jiangellaceae; genus Jiangella; species Jiangella asiatica. Next base: position 1,400 of record NZ_SMKZ01000103.1, read on the forward strand.
TCGGCGAGCGCGACCGCCTGGCCGGTGACCGTCGGCGCCGGCAGCGTGTCGGCGAGTGGGCCGGGCATGGACATGCGTGCGCTCACCCGCACGGTGACCGTCCCGTCGCCGCGCTCCACCTCGACGTCCGCGCCGTCGGGCGCGACCTCGGCGGCCACCTCCCGGATGATCGCCGCCTCCTCACCCCGAGCCGCGGCTCGCGCGGCCTCGCGGGCGGCGTCGGCGCAACGGAGCTGCGCGGCTGCCAGCGTCACCGCCCACACCGCCCCCAGCAGCACGACGACCAGGGCGGGGAACGCCGCGGCGAGCTCGGCGGTGACCATGCCGCGCTGCGGATCGCCCCGTGCCGAATGCGTCGCCGAGCTCATCCGCCGATCACCCCGAACGCCCGCTCGATGACGTTGTTGAGCAGGTTCTGGATGGGCTCGCTGGTGAGCAGCTTGTAGAGGATGCCGCCGAAGCCGCACGCCGCGACGGTGCCGACCGCGTACTCGGCGGTGGTCATGCCCCGCTCGCTGCGCACGTGACCGAGGCGGCTGATGATCTTGGACATGGGTCCTCCTTGAACCCGGCGGCCGGCCGGTTCGGAGCCCGCTGGTGCGAGCTGCGACCAGACTTGCCGGGCTGGGCCGCGGATCCCAGGCCCGATGCCGGATTTGGGGACAACCACGGTCCCTGGTCCGGCCTGTGGAAACTCAGCCGGCGAATGCCCAGCCGGACCAGGCGGTGACGGTGATCCGGATGGCCGGGCCGCGCGGCGGGTCGGCACGGTACTGGGGGTACTTCGCGCACAGGCCGGCAATGGCCGCGTCGCGCTCCGGTCCTTCGCCGACGACGATGGCCAGGCCGTCGGCACGGACCCACCAGAGCTGGGTCCAGTCCTCGTCATAGTGGTCGCCCAGGACGGTGACCTTGGGGTTCTCGGCGATGTTGCGCAGTCGGCGCAGCGCGACAGTCGACTTGGGCTTCTGGTCGATGGCGATCACGATCTGGTCGCGGCCGACGGCGCTCGGTGCCGGCGCCGTTTCAGCCGCGCCGACGTCGGCTCGGGTGACCGCGAAGGTGACCGGCACGAGGTGTGGCGCGCCGTCGTGGCCGGTGGTCGCCAGCCGCGCCACCCGGGCCGCGGTCAGGCGCGCTCGGCACGTCTCCGGAGCCAGCCGCACGTCATCACCTGCCCGGGACGAGCGTACTCAGGGCATCAGTACACCCGACGTGGCCACGATCGGGACGACGCCGATCAGCACGAACGCGGGGAGGAAGCACAGGCCCAGCGGCGCCGCTGCGCGAGCTCCCAGCGAGCGCGCTCGAGCCTCACCGTTCCAGCGGGCGGCGTCCCTGGCGTCGGCGGCGATCCGGATCAGGGCCGGCGCCGGTGCGGTGCCGCGGCTCGTCGCCGCGGCCAGCAGCCTGGCCAGCGGACGCGACGCCGGTTCGGCGGCCAGCCGGGTCCACGCCTTGGCCGGTTCCACGCCCATGCCGGCGGCCGCGGCTCCGTCGGTGAGTGCGTGTCCGAGCGGACCACCCACCGCGGCACCGGCGACGGCCGCGGCCGTCGCCGGAGGGCAGCCGGCGGCCAGCGCGGCCGCCACGAGCTCCGCCGCCAGCGGCATGGCCGCCACGATGCGTTCGCGATCGCGGCGGTGAGCCGCCGGCTCGAGCCGTCCGATACCGATCCAGCAGGCCACACCGAGCGCGAGGCCGACGACGGCACCACCCGGGCCGCCGATCATCAGGTACCCGGCGACCACGACGGACAGGCTGGCAGCGGCCCTCGTCCGCGTGGACGCCGACGCCGGTGCGGGCCGGACCTCGGCCTGCCTGTCCGGAGGGCGGCGGGCGGGTGCGGCCAGCGACGACAGCCGCACGACCGCGGGCGGAGGGCTCAGCGCGACGACCGCTGCGAGCCCGGCGCAGAGCATCGCGGCGGCCGTCACGGTTCCCACGCCGACCGCACGCTGCTGGCCACACGATCGACCCACAGCAGGCCGGCCGCGATGAACCCGGCCGCCGCCATCAGGCAGACGACTCCGTAGGGGCTGGTGGTCAGGAACTCCACGGCGTCGCCGTCGCCGCCGGAGAACAGCAGGAGCGTGACCACCGGGAGGCAGGCCATCAGCCGGGACGTCGCCCGGACGGCAGCCAGCTGCGCACCGGCTTCGCGGCGTACCGCGGCCTCGGCCCGCAGCGAGTCGGCGACCGACGTCAGCACGGACGACAGCCCCGCGCCGGTGCGGTCTGACACCTCCCAGGCCGCGGCGACCGCTGTCAACGGACTGGCACCAGGTTGACGCGCGGTTTCGCGCAGCGCCTGCACGGGATCGCCGCCCAAAGCCGAGCGTCCGGCCGCAGCGCCGAAGAGGTCAGGCCACTCGGCGGCCACCACCGCCAAGCAATGGCGCGGCGGCACACCCGCTGAGAGCTCACCGGCCAGCGCCAGGCAGGCGTCGGCGACCTCCGCCTCCCGGCGAGACCGGACACTGCGAGCCCGGCGGCGGCTCAACCACCAGCGCCCGACCGGCGCGGCGAGAGCGCCACCGGCCGCTGCGACCGGCCCGGCGACCACCGCACCGGCGAGGGCACCGGCGACCGTCAGCAGGCCCAGCCGCGCCACCGGCGAAGGACGCCGCTCACGCCGCATCGCTGGGCGGACAGGCCGGCCAAGCCTTTCCTGCAAGAGCGAGGTACGGCCGCCGACCAGCAGTATGGCAGCGGCCGCGGCCAGCGCGGCCGCGAGCGCGGTCACGGCGTCCACCCACCCTGGGCGAGCCGGGCGGCCAGCTCCTCGTGGCCGGCGCGGCGTGACACCTCGCCGTCGTCGGCGACCCGGAAGGCCGGCACGACCTCCAGCCGGCCTGAGCGGCATCGGACGACGTCGATCTGGGCCAGCCGGCGGCGCCCGGACCGGTCGCGCCGCAGGTGTACGACGACGTCGAGGGCGGCACCGGCCTGAGCGTGTACGGCCTCGCGACGCAGCCCGGCTGCGATGCCGAGCGCCTCCAACCGGGCGGGCACGTCCTCGGCGGAGTTGGCGTGCAGGGTGCCGCAACCGCCCTCGTGACCGGTGTTGAGCGCGGCCAACAGATCGACCACCTCCGCGCCGCGGACCTCGCCGACTACGATGCGGTCCGGTCGCATCCGCAGCGCCTGGCGGACCAGAACGTCGAGCCCGATGCGGCCGGCGCCTTCTACGTTGGCGGAGCGGGCTTCGAGACGGACCACGTGTGGGTGGTCCGGCCGCAGCTCGCCGGCATCCTCGACGAGCACCACGCGTTCGGCCGGATCGCATCGGCCGAGCAGTGCTCCGAGAATGGTCGTCTTGCCGGTCCCGGTGCCACCCGCGATCAAGAACGCCAGCCGGGCTCGAACCACGCCGACGAGCCACGGCTCGAGCCGCGCCGGAACCGTTCCCGCGGCGACCAGGTCGGACAGGCCGAAACTGCGATGCGATGGGACCCGCAGCGAGATGACCGTGCCGTCGGGCGCGACGGGCGGGAGCACGGCGTGCAGTCGGGCTCCGCCAGGGAGCCGGGCGTCGACGTAGGGGACGGCGTCGTCGAGGCGGCGTCCCGCACCGGCGGCCAGCCGTCCGGCCAGGCGACGCACCGCGGCCTCGTCGCGGAAGCGCACCGGCGCCCGCACCAGGCCGTCGCCGCGGTCGACCCAGACCTCCGCCGGCCCGTTGACCAGGACGTCGGTGACACCGGGCTCGCGCAACAGCGGATCGAGCGGCCCCGCGCCGCTGATCTCGGCCCGCAGCGCCTCGGTGACCTCGAGCACGGCGGCGTCACCGAGCACCGCGCCTTCGGCACGCAGCGCGGCGGCGACACGGGCTGGGCTCGGTGGCTCGGCCGCCAGCACGAGGGAGGTGCGCACCCGGTCGAGCAGGACGTCGTCGAGCCTCATGCGGCCCGGACCCGGTGGTCGCGCAGCAGCGCGTCGAGGAGGTGCCCACAGCCCACGACCAGCGGACCCTTGTCGTCCAGGCCCGGTGGCTCGCCCCGGTCGAGCTGTTCAGTCAGTCCGGGCTCGGCCGTCAGGTGGGCGCCCAGCGGCAGGCCCAGCGCGGCCGCGACGTCCGCCCCGCTCAGCCCGGACTTGGACGGGCCGCGGGTCACGAGCCGCACATCCGCCGCCAGGGTGGTGAGCCCGACGGCGACCCGCGCGGCCGCCGCGACGGCGCGCACCTCGGCCGGGACCACAAGCAGCACGGCGGCGCACAGCCCTGCGGCGCGCTCCGCCGCCGGGTCCGGCCACCGCGGCAGGTCGAGAACCACCAGGTCGCACGCGCGGCGCGCCGCGGCGAGCACCGCACCGGCGGCCTCGGGCGCCATGCTCAGCAGGTCGCCTCGGTCCCACGACAGCACGGCCAGGCCGTGCCGGCCCGGAAGCTCGGCCTGCAGCGCGCGTGCGCCCAGGCGCCCCTTGCTGCCGGCGAGGTCCGGCCAGCGCAGGCCGGTGACGCCCTCGGCGCCCAGGACCAGGTCGAGACCGCCGCCGAGAGGGTCGAGATCGACCAGGATGACCGACAGCCCGGTCCGGCTCGCGGAAACCGACAGCGCCGTGGCCAGGACGGACGCACCCGCCCCGCCGCGGCCGCCGACCACACCGACCATGAGCGCCTCGCCGTCCTCGCCCTCGGCCGCGTCCGCGAAGCGACCGGCGAGCCACGGCTCGTCGTCAGGGAAGAACAGCACCTGCTCGGCGCCCAGCGCGACGCCGCGCCGCCACACGTCGGCGTCGTCGTCGCGCCGGCCGACGAGGAACACCGCGGGCCGCCGCGGCAGACCCAGCACCGTCAGGGTCTCGGCTTGGTCGTACCCCACGACCACCAGCGGTACGGCGGCCCACCGCGAACGCAGCGCATCGGGGCGGTCGGCCACCTCGACCTCGATCGAGGCGGCGGCGGCGAGCCGGAGCAGGTCGTCGAGCAGGGTCTCGTCGCGGGTGACGACGAGTGGTCGCTCGGGTGGCGCGGCGCCGACGGTCGAGACCGGCCGCCGGCGGGAACGGGGCACGAGGCGGGGCAACGGGCACCTCCTGAGAGCTGGATCGGGGCTCCCTCCACCCTTGCCGGGCGTGGCCGCGGGGCGAAGGGCCGAGGCGCAAAATGTGGACGGCGACCCCTTGCCGGGCATGCCTGTGGAAAACGCGTGCTGTCGACGGCCAGCCGCCCGCCGTCACCGGGCTCAGCGCGCGAAGATGGATGCACGAAACGCCCGGTGAAAAGAAACACGGCCCCTGCCGGGTGGGAGGCAGGAGCCGTGCGGGACCCGGCCAGGGG
>NZ_SMKZ01000104.1 GCF_004349065.1 Jiangella asiatica
ACGACACCCCCGCCGGCACCTCGTTGCGCAGCCCGGCGTCCAGCTCGTAACCCAGCTGCACCAACGCCAGCACCTCGGACTCACCCGACGGACGACCCGACCGGAACCCCCACGTCGTCTCGGTGTGCGTCCACAGGTCGGAGAAGTTGGCCGCGCCGCTGGTGACCGAGAGCGACAGCTCGAAGTCCGCCTCCTCCGCGGGCACCGTGAACTGCGCCTCCGACCACGGCGCCGTGCCAACGACCTCCCCGTCGCGGCGCAGCGTCAGCTCCGAGGCGTCGCCGGCCTGCTCGTAGATGAAGCCGTAGCGGGCCGGGCCGTACAGGTAGTGCGGGATCGCGATGCGGATCGCGTCGCGGAACCGGGCCGCCGGCAGGCCGTACTCCTCCGAGCCGGTGAGCGCCGGCGTACCCGGCGCCACCAGCGGTCCCCACCACAGCTGCTCGGTGGTCGACCCGGTCTCGTACGGATCGATCGACGACCACGTCCAGTAGAGGCTGGGGAACTCCTGGTGCGGCTGGCCGAAGCGCTGCCACTCGACGCCCTCGCTGCTGATGTATTCGGTGCGATGCACGGGCCCGTTGCGCGCAATGCTCAGGCCGTTGCCCAGCGTCCCCGACCCGACGTACGACGCCCACAGCTCGGTGCGGTTCATCTGCTCGGAGACGTCGCGGTACTCCGACTCGACGACCGCCAGCGGTGTCTCGGCCGCGTCGTAGGTGATGCCGCCCGGGATGCCGCCGTCCTCGGTGAACGCCAGCTCGTAGTTGTAGGTCGAGTCGCGCAAACCGACGACGTCGAGGACGAGGTCCGGGTCGGCTGCCAGCGCCGCCCGCAGCTGGTCGCCGGTCTCGCCGGCCACCGAGTACGACGGCTGCGAGCCCAGCCAGATGGTCTGCCTCCAGACGCCGGGCTCGTCGTTCGCGACGAGCAGCAGTGCGGCACCGGCGGCGCGCGCCAGCTCCAGCTGCTCGTTCGTCTCGTTCCAACCGCCGCGCCGGGTGGCCAAGGCGACCTTGCCGTCGACGTCGGCGGCGGCGAACTCGGCGGCGGTGCCGGTGCCCACGTCCACCAGCGGCAACGGTCCCTCGCCGACATACGGGTTCTCGTCGGAGATCAGCGCCGGGTACGGGTCGAGCTGGAACCCGTCGTCGCCCGGCACGGTCACGGTGAGCAGCGGCTGCACGAGCTGCCAGGTGGTGCTGAACTCGAACGTCCCGGTGCGTGGCTTCGCACTCGGGATCGCGTACAGGTGCGGCTCGAACCAGTTGTCCCCCAGCATCCGCGTCATCGACTGCTCGCCGACCTCGCGGCGCCAGTTGATCGTGACGTCCTCCAGATCGGTCTCCAGCGGGGTGACCACCTCGATCAGCTCGCCGTCGCGGGCGTCATAGTGCAGCGACACGTCCTCGTCGACGGTCAGCTCCGGCTCTCCCACGACGGTGTCGCTGGTGGTCAGCGTCCCGCTGCCGGGCGTCTCGACCGAGCCGATCAGCGTGTAGAGGCCTTCGGGCAGCTCGATCTCGGCGGTGCCGGCTCGTATGAAGCCCCGCTTCCACTCCCCGGTCTCGGTGTTCCAGAGGTCGATCGGGCCTTTGGCCGGTTCGCCGGCACGGTCCGTCGCGGTCACGGTCACGGTGTGCACCGGCCGCTCGACGGTGAAGTAGACCACGCTGTGCAGCTCGACGTCGCGGTTGCGCGGGTCGGTGGCGACGATCTGGCCGGTGTAGGTGCCGCCCACGCTCGCCGACGCGGCGACCTGCACCTCGGTGGTGGCGCTGCCGCCGGCCGGGATCGACAGGACGCTGTCGCTGAGGCGCAGTGCCGGGGTCACCTGGCCCGAGCCCGGGCGGGTCACCTCGGTGGTCAGCCGCAGGGTGATCCGTTCGTCGGTCGGGTTGTGATAGGTCAGCATCTGGCTCACGGACGGGTCGTCCATGCCGAGGTAGCCGAGGTCGACGACGCCGTGGTCGACGCTGGCGGCATCGGCCGTCGCGGAGGCGAGGTCGATGCGGCCGGCGCCCTGGAACGTCACCGGCTGGTCCTCCAGCGCCACGCTGCTGGAGATGAGCCGCTCCTTGATCTGCTCGCCGTCCCAGCCGGCGTGCTGCTGGGCGACGATGGCGGCGGCTCCGGCGACGTGCGGGGTCGCCATCGATGTGCCGTTCATCGAGGTGTAGTGCTCGTCGAGCAGGTTGCCCAGCGAGGTGCCGGCGGCGCGGGCGGCGACGATGCCCACGCCCGGCGCCACGACCTCCGGCTTCACCGCGTCGTCACCGCGCCGAGGCCCGCGCGCGGAGAAGGACGCCGGCTGGTCCTGCTTGTCGACCGCGCCGACGGTCAGCGCGGACGTCGCCGCGCCCGGCGACGCGACGGTGCCCTCGGCCGGCCCCAGGTTGCCGGCCGCGACGACGAACAACGTGTCCGAGGACTCGCTCAGCCGGTTCACCGCCTGGCTCAGCGGGTCGGTGCCGTCGGTGGCGTAGTTGGTGCCGAGGCTCATGTTGATGACGTCGGCGCCCTGCGCGACCGCCCACTCCATGCCGGCGATGATCCAGTCCTCGTACCCGCTGCCGCCGGTGTCGAGGACCTTCCCGATCAGCAGGTCCGCGCCCGGCGCCACACCGCGGTTGGCGCCACCGGACGCAGCCCCGGTGCCGGCCACCGTCGCCGCCACGTGGGTGCCGTGCCCGTGCCCGTCGACACCGGTCCGGCCTTCGGGGTCCACGTCCTCGGTGAAGTTCGCCGCGCCGACCACCTGCCCGGCGAGGTCGGGATGGGTCGGGTCCCAGCCGGTGTCCAAGACGGCCACCGTGGTGCCCGTGCCGTCGTACCCGGCCTCCCACGCCGCCGGCGCGCCGACCTGCGAGACACTGTCGTCCAGGGTCGCCTCGACCCGGCCGTTGAGCCAGACCTGACCGATCGTGCCCGCCTCCAGCTGCGCCCAGACGGTGCCGACCTCCGCCTTGGGCGCTGTGACGGCGACGGCGTCGATGCTGGCGAGCTCGCGTACGGCCCGGGTGCCCGCCGGAGCGTCGGGCACGCTGCGGATTCCGGGACCGTCCGGCGCCGCCAGCAGTAGGGGAAGCTCGGCCGTCGCGGCGTCGTGGTAGCCCTCCTGGGCCAGGTACGTGACGTCGAACAGCCGCTCGTCGAGCGCGCCGGACTCTAGGTGCGGCACCGCCTCCTCGGGCACGACGTGCACGTGCCCGTCGAGCTCGGCGATGCGCGGCTCCCGGCTGTCGGCCGTGTCCGCGCCGTCGGCGGGTTCCTCGACCCACGCGGCCTGCCGTCCGTCCGGCGCGATGTGCAACGTCACGACGTCGCCGGTGAGCAGCGTGAGCTGGTAGGTCTGCCCCGCGCCCGACGTCGCCGCGGCCTGCGACGCACTCGACGGCTGCACGTCGGCCGGCTGTGCCACGCTGGCCGGCGCCGCGGCACCGAGCCCGATCACCGCGGCCGCCGCCAGCAACGACAGCGGCGCTCTGGACCATTTGCGGTTCGGATCGCTCATGTCTCTCCCTCGCCTCGGTCCGCGCATGTCAGGGCTGGCCGATCCGCCAGGCCCGGTCGATCTGCTGCGTCATCGCGTTGCCATCGGCGTCGGTCACCTCGACCCGGACCGACGCGAACCCCGGGTCCGCCGCCGGCACCTGTGCCTGGACCGCGTCGTCCTCGCCGGCCGGCGTCACCGGCACGGCCTGCCAGCTGGCGCCGTCGTCGAAGGACACCTCGACGGCCACCTCGAACTCGCCGGGCCCGGTCGCGCCCGGCTGGTACTGCGGCGTCACCGCCATCGGGTACGGCTCGCCCGCCGGCATCTCGTCGTAGAGGCCGACGTCGAGCCCGTAGTCGGCCTGGACCAGCGGCAGCACCACGCCCTCGTCCCCGGCGCGCTCGGACTCGAACCGCCAGGTCGTGTCCGTCGACACCGACAGGTCCGACCAGTAGTCCGCGTCGTTCTCGACCTGGACCCGCAGCTCCAGCTCCGTCGACTCCGGCGGGACGGTGAACTGCGACGGGAACGCCGACGCGTTCGACGTCCCGACCAGCTCTCCGTCGCTGTGCAGGGTCAGCTCGAACTCCTCGCCCGGCGTGTTGCCCGCGCCGCGCATCGTGTCGTCGCCGAAGCGGTGCGGCGGGACCAGGGCCCGGATCGCGTCACGGAATCGCGAGACCGGCAGGCCGTACTGCTCCAGCCCGGTGACCGGCGGGACGGACGGCCGGGTCAGCGGTCCCCACCAGTCCTGCTCGTACTCCACGCCGGGCTCGTACCGCTCGGCCGGCGAGTTGACCGTGAACGCCACCGGCGACCAGTGCGGCCGCCCGTCGCGCTGCCATTCCAGGCCGTCGGTGCTCAGGTAGTCGGTGCGCTCGACGGGTCCGTTGCGCACCAGGGTCATGCTCACGCCGAGCAGCGAACCCTCCGTGAACGGCCGCCACGACTCGCGGTTCACCTGCTGGTCCGAGGACTGGTGGTACGTCCCGTGGACGGCGGCCAGGTCGTCGTGGTCGGCGGTGTAGGAGCGTGCGTCCGGCAGGCCGTCGTCCTCGGTGAACACCAGCCGGTACGAGTACGTCGCGTCTGGCACGTCGGCCGACAGCGGCTGGTCCAGCTGCCAGGCCGTCGTCACGTCGAACGTGCCGTCGCGTGCGGGATCGCTCGCCAGGAAGTAGAGCGGCCGGTCCGCGGTCACGTCGGCCAGTTCACTGGTCACGGACTCGCCACCGATCTCGCGCGTCCACAGCACCTGGCCCCTCGTCAGGGTGGTGGGCAGCGGCGTGTCCACCGTCACCGGTCCGGCCTCGCGGGCGTCGTAGGCGATCGTCGTGTCGCGGCCGACCACGAGCTGCGGGTCGGCGGCGACGGTGACGCTGGTGGCGTCGATGAAGGCGCCGTCCTGGATGGACGCGGTGACCGAGTAGATGCCCTCGAACACCTCGAAGGTGGCGACGCCGTCGGAGAAGAAGCCGCGCGTGCCCTCCCAGGTGTCGACGTTCCACACGTCGACCGGGCCGTGCGCCGGTTCTCCGTCACGGTCGACGGCGGTGACGGTCAGAGTGTGCCGGGGCGCCTCGACGGCGAACGACACCAGCGTGCCGATGGTCGTGGACCGGTCGCGCGTGTCGGTCGCGACGACGTAGCCCTCGTAGGAGCCGCCGTCCAGTCCGCTCGGCGAGACCTGCACCTGGGTGCTGGCCTGCCCGCCCGGCGGGATCGACAGCACCGGCTGACGCAGCCGGATCGGCGATCTCGCGTCGTCGCCCGGGCCGGTCCGGTCCGCCTCCGTCGTGAGCCGCAGCGTCACCCGCTCGTCCGTGGGGTTGGTGAACGTCAGCGTCCCGACGGCCGTGTCGTCCTCGAAGTGCAGGAGGCCGAAGTCCAGGACGCCCGCGTCGACGACGGCGGACTCGCCCACCGCCGCCGCGATGTCGAGGCGGCCGGCGCCCTGGACGGTGGCCGCCACCTCTTCGAGCGGGATGGTGGTCGTGACCAGGCGGGCCTTGAGTTGCTCGCCGTCCCATTCCGGGTGCTGCTGGGCCAGGATGGCGGCGGCCCCGGCGACGTGCGGAGTGGCCATCGACGTGCCGTCGAGCGAGGTGTAGTGCTCGTCGAGCAGGTTGCCCAGCGAGGTGCCGGCGGCGCGGGCAGCGACCACGCCGACACCGGGAGCGACGATCTCCGGCTTGATGAGGCCGTCGAGCCGCGGCCCGCGGGAGGAGAAGTCCGCGGGCTGGTCGTCCTCGTCCACAGCGCCGACCGTGAGCGCCGACTCCGCCGCGCCCGGGCCCCCGATGGTGCTCTCCATCGGGCCGGTGTTGCCGGCCGCGACGACGAACAGTGCGTCGGAGCTGGCACTGAGCCGGTCGGCGGCCAGGCTGAGCGGGTCGGTGCCGTCGCTGGGGTCGGGATGGCCGAGGCTCATGTTGATGACGTCGGCGCCCTGCGCGACCGCCCACTCCATGCCGGCGATGATCCAGTCCTCGTACCCGCTGCCGCCGGTGTCGAGGACCTTCCCGATCAGCAGGTCCGCGCCCGGCGCCACACCGCGGTTGGCGCCACCGGACGCAGCCCCGGTGCCGGCCACCGTCGCCGCCACGTGGGTGCCGTGCCCGTGCCCGTCGACACCGGTCCGGCCTTCGGGGTCCACGTCCTCGGTGAAGTTCGCCGCGCCGACCACCTGCCCGGCGAGGTCGGGATGGGTCGGGTCCCAGCCGGTGTCCAAGACGGCCACCGTGGTGCCCGTGCCGTCGTACCCGGCCTCCCACGCCGCCGGCGCGCCGACCTGCGAGACACTGTCGTCCAGGGTCGCCTCGACCCGGCCGTTGAGCCAGACCTGACCGATCGTGCCCGCCTCCAGCTGCGCCCAGACGGTGCCGACCTCCGCCTTGGGCGCTGTGACGGCGACGGCGTCGATGCTGGCGAGCTCGCGTACGGCCCGGGTGCCCGCCGGAGCG
>NZ_SMKZ01000105.1 GCF_004349065.1 Jiangella asiatica
CGCCCACCCCGAGACGAGCCGGCGCACGTTCGCCGCGATGCGCGCCGGACTGACCAGGGCCGGGCTGCCCGAGACTGTCCTCGGCCTGGTCGAAGGGCTGGAGGCCGGCACCGAGCTGGTCCGGCACCCCGACGTCCGGGCGGTCGGGTTCACCGGCTCCACCCGCGGCGGCCGCGCGCTGTACGACCTCGCCGCCGCCCGCCCCGAGCCCATCCCGTTCTACGGCGAGCTGGGCAGCCTCAACCCGCTCGTCGTGACGCCCGAGGTCGCCGCGGGCCGGGCCGAGGAGTTCGCCGCCGGCTACGTCGGTTCGGTCACGCTGGGCGTCGGCCAGTTCTGCACCAAGCCCGGGCTGCTCTTCGCACCGGAGGGCCCCGATGGCGACCACCTGCGCTCACTGCTGGGCGAGGCCCTCGCCGCGGTGCCGGCCGGCCGGATGCTCACCGACACCATCCGCGAGGCCTACCGCGACGAGACCGAGCGCCGCGCCGCGGACGCCCGGCTGAGCAGCCTGTTCACCGGAAGCGCCGACGGCGCCGACGACCCCGCGCTCGGCCGGCCCGCGCTGTTCGCCGTCGCCGCTCGCGACCTCGACGCCGAGCTGCTCGAAGAGTGCTTCGGCCCGACGGCACTGGTGATCGGCTACCGCGACACCGACGAGCTGCTGGAGACCCTGGCCCACCTGGACGGCCAGCTGACCGCCACCGTGCACGCGGCCGACGGCGAGACCGAGCTGGTCCAGCGGCTGCACGAGGTGCTGCGGCGGCGCGCCGGCCGGCTGCTGTTCGGCGGCTTCCCGACCGGCGTGGCTGTCACCTGGGCCATGCAGCACGGCGGCCCGTACCCGTCGACCACCGTCAGCGGGCACACCTCCGTCGGACCTGCCTCGATCCGGCGCTGGCTGCGGCCGCTGTCATACCAGAACGCGCCGCAGCACGTGTTACCGGCGGAGCTGCGCGACCAGAACCCCGGCATCCCGCGCCGGGTGGACGGTGTCCTCGAGACGTAATCGCGTCGTGACCCCCGCTACACCAGACAACCGCGGGCCATCTCGTAAAATGTTACATAGCATAGAAATGAGCTTCGCATGGCCGATCGTGACAAGCCCTGGCACGGCGTGCTGGTCGCCACACCGACGTTCTTCCGTGACGACCTGTCGGTGGACTTCGACCGGTACGCCGAGCACGTGCGGTGGCTGGCGGAGAACGGCTGCCACGGCGTGTGCCCGAACGGTTCCCTCGGCGAGTACCAGGTGCTGACGCCCGAGGAGCGTGCCACGATGGTGAAGGTCGCCGTCGAGAACGCTCCGGACGGATTCAGCGTCATGGCCGGCGTCGGCGCCTACGGCTCCCGCGAGGCGCGGACCTGGGCCGAGCAGGCCGCCGAGGCCGGCGCGCAGGTCGTGCTGGCGCTGCCGCCGAACTCCTACCGGGGCGACGAGCGATCCGTCATCGAGCACTACCGCGAGGTCGCCAAGGCGGGGCTCCCGGTGTCGGCGTACAACAACCCGATCGACACCAAGATCGACCTGACCCCGGCGCTGCTCGCCGAGCTGTACAACGAGGGCCTGATCGTCGGGGTCAAGGAGTTCACCGGCGAGTCGCGACGGTGCTACGAGATCGCCGAGCGCGCACCCGGCCTCGACGTGCTCATCGGCACCGACGACTCCGTCATCGAGGTGGGCCTGGCCGGCGGCAAGGGCTGGATCTCCGGCTTCACCAGCGTCTTCCCGAGGAAGTGTGTCCGGCTCTACGAGGCCACCCTGGCGCACGACCTGGACACCGCTCTGCCGCTGTACCGCGCCCTGCACCCGCTGCTGCGCTGGGACTTCCACACCGAGTTCGTCCAGTCCATCAAGCTGGCCATGGACGTGCTCGGCCTGGGCGGCGGGCCGGTCCGGCAGCCGCGGCAGCCGATGCTGGCCGAGAACGAGGCCCTCATCCGGCAGCTGACCGAGCGGCTTGCCGCAGACTTCTCCTGAGGACGGCGAACCAGCCGAGTCCAGCCGAGCCGAGGAGCGTCCCACGATGCGCACCACGCGGATATTCCACACGGTGGAGTCCCACACCGAGGGCATGCCCACGCGCGTCGTGACCGGTGGCGTCGGGACCCTCCCCGGCGCCACCATGGCCGAGCGGCGGCGGTGGTTCATCGACAACTCCGACCACCTGCGGCAGCTGCTGATGTTCGAGCCGCGCGGCCACTCGGCCATGAGCGGAGCGATCCTGCAACCACCCACCCGCCCCGACGCCGACTGGGGCGTCCTGTTCATCGAGGTCTCCGGGTGCCTGCCGATGTGCGGGCACGGCACCATCGGAGTCGCGAGCGTGCTGGTCGAGACCGGGATGGTCGAGGTCATCGAGCCGGTGACGACGATCCGCCTGGACACGCCGGCCGGCCTGGTGGTCGCCGAGGTGGCCACGAGCGACGGTGCCGCCGAGTCGGTCACCATCCGCAATGTCGCGTCGTTCGTCGACCGGCTGGACGCGAAGGTCGACGTCCCCGGCTGGGGCGCGATCACCTACGACCTCGCCTACGGCGGCAACTTCTACGCCATCCTCGACGCCGGGCAGCTCGGGCTGCGGGTCGACGTCGCGCGGAAGGGCGAGCTGCTGGACGCCGGCCTGGCCATCATGGCCGCCATCAACGAGCACGACCGCCCGGTGCACCCGGAGAACCCCGAGATCGACGTGTGCCACCACGTGCAGCTGGTCGACCCGGACTCCGACGCCCGCCGGTCCCGGCACGCGATGGCCATCCACCCGGGGTGGTTCGACCGCTCACCGTGCGGCACCGGCACGTCGGCCCGGATGGCACAGCTGCATGCCCGCGGCGAGCTGCCGCTGGACACCGATTTCGTCAACGAGTCGCTGATCGGCAGCCGGTTCGTCGGGCGCCTGGTGGGCGAGTCGACCGTCGGCAAGGTCCCCGCGGTGATCCCGACGGTGACCGGGCGGGCCTGGGTGACCGGAACCGCCCAGTACTTCCTCGACCCGTCGGATCCCTTTCCGCGGGGATTTCTCCTCTAGGGTTGAACAGGTGGGATATCACGCACGAGCGCGCGCCTCTCATGACCTGCGGCCACCGTGCTGCGTTGGAAGGACCATGGATGGCTGAACTGCGTCAGCTGACTCTGCCGTCTTTCGCACGGCGGATGAGCGTCAGGGAAGAGGTCGCGGACGCGTTGCGCGGTGCCATCGTGTCCGGCGAGATGAAGCCCGGGGAGCTGTACTCCGCGCCCGGGCTGGCGGAGCGGTTCGGCATCTCGGCCACGCCGGTCCGCGAGGCCATGCTCGACCTGGTCAAGCAGGGCCTGGTCGAGGTCGTCCGCAACAAGGGCTTCAAAGTCACCGACATCTCAGAGGCCGACCTCGACCAGATCACCCAGATCCGCGAGCTGCTCGAGCCGCCGATCGCCGCGCAGGCGGTCGCCGTCATCACCGAGCAGGACCTCACGGCGCTGCGGAACCTGGCCGCTGCCATCGTCGACGCCGCCGCCCGCGGCGACCTCATCAGCTACATCGGCGCCGACCGCGAGTTCCACGTCCGGCTCCTGTCGGTCGCCGGCAACCAGCGGCTGGTCCGCATCGTCGAGGAGCTGCGCGCGCAGACCCGCCTGTACGGGCTCTCCGCGCTGTCCGCGTCCGGACGGCTGGTCGCCAGCGCCCAGGAGCACGAGCAGATGTGCGACCTCCTCGAGGCCGGCCAGGCCGACGAGCTTCGCGAGCTGATGCGCACGCACATCGGCCACATCCGCCGGGAGTGGGCGGGTCGCGGCACCGGCTGACGCCGCCGCCAGTAGGGCAGGGCCGGGCTCACGCGCGCCAGGCTCGGCGGCGCACCCTCCGCTGTCGGCTGCATCACGACGAAGACCAGCAGCAGCGCGTCGAGCCGCACCGCCGGCGGGGCTGTCAGGGATGGGGCCGGGCAGCTGTCGACCGGTGCTGTCAGCGCTCACAGCCATGATTCGCCTCGCCGTCCGACCGGACCGTGTCCGGAGGTTCTACCGCGATTCCCCGTCCCCGGCGTAGAAGACTCCGCACCGTCAGCCGAGCTCGTCGTCGGAGAAGGAGAAGCAGATGGAGAAGAACCTGTCCCGCCGGGACCTCCTGGTATGAGCGCGCCGGCCGCCGCGGCGACGGCATCCGGGGCGGCCGGCGCTGCCGGCACCGGGCGACGGGCTCGACCCGCGCGCTCGCCGGTGCCGCGCTGGCCGGCAGCGGCGCCACCCTCCCGGTCGCGCTGAGGTAGGGCCCGGCGCCATGCGACAGAGTCGTGTACGGACAGCAGCAGGTTGTCAGCCGCCGTGCTGGACGACGACGGTATGTCGCTGGGCGTGCCGACGGGTTCGTGGGACGGATGGCGCGCATCGGCGCCGTCACCGTGACGACGGGCGGAATGCACCTGTCGAGCGGCGTCTGCGCCGGAGGTTGTCGGTGGGGTCGGGTAGGGTAGTTCACATGTTCGAGGAAGCTTTTCCACCTGCTGATCTGCTGGTCGCGCGCGACCCGCGGACCGGCGAGTGGGTCAGCTACGAACCCTGGGAGCTCCCCGACGACGTGCCGGCCGCCCACGGGCTGCTCCCCGACGGATGGCTCGAAGCGCCGCCGCCCGCGTGGACCCCACCCACAGAGCCCGGCTCGCAGCCGGCGCAAACCGACCCGGCGCAAACCGACCCGGCGCAAACCGACCCGGCGCAAACCGACCCGGCGCAAGCCGACCTGCCGCAAACCGACCCGGCGTCGCCGCACTCGGCGCAGGCCCACCCGGTTCAGGCGGGCGGGATAGCGCCCGGCCCGGACCTGGCCAGGCTGCTGGCCGGTACCGACCTGGCCACGGTCGACGTGTACGACGTCGTGGAGCTCGCCGCGGGGTGGCAGCGGCTGATCTCGTGGGCACAAGCCGAGCAGGCCCGGGTGCTGGCCGAGCTGACCGGCCGGCCGGAGCTGCGGCCCGGCCAGTGCGGGTACCGGTCGGTGAACCCGGTCACCACCACCGCGCTGGAGGTGGCCGCCCGCACCGTCGCCACCACCCGGCAGGCGGAGAACCTGGTCGGTCACGCCGTCCAACTCGTGCAGGACTTCCCCGCCACCTGGGCCGCGCTCGCTGCCGGCCGGCTCGACGAGCGCCGCGCCCGGGTCATCACCGGCGAGCTCGGCGGCCAGGACCTCCAGGTGCGGCGGCGGGTCGAGGCCGCGGTGCTGCCGGTCGCGCCGGAGTTGGACTCGGTGATGCTTCGCCGGAAGATCACCCAACTCCTGCACGAGTTGGCACCGGTCCAGGCCGAGCAGCGCTGCCGGGCCGCGCGGGAGCGCCGCGACGTCACCATCACCCCGGCCCCGGACGCGATGGCCTACCTGGAGGCCTACCTGCCCGCCGAGGACGCGATCGCGGTCAAGACCGTGCTGGACGCCGCCGCGCACACCCTCCACCGCGACGACCACACCGCCGGGCGCCCGGCCCGCACCGCCGCCCAACGCCGCGCCGACGCCCTGGCCGCGCTGGCCTGGACCGCCCTGGACACCCAGCACATCGGCACCGCCCACAGCGACCGCACCCACCCGACCGACCCCGCGCCTACCTGCAACCACCGCCACCGGACCGGCTCGCGTGGCTGCATCAGCCGCGCCGACAACGACAACGCCGCCAGCACGAGCACACCCGCTACAGGCGCTGCCGGCGCGGGCACCGGCGCCAGCACGGTCGTGCCCGTCCCGCTCGCCACCGCCCACGGGCGGCCGGTCACCGTGCACGTCACGTTCGCGTTCCGTTCCCTGGTCGGGCTCACCGACGAACCGGGCCACCTCGACGGCTACGGCCCGATCCCCGCACACCTGGCCCGCCACCTCGCCGCCGCCGGCACCTGGCAATGGGTCGGCACCCACCCCGCCACCGGCCAGGTCCTCGACCACGGCACCACCCGATACCGACCACCCCAGGCACTCATCGACCACGTCATCCTGCGCGACCGCACCTGCCGCACCCCGGGCTGCCACCACACCGCCATCCGGTGCGACATCGACCACCGCATCGCTCACGGCGACGGCGGCCCGACCAGCGCCTGCAACTGCCAACTTTTATGCCGCCACCACCACCTACTCAAACACCACACCAGCTATGCGGTCACCCGCCTGGTCAACGGCACCACCCGATGGACCAGCCCCACCGGCCACACCTACGACAAACCACCCGAACCCATCGGCCCTACCAC
>NZ_SMKZ01000106.1 GCF_004349065.1 Jiangella asiatica
GCCCCAACCCCTCCCCTGACGTCAGTCGGGCGGTAGGTCGAGGTGTTCCACGGCCCACGCGGAGATCTGGTCCAGCGCGGGCATGAGTGCCTCGCCGTGGTCGGTGAGCTCGTACGTGACGGAGACCGGCGGCCCTTCCTCGACACGGCGGCGGACGAGCCGGGCCTGCGTCAGCTTCGCCAGCCGGTCGGACAGAACGGAGTCGCTGAGGCCGTCGATGGCGCGGGACAGCTCGCGGAAACCGGCCGGTCCGGCGCGGAGGCTGCCGAGGACCAGCGCGCTCCACCGCTGGCCCAGGATGGTGAATGCCAAGGTGAGCGCCGCGTCGCCGCGGTCGCATTCCTCCTTGTCGGCATGGCTGCGGACGCTCGCGCTCATACGGGGAATACTAGCGTGAACGATGTTGCTTCGATTTTCGAAGTTGCTACGAATCCCCTCGTAGCTTCGACCATCGAAGGAGACACCGTGCCCGAGAACAGCGGAGCCCGCCCCAGCGTCGTCGTCGTGGGCGGCGGGTTCGCCGGCATCACCGTGGCGAAGGCACTCGACGACCTCGCCGACGTGACACTCGTCGACCCGTCCGACACGTTCCTGCACAACCTGGCGTCGTGGCGGGCGCTGGTCGACCCGGCGTGGCTGGAGCGCATCTTCTTCCCGTACGAGCGGCTGCTCGCCAACGGGCGGTTCCTGCGCGATCACGCCGTCGCCGTCGACGGCCACCGGGTCGCGCTCGCGTCCGGACTTGAGCTGTCGCCGGACTACCTGATCCTCGCGACGGGTTCGTCGTACCCGTTCCCCGCCAAGACCGACGAGACGGACGCGGCACGGGCACGAAAGCGGTTCCTCCGGGCCCACCACGACCTGCGCGGCGCCCGGCACGCGCTCGTGGTCGGCGCCGGCCCGGCCGGGCTGGAGCTGGCCGGCGAGATCAAGACGTTCTACCCGGAGAAGCAGGTGACTCTCGCCGACCTGAGTGACGACATCCTCCCCGGCCCCTACGACCAGGAGCTGCGCGAGGAGCTGCGCCGGCAGTTGGACAAGCTCGGCGTCGAGCTCGTGCTCGGCAGCCCGCTGCGGGCGCTGCCGGACACCCCGGCGGCCACCGCGGGCCGCGTCGCCGTCACCACCGCGGCCGGCGAGGACATCGACGCCGACATCTGGTTCCGCGCCTTCGGGGTGACCCCGGCCACCGGTTACGTCAGCGGCTCGCTCGCCGCCGCCCGCGACGAGCACGGATACCTGCGGGTGGACGGCCAACTGCGGGTGAGCGGGCACGAGGGCGTCTTCGCCATCGGCGACATCTCCGACGCCGACCGCAACATGGCCGGGACCGCCCGCCTGCAGGCCGAGCTGCTGGCGGCGAACCTGCGCGCCGAGCTCACCGGCGACGGCGGGCCTGTCGGGTACGAGAAGCTGCCGCCGGTCATCGCCATCCCGCTCGGCCCCGAGGGCGGCGCCGGACTCCTCCCCGGCGTCGACGGCGTCGCCGGCCCCGACCTGATCGCCGAGGTCAAGGGCCGTGCCATGATGGTGGAGACCTTCCAGGACCTGTTCGACGCCCGCTGACCTCACGGGATCGCACGGCGCTCGCCTGGATCGGATCGGTCCGGGCGACGCCGACAGGTTCGAATCATGACCGATGCCGACTACAACAAGGACCATGACATCCGCGGCGACCCCGGTGCTTCGGGCCGCTGGCCGGGTGTCACGGCGCCCGGCGAGGCACCTATCGGGTGATCTATCGCATCGACGAGAACGCTCGCACGATCCACGTCCTCGATGTGGATCACCGCCGACGTCCACCGGTCGAACCGCTGAGATCCCTTGATCATGCGGAAGTCGGCGCCGTGAACGCGTAGGCCGTGACGTCGGCGACGGGCCGGTAGCCGATGGCGGCGTAGATGCGGTTGGACGTCGGGTTGGCGAGGTCGGTGTACAGCATGCAGCGGCTGGCCCCGGCGTCGAGGGCCGCTTGGCTGACCCTGGAGACCAGCGCCGACGCGTAGCCGCGGCCACGGTGGTCCGGCGGCGTGTAGACCGGCCCGATCCGGACCACCCCGGCGATGACGGGCGACGTGCCGACGTAGGAGACCGGCCCGGCGTCGTCCCACAGGTGGACGCGGCCTTGGGTCAGCCGCTGCTCGACGATGGCGACGACGGACGGGCGCGGTTGAGCCGGCACCCCGGTCTCGGCCGTGAACGCCTCGATCCAGGCGACCAGCAGGTCGAGGTCGTTCGAGGTGCCCGGCCGCACGAGACCCGGGGCGCCGCCCGCCGACGACACGGACTGCAACTCATGGATCCGCTGGTTGCCGGCGACGACAGCGCCGCGGCCGGTGCGCTCGGACAGGCCCGGGCGAACGCCGCAGCGTGGTCGGCGACGCCGACCACGCCCAGGTCGTCGGAGACGGCCGCCTCCGCCAGGGCGTCGAGGAGAGCCCCGGCCAGCACCTCGGCGACGTCCGGCGGTGCCAGCACATAGACGCGGTGCGGGGGCGTCCGCATAACGACTCCGACGACCTCGTCACCGGCGTCGCGCGCGACCACGTACGTCCCGCTGCCGACCTGGCCGCGCCGGTCCGCCGTCGCCGACAGGATCACCGAGCTCAGCACCGGCTCGCGTGCCAGCCAGCCCCGGGCCCACGCCGAGAACTCGTCCGGGTCGGACGTCACCCGAGTCGGCCCCGGCGGCGCCGTCAACGGACCCGGGCGACACGGCGCTCGTCCCACACCGGCTGCGGCGACTCGTAGACCGCGCCGCTGGCGCCGAAGACGAGGTACCGGTCGAAGTCGCGGGCGAACCACCGGTCATGGGTGACGGCGAGCACCGTGCCGTCGAACACGGCCAGGCCGTCCTGCAGCGCCTCGGCGGACACGAGGTCGAGGTTGTCGGTGGGCTCGTCGAGCAGCAGCAGCGTGGCGCCGGACAGCTCCAGCAGCAGGATCTGCAGCCGCGCCTGCTGCCCGCCGGACAGCGACTCGAACACCTGGTCGGCGGCGTGCGCCAGCTCGTAGCGGTCCAGCGCGCGGCTGGCCTCCTCGCGCGGCATGCCGGCCCGCTGGCCGTCGCCGCGATGCAGGATCTCCAGCAGTGTGCGCCCGACGAGCTCCGGGTGGTCGTGGGTCTGGGCGAACCAGCCGGGACGGACCCGGGCGCCCAGGCGCGCGACGCCGGTGTGCGCGACCGGCGCGATGGTGATGTCGTCGACCGGACGGTGTTCGGCCTCGGGATCGGTGCCGCCGGCGGCCAGGAGCCGCAAGAAGTGCGACTTGCCGGAGCCGTTGGAGCCCAGCACCGCGACCCGCTCGCCGTACCAGACCTCGAGGTCGAACGGCTGCATCAGGCCGGTCAGCTCCAGCGCCTCGCAGATGACGGCCCGCTTGCCGGTGCGCCCGCCGCGCAGGCGCATGCGCAGGTCCTGCTCGCGTGGGATGGCCTCCGGCGGGCCGGCCTCCTCGAAACGGCGCAGCCGGGTCTGTGCCGCCTGGTAGCGGGCGGCCATGTCGGAGTTGTACGCCGCCTTCTGCTTGTACATCTGCACGAGAGCCTTGAGCTTGGCGTGCTCCTCGTCCCAGCGCTTGCGCAGCTCCTCGAGGCGGGCGAACCGCTCGCGCCGGGCCTCGTGGTAGCTGGCGAAGCCGCCGGGGTGCACCCAGGCGGTGTTGCCGGCCGCGCTGAGCTCGACCGTGACGACCCGGGTGGCGGTGCGGGCCAGCAGCTCGCGGTCGTGGCTGACGTACAGCACCGTCTTCGGAGACTCGACCAGCCGGTCCTCGAGCCAGCGCTTGGCCGGCACGTCGAGGAAGTTGTCCGGCTCGTCGAGCAGCAGCACCTCGTCCGGGCCGCGCAACAGCGCCTCCAGCACCAGCCGCTTCTGCTCGCCGCCGGAGAGCGTGGACACCTCGCGCCACCGGCACCGCTCGAACGGCATACCGAGGGCGGCGGTGGTGCACACGTCCCACAACACCTCGGTCTCGTACCCGCCGGCGTCGGCCCACTCGGCCAGCGCGGTGGCGTACGCGAGCTGGGTGGGCTCGTCGTCGCGGTCCATCATGGCCAGCTCTGCGGCGTCGACGGCGGCCGCGGCGGCCCGCACCCGCGGCGGTGCCACCGACAGCAGCAGGTCGCGGACGTCCTGGGCGCCCTCGGCCACGAACTGGCGCATCACGCCGAGCCCGCCGCTGCGGGTGACGGCGCCGCCGTGCGGTGCGATGTCGCCGGCGACGATGCGCAACAGTGTGGTCTTGCCGGAGCCGTTCGCGCCGACCAGGGCGACCTTGGCGCCGTCGCCGACCCGGAAGGACACAGCGTCGAGCAGCACCCTGCCGTCGGGCAGGGTGAACGAGACCGAGTTGAGGTCGACGTGGCCCATGACCTCCAGTCTCGCCGAGCGCCGCACGCCGGTCGAGAGGTTTTCGCGCCGGCTCGCGGCGTTCAGAAGCCCGGCGGCTGCTCGCCGGACATCACCGCCACCAGCACGTCCGGCGTCAGATCCTCCTTGTTGACGTACGCACGCGCTCCGCAGGTTCGGGCGTCGCGCGGCAGGTCGGCGGCCGGATACGTCGACATCAGCACCACCGCGGTGCCGGGGGCGTTCGCCACCAGCCGCCGGGTGGCCTCGATGCCGGACATGCCGGGCAGGTGGATGTCCATGAGCACCAGGTCCGGGCGCAGCGCCGCCGCCTGCTCGAGCGCGTCCTCGCCGCTGGTGGCCTCGCCGACGACCTGGAACCCGGGCGTGGACCCGACGACGAACCGCGCCACCGTCAGGAACGGCTGCTGGTCGTCCACGACCATGACGCCGACGACCACCGGCGGGGCCTGCGCGCGGGGGCTCTGGGCGGAACCGGCCATGACTCCATGATCGCCCACGGCCGGGACCCGGACCATCCTGCCGACACCCCTTCCGGAGGTGATGCTGGCACCCCCGCGACCGGGATCATCCGCGCAGCGCGGACAGGTACATCAGCACGGCCGTGACCCGGCGGTGCACGTCGGGCTCGGAGGACAGCCCCAGCTTGGCGAACAGGGCGTTGATGTGCTTCTCGACCGCCCGCTCGGTGAGGACCAGGCTGGCTGCGACGCCGGCGTTGCTCTTCCCCTGGGCGATCTGCTCCAGCACCTCGCGCTCGCGCCGAGTCAGCCCAGCCAGCGGGTCACCGGGCGGCCGGGCACCCTCGACCAGCACTTCGACCACCTTGGGGTCGACCACGCTGCCGCCGCGGGCGACCTCACGCACCGCCTCGGCCAGCTGGTCGGGCTCGCTGACGCGCTCCTTCAGCAGGTAGGCGCGCCCCTGCGAGCCGCCGGCCAGCAGCTCCAGGGCGTAGGCCGGCGCGGCGTACTGGGACAGCACGACGACGCCGGTGGCCGGCGCGGTGTAGCGGAACTGGCTCGCGGCCCGGATGCCCTCGTCGGTGGAGCTGGGCGGCATCCGGATGTCGGTGACGACGACGTCGGGCTGGTGCCGCTCGACGGCGGTCAGCAGGCTCTCGAGGTCTTCGGCCACCGCCACGACCTCGAAGTCGGGGTAGAGGCCGAGCACGCGGCGCACGCCCTCGCGCACCAGCAGCGCGTCGTCGGCGACCACGACGCGCACCGGGCGGCCCCGGGCGTCGGGCGGAGCCATCGCATCGGCCACGGAGGGAGCGTACCGGGAGATCGCCTCCATCAGGCCCGATCCGGCGCAGACGTCGTCGCGGCGGCCGCGGTCGCGGGCAGCCGGCCGCGCACGACGGTGCCCGCGCCGGGCGAGCTGGTGACGGTCAGCACCCCGCCGAACGCGCCCAGCCGGTCGCGCATGTTCACGAACCCGGTGTTCTCCACGGTGGCCGCGGGGTCGAACCCGGCGCCGTCGTCGCGGACCTCGAACGCCACCCCGTCGTCGGCCCCGTACACCCGGACCACGACGCAGGCGCCGTCGCCGGCGTGCTTCGCGGCGTTCTGGACGGCCTCCAGGCAGCAGAAGTACACGGCCGCTTCGACCTCCGGGCTGGGCCGCACGTGCAGCCCGACCTCCACCGTCGTCGGCACCGCGGCGCGGCCCGCAGCGGTACGCAGCGCCTCGCCCAGGCCGTGCTCGCGCAGCAGCGGCGGATAGATGCCATGCGCCAGATCACGCAGCTCACCCAGCGTCTCCTGCACGTCAGAACGCAACTCGTCCAGCAAAGCACCCACGTCAC
>NZ_SMKZ01000107.1 GCF_004349065.1 Jiangella asiatica
CCCGCTGACCCACCCCTCGTACCTCCTGGAAATGAGCTTCTTCCGCCGCTTCCGTGGGTGGGCGAGACTTCGGAATGATCACGTTCAGCACGAAATCTCGTGTCACACCATGCTCGCAATCATGGTGAGGCTCGGGGGATCCTGCTGAACGTGATCATTTCGAGGCGCCACGGCACCTTGTCCGCACCAGCACCGCGATCCGAACCGCACCGACCCACGGATGCAACAGAAGAGCCCGAATGACAGTGAATATGGGTGCGTCCGCTCCACCATGAATGTGCGCCCTGGTGAAGGATATGGGCGCCAAACGCCTGGATCGTGCGACGGCTGGCGGCTGTGGTCGTTGCTGACGTCGGACTCAGGTGGCGTCGACATCCTTGCTCAGCAGCACGCCGAACGTCCGGTAGCCGAGGTCGGCGTAGAGCCGCAGGGCGCCGTCGTTGGCCGCGTGCGCGTCCAGCTGGATCCTCACGGCGCCGAGTTCGCGGGCCCGCTCCTCGGCCGCACCGAGCAGGCGCCGGCCGATCCCCCGTCGTCGATATCCGGGGTCGACGGCGACGTCGACACTGGCGGTGGGCACGTCGGCCAGCATGCTCGCCGCGGTCGGCGGGGCCAGCCGGGTGATCGACACCAGGCCGACGATGCGGTCGTCCGCCTCCGCCACCAGGACGCTGCGGCGTCGCCCGTCGGCATGGCCGCGGAACCACGTGGCCACCGCGGACGCCATCGGTATCCGGTAGCGGTCCGGATCGAGACCGGCGTGGTGCTCGGCGCTGGAGAGGTACACGCGGGCGAGATCCTCGGCCTCGCCGGGCAGCCGCGCCGGACGGATCGTGACGGCCGCGTCCTCGCTCATCGCCCGGAGTCGGCGCAGCGCAGCCCGGGGAATCCGGCGTCCTCAGTTGAGACGGAGCCGCCGGTCGCGCCGCGGCCCTGTTGAGCCTGACACGCCTCGCGCCGCAGGCTCTCGACCACCTGGACCGCGGTGTCGAGGTCGTCGGCTGAAATGGTGGCGCCGACCTGGTCC
This sequence comes from Jiangella asiatica, assembly GCF_004349065.1. Classification (GTDB taxonomy): domain Bacteria; phylum Actinomycetota; class Actinomycetes; order Jiangellales; family Jiangellaceae; genus Jiangella; species Jiangella asiatica. Next base: position 1,028 of record NZ_SMKZ01000107.1, read on the forward strand.
TGGAAGACCTCCGGCAGCGCGTCGACCGGCAGGTCACCGGGAATCTGGTGCAGCTCCGAGAGATGGATCGGACCCAGCTCCTGGCTCACGCCCTGGTAGACGGCGACCTGACCGCCGCTGCTGCCGATGTAGTACTGCTCACGCACCCAGTCGTTGGCGATCGTGAGCCCCGCCCAGCCCACCGCCACGAGCACGCCGATCGCCAGGGCGGGACGTAGCCATGGTCGCCGCCGCGGCGGCTGGGGCGCGTACCGGACGGTCTCCGGGTCGTCGGGAGTGCCGCCGTCCGGGCTGGGCTCGGCGACCGCACCGACCATGAACGCCTGGGAGCTGCCGGGGGCCGGGTGGTCGTCGTCCGAGGGGACGACCTCGCCGAGGACGACGGTGACGTTGTCCGGCGCGCCGGAGTCGAGCGCCAGCGCGATCAGCCGGTCGGCGGCCTCCTCAATGGACCCGGCCGCCGCCATCACCTGCTGGATGTCCGGGTCGCCCACGACGTCGGAGAGGCCGTCGCTGCAAATCAGGAACCTGTCGCCGGGCTGGACGTCGACGAGGGAGAAGTCGGGCTGGATGGGCGACTGACCCTGCAGGACCTTGGTGACGACCGAGCGAGCCGGGTGCTCGCGGGCGTCCTCGGCGGTGATGCGGCCGTCGTCCACGAGCGACTGGACGAAGGTGTGGTCGCGGGTGATCTGGGCGAGGACGCCGCCGCGCAGCAGGTAGGCACGGGAGTCGCCGATGTGCGCCAGCGCCAGCCTCGAGCCGTCCCACAGCATCGACGTCGACGTGGTGCCCATGCCGGCCCGGGCGGGGTCGGCGATGGCGAGCTCGTTGATGCGGTCGTTTGCGGCTGTGACGGCGGCCGCGAGGACGTCGAGCGGGTTCGCGTCGGCATGGGCCGGCGGCTGATCGGCGCGGAGGAGCTCGTCGATGGCGGCCTTGCTGGCCACCTCGCCGGCCGCGTGCCCGCCCATGCCGTCGGCCACCGCGAGAAGGTACGGCCCGGCGTAGCCGGAGTCCTCGTTGCCTTCCCGCAGGAGCCCGACATCAGTGCGCGCGACGTAGCGCAGCGTCAACGACATCCATCACTCCCGCACTGTCGAGGCCGGCGGGCTTCGGGCGCGCCCACCGCGTCGCCTCCCCCCAAACAAGTCGATCACAGCGGATCGTAACGGCGATGCCCCTGGATGGAGTAGGCGCCCCGGGAGTGGACGCGGATATGTCGTCGTGGTCGCGGCGACGGACAACCGGCGGACGGGCGCCGCCGGCTGTCCACAGGCGGAAGTGATTCGGCGAGTTGTCCACATTCGGGCTCCGGCCGGATGCGCCGCGAAACCTGCCGGGCAACCATGGCAGGGCGCCGGTCGGACGGGCCGCGCCGAGGCCGTCAGTGCCTCGTCAACCACATCGAGAGGAACTCATCCATGCAGGTCACAAAGGTGTCGGTGATGGTAGGCGCGCTGTGCGCGGCGGCGATGCTGACCGCGGTCGGGGTCGTGGGTGCGGCGCCGGCCGGCGCGACCGAGGCACGGACGACGGTGGCGCCGGCGCTCAGCGGCGGAGCGTCGGCCGTGGGTGTATTCGGTGCCGGGGCGCCGGCACTCGCTGCCGGGGCCACGCTCGTGGAGCCGACGGTGCCGCGGGAGAGTTCCTGCGGCCGGGTGCCGCCGTCGCGACATCGGGAGTGGCTCGACGGGTTCGGTGTCGGGTGGCTGCCACCCGGACGCGGCGCGCTGGTCTCCGACTTCGCCTACGAGTGGGAGGACGTCGGGTTCCTCGCGCGGGTGTGGGAGTCCGGCCCCGACGGCGACGGCGCCTACCGACGCGACCTCCAGGTGACGGTGATGCGCAGCGCCACGTTCACCGATGCCGACGCCTTGCACGCCTTCCTCGCCGAGTACCACGAGGAGGACCCCGATCGCTGGGCCCGTGAGGCCTTCCAGCATCCCGACGGGCCGGGCTTCCGCACCGGCACCGAGGTGTTCTGGCTGGCCCAGCCGGGCGTCGCGGTCCGGGTGTCCGTCGACGGCGAGCGGTTCAGCGGCCGCGACCTGATCAGGACGGCTTGCGACGTCCGGCAGGTGATGGCGGCATGAGGACGGCCGCCTCGGGAGCTTTCCCCCTGAGCGCCCGGGGCGGCTCCGCCACGGCGGGGTCAGGACCACGGACGGGGGAACGTGGCGCCGTCGAGCCGGTCGCCCACCGCCAGGCCGAGCGGGTCGGTCACGATGTGCCCGGCGCCGTTGTAGGTGGTGTCGGCGTCCATGTAGATGTTCACGTGCGCGAGCCGCGCGAGGTCGGTCCGATTGGGCAGCGCCATGTGTCCGGTGTAGCTGCTGTGGAACGTGCAGTCACCGGCGCGGAGTGGCACCGTGACTCGCGGCGCCCAGCGCAGCGACGGGTCGGCCTCGAACAGGTCGTCCTCCTCGTGCAGGTTCTGGGGCCGCAGACCGGTGATCGTCTGCGTGCCGGGCAGGAAGGTCATGCAGCCGCGCTCCGGCGGCACGTCCACCAGCGCGATCCACGCCGAGAGCGAGAGACGGTCGTTGGCGTGCGGCCAGTACGGCCGATCCTGGTGGAACTCCGTCGCGGCGTCGTTGTGCGGCTCCTTCACCAGCATCTGGTCATGCCACAATCGCAGGGGGAACCCCGCCAGCTGCTCGGCAACGCGGCCCAGCCGGGCATGAAGGGTGAGCTCCCGCAGCGAAGGGTCCCGCTGCCACACGTTGACGAGCTGGCTGAACACGCCGCCGGTCTCCAGGCTCTCCGACCGGTGCGCCTCCAGGAAGTCCTCGGCGGCGATGCGGAACCGCTCGACCTCGGGCGGCTCCAAGACACCGCGGACTCGGACGAATCCGTTCTTGCGGTACTCGGCGACGAGCGCGTCGGCCACCTTGCCGGTCGCGTCGACGTCCGACGTGCGGTCTTCGGTGGGCATGGTGGTCATGGTCATCCTCCTATGGGACGCCGGCCTGGGCCTTCCGAGCGTGCTTGCTGGGTTCCGGCGAGGGCTAGGCCGATTCCGGGCACTGCTCGTACTATCCCGACATGCCGGCCACCCTCCACGAGCACGCGCTCTTCGCCGGCCACCCGGTGCTGGGCGGGGTTCACCGGGTGGGAACCACCGTCGAGCCCCACGCACACGACTTCGTCGAGATCGCGATCGTCGGCTCCGGGACCGGCACGCACCAGACCAGCCGGGGCGAGCGGCCGTTGGGATACGGCGACGTCATCGTCCTGCGGCCCGGTGCGTGGCACGGCTTCCGCGACTGCGCCGACCTCACGGTCGCCAACTGCTGCATCTCCGCCCAAGCGCTGCGCGGTGAGCTCGCTCCGCTGCTCGACTTTCCGATGTTCCGCCCACTGGTGTGGACCGATCCGGTGGCGGCCGGGGCGCACGGTGTCGCCGTCGCCTCGGTCGAGCGGGCGGCTGCCACGGAGTCCATCCTGGCCATCGGCGCGATGGAGCGCGACCTGCGCCGCCCGGGCCCGACCACCCCCGGCCGGGTGCTCGGGCACCTCGTCACCGTCCTGGGCATCTTGGCCGACGGTCGCGCCGCGAGCACCGCCGCCCGCGACAGCGGACCGCGGTCGCCAGCGGTAGCGCCGCCGCACCCGGCCGTCGCGGCCACCGTCGCGCGACTGGAGTCAGACCCTGGCGAGCAGTGGCGGCTGGATCAGCTGGCCCGGGCGGTCAACCTGGACGAGGCCTATCTCGGGCGGCTGTTCCGCCAGCACGTCGGTCTCACCCCGCTCGGCTTCTTGGCCAGGGTTCGGGCCGAGCGGGCGGCCGTCCTGCTGACGCACACGTCGTTGCCGGCCGCCCGGGTCGGGGCCGCGGTCGGCTGGGCCGATCCCACGTACTTCGCGCGTCGGTTCCGTGCACTCGTGGGGCTGTCGCCGACCGAGTACCGGCGGCGCAGCGGCTCAACCGGTGCTCCTCCTGGAGCTCACCCGTCCGCGAGCTGAGGTGCTGTGGCCTGGTGCGGTTGGGCTGGGGCTGGGGCTGGGGC
>NZ_SMKZ01000108.1 GCF_004349065.1 Jiangella asiatica
CGCCCACCCCACTCGCACCCCACACGGTCCTCTACCGGCGCGTCGAGAAATGGAGGGCACCGTCGTGGCGCACGGCGCGCAGGCCACCCGGGAGGTCGATGCCGACCTGCCCGCGCCACTCCGTGACCAGGGCATCGACGGCCAGGACGTGCGCGGCCGTGAGGTCGGTGGCGGGACTGCCGGCGGCGACCGCGGCCCGGCGCAGCACCCTCCAGCGCACCGCGCGAGGCAGTTTGGCGAGGTGGTCGACGGGTAGCTGGTACCCCTCCAGGGGTGGCAGCTCCGTGTCGATCACGGCGGCGAGGGCCTCGGCGGCCTGGGCGTCCAGTGCGTCGGCGTCGGCTCGGACCAGCTCCGCCGTCCGCGCCAGCGCGTCGGCCACCCCTGGCCCGAGCTCGGCCTCGAGCACCGGCAGCACGCGATGCCGCACCCGGGCGCGGGCATAGGCGGGGTCGGCGTTGTGTGGGTCGTCCCACGCTGTCAGGCCGGCCGGCAGCGCCGCCCGGACAGTCTCGCGGCCAAGGTCGAGCAGCGGGCGCCGGTAGCGTCCGGAGCGTCGCGGCATGCCGGCCAGCGAGCGGCCACCGGACCCGCGCGCCAGCCCTAGTAGCACCGTTTCGGCCTGGTCGTCGCGGGTGTGGCCGAGCAGGACGGCCGCCGCCTGGTGTCGCTCGGCAGCCGCGTCGAGGGCGCCGTAACGGGCGGTGCGGGCGTTGCCCTCCGGCCCGCGCGGGCCGTTCGAGGCATCGACGTGGACGGTCTCGACGGGGTCCAGGCCCAGCGCGGCGAGCGTCGCCGCCGTCGTCCTGGCACGCTCGGCCGAGCGGGTTTGGAGGCCGTGGTCGACACAGACGCCTCCCGCCCGCAGCCCGGCCCGCTCGGCCACCCAGGCCAGCGCGGCGGCCAGTGACAGGGAGTCGGCGCCGCCCGAGCACGCCACCAGCACCGCACCGTCCGGAGGGACGTCGGCCAGCTCGGCGCGGACCGCCCGCCGAACCTCCAGGTGCGGGTGGGGCATGGTCAGCCGCCGTGCACGCGACGCACCCACGCGACCGGGTCGGCGATCTCCTCCTTGGTGGGGAGGGTGTCGGCGGACTCCCAGACCCGGTTGAAGCCGGCCATGCCGACCTGGTCGACGACGGTGTTCACGAACGCCGCGCCGTCGCGGTACTGGCGCATCTTGGCGTCGAGGCCGAGCAGCCGGCGCAGCGTGCGGTCGAGCCCGACGGAGGAGTACCGGCGGCGCTGGAAGCGGCGGCGGATGGTCTCGACCGAGGGGATGACCTCGGGGCCGACGCCGTCCATGACGACGTCGGCGTGGCCCTCCAGGAGCGACATGAACGCGGTGACGCGGTCGATGACGGCCTTCTGCGCCGGGGTCTGGACCAGGTCGAGGATGGAGACGTTGCCGTCGGCGGACCGGGCGCTCTCGGCCATGGCGCGCACGGCGTCGCGGGCCCGGGTGAGGAACGCGGTGGGGTCGACGTCGGTGGCGGCGACGAACGCCTCGATCTCGCCGGCCAGGTGGTCGCGCAGCCACGGCACCGCGGTGAACTGCACCCGGTGGGTCTCCTCGTGCAGCGTCACCCATAGCCGGAAGTCGTGCGGGTCGACGCCGAGCTCGCGTTCGACGTGGACGATGTTGGGCGCCACCAGCAGCAGCCGGCCGTGCGCCTTCTCGCCGGTCGTACCTGCAGCGCCGTTGCCGGCAGGAGAGCCGGCCGGGCCGATCTCGATCGGACCGGACCAGAACGGGTCGAACTGACCCAGCACCTTCGTGGCCAGGAACGCCAGCAGGGCGCCGGTCTGCAGGCCGGTGACCTTCGGCCCGACCTTCTGGAAAGGGCTGGGCTCGCGGTGCTTGCGCAGCTTGCGCTCGAGCGGGGCGATGATGGTGCGCATGCTCTGAGCGTTGGCCCGGGCCCAGTTGCCTCGATCGACGACGACCAGCGGCGCGGACGTGGCGGACGCGTCCAACCCGGTGAACGCGGCCACGTGCCGCTCGGCCTGCGCCGCGAGGGCGCGCAGCTCGGCGACGGCCGCACGGGCCTCGTCGTCGCTCACGGCCGGCCCGGAACCAGCGAGTCGGCCGGCCGTCGCGACCGCGAGATCCCAGTCGACCATGTCGGGTTCGGCGTCAGCGGTCGTCATGCACCCACGCTACGTCACCGAAGGCGTTCAGGCGCAGCCACAGCCGGCGAGGGCGGCGCCGACGGCGTCGAGCGCCTCCCGCGCGGCCTCCGTGCCCTGGACGTCGTCGGCGAGCACCGCGAACGCGTAGCTGGTGCCGTCGGCCGCGACGACCACGCCGGCCAGCGCGTTGACCCCGGTGAGGGTGCCGGTCTTGGCCCGCACCACGCCGACGGCGGTCGCGTCGTCGCCGTCGAACCGGTCGGCCAGGGTGCCGGTGAACCCGGCGACGGGCAACCCGGTGACGACGGAGCGCAGCTCGGGCCGCGCGGGGTCGGCCGCGGCCGTCAGCGTCGCCGTGACGAGCGCCGCCGGAACCGCGCTGCCGCGGGCCAGCCCACTGCCATCGAGCGGGGTGGCGCCCGTGGTGTCCAGGCCCAGCTCGCCGAGTGCCCGGAGGACGGCCGGGCCGGCGTTCTCCGACGTTCCCTCCATGCCGGCGCCGATGGCCACGTGCCGGGCCAGCACCTCGGCGCCGTCGTTGTCGCTGGTGTCCAGGACCGTCTCCACGATGTCGGACAGCGGCTGGGAACCGACCGTCGCGACGTCGACGGCGTCGGCCCGGGCCGCGGCCTGCGACGGCTGCGACGCGACCGTGACGCCGCGGTCGCCGAGCAGGTCGGCGAAGGTCTCGGCCGCGTCCTGCGCGGGATCGCCCGGCCGGTCGGCGAGGTCGGCCGCCAGCGCGCTGACCGGCGACACGACGCCGCCGACGTAGCCGGGGCTCCAGTCCGGGTCGACCGCCGGGCCGCTGAACAGCGAGGCGTCGTAGTCCAGGGCGACCGACGTGACACCGGCATCGGTCAGCGCGGCCGCCGTCGCGTCGGCCAGGTCGACCAGCGACGTGCCGGCACCGTCGTCGTCGGCGGTCAGGCTGGGGTCGCCGGCACCGACCAGCGTGATCGTGGGCGTCGCGCCGGACAGGCCCGGCGCTGCCGTGACCACCCGCGTCGTGAACACGTGATCCGGGCCGAGGACATGCAGTACCGCGGCCGAGGTGAGGATCTTCAACGTGCTGGCCGGGGTGATCGCCGCCGACGAGGCCGACTCGTACACGGACGCGCCGCTGCCGAGGTCGACGACGTCGACACCGACGTTGCCGCCCAGCGCCGGCGCATCGAGCAGCGGCGCCAGCACGTCGGCGAGCGGCACGCCGCCCGCGGCGGTCTCCACGCCGGGCGCGCCGAGCACACCGGGCGCGAGGACCCAGTCCGGTTCCGGCGGCTGCTCCGGGCGGACGAGCAGCGGGCCCTGCGCCGCCTCGCTCTCGGCCCACGGCAGGCCGACGGTCGCCTCGACGACGACACCGGCACCGGCACCGGCACCGGCCACCAGGACCACGGCGCACGCGCCCGCGACCACTGCGGCCCGCCTCGACATCAACGCCCCCTCGCCCGTTTACCTGGCCGACGTCACCGTACGGGAGACTAGACGCGATCAGCACATCGGGACGAACCTGGGGGAGGACGAGGTCGTGGAGTTCGACGTCACCATCGAGATTCCGGCTGGGAGCCGCAACAAGTACGAGATGGATCACGCAACCGGCCGCATCAAGCTCGACCGGAGACTCTTCACGTCCACCCGATATCCCCACGACTACGGCTTCATCGACGAAACCCTCGGCCTCGACGGTGACCCCCTCGACGCCCTGGTGCTCATCGAGGAGCCGACGTTCCCCGGCTGCCTGATCCGCTGCCGGGCCATCGGGATGTTCCGGATGACCGACGAGGCCGGCGGCGACGACAAGGTCCTGTGCGTGCCGGCGGAGGACCCGCGCAAGGTCGTCATGCAGGACATCGGCGACGTGCCGGAGTTCGACCGGCTGGAGATCCAGCATTTCTTCGAGGTCTACAAGGATCTGGAGCCGGGCAAGTCCGTCGAGGGCGCCACCTGGGTCGACCGGTCCGCCGCCGAGGAGGAGATCAAGGCGTCGCGGCAGCGCCTGGTCGACGCGGGCCATCTCCCTTGATCATCAACGGTTGGCGACGTCATGGCGTCGCCACCGGTCGATGATCATGGGGACGGTGCGGCGTCAGACGCGGCCGTAGAACGCCGGGTCGACCCAGTAGAAGACGTTCTGGACCTCGACGTCCTTGCCGGGACGCGGCGCGTGGACCATCTGCCCGCCGCCGATGTACAGCCCGACGTGGTAGACGCCTGAGGCCTCCCCGTTGTCGGACCAGAAGACGAGGTCGCCGGGGCGCAGGTCGGAGTAGGACACCCGGTCCACCCGCTGCGCCTGGGCGACGCTCCAGTGCGGCAGGCCGACGCCGCCTGCCTCCCAGGCCCGCATCGTCAGTCCGGAGCAGTCGTAGCTGTTCGGCCCGTCCGCGCCCCACTCGTACGGCTTGCCCACCTGGGCCAGCGCGAAGTCGATCGCGGCACGCGCACCGGCCGGCTGCTCGGGTTCCTCCGGCTCCTCGGGCTCGTCCGGGGGCTCGGTGTGCGTGGGCTCCGGCGTGGGCTCCGGCGTCGGCTCGGTGGTGGGTTCGCTGGTCGGCTCGGCGGTGGGTTCGGTCGTGGGCTGTGGCGTCG
>NZ_SMKZ01000109.1 GCF_004349065.1 Jiangella asiatica
GCGGGAGTCCAAGGGAGCAGAAGCGGTCCAGCGAGACAGAGCGGCGTAACAACCCATGCCGGTGCCCAGTTGACCGTGACGACGGACACGCTGCTCGAAAAGGAGAATCATGGAGTTTCGCACGCTGGGTGGCTCTGGAGCGAAGGCGTCGGTCATCGCCCTTGGCACGTGGCTGAGTCACGATGGTGGAGAGAGCGCGCACGAAGCGATCAAGACCACACGTCGTGCCTACGAGCTCGGTGTGAATCTCTTCGACACGGCGAACGAGTACCAGCACGGTCGTGCCGAGGAAGTCCTCGGGGAAGCATTGCGGGGTGTTCGGCGCGAATCGTTCATGGTCGCGACCAAAGTCTGCTATCCGATGGGCGACACACCGCTCGACAGTGGCCTGTCGCGCAAGCACATCATGGGCCAGGTCGACCTGTCCTTGCGCCGGCTCGGGCTCGACTACATCGATCTGTACCAGTGCCACGACTTCGACCGAGAGACACCGGTCGATGAGACGGCGCGGGCCATGAATGACCTCGTAGCGTCCGGCAAGATCATTTACTGGGGCGTCTCGAACTGGGACTCCGAGCAGCTCCGGCGTGTGGTCACGCTCTGTCGCGAACGCAACTGGGTCGCGCCCGTGACCAATCAGCTCCAGTACTCGGCACTCTGGCGACTGATCGAGAAGAGAATACTTCCGACCTGCCGGGAGTTGGACGTCGGCGTGCTGTCGTGGTCGCCGCTGGCCATGGGGGTGCTAACCGGCAAGTACACCTCGGGCGCGCCACCTGAGAGTGGCACTCGTGCACACAAGGGCGTTGGCAAGCTGGACTGGCTCTTGGCGAAGTTCACAGATCCGCAGGTGCTGCGAGCGGTCGAGACGGCAAGGTCCGCGGCAGCTGAGGCCGGTCTGAGCCTGGCAGAGGCGGCCGTCCGATGGTGCCTGCGGGAGGCGGCAGTCGCGAGCGTCGTCACGGGCGCGTCGAGTCCGGCGCAGGTCGAGCAGAACGTGGCCGCGGGCGACCTGACGCCTCCGGTCGATCTCTTCGACGAAATCGACCGGATTCTCCGACCTGTAGAAGCACGCCCGCCGGCGTGGTACCCCGGGGTCTCGGAACTGTCGACGGCGTGATTTCCTCGCGTCCGGTACTCAGAGCAGAGCCAGGGTTCCTCCATCCACGAGCACCGTTGAGCCCGTCATCAGGATGGACAGGTCGCAGGCGCAGAACAATACGACGCGGGCGATGTCGTCCGGCACGCCGTCACGGCCCAGTGGTCTGACCTGATGAGCGTCGATGGCGTCGAAGCCCGCGCCGGCTATCTCCTCGCGACTTCGCTGTAGCCCTGGCGTCTCGATCGTGGTCGGAGCCACGGCGAGGACGCGTATGCCGTGGCCGCCGAGCTGCGCCGCGAGCGACTTGGTAAGACCTCGGACCGCATGTTTCGCAGAGATGTACTCAGCCCCACAGGTGGGGTTGGCCCGATAGGCAGCGACCGATGCCACATTGACGATCACACCGGGGTCGCCGGCGGCCACCATACGGGCCGCAGCCTCACGAGCACCGAAGTAGGCACCATTGAGGTTCACGTCGATCACGGCCCGCCATTGAGCGGTCGTGAGTTCGAGGAACGGGACGGCAGGGTAGATGCCCGCGTTGTTGACCCAGATGTGCAGACCGCCGAATTCCGCGACCGTGTCGTCGGCGAAGTGACGGACCGCGTCCTCGTCAGCGACATCAACGTGCAGGCCGATCACCTTGCGGTCGTAGCTGCTCTGGAGCTGGGCTACGGCAGCACCAAGTGCGACGTCGTCGATGTCAGCCAGCGCTATGTCGGCGCCGGCCTCGGCCAGCCTCCGCGCGATCGCCAGGCCGATGCCTTGGGCGCCGCCGGTGACAACGGCAACCCGCCTAGCCAGCGATGTCAACTCAGCGATACTGCGTTCGCTGACATCCCGAACGGAAACCACTGGCTCACCCTCGAACGCCATCGAACAGCACGTAGGGAGCCGAAGGAGTGGGTCGGAAATCCTCAAGCTCATTCGACCATGCCGTCAGCTGCGCTCGATGGTGGAGTGGGCCGTGTGGGACTTGCTCCTGAATGAGGTTCTGGGCCTCCATGAGCTGCCGGGTCCGCTCGCTCTCGTCCGGCGCCGAGAGCGCACCGTCGAGAAGGGCCTCGATCTGATCGAGTTCTGGTGCGTCCCAATGAAGCAGCTGACGCGGCACGAACCCGTACCACTGCCAGCGGATCTGGAACTCCAGGTCCGAGGCGCCGAGGGCAGTGGCGTCGGCACTGGTCAGGAACATGCTGTAGGTGCCTTCGCTTAGGCGGCCTACGAGCGAGACGAACTCGCCGGGCGTCATGCGCGGATTCAGGCCGATGTCGCGGAGATTCTGCTCGATAATGGGGCTCTGGGCGGTGTAGATGTGCATGTTGGGAACGAGGATCTCGATGTCGAGGTCCGGGCCGGAGTAACCTGACCTGGCGACGAGATCTTGTGCCCGATCCGGATCGTAGCTGTAGATCGTGTCAGGTACGGCATAGTCCGGAGTGTTCGGGCGGAAGTAGCTCTCCCAAGCCGGTTCCGCCTGGCCAAAGAACGCCGTCTCGGTAATCGCGTCCCGGTCGATGGCGTACAACACTGCCTGGCGTATGCGAACGTCATCGAAAGGGGGCTTCCCGCAGTGAAAGACGATAGATGTCGGGCTGTTTCCCTCGACCGCCTCGATGTTGATGGTGTCAACGTTGTTCAGTTCCGTGTGCGCACTGTAGGGAACGTCGATGATCACGGCCGAGTCACCGGTGCGCAGGCTGGCGATGCGAGCACTCTCGTCAGTGACGATGTTGAAATCGATGCTGTCGTAGGTGATCTGCCTGGGGCCCACGTAGGCGGTGTGGCGCGAGAGGCTCACGCGGTCGGACGTGGCCGCACTGATGGCGTACGGGCCAGTGCCTATCGGTTGCAGTGTGAGCGCGTCTGGCGATGACGTGACGGCTGCCTCCGACAGTACTTTGACCATGGCCAGACGTAGAGGCAGCAAGGTGGTCGGCCGCGTGAGCTCGATCTCCACCTCGTGGTCGCCCGATGCTCGCACGCTAGCAATGATGTCGAAAAATCCAGCGTAGAGCGGACTGGTCTCCGGATTGATGATGCGATTGAGTGTGAAGGCGACATCGCCCGCGGTGACCGGGCTGCCGTCGTGGAAGACCGCGTCGTTCCGAATTTGGATACGGTAGTGAGTGGGGCTGGCGGCCTCGGGCAGGTCGAGGGCTAGGTCGGGTTCGAGCGCGGCTCTCGGGGGGAACGGATCGAGCCGATAAAGGCCTTGGTAGATGTAGTCGTTGATGGTGAGCGCGGAAGCAGAACTGTCGCTTTGCGGGTCCAACGCAGTGAACGTCCCGCTGAGTGCGGCCATCACGGCCCCACCAGCATCAGAAGACGGCGAGTCGGTGCCGTCAGTGGCGTCCGCAGAGCAGCCGCCCACGAAGGCCGGCCCCAATGTCATCGCTCCGAGACCGATGCCCGACGCTGTCTGTAGGAATGCTCGACGCGTAACCGCGTCGGTGGATTGGCGCGTGTAGATCCTGCTGTCCATCATCTTGATCGCCGCCCTTGCGTGCAAGCGCCAAGCTGATTGAACAATTGATTCGAACTGAGTGTATGGCGAGTATCCAGCAAGCGTCAAGGCGGCATCTCTGGTCGACGACGGCGTGGAGTTCGTCAAATAACTCCAGCCGCCGACCAAGTCGATGGCCGTTACGGTGGCGTGCGTCACAGCCATCGACAGGTCGTATCGGATTTCGTACGCGGGTGGCCAACCGGATGATCCCGTGAGGTGGAGAGTTGTTCACTCAGGCTCGATTGATCTCATCTCTTTTGCAGTGATTCGCGCCCGCCCAGTTGCCGCGTCGGCGGCTCGTTCTTCAGGCCTGAGCCGTCCCATCCTCGGGACGGTAAGCAAAAGCAAACTCCGAGAGATCCGCCACCTGGTGAACTCTGACGATCTTTCCCCCACGGAAGTCGATGACGATGGCGAACTCCTTGTTCCGTGCCATCACGTCGGTCTTCTTGATCCGGTAGCGCTCCGCGCCCAGGATGACGACCCGGTTACTCTGGCCGATGAACTCGGGCGGACGCTCGTAGTCGATCTGGTCCACGAGGCCGGGGTCCTCCTTGGTGTAGACCTCGAGTACTCGTGCCTTGCCACGGTGCTCCGCCGGGTAGGTGGGCAGTCCCCAACCCTCTGGTCCTTCGATCTTGAACACCACATCGTCGGCCATCATGTCGAAGTAGGTCTGGAAGTCATCGAGCGTCCGCTCCGACGACTTCGTGTTGACCCAGAGATCGGTCCACAGCTTCTCGACGATGGCGACATAGTCGTTGTTCAGGTCGCTTTCCGGCATCTCGGATCTCCTTGTCGGAAGTTGGCCGTTGAAAGGTCTGTGGGGGCAGGGCCTATGCAGGCCCAGAGTGACTCAGATCATAGGTTCGTGCGCTCTGGGCTTCGAGGGGACGTTTTTCTGCTGCTGTCATGTCGGAACTCGCTCCTGCGGCGCGCCGTGCTTCGAGATCTTGGTCGTTCGGCCAACT
>NZ_SMKZ01000010.1 GCF_004349065.1 Jiangella asiatica
ATGAGGAACCCCTCGGCCACGAGACGCTCGTACGCGGTTGCCACCGTGTTGCGGGAGACGCGCAGCGTGCGGGCCAGCTCACGGGTGGGCGGCAGGCGGTCGCCGGGGCGCAGCCGGCCGTCGCGGAGCCCGTCGCGCAGCGCGCGGTAGACGCGGGCCGAGAGGTCGTCCCGACCGTCGACGGCGACGTGGAGGTCAATCACATTGGCTCTTTCAAATCGACAAGTATTGGCTCTTCTGCCAAACCAATGATCCCTCGTACGGTCACCGTGGTCGAGACACCGCACCCGAGGAGACACCATCATGGACACCGCCGTCGAGCCGACCGCCGTCCGCGACCGCCTGGACGTCGAGGCGCTCGCTCCGGCCGCCTACAAGGCGCTGGTGGCGCTGGACAGCCGGTCCGGCCAGGGCCCGTTGCCGTCGACATTGCTCGACCTGGTGAAGCTGCGCGCCAGCCAGATCAACGGCTGCGCCTACTGCGTCGACTGCCACAGCCGCGACGCGGTCGACGGCGCAGAGAGCGCCGCGCGCGTCCACGCGGTCGCCGTCTGGGACGAGGGTCCGTTCTTCAGCCCGGCCGAGCGAGCCGCCTTCGCGCTCACCGAGTCGATGACGCGGCTCAGCGAGGGCGCGCCGAGGGTGCCGGACGGCGTCTGGGCGGTCGCCCGGGAGCACTTCGGCGACGAGGAGCTGGCTCAGCTGATCATGGTGATCACGACGATCAACGCCTGGAACCGCGTCTGCGTCACCGTCCGGATGGTGCCGGAGTCATACAGCTGAGCCAGCCGGTTACGGGTCGAGTCTCCGCGCCGGGCACCGAGACGTCGGCAGGGATCCGAGATCCGCGAAACGGACTATTGACGCCCCGTGGGTCGTGGTTCATGCTGAGGGCGATAGCCGCGAATCACGCGACATCGCACCCTGGTCACGCCGCCAGGGTCTCGCGTGAGTGCGAACAAGCAGCTCCACGAGCTGAATAGGAAGTTCCGGTCTGGGCATAGTCGACAACGGCTTGCCCATGTGGGTCGCGCGTCGGGGTGGCGCCGACCGAGGACTGGAGGTGCCGTTGTCTCGCACGATCGCAAGGCTTCGCCCGCTAGCCCGGCTGCGCCGCTGGCTGATCGGCCCGCACCAGCCGACCACGAGTATCCGCCTCTCCGCGGCGCTCGTCAGCCTGCTGGCCCTGTTGGCGTTGACCATCCGCTAGCCCCAGCGCCGACCGCGAGGTCCCAGGCGGGAGCGAGGTCCACGAGGGGAAGAAACCCAGTCGGCACCTCCCGCCTCCGATCCGACGCTCGCGGCAGCGCGCCGCCGTCGGCGCAACGTCGTCCGGGCCGGCGGAGCGCTGGCGCGTCCTGGCGGCGCCGCCGGTGAGCCACTGGGCGATCGGCCGCCGGCCGGCTGCGGTACGGCCGACGACGTCCGCCATGGCGAACCGGTCAGGCGCCCGACCAGCACCAGTCCTGCCGGCCCGGACATCTCGGGGCGCGGCGGTCGGCCCACGCACGACCTCCGGCCGTCCTGGCGTAGCGGCTTCGCGCCGCTGTCGACGACCCGTGTCCGACGCGCCGTCCGGACCACACCCGCCGCGCGCACCGTGTCGGCCAGCCGGGCAGCCCACTGGAGGAGCGCACACAGCGCGCCGATCACCTGAAGCGACAGCGGCACATCCACCTCGCGGGGCCTGAGCGACGGTCCACGGAATCACCTCGACCTGTGACGTTCCGATGTCCGACGGCGCCACCGCCTCAGGACGGTGCCACCGGTGCGCTCGCCCGCGGTTCTCGTGCCCGGCCCGGCGCATTCACCGCTGACGACGAGGACGCTACCGACTCAGCTGCCAGGCACACAAGCGTTACCTTTAAGTAACTTGCGAAAGTTGTACGTGCATCGGCCTAAGTTGCACCGGCCACCACGCCTAGCCCCATCATCGGCGACGGCCACCCGGACAACGCGGACAGCGTCGCAACCAAACGCATGGCACCTGCGAATTTTCGACGGCTCAGGATCGAGAACCTGGCGCGGGCTCATCAATAGCGGTCGGCCATTTGATGACAAGCACGAACCTTTCCGTTGACGCCCACGCAAAAGTGCCCCTACTGTGCGATCTCGTACGCGTCCGTGGGGATCGGCGGACCCTGCCGCCAGCGCGAGAGCGAGCACGACGGCAGGACCGGCGCTCCACGGCCGGCGAGCGATGGCCCGATCCCGGTCTCCGGTGCAGGCGCCCCGGGGCTCATGGAATGGAGACCCAATGGCTGACAATCCCGTTCGCAGCGGTACCGCCCACCACGTGACTCGCCGGTCGATGTTGGCCGGAGCGGTAGCGGGCGCGGCATTCCCGGCGGTCGCCACCACCGCCGCGTCGGTGCCGACAGCGACGGCAGGCACGGTACCGAGGACGTCGGGGACCGCCCGTGCCGGCGGGACGACGCACCAGGTCACGATCTACGCCGAGGCGCTCCCGAACGGTCTCTACGGCTACGGCCTGGCCCCGGGCGAGGCCACCGTCCCGGGCCCGATCCTCGAGATGATCGAGGGCGACACGATGGAGATCACGCTGGTCAACACGACCGACCAGCGCCTGTCCATCCACCCGCACGGTGTCGACTACGACGTCCACTCCGACGGCAGCCCGCTCAACGCGTCGGCCACCGAGGCCGGTCAGACGCGCACGTACGTGTGGCACACCCGCGAGAAGGCACCGTCGACGGGACGGATGTGGCTGCCGGGCAGCGCCGGCTACTGGCACTACCACGATCACGCCCTGGGCTCGGACCACGGCACCGACGGCATCGCAAAGGGCCTCTACGGCGCGCTCATCGTCCGCCGCAAGGGCGACGTGCTGCCGGACCGCCAGTTCACGGTCGTGTTCAACGACATGACGATCAACAACCTGACCGCGCCGGACACGCCGATTTTCGACTGCCGGCTGGGCGAGCGCGTGGAGTTCATCGCCATCGGCCACGGCAACATGGAGCACACCTTCCACCTGCACGCCCACCGTTGGGCCGACAACCGCACCGGCATGCTGGAGGGTCCCAACGATCCCAGCCCGGCGGTCGACAACAAGGACCTCAACCCCGGCAGCTCGTTCGGGTTCCAGGTGCTCGCCGGCGAGGGCGTCGGGCCCGGTGCGTGGATGTACCACTGCCACGTGCAGTTCCACTCCGACCCCATGTCGGGCATCTTCCTGGTCCGCAACGAGGACGGCACCATCCCCGACCACGCGCAGGAGGCGATCGACTACTTCCACGGCCACCACCACGGCGGGCACGACGAGCACGAGGGGCACGGCGGCTAGGCCACCGCACTTTTTCGACGAACGACCACACGACCACAGCAGGGCCGAGAACGCATAGCCACGGGGCGCACCATCGATCGAAGGAGCAACGATGAGACGCAGGAGCCTCGAACGTCCGGACGGCAGGCTACCGGCACGGTCGGCACCCTGGCGCCGCACGGCGGTTCTCGCGGGTAGTGCGGCGCTGGCGTTGAGCCTGGTCGCGCTACCGGCCCAGGGTCAGCCGGAGCCGTCGCCGAGCCCCACGAGCCCGGCCCCGCTGGTCGAGGATGCCCCGAAGGCCTCTGACGGGTCGGCACCCAGTGCCTCCCCCGCCGCCCGGCAGGCACTCGCCGCCGCCAAGGCGGCTACCGCCGCCGACAACGGCGTGAACGTGCTGGTGTTCCACGGTGCGGCCGACGCGCAGGACGACCCGGTGGCCGAGGCGACGCAGGCGATCCAGGAGCTCGGCGCGGAGCACGGCTTCGCCGTCGAGGTCTCCAGTGACCCCGCGGTGTTCTCCGCGCAGAGCCTGGCGCAGTACCGCGGCGTCGTCTTCCTGTCCGCGCAGGGCACCGAGCTGACGCCGAGCCAGGAGGACGCCCTGGAGGCCTACCTCGAGGACGGCGGCGGCTTCCTCGGTGTTGGCGACGCGGCCCGCGCGCAGGAGCGGTCGGAGTGGTTCACCGGCCTGATCGGCACTCGGCCGGTCGGCGCGCTGCCGGACCCGCTCGACGTCTCCTCCGTGAGCGCCAGCGCCAACAACCCGCCGAACGAGGACGCGCCCAAGCTCGTCGACGGCGACGTCAACACGAAGTGGCTGGCCTTCGAGCCGACGGCATGGATCGTCGTGCAGCTGACCGAGGCAGCCGCGGTGAACCAGTACGCGTTGTCGTCGGCCAACGACGCCGCCGGCCGCGACCCGCAGGACTGGACGCTGCAGGGGTCCACGGACGGGCAGACGTGGACTGACCTGGACCAGCGCACCGGCGAGGACTTCCCGGACCGGTTCCAGACCAAGGACTACACGTTCGAGAACACCCAGGCCTACCAGTACTACCGCCTGGACATCACCAGGAACGCTGGCGACGGCCTCACCCAGCTCGCCGAGCTGCAGTTCTTCGCCGGCGA
The DNA here is from genome assembly GCF_004349065.1 of Jiangella asiatica. GTDB lineage: Bacteria > Actinomycetota > Actinomycetes > Jiangellales > Jiangellaceae > Jiangella > Jiangella asiatica. The sequence goes on from NZ_SMKZ01000010.1 coordinate 4,418, forward strand.
CGGCACGGTCGAGCCGCCGCCGATCGTCGTGCAGGAGGCGACGGTCAGCATCGTGGACCGTCAGCACCCGGCCAACGACGGCCTCCCGCTGACGCTGGCCCGCGAGGACCGGTGGATCAACTGGGCGCCCAACCCGGTCGGCACGGTCCACACGGTCGCGCAGGTGCAGGAGCACACGTACGAGCCGGGCGAGGGATCCAACGGCGCGTTCCACCCGGTCTCCTGGTGCCGTGACTACGACGGCGGCCGCTCGTTCTACACCGGCATGGGCGGTACCGCCGCCAGCTGGTCCGAGGACGCGCTGCGCAGCCATGTCGCGGGCGCCATCCAGTGGGCTACCGGCATGGTCCGCGGCGACTGCCAGGCGACCATCGGCTCGAACTACGAGATCGAGCGGCTGACCGAGGTGAACCAGGACGGCCAGCTCGACCAGATCGGTGAGCCGCACGGCCTGGACATCGCGCCCGACGGCACCGTCTTCTACATCGGCAAGGCCGCCTGCGCGACCGGCCCGGTCGTCGACTGGTCCGACCCGAATGTGGGACTGGGCTGCGGCACGATCCACCAGTGGGACCCGGAGACCCAGGAGGTCAAGCACCTGACCACGCTGGACGTGTTCGGCAACCGGGGTTCCGGCGGTGAGCTGGTCAAGACCGAGGAGGGCCTGGTCGGCATCGCGCTCGATCCGTCCTTCGCCGAGAACGGCTGGATGTACGTCTACTGGATGCCGTATGAGTCGATCGACAAGGAGCGCCGAGTCGGCGAGCGGACGGTCTCGCGGTTCACCTACGACGCCGAGGCCGACGAGATCGACCTCGACAGCCGGGTTGACCTGCTCTCCTGGGAGACCCAGATCCACAGCTGCTGCCACGCCGGCGGCGGCATGGACTTCGACTCCGAGGGCAACCTCTACATCGGCGTCGGCGACAGCAACTCCTCGCAGGGCTCGGGCGGCTACTCCGGCAACAACTGGACGCAGGAGTTCGCCGGCATCTCGTTCCAGGACGCCCGCCGCACGTCAGGCAACACGAACGACCTGAACGGCAAGATCCTGCGAATCCACCCGGAGGACGACGGGACGTACACCATCCCGGACGACAACCTCTTCACCGGTGAGGAGGAGGGCGGCGGCAAGACCCGCCCGGAGATCTACGTGATGGGTGTCCGCAACATCTCCACGCTCTATGTGGACCCGGAGACCGATTACCTGCACGCGGCGTGGGTCGGCCCGGACGCTGGCAACCCGGACCCGGAGCTGGGCCCGGCGAAGTACGAGACGGCGACCATCATCACGTCGGCGGGCAACCAGGGCTGGCCGTACTGCATGGGCAACCGGCAGCCGTACCGGGATCGCAGCAACGAGGACGCGGCGATCCTGACCGGCTGGTACGAGTGCGACGGCAACCTGGTGAACACGTCGCCGCGCAACACCGGCCTGGTCGACATCCCGGACGCCCGGGACAACATGATCTGGTACTCGCCCAGCGGTGGGAACCCGGTCTTCCCGGACCGTGGCGACGGCATCCCGACATACGACAGCGACGACGCGACGTACACCTTCCCGTACCTGCGGGGCGGCTGCCAGGCGATCATGACCGGCCCGACCTACCGGGAAGCGCTGGTCGACCCGGACAGCGACGTGGCCTGGCCGTCGTACTGGGAAGGCAAGTGGATCATCGGCGACGAGTGCACGCCGACCAACCGCGTCGCAGTGACCGTCGACCCGGAGGGCATCGACTCGCAGAGCCCGCCGCTGTTCGCCGAGGACCTGCGATCGCTCATCCCGGCCGGCGGCAACGACGACCAGCTGCAGAGCTGGATGATGACGTCGCGGTTCGGCCCGGACGGTGCGCTGTACATGTCCGACTACAGCGGCGGCTTCTTCAGTCTCGTCGACAACCAGAAGCTCATCCGCGTCGTCTACAACGGCGGCCCGGCGACGCCGATGGCGGCCGCCTCGGTGACGGCCGTCCAGAACAAGCCGCTGACCATGGCCTTCACCGGCGCTCGGTCCGGCGGCGTGTCCTACGCGTGGGACTTCGGCGACGGAGCCACGTCGGACGAGGCCAACCCGCGGCACATTTACGACGCGGTGGGTACCTACACCGCGACGCTGACGGTGACCTACGCCGACGGCGAGACGATGAGCACCGAGGTCGAGGTCGTCGTCGGCTGCACGGTTCCCGACGACCGGGACACCGTCTGGCTCCGTGACACCGACACCGGGGTCGCCAACCATGAGGCCGGCGGCGGCTGCACCGTCAACGACCTCATCGACGACGAGAGCAGCTGGCCCAACCACGGTCAGTTCGTCCGACACGTGACCGACGTCGCCAACGATCTCGTCGCCGACGGCGTCCTCACCGCCCGCGAACGCACGACGCTGAACCGGCTGGCCGCACAATCCGAGATCGGCACCGCGGGCGACACCGGATACGAGGCCCTCTTCGACGGGACCGCCGAGTCCCTGCAGGGGTGGACCCAGGCTCCGGGCGGCTTCTTCGAGCTCCAGGACGACGGCACGATCATCAGCCGCGGCGGGCTCGGGATGCTGTGGTACTCGGCGCGAGAGTTCGCCGACTTCTCGGTGAAGCTCCAGTTCCGGGACGTGTCGCCGGGCACGGTCCGGGCGAACAGCGGTGTGTTCACCCGGTTCCCGAGCCCGAACCAGCCGCTGGAGGAACGGCCGGAGTGCGGCCGGACCGGCGCCGCCGCCTCGTCACCGGCGTGGGTCGCGATCTACTGCGGGCAGGAGATCCAGATCTACGACGGCGAAACCGGCGAGCCGCAGAAGACCGGGTCGGTCTACAACTTCGACCCGATCGGGCTCGACGACGCCGGTGCGACGCCGAAGGGCGAGTGGAACGACTACGAGATCCGGGTGGTCGGACAGCAGTACACGATCATCCGCAACGGCGTCGTGATCAACGAGTTCGAGAACGCACCCGGCATCACGTCGTCGCGTCCCGGTGACCCGCCGACGGATCTGCGCCAGTTCCTCAGCGGATACATCGGGTTGCAGAACCACGGCAACAACGACCAGATCGAGTTCCGCAACATCCGAGTTCGAGAGCTGTAGCCCCGGCCGCCGGTCGGTGCGGGTGCGGCCACGAGACCTTCTCGTGGCCGCACCCCACCGGCCGGCCCGGCCGCCGGGGTGCGCCCCGGGTTCACGAGAGGTGCACATGCTGATGTTTCGACGACTCCTGGCGGCCCTGACCGGCCGCCGCCTCGGCGCGTCCCCGGGACGTCGCAAGCCCAGTTCGCAAACGGTCCTCGTGTCGGTGCTGGCGACGGCGCTCACGGCGCTGTGGCTGGTGCCGACGGCGACCGCTCTGCGCGGCGAGGCCGAGCCGGCACCGTCGCCGGCGGCGGCCGCGGACCAGGTGCTGACCTGGACCGCGAACGACAGCGTGACCGACTACGCATCATTCCCGACGACGGCGACCGCCGGGCCGACGACCATCGTGTTCGAGAACAGCCAGGCCACCGGGAACACCACCGGCATGCCGCACACGCTGACCTTCGACACGTCGGACCCGAACTACAACCAGGACGTTACGCTGGACCTCGTCGCCAACCCGTTCGACGGCAACGGCGGGCGGCACGAGGCCCAGGTGACGCTCTCCCCCGGTACCTACCGCTACTACTGCGCGTTCCCCGGCCACGGCGAGATGACTGGCCTGCTGGTGGTCACCGGCGGTGGCGAGGACACCACGCCGCCGGAGGTCTCGGCGACGGTCAGCGGCGACCAGAACGTGGACGGCGACTACGTCGGCTCGGCCACGGTCACCGTGACGGCCACCGATGCCGGCTCGGGTGTCGAAACCGTCGAGTACGAAATCCGCGACACAGGCTTCCAGCCCTACACCGGGCCGGTGACGGTGGACGAGCCGGGTGACTACTCGGTGCAGTACCGGGCGACGGACGCGGCCGGCAACACCTCCGAGGTCGGGTCGGTGAGCTTCACGGTCGTCGAAGCCGAACCCGACGACACGACACCACCGGACACCGCCGCGTCGGTGGGCGGCGAGCAGGACGACGAGGGCAACTACGTCGGCTCGGCGACGGTCACGGTGACGGCGACGGACGCTGGGTCCGGCGTCGCGTCGATCGAGTACAACCTCGACGGCGCCGGCTTCACCGCGTACACCGCACCCGTCGTGGTCGACTCGCTGGGCGCACACACCGTCGAGTACCGGGCGACCGACAACGCCGGCAACGTCGCGCCGGTCGGGTCGGTGACCTTCACCGTCGTGGAGCCGGAGCCAGACGACACGACGCCGCCTTCCGTCGATGCCGCTGTCGCGGGTGACCAGGACGAGGACGGCAACTACATCGGCTCCGCCACCGTGACGGTGACCGCGTCCGACGCTGGGTCCGGGGTGGCCTCGATCGAGTACAACCTGGACGGCGCCGGCTTTGTGGCGTACAGCGCGCCCGTGGTCGTCGAAGAGCTGGGCGCACACACCGTCGAGTACCGGGCCACTGACAACTCCGGCAACGTCTCCCCCGCCGGGTCGGTGACCTTCACCGTCGTCGAGCCCGAACCCGACGACACGACCGCACCGGAGGTCTCCGCGTCGGTGGGCGGCGAGCAGGACGAGGACGGCAACTACATCACCTCCGCCACCGTCACGATCACCGCGACGGACGCACAGTCCGGCGTCGAGTCCATCGCCTACGCACTCGACGACGGCTCGTTCGTGCCGTACACCGAGCCGGTCGTGGTGGACGAGCTGGGCGCGCACACGGTGCAGTACCGGGCGACGGACAACGCCGGCAACACCTCCGAGGTCGGCTCGGTGACCTTCACCGTCGTCGAGCCGGAGCCCGACGACACGACGCCGCCTTCCGTCGATGCCGCCGTCGCCGGTGACCAGGACGAGGACGGCAACTACATCACCTCCGCCACCGTCACGGTGACAGCGTCCGACGCTGGGTCCGGCGTCGCGTCGATCGAGTACAACCTCGACGGCGCCGGCTTCACCGCGTACACCGCACCCGTCGTGGTCGACTCGCTGGGCGCACACACCGTCGAGTACCGGGCCACTGACAACTCCGGCAACGTCTCCCCCACTGGGTCGGTGACCTTCACCGTCGTCGAGCCCGAACCCGACGACACGACCGCACCCGCCGTGACAGTGAGCGTCGCAGGCGACCAGGACGAGGACGGCAACTACATCACCTCCGCCACGGTCACGATCACCGCGTCCGACGCTGGGTCCGGCGTCGCGTCCATCGCCTACGCACTCGACGACGGTTCGTTCGTGCCGTACACCGAGCCGGTGGTCGTCTCGGAGCTGGGCGAACACACGCTCCAGTACCGCGCCACCGACAACGCCGGCAACGCGTCGGAGGTCGCGACCGTCGCCTTCAGCGTCGTCGAGCCGGAGCCCGACGACACGACGGCACCCACCGTCGATGCCGCCGTCGCCGGTGACCAGGACGAGGACGGCAACTACATCACCTCCGCCACCGTCACGGTGACAGCGTCCGACGCTGGGTCCGGCGTCGCGTCGATCGAGTACAACCTCGACGGCGCCGGCTTCACCGCGTACACCGCACCCGTCGTGGTCGACTCGCTGGGCGCACACACCGTCGAGTACCGGGCCACTGACAACTCCGGCAACGTCTCCCCCGCCGGGTCGGTGACCTTCACCGTCGTCGAGCCCGAACCCGACGACACGACCCCACCGGAGGTCTCCGCGTCGGTGGGCGGCGAGCAGGACGAGAACGGCGACTACGTCGACTCGGCCACGGTGACCGTGACCGCGTCGGACACCGGATCGGGAGTGGCGAGCGTCACCTACGCCGTCGACGACGGTGCGTTCGCCCCGTACACCGAGCCGGTCGTGGTCTCGGACCTGGGCGAGCACACGGTCCAGTACCGGGCCACCGACAACGCCGGCAACACCTCCGAGGTCGGCTCGGTGAGGTTCACGATCGTCGAACGGGACGGCGATGCCTGCCCCGACTCCGACACCCGCGCCACCGTGGTCGTCGGCGGCATCGACTCCACGGTGCCGAACGTCGACACCGGCGACGGCTGCACGATCAACGACCTGATCGACGACGACGGCGCCTGGCCCAGCCACGGCGCCTTCGTCCGCCATGTCACCGAGGTCGCGAATCAGCTGGTGACCGACGGCGTCATCACGACCCGGGACCGCGGCATGATCACCCGCGCGGCCGCCGCCTCCGACGTCGGCCGGGAACCCGCACCGGAGCCGTCGGACGAGCACTCGGTCGAGGAGGCGCTGGCGCGGCACCACCACCACTGAGATCGCCTGGAGCACCCGTTCCCGGGGGCCGCGACGTCGCGGCCCCCGGGAACGGCGCGTTCTGGGCTGGTCAGGTTGGGCCGCCCCGGGCCGGTCACGATAGTGTTCTGACGGTGCGGGCCCAAGGCCAAACGCGGCCCGGCGCGTCCAGGGGCGGTAGCTCAGCCGGTTAGAGCAGGGGACTCATAATCCCTGGGTCGTGGGTTCGAGTCCCACCCGCCCTACCAGCAATAACGCCCGATCTCGGGTCTTCTACGTCGTCCGCGTGGCACCACTTGTGGCACGAGCTCGTCTACACTGCGGGGCATAACACCACGCCAAGGCCGCCAGAGAGGCAACATCGAGGAGCTGCCGAGCGGCGGCTTCCGGGTCGGCATGTACGCCGGCATCGACCCACTGACGAAGAAGCGCCACGACCTTCGCGAAACCGTGCCGGCTGGACCCGGTGCGGCGCGTGACGCTCAAACTGGCACTGACACGCCTACTCACGCAGGTTGATCAGAAGCGAAACCCGCGAACCACGGCCACGCTGAACCAGTACCTCGTCCCGCTAGCCTCGATCGACCCCGCAGCTAGCCGCACTCTTCGCCGACTGGGAACAGGCCTATCAGGAGCTCGCCGAGGTTTCGTCGAAGAACATCTGAAAACCCTTGAGCCCGACGGGCACTGGATTGTAAGGCTGCACGACAGCACCTCATAAGCCTCTACCAGCAACAACAGTTGAGCTGTCAGCCGCACCACGCGCCTGAAGCAACCTCCGTTCACTCCATTTCGCACCACGGACGTGGGCCTGGGGCGGCTAGGACTGAACGGCCAACTGCTCACGCCGCGGGCCGGAACCTCCTGCGACGTCGAGGCCGCCGTCTCCGACGACCTACCGGAGCCTGTCGGCCGGCCGTCGGCGGGTCATCGCGATGAGGATCGCGCCCAGGAGCGTCGTCCCGGCCAGGACGTACATTCCTCGTTGTACCGAGCCGGTGCTCTCCTCCACCAAGCCTAGGAAGTATGGCGCAAGGAAGCCGCCGACATTGCCGACGGAGTTCACCAGGGCGATGCCGCCGGCCGCCGCCAGACCGGTAAAGTACCGGGTCGGGAGGGCCCAGAAGACAGGCAGCACGGCGATGAAACCGAACGCGGCCAGGCATAGCGCGGCGATGGCCGGGACCGGCGACAGCGCCGCGGACAGAGCGATCCCGGCGGCGGCGGCGGTCATGCACGCGGCGCCGTACTGGCGGTACCGCCCGCTCCGGTCAGCCGCTCGGCCGACGAGGAACAGACCGGCCAGTGCGCACATCCAGGGCAGCGCGCTGATCAGCCCCACCTGCCAGCTGTCCAGCCCACCGATGTCCTCGACGGTGCTCGGCAGCCAGAACGTGACCCCGTACAGGCTCAGCTGGATGCAGAAATAGATCAGCGAGAAGTAGAGCACGATGGGCTGCGTCAGCACCGAGCCCACCGACGCCGTGTGCCCGGCCGGTCGCGTCGCCGCCTCACGGTCGAGTTGCTCCTGTAGGGCGATCCGCTCGGCGGGCGTCAGCCACGCCGCGTCCTGCGGCCGGTCGTCGAGGAAGAACCAGGCCCAGACTCCGACGGCGGACGCCGCCAGGCCCTGGACCAGGAACATCCACTGCCAGCCGGCCAGCGCCGCGATGCCATCCATCTCCATCAGCAGCCCGGACGACGGCGCACCGAGGATGTAGGCCAGTGGCAGACCCCAGTACATGAGGCCGGTGGCGGTGGACCGGTATCGGTCCGGGAACCAGTAGGTGAGGTAGAGGATGACGCCGGGGAAGAACCCGGCCTCGGCGACGCCGAGCAGGAACCGCAGGAGGTAGAAGCTCAGCTCGCCCTGTACCAGGTACATCGCGGCGGCTATCAGGCCCCAGGAGACCATGATCCGGCTGAGCCACCTGCGGGCGCCGACCCGGTGCATGATCAGGTTGCTCGGTACCTCGAAGAAGGCGTAACCGACGAAGAAGATGCCGGCGCCCAGGCCGTAGGCCGCTGCCCCGATGCCGACGTCGACCTCCAGCTCATCCTTGGCGAAGCCGACGTTCACTCGGTCGAGGAACGCCAGGACGAACATCAGCGCCAAGAACGGCACCAGCCGGCGCAGTGCCTTGCGGACGGCTTCTCGCGCGTGCGGATCGGATACAGCCTCGTGTTCGGATTGCATGCCAACCACCTCATCGGAGTGACGTGCGAAACGGCCCGCGCGAATGGCCGCGCGGTCGGGCTGACTATGAACGGGTGAATGCGGAGGTCAGCCCCGGCGTAGCCGGATCTGCGGCAGTCCGGTGACCTCGGTGTCGTAGGCACGGTCGATGTCGACGTCCTCAAGCTCCTGGAGGAAGACCTCGCCTTGGCTCCAGATGGTCGCTCTGAAGACGTGCCCGCCGCGTACGGAACCGCCGGCCTCGGAGAACAGGCCGTGGCAGTGTGCCCACAGCTTCCCGTCGAGAGTCGTGACGTTGCCCTGGATCGACAGGATCTCCATAGATCGCCGCAGTACGACGGTGTCGATCTCGTCGGCGAACTCGTGCTCGTGCCTGATCGGCAGCGTGGTGGTGTCCCGTGGGTTGCGCAGATAGACCTCGCTGATGGTGCCGATCACCGACGCGATCACCGCGGTCCGCACGCCGTGCTCGGCGCAGATCTCCTCGATCCGGTCGGTGAGCTGCTCCCCCGGCTTCAGCGATGCGGCAATCAGCCGGCCTGGCCGGCCGGCGAGTGTGGCGATCCGATCGGCGCCGGACTCTATCGGTGGGTTCATGCGGGGCCTCCTCGGTGTCGGTGTACTCGTGCTGGTCGGTCCGCGCAGCTCAGAGAGGTTCGGCGACGACTGTGCAGGGCGCCTCGGCGACGTCGGTCACGGCCAACGGCAGGGCCGTCAGGCGCACCCGGTCGGCCTGGATCGAGCCGCAGCCAGCCAGGGCGACCACCGTCGGCACAACCGCGGTGAGTGACAGTGAGACCGCTCGGTCGGCACGCGCCTTCTCCGCCGGGTAGTGCCGCAGGTACGCCTTGGCCTGGTCCGACGGCCACGGCGGCCGCTGCCATGGCACCACCGAGGCCCACTCCGCTCGAGCGTGCCGGCCACCGGGACGGTCCACGTCCGCACAATCGGTCAGGAACAGCGGCGCTCCGCGGCGGCGCAACTCGCCGGCCAGGTCGGCGGCGCCCGCCGCACTCAGGTGTGGCGTCGCCAACAGGTAGTCCTCGCCCAGCTCCCTTGGGCTGTGATCACCCCAGCCGGTGACCAGGAGAACGGCGCATCCGGTCCAGGCACCCGCGGTGTCGCTGGCCTCGAACGCGGTTCGCACGTCCGCGGGTCCGATCGATTCCTCACGGTCCTTGGGGATCCGCAGCACGACGGTGTCGAGGTTGACCAGGCGGTCGCGCGGGAGGCTGTCGATGGTGGCTCCGCTGGCGTCCCCATACCCGGAGGTACGCATCCGGGTACCCGTCCCGCTGCCCATCCGGATGTGGAACAGGTGCGCGCGGTTACGCTCCACCGTGGCGATGTCCTCGCGCAGGTGTGGTGAGTCCCAGGGGAAGACCGAGCTCACCGGGCTGTGCGGCGCGATCGGCAAGGTCAGCGTGTGTACGCTGCTGGTCGCGGTCATGTCACTCCTCCATGGCGACGACGGTGCACGGTGCCCCCGCCGCGCCGGCGAGGTACAGCGGCAGGACCGTGACCGTGATCCGCTTGGCGGTGACGGACCCGCAGTTGGCCAGCGCGGCCACCGGCGACACCGACGCGTGCAACGGCACCGATGCCGGGAAGTCCGGTCCGGTCCCACCGGCGCCGCGGGAGCCGACGTAGTGCCGCATATAGATCCGGGCTTGGTCGGACGGGAATGGCGGGCGGTCCCAAGGCCGCCGCGACGACCATTCCGGGTACTGCAGGCCTTTGCCGTGCCCGCCGACATAGGCGCAGTCGGTCAGCATCAGGTCCAGGTCCTTTTCCCTCATGACCTCGACCAGCCGTTCGGCACCGGCGACGGAGAAGTGCGGCGTGGTGGTGGCGTACTCGTCGCCGAGCCGGCGGTACCGCTCACCGTCGCCCCACCCGGTGCGGACGAGAACCGCGTCCCCGGGCCGCACGTCCGGATCGACGGCCAGAGTGGCGTCAATGTCCTCGGGCATGATCGCTTCCAGGGCCCCCTTCGGGATGTCGATTACCACGGCCGGCCGGTTCACCAGTCGCGCGTAGTCGAGCTCGTCGATCTTGGGAGCGTCGTCGGCGTAGCAGGCCGCGAGCATCAAGCGGGTCCCGGTCTCGCTGTGGAAACTCATGTCGTAGGCACTGACGCCATGGCTGTCCGGCGTCATGATCGGCGCCAACTGGAACGGGGAGTCCCAGGCCCAGACGTTGCCGACCGGCATGAACGGGTAGAGCGGCAGCGTCAGGTCGATCGTCCTCACCCCGCCTCCCCGCCGTCGGCCAGGTGTTCCACGAGGTGGTAGGGGTCGCCAGCCTGCTCGGCGTGCTCGCGGATCCATCGACGCCGCTCGGTGTGGAACGCGTCGGAGATCAGATAGACATGCCGGGCCGTCTCCACCGCGATGCGCGACGGATCGCCGTCGACCACCGCCTCCAGCAAGATGCGGTGGTGGCGCGCGATGGCCATCGGATCGTCCTCGGCCTCGGCCACGACATTGAGCCAGAGTCGGAACAACACATGCTGGTCTTCCCAGACGCTGCGCACCCGCGGTAGATCGGGCACCTCGCAGAGGCTCTGATGGAACTCGAAGTCCAACTGGGCGATCTGCTGATGGCACTGCTCGGAGGCCGTGACCATCTCCATCTTGCGCACCAGCCGGTCCAGCGCCTCGATCTCCTTCTCCGAAATCACCGTCGCCGCGCTCTGGTACAGGGTGGTTTCGAGGGTGGTGCGCAACAGGTGCAGTTCGCGGATGTCGCGTTGTGACAGTGCCACCACCCGGGTGCTGCGTCCGGCGCCGACGATCAGCCCGTCCGCCTTGAGCTGCCAGATCGCCTCGCGAAGCGGCGCCCGGCTGACCCCGAGCTGGGCGGCGAGGCGTTCTTCGACGATGCGCTGGTCGGGCTTGAGCCGGCCGCGCAGGATGACCTCGCGCAGCGAACTGTAGACGTCCTCGCTCAGCGCCGAACGCTGCACCTTCGGCAGCACGTCATCGCTCATCGGATTCGCGTTGTCCACGTGACCACCCTCTCCGTCGTCCGTCGTTCGTATTCCGTCGACGGTGGACGGTAAGCTAGCGCCTACCGACATTGGCGTCAACCTGGTCGGCGCGTGCGCGAGCTTGTCGGCGCGTGCGCGAGCGGCTCTCCGGTCCGGCCGAGCACGACGGCTCCATCCGCATCGCCGTCGCCACCGGGCATCGCCCCGAATACCGAGCACCTCGGCCTCGGAGACGATCGGGCTCGACCCAGGCCTGAGACTGAGCGTGGACGAGACGATGCTCGTCGAGGGCACCGATCGGCTCTACGTCGTGGGGGACGCTCCGTACTCGTCACGCGCCCTCGGGACCGTCCGGCGGACGGCCGCCGACGGGTGGGGTTGCTGCCCGGCGCCGTGGGACTCACACCGCCTGGCCAGTACTCGACCTCTCCACATCTCTGAGTGGCCACGCCCAACGTCGTCCGGGCGCGGTCGCCGCGTGTTCCTCCCGACGGCTGTATGAAGCGTTCAAGCGCTGCGAACCAACCGTCGACCAGCGTCGCCCCCCGGCACCAGGACACGCCCGCGCGTGTGCCGTGGTTGATGCGGGCCCACTTGTCTGGGTCGCCACATGGCGTATGAGCTGCGGTTCTGTGGAGTGAGCGCAGTAAGGTTCGAACCTACGACCGCTGGTTGTAAGGCTGCACGACAACGCCTCATACAGCCACTACCAGCAACAACAGTCACGACGACAGCTGCACCACATGCTACAGCCACCCTCGTTCCACTCCATTTCGCACCACGTCAGTGCACTGACCACGGATCCGCACTGCGGGCGCGCGACCGCATCTAGGCAGTGGACCGACCACGCCCGGCCCCGCGACCTGCGGATCAGAAAGGCCGCATGACACCGCCGAATATGGCCACTACCAGTAACGATGGTTTCATCCGGACCCCTTCTTGGAGCGCAACAACCACACTGGTTGACCTCAGTTGATGCCACGAACCATGCCACACGGATCGCTCGGCCGGTTGACGACGTCGGTGAAGTTTCGGGACGCCAACCCGCTGCGGCCGAGGTCACCTGTTGCCTTGGAGGACGCAAGTGCGGCGGTTGTGCCCGACCTCAGAGGACGAGGCACAACCGCCGCGGATTGGATCAGATCAGCCGGTCAATCGTTCCTGCTCACTGCAGCCGCTCGCGTCGACGAAGCGTGGCAGCGACGGCCAGCCCACCGATCACCATTGCGAATCCGCTGAGCAGGAGCCATGTGGTGAGGTTGGCGCCTGTGTCAGGCAGGTCCGGATCGTCGCCCGAGGGCTCCTGCACCGGGTGCTCGGTACACAGCAGGTTGGTTTCGACGCATTCGCTGGGCGGTTCCTCACCGGTTGGCGTAAGGAAGTTCTCCAACAGACCGTCACCCTGCTCGTCGTAGGGCTCGACACGAACGGTGTACGTGACGGTGACGGTCTGACCGGCGGCGAGCGTGCCGGTGATCGTATAGGCGCCGTCCTCGATGTCGGATACGGCCAGCGCCGCGTCGGATGCGGTCGGCCCCTCCAGCAGTGCGGTGTCGTCCGCTACACCCGCGGCGTGGTCGGTGTAGTCGACCTCGGCCGGCCCCTCGCCCGGATTGGCGAAGGTGAGCGTGTAGGTCACCTTGTCACCGGGCTGCAGTTCGGTTCCGGACTCCGGGTCCGCAGACTTTTCCACTACCAGGTTCCCGACCGGGTGGGTGGTGCAGTCCGGATCCTCGTCCTCCGCCGGCTCGCAGACCGGTTCCGTCGGCGGCTCTTCCTGGGGGTCGAGCAGGAAGTTCGCGAGGATGTCGTCGCCGCGCTCTGCTGCATCGCGCACCCGAACCGTGTAGCTGACGGTGACAGTCTGCCCGGCCGCGAGTTCACCGGTGATGTGGATCCGGTCCTCCTCGTCCGGACCGGTCGCCGTCAGCGCCGGGTCGGATGCCGTCGGGGCGCTCACGAAGTCGGCGTCGTCGAACACGTGGGTCAGGTCGTCGACCCTGTCGACGAGGCCGGCGGCCTCGCCGATGTTGGTGAACGTGAGCGTGTAGGTCAGCTCCTGCCCTGCATTGACCGGTGTCGTGCTCTCCGGATCGGCGGACTTGGTGTCCTCGATCTCACCGATCGGCGTCACCGTGCAGTCGGGCTCTTCTCCCTCGGCGGGTTCGCACGGCGGCACCTCACAGTCCGGATCGGCCGGGTCGCACACCTCTTCGCCGGGCGGGATGAGGAAGTTCGCCGCGACGTTGTCCCCGCGCTCGCCGTCTGGCCGCAGTGTCACCTGGTAGGTGACGGTGACCGTTTGGTCAGGCTGCAGGGTCCCGGTGATGGTGAACTGTCCGTTCTCGATCGCCGACACGCTCAGTGCGGGATCGCTCGCCACTGGGGGCGAGGTGACGTCGGCGTCGTCCAGCACGTGGGTCAGGTTGTCGACCTTGTCGACCTGGCCGGCAGCCGAGCCGGTGTTGGTGAACGTCAGCGTGTAGGTCAGAACCGTTCCGGCGCCCACCGGATCATCGGATGCCTCGACCGACTTGCTGTCCTCGATGTCCGGCCAGGGAAGCTCAACGGTTGCGCACGGGTCGGTGTCGGGCGCGGCCTCTTCCTCCGGGATACACGCTGTGTTGATCAGCACCTGGTCGCCTTCACCGGTGTAGGTGACCGTGTAGGTGATAGTCACCGACTCCCCGGAGGCCAGTTCGCCCCCCCAGGTGATTTCGGGCTCGGTGAAATCCAGGGCGCCCGGTCGGTCGGCCGTCAACGTGGACTCGTCGAGCGTGGCGTCATCCAGCACGTCGGACACGTCGTCGACCACCGGTGCCGGCGCGGTGGCGGTGTAGTCGCCGGGCCCGACGTTGGTGGCGACCACGGTATATGTCACCGTCCCGCCCACCTCGGGCAGTTCGGCCGTGTCGGCGACCTTGTCGATAATCAGCCACGGCAGCTCGAACTCGATCTCGTCACATGGCAACCCGGTTTCCGGGTCGAGCCCGTCTTCGTTGGGCGGGTCGCACTCGGGCGTCGGCGGAACGTCACAGCCCGGGTCTGCGGGGTCACACGGCGGCACGAACACCACGTTGCGCACCAACCCGTCGCCATCACCGGTCAACGTCACCTCGTACGTGACGGTGACCGAATCACCGGCGACCAGCTCGCCGGTCCACGACACCATCGGGTCGGCGAAGGCCAGCGAGCCCTGCCGGTCAGCGGACAGCGACGACTCGTCCAGGGTCGCGTCGTCGAGAACGCCCGTGAGATCGTCCAGCAGAACTGCCGGCGCCTCGGCCGTGTAGTCCCCGGTGCCGACGTTGGTCAACGTCACCGTGTACCTCACCGTGTCGCCTGGACGAGAATCCGCGGTGGCGTCCGAGGTCTTGTCCACGTCCAGTTCGCGGGAAGCAATCCGGATCTCTTCGAACTCGTCGATGGTGTGGTAGGTCCAGTCGTCGATCTGGCGAACGTCGCCCCAGCTGCCGGACTCGCCGGTGTTGTCGTTGCCCAGCTGCGGCACGTCACTGCAGTCCCAGCCATGGACGCCGCCGGTGCTGTCCACGCCGCCGGTGCCATCGGTCTGCGGCGTGGTGCAGTCTCGACCCGAGTCAAGGAGTTCGGTGTCGTTCCAGTACAGCGTGGACGATCCGGCGTCCGGGCCGTTGAGCGCCTGCACCTCCAGGCCGCCACGGGTCTCCACGTCATTGTTGACGAAGTGGATCTCACCGACCTGGTCGATCGCGACCCGCGCGCCAAGCTCCTGCGTTGCAGGGATCGGGTTGCCCAGGCCGTCGAGACCGTCGAACGGCACCGTGACCGTGCCGTCCTGGGTCACTGCCACCGGCACCGTGACATCTTCCGGATCGGTGTAGTCCCCGTCGTTGTTGACGTCCACCTGCACGTTGAGCTGGCCGGTGAAGTTCACCACGTCGAACGTGAACTCGCCGCTCTGTACCGTGGCGCTGTCGGGTGTGAAAGAGAGGTTGGACAGATCCGGCAGCTCCACAGCCGGCTGCAGCCACACGGTCGATCCGTCCCACAGCTGCGCGGTGGCCGGCAGGGCCGGGTCCGGGTTCTCGAAGAAGATCTTGTAGGGATCGCCGCATTCGCCCAGCGGCGGGACCCATAGCCGGCCTGTGTCGGCGTCATTCCCAACGGAGTCCATACTCTCGTACGCCGAAACGCAGCTGTCGAGCTGGGCCACGCCGGTCGCGTCCGACGAGAAGACCGAGTCGATGCCGTTGAAGTCGGTATACGTCGCCTCGTACAGGAACCCGTGCTCGCTCTGGTACCAGAAGGTGAAATCCGAGGGCGTGGCCGTAGAGACCTGCGTCATCGCGTATCGCTCCGAGTAGACACGCCCGTCGATCGTCGCCGCACCACTCTGCACCTGGATGTCCCACTCGTACCTGTCACCCGTGGCAGCGACCGGTTCGAAGTCGACCTGCCAGACACCTTCCGTGCTCGACGTCAGATCCGTCCACGAGCATCCGCTGCCGGCCGGGTCGGCTTCCAAGGCTGTACATGTCTGAACCACGCCACCAGGGCCCCGAACCGTGATCTCCACGTCCCCGGCGTTGGTGGCGTTTCCGACCTTGGCGAAGTCGATGTCGATGTTCTCGCCGGCGCCGACATAGGCATAGAAGGTGTTGTCCTGCCGCACTGCTGTCCCGACCGGGTTCACCGATGTCGGCGACACGATGGTTTCGCCGTCCGTGGTCTCTTCAGCGGGCTGAAGGTCCACTGCGTCGTCCTCGCCGCGTACAGCCTGCCGCACTGGCTCCGGTTCGTCGCTCTCCGCAGAGACCCCCGTACTCTGCGGCTCGCTCCATTCGTCGGAGGCCGTGGCGGGTTCCTCGACCGACCCGCTCAGATCTTGCGCTGGAGCGCCCGTCTCTTCCTCCGGTTCGGCGGTTACGGCGCCATCACCTTCGGGAGTTTCAGGCAAGCTCGACGCCGACTCGTCGTCGTAAGCAGAAGGCGCCGCGCCTGTCTCATCTGGCGCCGGAGCGGAAGCGGCCTGCGCGTTGATCGGCAACGCCGCGAGGAGTAGTGAGCTCAGAATGCCCAATACGAGCATGCCGGCCGATGGCCGCCGAAGCGCCGCAACAACTCGCCTCACAAGATCCGTCGGAACAAGAGCTGCGCCGTCGCGGCCCCACCTGCGTCGACCGCGATACCTTCCTCGATGGCGCGTTGTCATGTCCTCGCTCCCCTCAGCTGCCAATCAACCTCGGCCCCGGCCACAGGATCGCTATGCGGAATGACGGCAAGGCAACACACGAGTGCGAAGACACGCCGACCAAACAATGCGAAAGATCCATGGAAGCCCACGGCAAGCACGATCCTCCGACTCACCGATCCTTATGCCAATGTGCGATTTCCTATTGATAGGGCCAAGCAGGGCTACTCAAACAGGCCGAATTTTGGGTGTCAAGGGGTTTGCGATCTTCGATTCACGGTACTAAGAATGCTTGGCGAAGCGAGGCACACCGTCACGCAATTGGAAATTTCGGACGTTCAAGACTGTCACGACCGCGACACATGCATCTCCGCGTCGCGATTAATCGCACACAAAGAACCAGGTCACGGCCATGGTCGATTCGGCTAGCCTCGAACGAGGCACGGAATGTCGCTTATTGCACAGCAATCGCTTTGCCGGCCCTTCGTGTTTACACATAGAGCGTACTTATGTGGTTTACACCTATGCCACTTCTCAGACTCAAATCTGCCCGCCCGCCTGCATTCGCGTCCCGCCCACCCATGCGCGGGCACCACCGAACGCATCAAGCGCGTATTCCGCAGCAAGCTCCGCTCCGGCCAGCGACGGCCCGCTGAGCGTCGGTCGGGCCGCCGGAAACAACGCCGCGATGGAGTCGTTTTCGCCCTGCTGCAGAGCAACGTCCTGGACCGACGTCGCTGGGCCAGCCGCCACGAGCTACGCCTGGCGATCATCACCTGGATCGAACGCACCTACCGCCGCCGACGCCGCCAGGCCCGTCTCGGTCGACTCAAACCCATCGAATACGAGACGATCAACACCACTCAGGTCGCACTCGCCGCCTGAGAACCGCTGTCACCTACTCGTGCAGCAGACCTTGCTTCATATGGTGCGGGTGTCGGCGTCCCGCTCAGAGATCGGATGATGCTCCGGGTGATCCAGTACGGAGAGGTGATGGCATTGCCGACCACCACTGCGTGCGCGCCGGCGTCGACGGCACGCCGTATCGTTTCGGTGCTTCTGTAAGCCGGCCAGCGCCCACCGATCGGCTGCTTCGTCAACCTTTGAGCCCTCCGGCGGTCAACCCGCCGATGATCTTCCGCTGGAAGATCAAGACCACGATGATCAGCGGGATGGTGACCACGACGCCGGCCGCCATGATCGGCCCGAACGGTTGCTCGAGTTCGCTGCCGCCGGTGAAGCGCGCGATCGCGACCGTGACCGGCTGCGAGGCGAGGGTGAGGCTGAAGGTGTTCGCCATCAGGAACTCGTTCCAGGCGATGATGAACACGAGGATCGCGGTGGTGAAGACGGCAGGAGCGGCGAGCGGCAGCACGATGCGCGCGAACGCTGTGAGGGGCGTACATCCGTCCACCTGCGCCGCCTGTTCGAGCTCCCACGGTAGTTGCCGGAAGTAGCTGTACAGCACCCAGATGGCGAACGGCAGCCCGAAGCTCACGTACGGAAGCACCAGCGCCTGGTAGGTGTCTATCCACCCCCATTCGGTGAAGAGCTGGAACAGCGGCGGGACGATCGCGATGTGCGGGAACATCGACGTCGCCAGAACGATGCCCATGACGAGGCCGCGCCGCTTGATCGGCAGGCGGGCCGCCGCGTATGCGGCCAGGGTGCCCACGATCAGGGCGATGACCGTCGTAGTGCCGGCCACGATGAGGCTGTTGCGCAGCGCGTAGAGGAGGTTGTGCGAGCCCTGGAAGATCGTCTCGAAGTTGAGCAGCGACGGAGATGCCGGCACGAGCGAGTTGCTCAGGATGGCCGACGGCCCCTTCAAGCTCGAGACGATCATCCAGTACATGGGGAACAGGCACCACATGGCGAGGACGGCGAAGCCCACCAGCTGACCGAGCACCACCAGCGTGCGCCGCCGGCGGCGCGCAGGCGCCACGGCACGGCGAGCCCGTGCTCCGGTACGGGCACCCACGGATACGTCCGCGGTCGTGGTCATCCGCCACTCCCTTCCCTGTCCGATGCGAAGACCTTCACCCCGCACAGCCGGATGATCAGGAACGCTGCAGCGAAGATCAGCATGAACGTCAGGGTGGACAGGGCCGACCCATAGCCGAACTTCGCCTGGTCGATGGCGTGCTCGTAGGTGAACAGGGACAAGGTGGCGGTTCCGTTGGCGCCGTTCGTGAGGATGGCCGGCGTGTCGTACATCCGCATGAGGTCCAGGACGCGGAACAGCATCGCCACCAGGATGGCGGGCGCCACCAGCGGCAGGGTGATGCTGCGGAAGCGACGTACCGCTCCGGCGCCGTCGATCTTGGCGGACTCGTAGAGATCTTTGGGAATCAACTGCAGGCCGGCGAGGACCAGGAGGCCGACAAAGGGCGCCGTCTTCCAGACGTCGATGAGCACGACGGCGGTCCGGGCCGGGGTTGTCTCCCCCGTCCAGAGGATCTGCCGTCCCAGCAGCTCGTTGACGATGCCATTGGGGGTGAGCATCCACTTCCACAGCACCGCCGCGACGGCCGTGGGAATGGCCCAAGGCACCAAGATCATTGCCCGAACCAAGCCGCGAAACACGCCGAGATGGCTCATGACGAGCGCCATCGCCACGCCGATCACCAACTCCAGGCCGCCGGCCGCGACGGTGAACAGCGCCGTGTCGCGGACGGCGGCCCAGAACTGGACGGCGTCGCTTCCCCACAATGCGCGGGCATAGTTGTCGAACCCGACCAGGTGGGTCTGCCCGGTGATGCTGTCCGAGAAGAGGGACAGACGCAGGGCCCACACGATCGGATAGCCCACCATGAGCGTGAGCAGGATGGCGGTGGGCAGCAAAAGCCGCCGGCCGAGGCGACGCTCAGCCTGATGCTGGGGCAGCCCGCTCGACCTGGAGCTGTGCCGCGCCACGGTGGTTGTCGCCGCAGACATCGTCGGCCCGCCTACATGTTCTCGATCGCGTCGATGAGCGCTGCCTGCAGGTCGCGGACTGCGTCCGCCGGATCGGTCTCGCCCTGCAGCACGGCGTAGGAGGCGTCCTGAACGGCCAGCGAGATCGCGCTCCAAGCCGGCGACTTGGGCAGCGGTCGGGCATTCGCGAGCGCTTCTTTCAAGGCTGGCAAGTACGGGAACTGCTCCACCAGCTCGGGGTCGTCGTACAGCTCGGCCACGACGGGCGAGAGGCTGCCGTCGGCCAGCAACGACCGTTGCGCCTCCGGCTCGAGCAGCCACACCGCGAAGTCCCGGGCGGTGTCCTTGTGCTCGCCATAGGTACTGACCGCCATGTTCCAGCCGCCCAAGGCGCTCGTGCCGGGGCCGTCGATGCCCGGCAGCGGCGCCACGTCGAACTTCCCCGCCACGACATTGCCGTCGCCTGCGGTGCTCGCCAGCTTGTGCATGTAGGGCCAGTTGCGCAGGAAGAGCAGGCGTCCTTGCTGGAACGCCGTCCGGCCCTCCTCCTCGGCATAGGTGATCGCCTCCCGCGAGATCCACCCCTCCTCGAACGCGTCTTGCAGCAACTGCAGCCCGGCAGCTGCCTCGGGCGTATCGACGGCCGGCGCTCCGGAGTCGTCGAGGATGTCGCCGCCGGCGGCGTTGATGGCCTCCTGAACGTTGACGGTCAGACCGTCGTACTTGGCGAACTGGCCGGCGTAGCAACCCATGTCCTCGGCTTCGGCGATGTCGCAGTACTCCATGAGCTCGCCGAACGTGCCCGGCGGCTCGGGCACCAGGTCGGACCTGTAGTAGAGCAAGCCGGCGTCGGTGTACAGCGGCAATGCGTACAACGTGTCCTCGTACCGGGCCGTGTCGAGCGGCGCCTCGAGCAGTTCGGCGTCCGGCAGACTCTCCTCCGGGATCTCCTCGATCCAATCTCGGGCGGCGAACTCGGAGACCCAGACGTTGTTGGTCATGATGAGATCGAATTCGCTGCTCCGTGCTTGCATGTTCTGCACGATCTGGGCGCGCGTCTCGTCCGAGCTCTGAGGCTGCTCGATCAGCTCCACTTGTTCGGTCGGATTCTCCTCGTTCCATCGGTCAGCCAGATGCTGGAAGACGCCAGTGGTGTCCGGCCGGGAGGCGACGGTGATCGGGCCGCGGTCGCCGGCCTCGCTGTCGCCGGAGCCGTCCCCGGCGCCGTCGCCGGGGGTGGACCCCGCGCAGCTTGTCAGGGCGGCCAGCCCCGCGGCGGTCACGGTGATGGCGTATACGATGCGGTTTCTCATGGGCAGCTACCTTCCGTGGCGAAATGCGCGGACGGGCGGGCTCAGGCGAGCGTGATGACGAGGACGGCGAGGCCTCCGCCGGGCGCGGTGTCCGGTCCGAGAGTGAGCGCGATGCCGTCGGACAGCGCCCGCTCGTCGACGATCGACGTGCCGCCATTCCAGGCATCCACCACCTGGAACGGGCCCCTACCGGTGAGACCGAGCACGTCCAGCGGCAACCGAACTCTCAACGACAAGGGTTCCGGCGCCTCGTTGCCGGCGACGACGATGGTCTTCTCGCCGGCGCGGAAGCGCGCATAGGGCACCAGCGTGACCGCCGGGTCGGCGGCGAGCGACACCATGTCGTTCACCCAGCGGTCGGCGTTCAAGACGTCCCGGTGCTCGCGCCGGATCGCGAGGATGCGCCGCACGTCGGTGTGGAAGGCGCGCCGAGCCGGATCCTCCTCGAGCTGCCTCCACGGAACCTGGCAGCCGTACAGCCACCCGCCGGGTCCGCCTGCGCCGAACAGGCCGCGCCGTACCGCGGGCAGGTTGACCTGTGTGGCGTCGAACTCCTCGCCGGCGAAGATCAGTGGGATCCGGTGGCTGAACGCGGCGGAGTAACCGAACCGCGCTCGGCTGCCGTGCAGGGCGTAGTACGAGCCCGGCCCGTCCGACCAGCCCTCGTCGTGGCAGCTGATCTGATGCGTGGTGAAACGGTGCCGGTTGGCGTTCCACTCGGCCGCGATGTCCGGGCTGAAGCCGCTCCAGTCGCGCTGGCCGACGTGGTAGCGCCCGTTCTCGGGCATGATCAGGATCGGGTGCCCGGCGCTCTCGGCCCGGCGGGCGATCTCGTCCCACACCGTGACGTCGTACATGTCGACGTCGACGCGGAACCCGTCGACGCCGTGCTCGGTCACGTACGAGGACCACAGGTCGATCCACCAGGCGCGGAACTCCGGATGGGCGTAGTCGAAGTCGCGCATCCCCCAGGTGCCGTCCGGGAGGAACCAGTCGGGGTGCTCCGCCACCAGTGCGCTGGTGCGCAGCACGCCGTGCGCGATGACATCGACGAGCACCTTGATCCCATGCCGGTGGGCGGTCCGGATCAGCTGGTCGAAGTCCTCCATGGTGCCCAGGGCTGGATCGACGCGGTCGAAGCGGCTCGCCGCGTACGTGCTCCAGATGCCGTAGAAATGCGCCGTGGCCTCGTGGAACCCGGCCAGCCAGATGGCGGTGACGCCCAGGTCGGCAAGGTAGGGCAGGCGTTCGGCCGTGCTGCGGAACGTGCCGCTGCCGTGGCCGTCACCCGCGCCGTCGGGCGACGTGAACCCGCGCGGGTTGAGCTCGTAGATCACCAGGTCGCGGGTCCACTCCGGCGCGGCGACCCGTTTCGGGTCCTCGATCGGCAACGTCGTCACATGACACCGTATTCGTCATAGGTCTGGGTGATGGTGGCGCCGGCCCGCAGCGTCTCCCGCACCGTGTTCTCGGTCCGGGCCTTCTCCTCGGCCAGTTCGAGGACGTCCGCGACCACCCCTGCCGGCACGACCACGACGCCGTCGACGTCGGCCAGGACGTAGTCGCCAGGGTCGACGCGGACCCCTGCACAGGTGACCGGGACCCGGCCGCGGACAGCCTCCAGGCGACCGGCCGAGTCCGCCGGGTGGGTTCCCCTCGCCCAGAGCCCGAAGTCGTGGCCACGGATCCGATGCAGGTCGCGGCTGTAGCCGTCGACGACGGCGCCGACGCAGCCGTTGACCATGGCTCTGGTGGTGATGAGCTCGCCCCAGAACGCGCTGGCCACGTTCGGCGCGGCCACGACCATGATCTCGCCCTCGCGGAGCTGGTCCACGGCACCGAACTGGACGGTGTATCGCTCCTCCGGCACCTCGTCGACGGCGACGACCTCGAGCGTCGCCGCCTGCCCAACCATCCGCACTGGGGTGCCCAGGCCGTGCAGCACCGGTGTCATGGTCGCGTGCCGGATGCCGATCTCGTCGAGGGCGTCGGAGACGACCGCCGAGTACAGGGCGCTGAGCCGAGCCGCTACGTCGTCCATCGGTCTCCTTCGGGTCCGGCGAGGACCTTGCCCGCCGTGGTCTGTGCGCCGGCCAGCTCGTGCAGCCCGATGGGCACGTCGGTCCAGCCGATGCGATGTGTGATGAGCGGCTCGTACCGCCCGGGGTCGTCGCCCAGCGCGATGACGGCGCGGCGGAAGTCGGCTCTGCTGTGGGAGAGCGAGCCGTTCAAGTCGAGCTCGCGGTGCACCAGGGTGTGCAGGTCGGTCGGGGTGCGGTGGCCGTGGACACCCACCACGACGATGCGGGAATGCGCGGGGAGCCCGGCGATGAGCTCGTTGAGAGCGGCCGAGCTGCCGGTGCACTCGAACGCGACCACCCGCCGGTCGGGCCGCGGCGGCGAAGCGCCCAGGGACTCGACGACGTGGGCAGCCGTCAGCCGCCCGACGAGCCCACGCTGCGCCGCGCGCCGCTCGGCCACGACGAGCGAGCGCGCCGGAGTCGCCTCGAGGAGCAGGGCGATGAGCGAGCCCACCGTTCCCGCACCCAGCACGACCACGTCCGCGCCGTCGAGTGGCCCGGCCCTGTCCAGCGCCCGCACCGCGACGGCCAGCGGCTCGGCGAGCGCGGCGACGTCCAGCGGCACGTGCGCCGGCAGCGGCACGCAGGTCGCCGCCGGCACGTCCACGTAGTCGGCCAGCCCGCCGTCGGCGGAGAGGCCCGCCGCCGCGAGCAGCCGGCAGAGATTCACGTCCCCGCGGCGGCAGTGGGCGCAGGTCTCGCACCCGATCAGCGTGTCGGTGACCACCGCGTCACCCACGGCAAGGCCGGTCACGCCGGTCCCGGTTGCCACGACCATTCCGGAGATCTCGTGGCCCAGCACCAGTGGGGCCTGCCGGCCGGACAGCGGATGCGGACGGGTCGGGACCACCACCGGCCCGCTGGCGTACTCCGCGACGTCCGAACCGCACAGCCCGCACCACGCGACCTCGAGCCGCACCCAGCCGTCGGGCAGGGCATCGGCGAGGGGCCATGGGCCGACCCGCACATCGCCGCGCCCGTGCCAGGCGACCGCCGTCATCTCAGACATCGGCTGTCACCGCGGTGCGCTCGCGCCGAACACGGGCTCCCCCGGCTTGGCGTGCCGCCGGACGGCGGCTTCGTCGACGTCCACGCCGATGCCGGGCCGGTCGCTCATGGCGATCCGCCCGCCGACGATGAGCGGACCGCCGATCAGGTCGTCGAAGAAGGGCACGGACATCGCGTGGTACTCCAGCGCGAGCAGGTTGGGGAACGTGGCCGAGACCTGGGCGGCGAAGGCGGTGCCGACCGGGCCGGCGATGTTGTGCGGCGCGACGGACAGGCCGCTGACGTCGGCAGTCTGGGCGATCAGGCGCGCTTCGGCCAGGCCGCCGACCTTGCCCAGATCCGGCGTCACGACGGCGACCGCCTGATCGCGGATGAGCGGCGCAAACCCCGCCCAGCGGCTCAGGTTCTCCCCGGTGGCGAGTGGGACCGAGGTGGAGCGGGCCAGCTCGCGCAGTCCGTCACCGTTCTCCACGGCCAGCGGATCCTCCAGCCAGAGCAGGCCTTCACCCGCGCACCTCTCGGCGATGGTGCGCGCCGTGGGGAGGTCGTACCGCCAGTGGCAGTCCAGCGCGAACTCGGCAGCACCACCGAGGCCCAGCTTGATGGCGGCGATCAGCTCGCCAAGCAGCTCCACCGACGCAGCCGGCAACCGGCGGCTTCCCTCAGGCGTGGGGATCAGGCCGGGCACGTCGACGTCGAACTTCACCGCGTCGAACCCCAGGTGCACGGCCGCGGCCGCGTTCTTCGTCACCCGGTCCAGGTCGAGCGGCTCGGTCTCCGCGCCCGGCTCGAACAGCGTGATGCCGGTCCTGCGGCCGGAGCCGTCGTCGGCGTCGAGGGCCCACGGCGACGGTCGCGTCTGCAGCAGCGGGCCCAGGCTCGTCAGCGCCGACGAGCCATGGCAGTCGGCGTAGACCCGCACGGCGTCGTGGAACCGGCCACCGAGAAGCCGCCAGAGCGGTGTGTCCAGAGCACGAGCCGTCAGATCCCACAGCGCCGCGTCGAGTCCGGAGATCGCGTTCAGCAACATCCCGCCGGCCGAGCCGGCACCCGAACCGGCCGCGTAGAGCCGGCCGATCAGGCGGTTGATGTCACGCGGGTCCTGGCCGATGAGCAACTCGCCCAGCTCGGCGGCGATGCGCGGCAGGCCCGGAGCGAAGAATGACTCACCCCAGCCCACCAGCCCGCCATCGGTTTCGATGCGCACGATGGTCCAGTCGAAGTTCGCTTCCACGACCGCTGTGGTGACGCTACGTATGCGCACCAGCCCTCCCTCTGTCGAACGCCGCCGCAACCGACAGCCAGGCGTCCGGCCTCGTGACTCGGCTCGATCGGAAGTCTGTATCCGAACAAGTCTAGCTGTCAAGCTGTCCGATAGCTCGCTTGCTATACTTCCGCGTATGGTGGAAGGGAACACTCGGCGCGTCCAGCGGCAGAGCCTGCCCGATCTCGTCATCGAGTCACTGCTCACCGACGTGGAGCGGGGGACGATCAAGCCCGGTGAGACCTTGCCGCCGGAGGCCGAGCTGGCCGCTCAGTTCGGGGTCAGCCGTGCCGTGGTCCGCGAGGCGCTGCGCTCACTCCAGGTCCACGGCGTGGTCGAGATCGTCAACGGCGTCGGATCGGTCATCAGGCCCCTCACCTCGACCCCACTGGCCACCTACTTCAGCTTCGCCACCCGCCTGAAGGACGTCTCGACCATCGAGCTGCTCGAGGTGCGGCGCGGCGTCGAGGTCGAGGTCGCCCGCCTGGCAGCGAGCCGCGCCACCGCCGACGACACCGCAAACCTGAGCGACCTCGTGGACGCCATGGGCCAGGAGACCGGCGACCCTGGCCGCTACGCGGAGCTGGACACCGCCTTCCACCTCGCCATCGCGCGCGCCTCACAGAACGCGATGCTCGCGCACCTCGTCGAGGCTATCCGCATACCGCTGCGTGCCTCCATCGAGCGCGGCCTGGACGTGTGGATCGACGCCGGGCATATCGACACGGTCCAGCAGATTCACGCCGACATCCTGACGGCGATCACGAGCCGTGATCCTGCGCGAGCGATCAGCGCCATGGACTACCACTTCGAACAGGTGCTGCTGATGATCGAGGGCCGGCTCGCCCGCCCAGGACGGCTGACCGACAAGTTGTAGGCGTAGCCGCGGACGCCCTGACCAAGGGATCATGATGGCCCTTGGGTGCCGGAGTCGATGATGGTGACAAATGTTGCGCCTACGCGGCGTCGAGGCGTTGATTCCGGTGACGTCCCCTGCGGGTCAGCAGTCCGCGCAGTCGCTCGGCAGGCTGGGGCCGGATCTCTGCCCAACGTTGCAGCATCGCCGCCCGCAGCTGCTCGGACTCGCTGAGCGCGTCGACCAGGTCGTCCGCTGTGAGCCGCAGGGCCCAGTCACCGTTGTCGAGTTGCCGCCATTCGCCGACGCGGACCGACTTCCCGTCATCAGTCTCGACCTCGACGAAACA
Organism: Jiangella asiatica; assembly: GCF_004349065.1. Taxonomy (GTDB): domain Bacteria; phylum Actinomycetota; class Actinomycetes; order Jiangellales; family Jiangellaceae; genus Jiangella; species Jiangella asiatica. The sequence goes on from NZ_SMKZ01000010.1 coordinate 30,830, forward strand.
GCTGTCGTGGCCGGGCGGTTCGGTGAGCACCACGTTCAGCGCGACCATGACGTCACCCCGGTATGTCCCGCGGGTCACGGCCGCGCGGGTAGGTGCTGCGATCACCGATGGTGCGGTCGGCATGGTGAACCCGGTGCTCCACGCCGCGCTCGCGCGCGTACTGGCGGCCGCTCGCGGCAGCCTCGTCCTGGGTCGTGGCGGAGCTGAGCGGAGTCTCGTCGCCTTCGACGATGTTCACCCACTCATCGCCACGCGGCACGGTGTGAATGTCGCCCGTCGCCATGGCTTTCCCTTCGCACGTCCGGGTGGTCCTGCACCACCGGTACCCAGAAGCAGTGGCCGGTACGCTCCGACAGAGGTCAGGCCGGGTCCTCGCGGACGACGTCGCGGGCCGGCTTGTCTGTGCGGATGCCCTTGTAGGAGGGGTGGCGCAGTGTGCCCTCTCGGGTCCACTCGGCGAACGCGACCTCACACACCACCTCCGGACGCAGGAAGTGAGTGCCGGCCTTGTCCGGCTGGGTACCGACGAACGGGCTTTCCTCGACGGCCAGTGGCGCCAGCTCGGCCTTCAGTCGCCGCCGCTCGGTCAGCCTCATGCCGGTGCCGACACGACCGGCGTAGCGGAACGCCCCGTCCGGGTCGTAGTAGCCCACCGTCAACGCGCCGAGGAAGCTCTTGAAGGACGACTCACCCTCCAGCCAGCCGCCGATCACGAACTCCTGCCGCCGAGAGTTCTTGATCTTCAACCAGTCGCGGGAGCGTTTCCCGGGCTCGTAGCGGCTGCGCAGCCGTTTGGCCACGATGCCCTCGAGCTTCTGGTCGGCCGTCGCCTGGAGGAAGTCCGCGCCGCCTCCGGCAACGTAGGCGGGCACCTGCCAGGAGCCGTCCGGCACGATCAGCTTCTCCAGCTCGGCCCGGCGGTCTTCGTACGGCACCCGCAGCAGCGACCGGCCGTCCAGGTACAGCAGGTCGAAGATCATGTAGTAGGCCGGTGTGTCCTTGATCAGCCGCGGGGTGACCGACTCCGCCTTGACGTTCATCCGCGGCTGTAGCTGCTGGAAGCTGGGCCTGCCCTTGGCATCGAGCGCGATGACCTCTCCGTCCAGGACCGCCCGCCGGTCGAGGAGCGCAGCGGCGAGCCGGCCGATCTCCGGATAGGCGCCGGTGAGGTCGCGCAGACTGCGGCTGGTGAGCCGCAGCTGCCCGTCCCGAACTCTGGCGATGGTGCGTATGCCGTCCCACTTGACCTCATAGCCCCAGGCGTCGTCGTCTTCCGGCAACGCGGCTGAGAGCATCGCGGCCATCGGTTCCACCGTGGGCGGCATCGGATCTTCCCCCGTGTTCCCCATGCACCCACTGATACCCCGTCACCGTAAGTCGAGCTCGGACTACGGGCGTCCCGGTCACCGCCGCACGGTCGATCACCCCAACCGCTGCGTGGACTGAGTCGGGGCGTCAACAGGCGATCGTTTGTTGGCGACTCGCTCTTCAGGCGCCCTTTGGGCGAGGATCCAGGTGTAGGGGATCTCGGTGTTGCCCTCGGTCTGCGTCTCCACGGCGGTCCGGACGATGACGAAGCCAGCATCCACCACCAGCTGGCGGGTGCGCTGGGCGTCGAACATGCTGAAGTGCATGTCAACCCCGAGCCACTCGACCGTTCGGCCGGGTTCGTCGGCGTCCTCGATGCTGAGCAGGAGGTAGCCGCCCGGGCGCAGCCATCGGTGTATACGGACCAGGAGAGTGCCGTGCTGATCACGTGGCACGTGGTCGAACGTGTACAGCGACACCACCGCGTCGAATCGGCCGTCGGTGAAGTCGACAGTCCGTAGGTCGTCGCAGATGAAGGTGGCAGCCAGAACGTTGGCCCTGGCCTGTTCGATCTGTGCCGGCGAGATGTCAACGCCTGTGACGCGGAACGTCGTGGCGAGATCGGCGACGGTCGGCACGCCGGTGGCGCACCCCAGGTCGAGGACCTCGGCGTTCGGCGTGAGCAGCGTCGTCAACCCGCCCAGCCATCGTTTCCGTGGCCACCGAGCCTGCTCGAGGCGTGCGTAGGACGACATAGCGGCGTCGTATCCGGTCCGCACGACCGCGCCGGGATCGTCACTCATTCCCGCACCATACCGACGAGCGACGCAACCCGACTCCGACGTTGGGTCGCCTAGCTGCTTCGCGTCACCGTCATCGAACGATCGTTTGCTGAAGATCACGCCGGGCCCCGGCCGCGACCGGGGCGGGTGTCCCCCGACACTCGTTCAACAGCGCGCCGACGCCCGGCTGCGCGGTTGACGAAGCCCGATGCCGTCCTGGCGAAGCGCGTGGCTGCCGAGCCCGACAAGGCGTTCATGCGGACGCGGGGTGAGCGCGTTGGACTCGGCTGACTCGAACCTATGGGAGGCGACGGGCCCGTTCTTCGCCAGCGTGCCCCGGACGGGCTGACCGCATGCGCCACAGGCGCCCGGTCACCGCGGTCACGATGACGACGCCGAGGACGACGAGGAGCGCCACGGCCACCGGCGACGACGCGAAGACCGTGATGTTCCCGTCGGAGACCACGAGGGAGCGCCGGAAGTTCGTCTCGAAGATCGGGCCGAGGATGAAGGCGAGGACGAGCGGCGCCGGTGGGATTCCGAGTTTGCGCAGCAGATAGCCCACCAATCCGGCGCCGATCATGACCGCGACGTCGAAGGGGTTGCCGTTGATGCTGTATGCGCCGATGACGAGAATCGCGACGGTGATGGTCGCCATGGTGCCCGGTGGGATCTGCGCGATCTTCACGAAGACGGGCAGCAGCGGGATGTTCATGACGAGCAGCACGAGGTTGCCGATCACCATCGAAACCACGACGCCCCAGAAGATGTCGGGGTGGTCGCCGATCAGTTCCGGCCCCGGGGTCACCCCTTGGATCAGCAGGGCTCCGAAGATGACAGCGAGTACGCCGTTGGGCGGGAAGCCGAGGGTGAGCAGCGGGATGAAGGTGGAGATGCTCGCGGCGTTGTTCGCGGTCTCCGGCCCGGACACCGCCTGCGGGACGCCGGAGCCGAACTCCTCCGGCTGCTTCGACACCCGTCGCTCCACGCCGTAGGAGACGAGCGACGCCAGCACGCCTCCGCCGCCGGGGATCAGCCCGAGAGCGGTGCCGATCACCGAGCCACGGCCGACGGCGCCGGCGCTGTCGGCGATGTCACGGCCGGTCGGGAGCACCCGTCCGATCGTCCGGGTCACGGAGGTCGGCCGCCGGCTCTCGGTGATGTTGACCAGCAGCTCCGAAAGTCCGAACACGCCCATGATGATGGCGACGATCTCGAATCCACCGAGTAGGTCGGGGACGCCGAGCGTCCAGCGCGGGCTGGCCGTGATGGGGTCGGGGCCCACCGAGGCGACCAGCAACCCGATGCCGATGGCCACGAGTGACTTGAGGGTGGTACCCGCGGACGTGTACGCCACGAGGAACAGCCCCAGCAGGGCCAGTACGGCGTACTCGGGCGAGCCGAAGCCGAGGGCGAAGTCGGCCAGGGTGGGCGAGAACAGGATCAGGCAGGCGGTGGCGAACAGCCCGCCGGCGAAGGACCCGATCGCCGCCAGCCCGAGGGCCTTGCCGGCCTGCCCCTGCCGGGCCATGGCGTGGCCGTCCATGGTGCTGACGACGGAGGCCGCCTCGCCGGGGATGCGCAGCAGCACTGACGTGATGGTCCCGCCGTACATCGCGCCGTAGTAGACACCTGCCAGCAGGATGATCGCCGTGGGCCCGTCCAGGGTGAAGGTCAGCGGGATCAGCAGGGCCACCGTCGGGGCCGGCCCCAGCCCGGGCAGGACACCCACCATCATGCCGACCGTGACGCCGAGCAGCACGAACAGCAGGTTCTGCACGGACAGTGCCACTTCCAGGCCGTGCAGCAGTCCCTCGAGGATGTCCACGTGGAGCTCCTAGAAGCCGGTCAGCGTTCCGGCCGGGAACGGAACGTCGAGGAGGTAGAGGAAGATGACGAGGATGCCGGCCGAGGCCGCGGCTGCGGTCACGACACTGGTGCGCCATGAGGACCCGACCACGGCCTTGCACCAGTAGAGGGTGACGAACGCGGTGGTGGTCGCCACCCCCAGCTGTCCCAGTGCCGGAACCGCCAGCAGCAGGACCGGCAGCGCCAGCGCCAGGCCGCGCGCTTCGGCACCGGTGATGGCCTCGGCCCGGTCCAGCAGGATCGCTGGGCGCACCTGCGCGAATCCCAGGAGCAGCGTCGTGAGCAGCGCGACCCAGAACGGCCAGAACCCGGGCTCGGTGTTGGCGATGCTGCCGACCGGCATGGTGAGCCGGACCGAGACGGTGAGGCCGGCGGCGGCCGCGAAGAGGACGGCGAAGCAGGCCCGTACGAAGCGCGGGCTCGGCGCCGGGTCGACCTCGCCGTCGCGGTGGCCGATCACCTCGGCATCGGTCACTGGAGGAACTCCTCGTAGCCTCTCGCGGCCGTCTCGAGCATCTCCTGAACGTCCGAGCCCGGGATGAACTCGGGCGGAGCGACGCCCTCGCCGATCTGCGCCTGGATGTCGCCGTTCGACATGCACGTCTCCATGGCGCCCTCGAGCGTCGTCACGATCGGCTCTGGCGTGTCGACCTGGGTCGCCAGGAACCAGAACGAGTCGCCGAGGGGCAGCCCGTCGAACCCGAGCGACACCAGCGTGGGGACGTCGGGAAGGGACGGGGCCGGCTCGTCGACGGCGGTGGCGAGCGCGACGACCTCGCCGGACTGGATGCGCGGCAGGGTGACGCCGCCGTCGGCGGACAGGTACGCGGCGTCGACCTCACCACCGAGCAGCGCCTGGATGGTGTTGCCGTTGCCGGTGAACGGCACCGCCTCGAGCTGCAGGTCCTGGGTGCTGGTCAGGGCTGTGATCGAGATGCCCGGGACGCTCGTGGGCCCGGGGATGCCCACGACGAGCCGCTCGGACGCGGCGCCAGCGAAGAACTCCTCCGCGCTGGTGTACGGCGAGTCCGCCGCGACGACGAGCACCACCGGCGCCTGCCCGATCATGCCGACGGGCAGGAAGGAGTCCGGCTCGTAGCCAACACCGCCTTCGGCGATGGGCGGGACGACGGCGTTGCCGACGCTGGTGGAGACCAGCGTGTAACCGTCGGCCTCTGCTTGAGCGAACAGTCCGTTGCCGACCGCGCCGCCACCACCGTCGCGGTTCTCCACCACGATGGTCGCGTCGAGCTCCTCCTCGATGCAGGGCACGACGAAGCGGGTCGAGACGTCGGTTGACGAACCCGCGGGAACCGGGATGATGAGGTCGATCGGCCGGTCCGGGTAGTCGTCGGTGCTCGCGCTGTTCTGCGTCTGGCCGCAGCTGACGAGCGCGACCATCGCGGCGAGGACGCCGGTCGTGGTGATCAGGGTGCGCATCTGGGTTCCCTTCGTCGTCGTTGACAGATCCGGGACGGAGCCGGCTAGGGCCGCTCGCATCTCATTTCGACACTCCGGACGGGAAGACGTGGGTGTCGTAGTCCGGGATCGCGGGCAGCCACTCCTCGGCCCATCGCTTCTCGATGCCCGCGCGGAAATCGTCGGCCGCGTCGCGGAGCTCGGCGACCACGGTGGGCAGGTCGTCGGCGAGGTTCCGGGTCTCGCCGAGGTCGTCGTCGAGGTCGGCCAGGAACACCGGGTCCTCGGCCGGGAGCGACTCCTCCAGCTGCCCGTTGAGCGTGAGCTTCCACCGTCCCTGCCGGACGGCGGTCTGCTCCCCCTGCTCCCAGAAGAGCGCCTGGTGCGGTGTGCCGGCGCCATTGGCCAGAACCGGCAGCACATCGGTGCCGTCGAGCTCGTAGCCCGAGGTGTCTCCTTCGGCCGCGGCCAGAACGGTGGGAAAGACGTCCATGGCCGCCAGCGGCTCGTCGATGCGCTGCCCGGCAGGGATCCGCGCAGGCCAGCTGACGATCCCGGGCACACGGATGCCGCCCTCGAACAGGCTGAACTTGTGTCCCTTCAGCGGGCCGGCGCTGCTGCCGGGATAGGCGTCCTGGCCGCCGTCGAGCCAGTTGCGGATCTCGCGGGACGGGCCGTTGTCGGACGTGAAGAGGATGACAGTGTTCTCCCGCAGGCCCTGCCGCTCCAGCTCGTCGACGATGCGGCCGATCGCCTCGTCCATGGCGCTGATCATCGCCGCCATGATCATCTGCGGCCACGGCAGGTGTCGGAACGGCTCCTTGTAATTCTCCGGCGCATGCAGCGGATAGTGCGGCGCGTTGAACGGCACGTAGAGGAAGAACGGGCGCCGGTCCGAACCGGCCGTGCGGACGGCGTCGACCGCCCGGTCGCGAACCAGTTCGGTCATGTACTCGCCGTCGTGGTAGACCTCGACGCCGTTCTCCCAGAGGTCGTGGATGGGGGCGCCGAAGTAGGTCCGCCCATTCATGGGCACGCGCCGGTTGTTGGGGCTGTAGTGGATGTGAGAGTAGTAGTCGATCGCGCCGGCGAGGTGCCCGAACGACGCCTCGAAGCCGTGCGCCTCGGGACGCGACTCCACCGTCAGGCCCAGATGCCACTTCCCGATCAACTCGGTGCGGTACCCGAGCTCGCGCAGGGCTGTCGCGAGGGTCGGCACCTGCGGCGCCAGCCCGGGCGTCGTCCGGTAGCCCTGCAGGATCGAGCGGACGCCGGCGTTGCCGGGGTACCGGCCGGTGAGCAGACTCGCCCGCGACGGGGAGCAGACGGGCGAGTTGGCGTACCACGACGTCAGCAGCGCGCCCGATCGAGCGAGGTCGTCCAGGCGCGGGGTGTGCACTGTCTCGGACCCCATGATGCCGAGGTCGCCGTACCCGTGGTCGTCGGAGACGAAGACGATGATGTTCGGCCGTGCGGGCTCGCTCTGCTCGTCGTGAACGGGTACGCCAGTCATGCGGCGTAAAGTAACACCATTGATTTAACAGGTGCAATCTTTAACCTGGCGAACCAATGGTGTTATCTTTCGCCGGACCCGACCCGTCCGGCACACGCCGCCTCGAGGCAGAGGACCCATGGCAGATTCGCGACCGAACTTTCTCTTCGTCATCACTGACCAGCAGCGGTTCGACACGATCGGCGCGCTCGGTCACGAGCAGGCGATCACGCCGACCCTCGACCGGCTCGTCCGCGAGGGCACGTCGTTCACACGGGCCTACGTGACGGCCCCGTCGTGCACGCCGTCGCGGGCCAGCCTCTTCACCGGGATGTACCCGCACAGCACGGGCGTCTGGCGCAACAACGACAGCTGGTCGCACTCGTGGGTCGAGTCGCTCGCCGACCGTGGCTACCGGTGCGTGAACGTCGGGAAGATGCACACGATCCCGTATGAGACGCCGCTCGGGTTCCATGAGCGCCACGTCGTGGAGAACAAGGACCGCAGCAACCCCCGGCTGCCCTTCTTCCTGGACCAGTGGGACAAGGCGCTGTGGACCGCTGGCGTCGCGAAACCGGACCGGAAGATCCTCCGCTCCCGCCCCGACTACGCCGAAAGCCTCGGTGCCTTCGCGTGGGAGGGCCCCGAGGACCTGCACTCGGACAACTTCGTCGGCCGGCTGGCCGAGCTCTGGCTGGAGCGCTATACCGGCGACGAGCCGTTCTTCCTCCAGGTCGGCTTCCCCGGGCCACACCCACCGTACGACCCGACCCCCGAGTACCTGGCGATGTACGACGGGCGCGACGTCGAGCTGCCGCACATGACACCGACGGACCTGGCTAGCCAGCCGGCCGCCCTCAAGGAGCTCCGCCAGGACCACCTCGGCATCGACCACGACGGGATCGTCCACCTCGAGAACCCGTCACCGGAGCAGCTGGCGCGACAACGCCGGCACTACCTGGCGAACGTCACCATGATCGATCATCAGCTCGGGCTGTTGGTCGACGCGCTCGAGGCCCGCGGCGTCCTCGACAACACCGTCATCGTGTTCACGTCCGACCACGGCGACTGTCTCAACGACCACGGCCACAGCCAGAAATGGACGATGTACGACCCCAGCGTCCGCGTCCCGGCCATCGTCTGGAACCCGGGCCGGGTCGCCGCTGGCCGGCAGCTCGACGGCCTCACCTCGGTCATGGACCTGGGACCCACGGTGCTCGAGCTCGCCGGCATCGAGCCGCCACCGTGGATGGAGGCGCAGTCGCTCGTTCCCGCACTGACCGGTGATGAGTGGGCCGGACGAGAGTACGTGTTCGCCGAGCACGCGCGCGACCGCATCCTGACCGGCACCGCGCTCATGACGATGGTCCGCGACGAGTCGACGAAGCTGGTGATGTTCGTGGACTCCGAGGAGGGCCAGCTCTTCGACCTGCGAACGGACCCGCACGAGGAGACGAACCGCTGGGACGACCCCGCGTATGCCGCGGACCGGGCCCGGCTGCTGGCTGCGATCGCCCGGTGGCGCGCGGAGAGCGAGCTGCACACCGCGTCGTGGGCCATGCCCTTCCGCTGACGCTCTCAGCCGCGGTCACGTCAGCCGGCGGTCAGGTCAGCCGGCGGTCGCGTCGCCGTCGGGCAGCGCCGCGCCGATGCCGGAGCGCACGTCGCTCAGGATGCCGAGCATCGCCGACTCGGCGGCAGCACCGTCGCCGTCGGCGATGGCCAGCATGACGGCCTCGTGCAGATCCATCGCGGCCGGTACCGGATAGGCGTGGCTGTGACCGTGTAGCGGGCGCTCGGACACCGCCTCGATGACCGGTTCGATCAGGGCCACGTACATCTCGTTGTGGCTGGCGCGCAGGACCGTGCGGTGGAACGCGATGTCGGCCGCCAGGTACCGGTCGAGCCGGCCGGCCTCGCCGAACACGCGCATCTCACCGGCCGCCTGACGAAGTGCGTCCTTCTCGTCCTCTGTGGCGCGCGCCGCGGCAAGGTGGGCGGCGAACGGCTCGATGCCGATGCGCAGTTCCGTCAGCGAGCGCAACTGCGCGGGGCGGGTCTCGGAGTCGAGGCGCCAGCGGATGACCCGGCGGTCGAACACGTTCCAGGACTCTGCCGGCTGGACCACGATGCCGTTGCGCCGCTCGGACGTGACCAGGTGCATGGCCTCGAGGATGCGCATGCCCTCGCGCGCGACGGTGCGTGAGACGTCGAACCGCGCCTGGATCCCCTCCAGGGTGAGCGCCGTACCGACGGCGAGGCGCCCGCCCACGATGTCGGAGCCCAGCGCGTTCACGACCCGCGAGTGGAGAACTGTCGCCACCATCATTGCCACCTCGATCCCGGCTCACCCGACGATGAGCACCTCAACGCTCGATCCGGTTCCGCCACTGCGCGGCGCCGAGCAGCGCGCGGGCGTTGTGCTCGATCAAGGCCGCGTACCCCAGGGGTCGACCGCCCGCCGCATGCGGGGAGACGATGACGCCTGGCAGGTCCCACAGCGGTGATCCGGCCGGCAGCGGCTCGGTCTCGAAGACGTCCAGCGCGGCCCCCGCGATGACGCCGGCTCGCAGTGCGTTGATCAGGGCCGGCTCGTCGACGACCGTGCCGCGGCCGACGTTGACGATCCAGGCCGTGGGACGCAGCAACGCGAGGCGCTCCGCGTCGACCAGTCCCCGAGTCTCGTCGCCGCCCGGCAGCGCGAGGACGAGGACGTCGACCGTCGGCAGCAGCGCGTCGACGTCGGCGCCGTCCAGGACGTCGAAGCCATCGCGCCGACCCTTGTCGCGGGCGATCCCCACGACGTCGGCGCCGAGCATCGACAGGTACCCGGCGAGCGTGCGTCCGATTCCGCCGAAGCCCCAGATGGCGACGCGGCGCCCCCGAAGGGTGCTGAACTCCGGCGCGTCGTCGCCCGGCTGCCGGCCGCCGCGGTCGCTCCAGGTGTGCCGCACCTGCGCGTCGCGCAGCAGGTCCAGCCGTCGCGCGGCAGCAAGGATGAGCGCGAGCGCGTGTTCGGCTACCGGTTGGTCGTGCAGCCCGACGCCCGAGGTGAGCACCACGCCCGGGCCGAACCCCGCGGCCAGCACCTGCTCGGCCCCGGCGCCGAGCGACTGCACCCACCGCACCTGTGTCATCCGCTCAGCCGCCGTCCGCATCCACTCGCGCGAGCTGCCCCACGCCACCAGGGCGTCGGCGGTCTCGATCCGGACATCGACGGGCGCTGCGACGTCGTAGATTTCAGCCACGACGCCGTCGGGGAGCGTGAGCCGGCCGTCGATGGTGTTCGGGACGAGGAGCCGCAGATCCATGGCGCGATGTCACTCTCCTCGGTGGGCGGGCGGGGTCAGGATAAAAGGTAGCACCTTTGACCCCCCGGACGATCCGGCCCTCTCCCCGTCGTCGTTACGACGACCACGCCCGGCCGGCGACCGCGAAAGCCGAACGCCGCGACCATCTCATCCTCACGCCCCCCGGACACACCCCGGCCAGGGCGCCTTCCCCGGCGTGGGCGCCCGTCCGACGGCGCCTCGGTCAGCTGCATGAAGGGCGGCTTCGTGGGCATAGCGCCTGTTGTTACGGATCCGGCCGTGAGAGGAGGCCATTGTGCATATCCGACGACTGGCGGCAGTTGGTGCTGGAGCGCTTGTCCTGATGCTGGCTGGGACGACGGCGTACGCACAGGGACAACAAGAGTTGTCCGAGCAGGACCAGGCCTTCCTGGTGGCCGCCCATCAGAACAATTTGGCCGAGATCGCCTCCGGTGAGGCCGCCGTCGACCAGGCGAGCACCGAGCTGGTGCGCGCCCAGGGCCAGATTCTCATCACCGACCACACGATGCTCGACGAGTCGTTGCGCCAGGTCGCTGACGCGCACGGAGTTCAGCTGCCGGCCGAGCCCACCGCCGAGCAGCAGGCCCAGCTCGCCGATGTCACAGCCCAGCAAGGTGCGGCGTTCGACCAGGCCTGGACGCAGCTGCAGATCGCCGCTCATCAGGCCGCTCTGACGCTCGGTGAGCAGGAGATACAGCAGGGCACCGCGGCCGATGTCATCGCGCTGGCTGAGGAGGCCGGCCCGGTCATCCAGAAGCATCTGACGATGCTGCAGTCCGGTGACGCGCCCGCACCACATGGTGTCCACGCCGGCATGGGCGGTCATGCCGCCAGTGCGGATGGCGTCGGCATGCTGCCCTGGGTGCTTGCCGGCTGTGGTCTGGTCGTGCTCGCCGTCAGCGGGGCCGCGCTACGACGCCGAGCATGATCCGCTGGCTCACCGGCTCCGGCGTGGGGCGAGCCGTTGCCTGCGCGGGGGTTGCGGCCGGCATCGCGATGCTCGCGGCTGGCGTGACGCAGCTCGCATCACCGGCCGACAGCCGGGGCGGGGAGCGAATCGTCGCCGAGCGGTCCAACACGGATATGCCGGTACGGTCGCCATCGACACCCTCCACAGCGGTGCCGGCACACCCGCCGGCCCCCGCGGCGCAGGTGACTGCCGCAGCAGCGCCGACGGTGTTGACCATGGCCGGCCAGGACATCCCGCTGGAACCGGTCTCCATGCTGCCCGACGGCAGCATGGAGCTGCCGGCGCCGCCGCATGTCGGCGGATGGTGGGCGCCCGGCGCAGCGCCGGGCGACCCAGCCGGCACCGTCGTCGTCGCCGGACACGTCGACACGGCCGAGCACGGAGCAGGGATCTTCGCCCATCTCGCCGGCCTGCCCGTCGGTGAGCCCATCAGCGTCGCGACCACCGACGGGCAGGTCCACCGTTACATCGTGAGCGATCTGATCCACGTGCACAAAGACGATCTGCCGGCAGACGTGTTCTCACGCGCAGGCCCCAGGCGGCTCGCGGTGATCACGTGTACCGGGCCGTTCGATGACGACGGCGGCGGCTATTCTCAGAACCTCGTCGTCCTGGCCCGGCCCGACACCGGCTGATTCCGCTCGCGGCCGTGACGTCGACATCCCGGTCCGGTGTTCTGGAATCACCCTCGAGTCCACGCCACGTAGGCCTTCGACCACCGCGTCGCAGCCGGTCTCCTCAGTAACATCCAGCCGATGCTGCGCGTTCGGGTACTTCAGGGTGTTCAGCTGAGTCGGCCCCGTGCGGGACCTCGGCTGCGTCGTGAGTCTCAGAGCCAGCGGTCGGCTTCGGGGTACCAGCCGAAGCCGAGCATGCCCCAGGCGATCAGGGGCGGGAGCCAGGCTTGCTCGGCATCGGTGAGGGGGCGGCGATCGATGTAGGTGTCGATCAGGAGTTGCTGCGCCTCGGGCGAGATCGGCTGCCAGTTGTGATACCACGTGCCGAGCAGGCAAACGGCGTGGGCCAGGTCCATGACCGCCGGGTCCAGGCGGGCCTCCTCGAAATCGAGCACGCCGCTGATTGCCGTGCCCTGCCAGAGCAGGTTGGCGCCGCGAAAGTCAGTGTGCACCGGCTGCCGATCGGGCAGCTCGGGCAGCTCGGCGATCCGCCGGTCGAGGCGATCGAGCAGCTCCCGCGGTACGGACTCGGCCAGCCCCTCCGGCAGGGCCCACAGCTTGCCCCGCCCGCCGGCAACCGGTCCGACGTTCTCGAGCCGGGACGCGTCCGGCCAGGCCGCGAGATCTTCGTGCAGCGCGGCCAAGGCGTGACCGGCGGCCAGGACCTGATCATGGTCGGTCGCGTCCAGCAGGCCCCCGGACAACACCGGCTGGATCCCGACGGACTTGTCGTCCTGCAGCAGTTGTCGATGACCACCGACGGACATCAGCGGCCGGGCCACCGGCTGGCCGCGATCGGCGAGCCAGCCGACCAGGGCAGCGCGGGATGTGAGCCAGTCGTGCGCCACCGCGAGCCGGCAGATCTTGATTATCAGCCGTTGGTCGGGGGTGGTCACCCAGACCATCAGGTTCTGCGCGCTGATGACCACCCGGTCGACGGTGCGGACCTCGATCCCATACTCGGCGACGGTCAGGTCGACGGCCCAGCCGACCGCCGCTGCCGCGCTGCCGAAGCCGAACCGGCGGCGCAGTTCCGCGTCCGGATCCGAACTCTCCCAAAGCATCTCCGGGGTCGGAGCGGTGATCATCGGTCGCCTCCCAGCTTTGACGGTACGACGGCTGAGCAGCGTCCAAGCGTAGCCGCGGCGCGGCTGCTCCGCGTCGCCCATGGTCCGGCCGCAGGGTCCCGCCGGGAAGCAAGTCGCCCTTTTCGAATGCATGTCCGGATAGGGGTGGGGCTCGTGCGGCTTCGTCGCCACCCGCCCCGGGTCCTACGCGAAGGGGCAGCCGTCGCGCACGCCCACTCGGTCGGACCGGAGCTACTGCGCATCGATACGTCTGTCGAGCGTGCGACCCACCGCACGGCCCGGCCGGCGCCGGCACGCTACCTTCGTCTGTCCGACCCGAACGACCCGACCGCCGAGGAGCGGGCGGGCCGTTCCTGAACGAACAGCGGTACACGAAGGAGCGCCGATGACATCCCAGACGACCGCGTGGCCGGTGCTGAGCCGGTACGACGGCGAGCATTCGTTGCGTATCGCCCTCCCGCTGGGCGGAATCGGGACCGGGACAATCAGCCTCGGCGGCCGCGGCGACCTGCGCGACTGGGAGATCATGAACCACCCGGCCAAGGGCTGGGCGCCGAAGTCGAGCTTCTTCGCCGTCCGGACGGCGACGACGGACGGTGACGGCTCCGACGCGGTCGTGCGCGCACTCGAAGGGCCGGTGGATCCCGTCCTCTACGAGGGCTCGGACGGCGCGGCAGTGCCGAACCACACCCTGCCGCGCTTCGCGCGCTCGCAGTTCCACGCCGCGTACCCGTTCGGGCAGGTCCTGCTGCAGGACCCGGACGTGCCGGTGCACGTGCGACTCCAGGCGTTCAATCCGCTCGTCCCGGCCGACGACAGCGCCAGCTCGATCCCGGTGGCCGTGCTGCGCTACGTCATAACGAACACCACCGAACGCAGTCTCGACGTGTCGGTGGCCGGGAACGTGCAGAACGTCGTGGGCGGCGGCGACGCCGCGGGCAACCGCAACACCACACGGCGGCAGTCGTCCGTCACCGGTGTGCTGCTCGCCTCCGACGGCGTCGACTCCGAGCACGAGCAGTGGGGCTCGATGGCGCTCGCCGTTCTCGACGAGGACGACGTCAGCCTGCGCACGTCCTGGACCGATCACCGGTGGGGCGGCAACCTGCTGGACTTCTGGGACGACCTCACCGCGGACGGCCACGTCGACGAGCGCGTGTCCGCGACCGACAAGCCGGTCGCCTCCGTCGTCGCCCGCCGGACCCTGGCGCCGAGCGAGACGCACGCTTACACGTTCCTACTCACCTGGCACTTCCCGAACCGCCGCAGCTGGGACGGCAGTGCGACTGTCGGCAATCACTACGCCACCGTCTACGGCGACGCCTGGGATGTCACGAGCAGGACGGCAGCCGACCTATCCAGTCTGGAGTCGCGCAGCCTCGCGTTCGTGCACGCCCTCGTCGGCAGCGACCTACCGGAGGCGGCGAAGGAAGCCGCGCTGTTCAACATCAGCACACTACGCACGCAGACCTGCTTTCGCACCGCCGACGGGCGATTCTACGGATGGGAGGGTTGCCTCGACGGCACCGGCAGTTGCTTCGGCAATTGCACGCACGTATGGAATTACGAGCTCGCCACGCCGTACCTGTTCGGCACGCTGGCTCGATCGATGCGCGAGCTGGAGTTCGGGCACGCGACCGATGGCGACGGGCTCATGAGCTTCCGCCTACAACTGCCCCTCGAGCGCGCCCGCGAGCACGGCGTGGCCGCGGCCGACGGCCAGATGGGCTGCATCGTCAAGCTCTACCGCGAGTGGCGCCTGTCCGGCGACGACGACCTGCTGCGCTCGCTGTGGCCCGCGGCGCGCCGGGCACTGGAGTTCGCGTGGATCCCCGGCGGCTGGGACGCCGACCGCGACGGCGTCATGGAGGGCTCGCAGCACAACACCATGGACGTGGAGTACTTCGGCCCCAACCCCGAGATCGGAACGTGGTACCTGGCCGCGCTGCGAGCTTGCGAGGAGATGGCCCGGCACCTCGGCGACGACGCCTTCGCCGACACCTGCGCCGACCTGTTCGCCCGCGGCAGCTCCTGGATCGACGAGCACCTGTTCAACGGCGAGTACTACCGGCACGAGATCCGCCCACCTGTTTCGGAGGAAGCGATCGCCCCCGGACTGCGGATGCCCGGCACAAGCGCGGGCGACCTCACCGAACCGGAGCTGCAGATCGGCGACGGCTGCCTCACCGACCAGCTCGTCGGGCAGGCTCACGCGCACCTGGCCGGACTGGGTCACCTGCTGGACCCGGAGCACGTCCGCACGACGCTGCGCAGCATCGTTCGGCACAACGCCCGTACGAGCGGCCCGGCCGTGCAGTTCAACCCGAGTCGCAGTTACGCGCTCGGCGACGAACCAGGGCTGGTCGTCGCCTCGTACCCGCACGGCAACCGCCCGGCTCGACCGTTCCCGTACTTCGCCGAGGTGTGGACCGGCCTGGAGTACACCGCCGCCGTCGGCCTGATCTGCGAGGGCCTGCGCGACGAGGGCGTGGGTGTGGTCGAGACGGTACGGAGCCGCTTCGACGGCCGCCGGCGCAACCCGTTCGACGAGGCCGAATGCGGTCACCACTACGTGCGGGCGATGGCCAGCTGGGGTGCTGTCGTCGCATTGACCGGGTTCCGCTACGACGGCGTCACGGGTGAGCTGCACTTCGCCGCCGCCGGCCGCGCGGCACGGTGGTTCTGGTCGACCGGGTATGCCTGGGGCACAGTCGAGCAGCGCCCGACGACCGGCGGCACCGACGTGACGCTCGAGGTGGTCGGCGGCCGGGTGCGGCTGTGCCGCCTCGTGCTGGACGGTGTGGGGTCCGCTGACATCGGCGACCGTGTGGCGATTGCGGGCGCGCGGCTCGACGTCACCGCGCCCGAACCGGGTTCAGCCTGAGCCGGTCGTCACCGCAGTCGCCCGCCGGGGAGCTGCCCGGAGGTACCACCCGGCTCGGACGCAGTGGGTGACGACTCAGAGTGCCAAAACAGCGCCGGCGGGTGCCGAGGCAGCACCGACGGCGACCCGAATAAGTCGTCGCGCTGCAGCACCGGGCCAGCGGCCGCGTGCCCGCCTCGGTATACTCAAGGAGGATACGTAACCACGTTGACAAACAGCGGGTTCTTCGATTTCATCCTCGCCAGGAGCATCGCGCTGCTTGCTCGGTCCACCCCTGAGCCAGAGAGGACGTCGGGTGTCTGCCCCTCACGTCGCGCCCGACCACCAGTCGAGGAAGTCGCGCTATCTGCTGGAGCCGGCGGATCGGCCGGCGACCCTGCCCAGCATCCACTCGTGGACACCCGGTCCTGGCGTGTTCAGCCTTGACATCGACGCCGGGGTTGCGCTCATCACGACGGACGAGGACACGCTCGATGTCGCGGCACTTTTCGCCGAGGACCTTGCCCGCTTCACCGGGCACCACCATCGCCTCGAACATGGCGCCGAACCCGGCGCCGGACAGGTGGGCCTGCACCACGTGCCGGGGATGACCGGGATACCTCCCGAGGGCTACCGCCTGGACGTGGGCGACGCAGTGCGCGTGGTGGCGTCCACCCGTTCGGGTCTCCTGTACGGCTGCCAGTCATTGCTCCAGATGATCAAGCAGGACGAACATCGACGTCACATTCCCCGCGGTGTCGGTCACGACGCTCCCCTTTTCCCGGTCCGCGGCCAGATGATCGACGTGGGCCGCAAGTATCTGTCGTTGGACTACCTGAGGTCCGAGATCCGGCGCATGGCCTGGATGAAGATGAACAGCCTGCAGCTGCACCTGAGCGAGTGGAACGGCTTTCGCTTCGAGAGCCTGGAGCACCCAGGGCTGGCATCGCCGGAGCACTACACCCAGGACGAGCTGCGGGCCCTCGACGCGTATGCCCAACGCTGGGGGGTCACCATCGTTCCCGAGATCGATCTCCCCGGGCATGCGGTCTGGCTCACTCGGTACGAGCCCCGACTGCGGTCACCATCGACTACACAGGACTTCACCGGCTGGCCCGGCGGCGCCGGAGGAGGGTGGACTGTCGACATCACCTCTGACTTCGTCCGTGCCTTCGTCCGCGGTCTGCTCGCCGAAGTGGCGCAGGTCTTCCATGGTGAGTTCATCCACATCGGCAGCGACGAGCTGCCACTCCAGGGCACGGACAGCCAAGACGAGTTCCTGGTGCGCTATGCCCGGGCACATCGGATGACCTACGCCGGCGACGTCTTGGTCGATTTCATCAACGACATGGCCGCCAGCCTTCGTCGTTTCGGCAAACGTGTCGAGATCTGGGAGTGGTGGGCCCACGACGACCAGCCGACGAGCATCGCTCCCGCACCCGACATCAGGGTCGACAAGTGGCTGACCGGTGATGTCGCGCAGTGGGCTCGTCACGGCTACGAGACGGTCGGGGTCAACTGGGACGGGAACTTCGTTACTCCCGGCTACGCGACGACACCGGGCGGGTTGTCGCCGCATGGCTTCGAGGGCTACATGGACTCCGAGGCGAAGTACGAGCAGGCGCACTACCCGGTTGCCGACGGTGTCATGGGATACCGGCTAGGGCGCTGGATGGACCGTGCGGAGCGCTATCCCACCGAATGGATACACCATTTCAGCCACCGTCCACTGCAGATCCTGGCCGAACGGCTGTGGGGCAGTCCGGGTGCGTCCTCCGCGGCCGCCTTCTACGAGCGAGCCGATGCCGTCGGCTCGGCACAGGACAACCTGACCGCGGTGCCGGGACGCGTGTGTCGCATCGTGTCGGTGAGCAGTGAGGAGGTCCACGCCGAGGCCGGGGCCGCCGCCAACGTCCTCGACCCGCATCCACAAACTCACTGGGTCACTCGCTACCTGCCCGAGTTGGACGTTGCCCCGCATGAGCTGGTCATCGATCTCGGGGACGTACGTCACGTCGCGGGTCTGACGGTGTGGCCGCGACAGGACGGAGCAGTGGTGGAGCAGTTCCACCACGCCGAAGGGAGAGCCCGTTCGGTCCGGGTCGAGGTCAGTACAGATCTCTGGCGGTGGGACGTCGTGTGGTCGGGGACCATGCCCGACCATCAAGCCGCCGCCGGCGTGACCTTTCCTTCCCGGCCGGCCCGCTACGTCCGACTCACCGTCGCCACCGACTGGCAGAACCTGATGATCGTGGCGATGTCCTACATCACGGTGTGGGAAGCACCAAGGTCATGAGTACCTCGATCGAGTTGTGGCAGCACCAACGGGCGGCGACGAGGTCCACGCGAGTTCCCAGCTGCGCAGGACGAGCAGGGCTAGGGTCGAGTCGTATCAGCGTCGAGCAGGTCCACGGCGACGGCGGATGAGGACGGAGGGGCAGAACGATGGCCACATGGGGCCAGGCGATCGACGTGCACGGCGCCGAGCCCGCGCTGCTTCGCCACATCAACCGATCCCAAGTGCTACGGCTGCTGCGTGACGCTGGCGAGGCCATGGGCATCTCGGCGATCGGACAGGCCACCAGGTTGTCACGGCCCACGGTCGAACTGGCCCTGGCCGACTTGATCGCGCGGGGCACCGTCCTCGAAACCGGCCACACCAAGGGCTCGGCTCGCGGAGGGCGACCAGCGCGTTCATTTCAGTTCGCGGCGCGTTCCGGTTGTGTCGTGGCAGTGACTGTGCAACGCCGACAGGTGTCGGTGGATGTGTTCGACCTGCGCCAGGTCGCTCTCATGAGACAGGTGTGGCCGCTGGCGGACATCAACGAGGAGCCCGACCCGATCGGATTCGTCCAGGCCGCGGTGCACCAGGTCCTGGACGAGCGATCTCTCGCTCCCGACCTGATGAGGGTGGTCGTCGTCGGGGTCCGCGGTATCGTCGCCGAGGGCGGGCAGGTCACGGTCTCTGGAGAGCTGCCCTCATTCACCGGCGATGCCGCGCATCGCGACCTGCAGAGCAGGTTCTCGTGCCCGGTGATCGTGGAGAACGATGCCAACCTCGCGGCGCTGGCCGAGCACAAGCAGCTGGGTGGACCGCTCGATGTCGTCGGGCTGCTGATCGGCGAGGCCGTGGGCTGCGGGCTCATCCTGAACGGTGAGCTCTATCGCGGCGCCCACGGGGCTGCCGGTGAGTTCTTCGGACCGGACGCGCCCTGGGCGACGACGAGTCAACGCATCAAAACTGAGGTGGTCGCTCGCGGGTCCAGCCTGAGCGAGTTCTTCTCATTGGCCGACGGCGGAAATCGCATGGCCCGCGAGCTCGTCGTCGAGTACGCGGTGGCGATCGCCCGGTTGACCCGGAGCCTGCTCCTGCTCGATCCCCCCGTCGTGGTGATCGGCGGCGACATAGTCCACGCAGGCAAGACGTTCCTCGAGCCCCTGCGCCGCGAACTCATGCCCGACCTGTACCACGACACTGAGATCGTCTATTCGGAACTGGGCAGCGAGTGCCATCGTGTCGGCGCACAGCAACTGGCCTTCAACTGGTTCGACGACCACCTGTTCCGTGCGTGACATGCCACCTCCGCCAGTGCGTGGCGTTTCGAACCGGATGACGAAGGACCACCTGGACGTGGACAGGACACCTCGCGCGACCTGGACGAGCGTGCTCTGCGACTCGCTCGAGAAGGTGTTTCCCGACGCTCGGCCGCGGCCGATGAATACCGCGATCACCCAGCACGTCTTCGCGGGCGAAACGATCTCGGTCCAGGTTGCGCTGCTGCCGCCGTCGCTGCTCGAAGGCAGCCCACCAGAGGTGGTGGTCGAGGTGGCGGCCTCGCCGGGCATCGCCGTCGCGCTGTCGACCGTCGAACTGGTCCCGGCCACCTTCCTGGCATACGAAGGCCACGACGGCGGCTATCTGCGCGACACCGCCGGTCTGTATCCGGACCTGCTCCGACCGCTGGCCCTGGCCCGGGTACGGCCTTTCATCGGGCAGTGGCGTGCGATCTGGATCGACCTCACCGCTGCCCAGGACATCGAGGACGGCACTGTGTCCGTACAGATCACGCTGCGAGCGGACGACGGGACCACGGTCGGCCGGCACGAGTTCGCCGTCGAGGCCATGGCCGAGCCGCTGCCCCAGCTGGAGATGGTCAACACTCATTGGTTCCACTGCGACGGGCTGGCGACCTACTACGGCGTGGACGTCTGGTCGGAGCAGCACTGGAGTCTCGTCGACCGTTTCCTGGGCGCCGCAGCGGAGTTGGGGATCAATTCGGTGCTCACGCCGGTATGGACGCCCCCGCTGGACACAGCGGTCGGGCATTACCGGCTGCCCACTCAGCTGGTCGGCATCACCGAAACCACCGAAGGGTACGCCTTCGACTTCCACCACCTCGAGCGCTGGATGCGCCTGGCTCGCAGTCACGGCATCCGCTTCCTGGAAATCAGCCACCTGTTCTCCCAGTGGGGAGCCGCCTACACGCCAGCGATCTACGTCGACCGCGGCAGCGAGACGGTCCGGGCGTTCGGCTGGGACGTGCCGGCCGTCGACCCGGGCTACCGGCGATTGTTGGTCTCACTGCTCCCTGCGCTGCGAGCCGTGCTGGACTCGGGCTGGGGACTGGAACGGGTGATCTTCCACGTCTCGGACGAACCGCGCGGCGAACACGCCGAAAGCTACAAGGCCGCGCGCTCGGTGATCGACGACCTGCTGGCCGGCTGCGTCATCGTGGACGCGCTGAGCGACTTCGAGCTGTTCACCTCCGGCACGGTGCCGATCCCGGTGATCGCGACGAACCACGCCGAACCGTTCTTGCGGGCAGGCGTGCGTCCGCTCTGGCTGTACTACTGCGTTGGCCAGCACCGCGACGTCGCCAACCGGTTCATCGCCATGCCGTCGAGCCGCAACCGAGCCATCGGCGCCCAGCTGTACCTCACCGGTGCGGCGGGCTTCCTGCACTGGGGCTTCAACTTCTACAACTCCGGCGGGTCGCTGACCGCCATCGATCCGTTCGCCACCACAGACGCCGACGGCAGCCTCCCAGCCGGCGACCCGTTCCTGGTCTACCCAGGAACCGACGAGCGGCCGTGGCACTCGATCCGCTCTCGTGTCTTCGGCGAGGCGATCAACGACGTACGGCTGATGCAACTGGTCCGCGATCGTCGCGGCGACGAGGTTGTCCGCTCGGTCGCCGATCCACACGGGCGTACCACGCTCACCGACTACAGTCTGGACCCCGATCACTACCGCAGGGTCCGTGCCGATCTCGTCGACTCATTGCGATGAGCGTCGACACCAAACTCAACCTGGCTTCAGCAGTCGGCAGCGTACTCCCGCCCCCGGCGATTCCTGCAGCCCTAAGGCAAGGAGGATACGTAACCACCTTGACTAAGGGTGCTGCCGCTGGTTAGATGGCGCGACGAGCAGGAGGCCCTGCCCGTCATCCCATCGGTCAGAGAGGACTCTGGGTTGTCTGCTCCTCAGCTGGTTCCGAATGAATCCCGCGCCGGGGCCGCCCCATCCCTGGCATCTACCGACAGGCCCGCGGCCATCGCTGGAACACCGCGCCGGCGCACTGGCGACCAGGGCACAACCGACCGCTCCGCCACCCGCTTGACCGGTTCGGAAAGTCTCCTGACGGCGCAGGACGCACGCCACAGAGGTACCGCTCTGGATTGAGAACACGATGTCGGCCTGGCCAGTCCGGGACGAGGCGCAGCACGAGGGATCGACGGGAGAGAGGACTTTCGATGGTCGAGAGACAGGCTTGCCAGACTCCGAATCGCAAATCCTCCGCCGCCGCCTCCGGAAGCGACGAGGTTGGCCGCACAAGCGTCCGGCCGCCGTCCGCGGCGCTCCTCGAAGGCAACCGCGTCGAGAGTCACAGCCACCCACGCGACGGTGCCCTATGAGCGGGACGACACCGTCGTCGGACGTGTCCACGACGTCGACGTCCGCTCCGCCCGAGCCGCTGCCGGCCCTTCGGCCGGTCCTGGCGCGCAAGCGCGGCTTGCGGCAGCGGATGTGGCAGGCCAGGTGGCTGTACCTGTTCATCCTTCCCGGCTTCGTGTATTTCGTCGTGTTCCGGTATGTCCCCTTGCTGGGCAACGCCATCGCCTGGCAGGACTACAGCCCGTACCTCGGCTTCAGCGGGAGCCCATGGGTCGCCTGGGACAACTTCGCCAGGCTGCTGACCGATCCAGAGGTCGCCAACGCGGTCACCAACACTCTGTTCCTGAGCCTGCTACAGATCGTATTCGCCTTCCCGGCGCCACTGCTCCTCGCGCTCCTGCTCAACAGCATCGCCGGTGACAGGATCAAGCGCGTCGTGCAGTCGATCGTCTATCTGCCGCACTTCATCGGATGGGTCATCGTCGTCTCCATCTGGCAAGCGCTCTTCGGTGGGACGGGCGTCGTCAGCGACTTACTGGCCCAGATCACCGGTAGTCCGGTCAATCTGATGACCAACCCGGACACGTTCGCGATCCTGATCACCTCCCAGGTCATCTGGAAGGAGGTGGGTTGGGGCACGATCATCTTCCTCGCCGCCATGACCCTGGTCCCCACCGAGCGGTACGAGGCCGCCGCAGTGGACGGCGCCGGGGCCTTGCGCCGGATCTGGCACATCACCCTCCCTGGCATCAGCACGGTGATCGTGCTGCTGCTGATCCTGCGCCTGGGCAGTGTGCTGACCGTCGGTTTCGAACAGATCATCCTGCAGCAGGACGCGGTGGGCGCCGAGGTCGCCCAGGTGCTCGACACGTTCGTCTACTACCGGGGTGTGCTGGGCGGCGACTGGGGTCTCGCTACCGCTGCCGGCCTCGTCAAGGGCGTCATCGGAACAGCGCTGGTTCTCGGCGCCAACTGGGCGGCCAAGCGCTTCGGCGGACAGGGGGCGTTCTGATGAGCCGGCCACGAACGTCGAGCCCGGCCCGGCCGATGTGGATGGGCCGGCCGTCCTTCCTGGTGACCGTCCTCAAGGCCGTGGTCTTGAGCGTCACCGTCGTGGTGATGCTCTACCCGTTCCTGTACGTGATCGCCGGAAGCTTCGCCTCGTCCAACGCCCGCTCGGAAGGCTCCCTGAGCCTCATCCCGACCAGCTTCTCGCTGGACGCCTACGCCTCGGTGCTCTCGGGCGGGATCGTCACCCGCGCGCTCATGGTCAGCATCGGGGTCACCGTGATCGGGACGCTGTTCAGCGTGACCCTGACGATCCTCATGGCGTACGGACTGATGAGCACCAAGGACGTCCCCGGCGGCCGAGTGATTCTCTACCTGGTGCTCTTCACGATGTTGTTCGGGGCAGGGATCATCCCGAATTACCTACTGGTCAGGCAGTTGGGACTGCTCGATACCTACGCCTCGCTCATCCTGCCGGGCGCCATCAGCGCCTTCAACCTGGTTGTCGTCCGCAACTTCTTCATGAACATCCCGCGGGAGATCCTGGACTGCGCGCGGATCGACGGGGCGAGCGAGTGGCGGATCCTCAGCATGATCGTGGTGCCCCTGTCCAAGGGCGTGATCGCCGTCATCGCACTCTTCTACGGCGTCGCCTACTGGAACGACTTCTTCAACGCGATGATCTACCTGAACGACACCGCCAAGTGGCCGGTGCAGTTGGTGCTCAACCAGTACGTCCTGCAGGGGTCCCCGTTGACCCCCCTGCAGAACCCCGCGGCTCCCCCACCACCGGCCGACGCCGTGCAGATGGTCGTGGTGGTGCTGGCCACGGTCCCCATCCTCATCGTCTACCCGTTCATCCAGCGCTACTTCACCAAGGGAGTGCTCACCGGCGCCATCAAGGGCTGACAGACCCCCGACCAAGAGGAGATGGTCATGGACCAGCGTTCGATGTCTTCGCCCGCACTGCTCAGTCGTCGACGGATGCTGGGTCTGGGCGCCGGCCTCGCGGCCGCATTCCCACTCGTGGGAGGCTGCCGCACCGAGGCCCCCGGAGCCAGTCAGACCCCGGGCGGTGTCACGTCATTCACACCACCGAGCTTCATCCCGCCGGACCAGATCCCCGGCGCCTCCATCAGCGACATCGCCGGGGTCCCACCGGCATACACCCGGTATCCGAGCGAACTGGTCCGCTCGGTCAAGGAGGTTCCGGGCCGAGGCGGCGAGGTCTCGACCTTCCAGGTGTTCGAGCAGGCACCGCCGCCGAGTGACAATCCGTGGCTCAACGAGTTCAACGAACGGCTCGGCGTCACGCTCCGCCCGACCTACGCAGCCGGCCCCTCGTACGGGGAGAAGGTCCAGACGATGATGGCGAGCGGCGACCTGCCTGACATCACCTGGATCGAACGCAGCATCGCACCGGGCCTCATTCAGCCGATGCTGCAGGGCGCGTTCACCGATCTCACCGACCTGCTCGCCGGTTCGGGCATCGACCCCTACCCCAACCTGGCCAGGATCCCTACCTACGCGTGGCGCAACTCCACGGTCAACGGAATGCTTCTGGGCGTACCCAGCGCACTGCCCATGGTCAATCAGGTGACGATGTACCGCAAGGACTGGGCGACCGAACTGGGGTACACCGAGCCCCCGCGAGACGCGCAGGAGGTCATGGAACTGCTGGCCGAGTTCACCAGGGGGAACCACCGCGGGAAGCAGGGCGGCGACACGTGGGGCCTGGCCACGCTCGGGCACGGCATCGGTCTGGCGCACCAGATGTTCCGGGTCCCCAACGAATGGCGCATCGAGGACGACGGATCGCTGACGAACGAGATCGAGACCGACGAGTTCGAGGCCGCCACGGAGTACCTGGTCGAGCTGTGGAACTCAGGAGCGTTCCATCCCGACGCCGCGACCCTGCCGGTGCTCGACGCGCAGAACATCTACCAGAACGGCCGGATCGGCCTTCTGCCCGCCGGCGTCACGCCGCACTACCGGACCATGCTGCCCGCCCTCCTGGCGAACGTCCCGGAGTCCGAGCCCACGGCCATCACGCCGCCGGGGCACGACGGCGGCGACCCGGTCATCCACCAGGAGCAGGGCTACTTCGGCATCGCCGCGATCCCCTCGGACGTCGGCAAGGACGTCGAACGGCTCGAGGAGCTGTTGCGGATCATCGACTACTGGTGCGCACCGTTCGGCAGCGAGGAGCACACCTTCATCAACTACGGGATCGAGGGACGCCACTTCGCCTTCGACGACCAAGGCACTCCGGTCCCGACCGCGGGTGACGTCTGGGCACGGGAGGTGTCCGGGCCGTCGTGGCTGGTGGCGCCCCGCGAGGCCGCGTTCTTCTTCCCCGGAAACACCGAATGGGGTGTCGCGGCGCAAAAGGCCGTGGCCGCCGCCGTGCCGCAGTCGGTCGAGAATCCCACGTCCAATCTGATCTCCGACACCGACGTGCGCCAGTCAGGCTCTCTCAACGAGATGTACGACGACTACCTGTACGGGATCATCACCGGGCGTCGTTCGCTGAGCGAGCTCACCGAGTGGCGCGACGAGTGGCGCCGCGCCGGCGGCGACGACATCCGCAACGAGTACGAGGATGTCATGTGACGCCGGTCGACCAGGATCTCTCGCCGCTCACGGTAGGTGCGTCGTGGATCACCTCCGAGCAGTGGCGCGCCGATCCGACGGGGGGTCTTCCCGTCCTCGGGACGACCCTGCGGGCGGACACGCCGCCCGCCTCGGCTGTCCTTCGCGTCTGCGGCCTCGGGGTCTTCGTCGCGTCGATGAACGGGCGCCTCGTCTCCGACGACGTCCTCGAACCCGGGTACACCGACTACGCCAAGCGCGCGGAGTACTGCACGTATGACGTCACGACCCTGGTCGAGGTGGGCGACAACGTCCTGCACATCGAGCTCGGCCCCGGGATGTACCGGTCGCAGCGACACGACGACCGGTGGACGAAGATCCTCACCGACTACGGAGACCTCGCTGCGTGTGCCTCGCTCACCCTCGGATACCCAGGCGGGCAAGAGGTCATTTTTCTGAGCGGTACCGACTGGGGCGCCACGCTCGGCCAGACCCGCTCGTCGAACTGGACCGGAGGTGAGGACTTCGACGCCCGCGTCCAGCTCGACACCTCGGCGTCCGGCGTGCGGGCTTGGCCGCGCGCAGTTGTCGCCCGCACGCCAACAGAGCTCGCGCTGACCCCGAAGACGACGCCGGCACTGCGGGTTCGAGAGGTGATCGAACCGAAGAGCATCACCCCGGTGGCGCCCCGGACTCACGTGGTGGACCTCGGAGTGAACGTAGCGGGATGGGTCGAGCTGGACTTGCCACCGCAGTCGGAGGTCACCCTGCGACCGGCGGAGCTGCTGAAAGGCGACGGCGACATCGATCCGACGACGGAAGGCTGGGGCCCCGTCTACCACACCGTCCGGACGGGAGACCGGCCGCTGACGTGGCACCCGAGGTTCTGCTACAACGGCCTGCGTTACCTCGAGGTCGCTGGGCTGGAGGAACCACTCCGGCCCGAGGAGGTGCGCGGTCTGGTCATCGCGGCCGGCGCGCGTGCCACCGGCGAGTTCTCCTGCTCGGACCAGATGCTGAATCAGATCCATCGCCTCGTGCACCGGGCGGTCACCTCGAACATGTACTCGGTCTTCACCGACTGCCCCCACCGCGAGAAGCTGGCGTTCCTGGAGGAACTCCACCTCGTCTACCCGATCCTGCAGTGGAACTACGACGTCCAGGCGCTACTGACGAACACCATGCTGCTTACGCGCGAGGCACAAGGGCCTGACGGTCATCTGCCCCTGTATGTGCCGGAGTGGGACCCGTTCCCGGATCCCTGGCGCGGGGACGTGAACTGGGGTGGCGCCATCATCCACGTTCCGTGGCAGCTGCACCGTTCCTACGACGACATCTCAGTGCTGCGCGACAACTACGAGGCGATGACACGCTACGCGGAGCACATCCTGCTGGCCCGGGTGGACGGGCTGGTGCGGTACGGGCTGGGTGACTGGGACGGAAGGGAGGCTCGGGCGGTCCCGCTCGTCACGACCTCGGCTCTGGCCAGGATGCTCTGCGTGCTCTCCCAGGTGGCGGAGACGCTCGGCCTGGACAGCGACGCGGCACGCTGGCGGAAGGTGGCCGACGACGTCGTCGAACGGGTGCGTGACGAGTTCTGGACGGACGACCTGAGCGTCGGCGCGGACACCCTCGGCGAGACGGTCATCGCCCTGCAGTGCGGGGTGGTCCCACCGGAGCACGTCAGCCTCGTCGTGAACCGCCTCGAGGAGCGGATCGCGCGGCAGCGCTTCGTCGTCGACGTCGGTGAGGTCGGCATGGCCGCGCTCGTCGAGGTCCTCGCGGCACACGACCGGCACGAGACGCTGTACCGGGTGGCATGCCAGGAGGAGCTCCCGGGTTACGGCTACATGATCCGCCACGGTGCCACCTCCCTCACCGAGACCTGGGACGGACCGACCTTCGGCATCAGCCAGAACCACTTCATGAACGGCGCGATCGACGCCTGGTTCTACTCCCACGTGGCAGGCTTGCAGCAGACGCCGACGAGCTGTGGCTTCCGTGACCTCGTGGTGCGGCCCCGGCCGTGCGGAGATCTGCGCTCCGCCACCGCGAGCTATCGAACCAAGCGCGGGACATTCTCCAGCGCGTGGACCATCGAGGAGGAGACGTTCCGTCTCGAGGTGGAGGTGCCACCCGGGTCGCAATGCGCCGTCGAGACGCCTGACGGCCGCCGCCGCTGCGTCGGGAGCGGGAAGCACGCATTCGAGTCCGCGCTCAGATAGCAGACGCCTTCTGAGTGGGCGGCCGCGAGCGCGCGCAAGGAAGAGGCTCGACGGGGCGTCCGAGCGCGGACGGGCACGGGGAGCCAACCCGCCGGCGGGTTGGCTCCCCGTGGTTGGCCGGTACGCGGTCAAGCGCGGCATGAAGGTCGTGCTGACTTCCGTGGCCGGGTGGGCCAGCTCCTGCGCCACGGATGTGGCCTCCGGGATGCGGCGTACCGGCACCACCGCTC
Organism: Jiangella asiatica; assembly: GCF_004349065.1. Classification (GTDB taxonomy): domain Bacteria; phylum Actinomycetota; class Actinomycetes; order Jiangellales; family Jiangellaceae; genus Jiangella; species Jiangella asiatica. The sequence continues at coordinate 58,581 of NZ_SMKZ01000010.1, forward strand.
GAGCGTCTTCGCACTCATCGGAACCTGTCACCGGTCGTGGCGAGGCGGCCGGTGCAGCGGCGGGGTCGCGAACGCCCGGTCGAACACGACGCCTTCGTCCGCCAGCCGCTGCAGGTGCGGCGTCGGCACCCCGAGCACGTCGTAGCAGCTCAGCATGGTGCCGACGTCGTGCAATGGATGAGCACGACATGGGGTGCGGGCATAGGACAGGTCATCCTTTCATTCCGGACATCATGGCGGCCTGCAGGAAGTGCCGCTGCGCGACGACGTAGACGGCCATGATGGGCAGGAAGGCCAGCGCCACCCCGGCCATCTCCATCGGCAGAAGCGTCTCCTGCTGGCGCAGACCGGCAACGCCGACGGTCAGGGTTCGCATGTCCTCGGACTGGCCGACGACCAGCGGCCACAGGAAGTCGTTCCAGTGCCACAAGAACATGAACAGGCCGACCGTCGCCACGATCGGCCGTACCAGCGGCAGGACGAGGCTCCAGTAGATGCGCAGCTCACCGGCGCCGTCGACGCGGGCCGCGTCGATGATCTCGTCCGGGATCCCCATGATGAACTGGCGCATGAGGAACAGCGCGTGCACGTTCGCCAGGGTCGGGACGATCAGGCCCCAGTAGGTGTTGATCCCGCCGGCCTGCGCCACGAGGATGAACAGCGGCACCAGCGTCAGGTGATACGGGATCATCATCATCGAGACGATGCTCCAGAAGATGGTGTCGCGACCGGCGAACCGCTTCTTCGCGAACGCGTAACCGGCCAGCGAGGCGAGCGCGACGATCACGACGGTGGAGCCGGCCGAATAAATGACGCTGTTGAGCGTCCACCGGGCGATCTCGCCGCCGGCCAGGGCGGTTCGGATCGTCTCCGTCGTGAGCGGCCAGGGCCACAGCGATCCCGGGAGCTCGATGACCGCCGTCGGTGGTTTGAGCGCGATCACCAGCATCGCGTAGAACGGGAAGCCCGTCGCGAGGGCCGCGACGGTCAGCGCCGTGTACCTCGCGTACCGCGGCAGCCGCGCCGCCGTGGGCCGAGTCTGGGTCGTCCGCGCTGTCGCGGTCACCGTCGTCATGTCCTGCTCCTGCCGAAGAACCGCCCCTGGACGATCGCGACCGCGATCGTGATGACGAACAGCACGACGCCGATGGCTGCTGCGTAGCCGAACTCGAAGAACTCGAAGCCGCGCTGGTAGAGCAGGAACACCAGCGTGGTGCTCGACCGGACGGGGCCACCTGCGGTCATCACGTAGATCACGTCGAACACCTGGAAGGAGTGGACCGTCTCGATCACGAGCACGAAGAACAGGGCCGGCCGCAGATGCGGGAGTACGACGTACCGGAAGACCTGCCACCAGCGCGCGCCGTCCACCCTGGCCGCCTCCTCCAGCTCCGCCGGGACGCTGAGCAAAGCGGCCAGGAAGATCAGCATGTCGAACCCGAACCTGGCCCAGGTGGCGACCGAGGCCAGCACCGGCAACACGAGCGTCCCGCTCGACAGCCACGAGACCGACGACAGGCCGATGCCGTCCAGCAGGGAGTTGATCGCACCGTTGTCGGCGTAGATCCACCGCCAGATCACCCCGGCGAAGACCAGGCTGGTCATGACGGGAAGGAAGAAGACCGAGCGAAAGAACTTCACGCCCCGCGTCGGGCGCCGGATCAGCAGCGCCATGCCGAGGGAACTCACGACGATCAGCGGCACCGCGATCACGGTGTAGACGGCGGTGACCACCAGCGCCTCCCCGACCAGCGGATCGGACCCGAGACGCTCGTAGTGATCGAGACCGACCCAGGAGAACCGGCCGGCGAGCGAGTAGTCGGCGAAGCTGAGGGCGATGCTGCCGGCCGCCGGCACGATCCGGAACAGCAGGAACAGTGAAACGTAGGGCAGGATGAACGCGTAGGCGATGCGCGCCTCGCGGCGCCGCAGCAGGACACCGGCCCGGTGTGCCACGTTGCTCGGAGGCGGCGCCGAGCGCTGCGTGGTGCTCATCCGGCCGCGAGGATCCGATTGGCCTCGGCCTCGGCGTCGGCCAGTGCCTCGGCAGGCGACTTGCGGCCCAGCAGCGCCGCCTGCACCTCGACCCGCAGGGTGGTCATGACCTCGACCGACTTGGCCGGATGCGGCCCGAACGTGGACGTCATGGGAATGAGCTTCTCGACGTCGCCGAGCACCGGGTCGTCGGCATACAGGTCGTCCAGTGACCGGCGCGGCGCGAAGTAGCCGGATTCCACGTCGAACTCGCGCAGTGCCTCGGGCCGGCTGATCCAGTTCACCCACGCCTGTGCGGCGTCGGTGTTGTCGGTGGTGCTGAGCACGCCGTAAGCGCCGACGGTTCCGTACGCGACCTGCTCCCGGTTCTCCAATGGTGGTGCGACGAGGACGTTCTCGGCTCCCCAAAGCTCGATGAGCCGTTGCGGCTCGGCGCTCACCTGGGCGACGTTGCCACGGCTGACCTCGGACTGCTCGATGTTCGATGGTTCGCTGATAGCTCCGCTGGGTGTGTAGCCGTTCTCGACGAGCGACGTGAGGTACTCGAGTGCCTCGACCCCTTCCGGGCTGTTGAACGCGACCGACTCTCCGTCGTCGGCGAACACCGAGCCGCCGGCTTGATGCAGCCACGGATAGAAGGAGATGTTGAGCGTCATCTCCAGGTGCCCGGGGTACTCGGTCATGTAGTAGCCGGCCGCCTGCACCTTCTCGGCCGCTTCGAGGAAGGCGTCCCACGTGGTCGGCGGCTCGCCGACGCCGGCGGCGTCGAGCACCCGCTTGTCGTACACCTGGGGGATCACGCTCTGCAGCACCGGGACGGCGTAGATCTCGCCGTCATAGGTCACCGCTTCCAAGGCGTTGTCGTGGAAGTCCTCCCGGTCCTCCCCCAGTGCCGCACCGAGCGGAGTCAGCAGGTCCTGACTGGCAAGGGTCGGTATGCGGTCGGGGATCAGGTAGGCCACATCGGGGCCCTCGCCGGCCGCGAGCGCCGCCGTCAGCTGCTCCTGAGCTCCCTGCCACGGGTTCACGGTGATGTCGACGTCGACCCCGGGATGCTCCTCCATGAACTCGGCAGCCTGCTGTTCGTAGTGCTCCCGCATGGCGTTCTCGTCGTAGATCGGGTTGGTCCACATCGTCACCGTGCCGGTGATCTCGCCGCCGCCGCCCGAGCCGGATCCGGAATCCGACCCGCAGGCAGCGACCATCATCACCGCAAGGGCACCCACCACCGCCGTCGTTGTTCGCCGCATCGTTCGAACCTTCCTGTGAGTGTGTCGGGGTCGTCGCCGGTCCGGCCGCGCGTTCACAGCCACCTGCCGAACCAGCGCAGCGCCGTGTCGACGTCGACCTCGTGACCGCCTTCGTGCAGGTGTAGAGCCATCCGCTCGCCGTGGCCGAGCTCGGCCCAGTGCCGGCGGGCCCGCTCGAACTCGGTGCTGACCGCCGGTGCCCAGCCGATGTTGTCGGCGCGTCCGTGCTGCACCAGCAGGGGACGCGGGCAGATGAGGCTGACCAGGTCGGCGTCGGCGAACTCGGCGAGCAGGCCGGGGTGATGCGCGTGGACCTCGGCGGTCTCCAGGAAGCACGTGTACCGCGGATCAGGCACCGCCATCTTGGCGAGACGATCGTTGAAGTACGCGGAGACCACTCCCGCCCGGATGCGCGGTTCCAACGGCAACCAGTACTGCGTCGCCAGACCACCCCAGCTCTGCCCCCACATCCCGAGCCGCTCCGGGTCCACCCCGCCGATCTCCGGCAGGGTGTCGAGCAGGCAGCGCAGCCGCGACAGCTCGACGCCCTCGATGAGCCGCCCGTCCATGAAGGCCAGTCGCTGTAGCCGGTTGCGCTCCTCGATGCCGGCGATGTTGAACGGCGCCAGGACGGCGAAGCCCGCCCGCACGAGGGCCAGCGCGCATTCGTGGTACGCCCCGGAGTCGTCGGGTGCGCCGAACGTCGTCTCCGGGGTGCTCGCGATGCCGTGTTGAACGACGACAACGGGTGCACGCCCGGCTCCGTCGGGCACGGCGAGGAGCCCTTCCGCCGTCAGCCCGCCGGTCAGCGGCACCCGGATCCACGATGTCGCCAGTCCCGCCCGTACCGGATACGGCTCGATCTCGGCCGGACCGGCGGCGGCCAGCGGTGGCGCGCCGAGGAACCGGGCCCAGCGCTCCCTGTTCGGCTCGATGCTGCGGGCGTACGCGGCCTCATCCGTGTAGTCCCGCCGCCACGCCGCCTCGGCGCGTGCCTGGTATTCGTCGACGAGGCTCTGGCGAAGGTAGTGCTCGAGCTCGATGCGGTAGCGGCGGTTGCGCTCCCGCCGCCAGCGCGCGCTGTTACGCACCCCGGCGGGCTCGCCGTCCGCCGCCGGTCTCAGAATCGCAGCCATGTTCCGGCCAGGTCCTGTTCGCCGACGCCGGGCTTGGACCAGTCGCAGACACCGTCGGGGAAGATCCGGCGCGCCCGGGCCAGCTGATCCCGGCTGAATTCGACCGGGTAGTCGGCGGCGGCGACTGGCTGGAGCCGGCATTTGACGACGTCGTTGGCCAGCGGCCCACCGGCCACGATCCGTGGTGAGGTCCACACCGGGTAGAGCTCCGCACAGGTGGTGCCGTCGATCTCCGGTTGCTGCGACTCCCGGATCCGCTGCGGGTCGTCACCTCGTGTCCAGCAGGAGTCCTCGAGCCATTCCGGCCGGTTGCGCGCGATCCGCTCGATCGGCCGCGCCGCGGCCGCGGTGTCCTCCTGGATCGCGGTGACCCAGGCGTCGAGCTCGGCGAGCGCCCGGCGCGCGACCGGCGCACCGGAGTTGAAGCCGCCGTGATCGAGCTCGTCGACCAGCATGACGTGGTTGTCGGCGGTTCCGTTCGCCTCGATCAGCCGCTCGCGGGTGGAGAAAGAATGGAAGCGCTGGTGGTTGTCGCCGTTCGGACGGTCGTCGAAGTAGAGCCGGAAGTCGATGATCGGAATCGCGGCCAGCCCGCCGCCGCCGTTCAGGATGCGGCCGGTGCGGTACGCGGTGTCGAGGGCCGCGGCGTCGGCCCGGGTGCGTTCGGAAACGTGCCCGGCATCGGCGTCCAGTCCGCCAATGTTCTCGTTGAGGTCCAAGAACTCGTCGACGTCGATGACGCCGTCCTCGAGCGCGCCGAGACCGTACTGGACGCCGACGTTGTCCAACGGCCGGCGCACCGTCCCGCTCACCTCGTCGAGACCGTAGACGTTGGCGTGGTGGGAGTACACGTCGCAGCGGGCGCCGCCGGGGTTGCTGACCGGGTCGTAGCGCAGCAACGCAGGCAACTGGGCGGGGCACTGCTCGCGGGGGTCGATCCGGCGGGCGCTGCTGGCGCCTCTCGCCAGGCTCCCCCACCGGCCGAAGCCGGAGACCGCCCGCTCCTGCTCGGCGGTCAGGGCGTCCGGCGCGGTCTGGGTGAAGTAGCGGTGCAGCAACGCGGCGTCGGTGGCGGTGACCAGGGTGCCGGAGACCACGTCGGGAAAGCTGGCGGCGGCGACGATGCCGTCGAGCAGCCCCGGGTAGTTGTCCCCGATCTGGTGCACCTGGTAGGCGCCGCCCGACGATCCCCAGCCCAGTGTGAACGCCGGCGGTCCGTAGGCCTCGACGAACCGCTCCTTCACCATGCTCATGGTTTCCGCGGCGAGCACGTCGTTGCAGTTGTTGCCGAAGACGTTGAGTGAGGCGGAGGCGACGGCGTACCCCTGCTCGAGCATCCCGTGGTCCATGACGCCGCCGGTCTCACGGCCCTGGATGTACCAGCCGCCAGGGCAGCCGCCGCCGAACCGGTAGATCAGCCTGCCGTTCCACCCCTTCGGCCGGCTGGACGGCGCGGGAACGGCCGTCGCAGGGTCGTGCAGGATCGCGGTCTCGTAGATCGACCGGTTGATCGTGCCGGTCTCGACCCGGACGATGTACGGCACATCCTGGCCGGCGCTGGTGGTCGTCCAGGCGAGGTCGGCCGGCCGGGTGACGCCCGCGGGCAACCGGGCGAACCGCCCGTTCGTGCTGCGGTACATGTAGTCGACGCGGGTTTCGGCCGAGCAGTTGGCGCTGGCCGGCTCGCCGAGCAGCTCACCGGTGACGAGTTCGAAGTGGGCCGTGTCACAGATGAACGGTTGCTGGTGCGGTCCGGAGAAGACCGGCCCGTTGACCGGGTGGTTGGTCACCTCCAGCTCGGCCGGAGCCGAGCCGGCGCCGGCGATCGCGGTCAGCGTGCTCGTCCCGGTCGGCAGGCCGGTCACGACGCCCTGGAGAGTCCCTGTTCCGGCGTCGGCAACCAGCTGATCGGTGACGGCGACTCCGTCGAGCTCGATGGTGATCTCGTCGACGGCGACCCCGGACGGCGCGACGACCCGGACGAGAGCGTCGCCGCCGGACACCACGTCCGGCCGGGACGAGAGCACGTCCAACTGCGGTGCGGGCGGCGGCGCGCACTGGCCGCTCGCGGCGCCGGTGACCGTCGTCGGGCTCCCGTTGTCCACGGGCGGCGGCTCGTTGCCGGTACACGCCAGCGATCCGCGAACGGTCGATCCGCTGATGACGTTCTGGCCGCCGACGTTGTCGGTGAGCGACACCGATCCGGAAGCCGTCGAGTCCTCGATGGTCACCGGCCCGGTGCTGCCGTGGATGCGGGTGGAGCCGACGATGCGGCTGTCCCTAACCACGACGGCCGACGCGCGGTCGGTGGTCACGCCGCCGAGCAGCCGGCTGCCGGTGACCACCAGGCCGGCACCGGCGGACACCCGGACCATGCCGCCGACGGTGGCGGCGTGCACGCAGGTGACGCCGTCGGTGACGGTCACCTGCCCCAAGTCGTGGCCGTCGACGATGCGGTCGCAGTCCGGGTTCGCCGCGGGATCCGGGCGATACCGGAACAGGTGGGCACCCGAGCGGTAGTAGAGGTCGCCTTCGTCGTCGATGGCGAGGTCCTCGACGGCGTTGTCGGCCAGCACATGCGCCTGCCAGCGGGCGCGATCGATGTAGAAGAGCTGCTTCGAGCTGGTGGCGAACATCCGGCCGGAGTCGTCCACGACGATCTCGAAGTCGCGCCCGTGCGGCTCGGTGACGTCGTGGCCGAGGTCGATGGTGCCGGCGACCTCACGGGTGTCCCGGTCGACGGCGAACAGGGTCCCGTCGGCGATCCCCCAGATCCTGCCGCCGTACACCGCCAGGCCGGAGACCGTGGCGGCGCCCGCGACCGGCGTGGTCTCGAAGACCACCTCGCGGGTTCGCGGGTCGAAGGCGAACAGTCTGGCCTCTGTCGCCACCGGCTCGGCCCCGAAGCCGCCGGTGATCGACGTGCCGCCCCAGACGAGCGTGCCGTCGAAGGTCAGCGACACCACGCTCTGGTCGGCGACGACGTCACGGAAGACTTCCTTCTCGCCGGTGCCGGGGTTCCAGAGGGTCAACGCGCCGCCGAGCATCCCGCTCTCCGGAGCCGAGCCGACCGCCACCTGGTCGGTCAGCTCGGCGAACGCGAACGGGCGATCCTGCCGGTCGCCGATCGGCAGCGGCGCGGACGGATTGCCAGCTCCCGGGTCCCATGGCGCGGCGGTGTCGTAGAGGCCCAGCCCGCCGCCGGGGTATTTGCCGATCAGCAGGTCGTCTCGCCAGGATCCGAAACCTTGGGCGCCGCCTGGCCCGGCCAACCGCTCCATCGTGTCGTCGGCCGGATTCCAGCGCGCCATGCCCGGCTGGCCGGACACGTAGATCCTCCCGTCCGGGCCGCGGTCCAGCGAGGCCAGTCGCGCCGGCGGCGCGTTCATGTCCGCCTGCTGGTACGACTCGTTGCCGGACTGGAAGTTGTGCACATGGATGTGCCCGTAGTAATGGGTCAGCGCGAGGCTGAGCCCTGGGAACGCCGGATCGTCCATATCGATCCACCGGAAATCGCCTGGCCCGGTGTTCGGTTCCCAGCCGGTCGGCTCCCACGTCAACGCATCCAGGTCGTAGCGGACGATCGATCCGGCGTGCTCGCCCTCGTTGACCGAGAAATAGACGTGCTTCCCGGTCACCGGGTCGACCGGTGACACCATCCGCGGACCGCCTTCGTCGACGGTATCGACGAAGGTGCGGCTCTCCAGGTCGAACACATGGATCTCGTGCTCGGGCGGTGACTCGGTGCGCACCAGCAGCCGGTCGTCCCGAACGTGGAAGAGGTCATACACGGCGAGCCTGGACCGGTACTCCGGCGGCAGCGGGATCTCGGTCAGCACCCCCGTCGTCCGGTCGATCTCAGCGAGGCGGGCCTCGCCGCGAGTGCCGACCCAGATCACGTCGTCAGTGACGGCGATGCTGCGCGCGTACGGCTGCTCGAGCACTTGCCCGTAGTCGCGCACCTTGCCGGTGGCGGGGTCGTAGCTGAACACGTGCCCGTTCGGATACGTCCCACCGAACACGACACCGTCCGGGGCGATCTCCAGCATGAGGATCTGCTCACCCGGCATCGGCGTGCCCAGAGGCTCGATGGTCTCGCCGCCGACTCGGTAGCGGTACAGCTCGCCGCTGCGCATACCCAGGTAGACGGCCTGCTCCACCTCGGAGTACTCGACGCCCCACGAGTCGTTGCCGCTGGGCACCTGCTGCCGGAAGACCACCTCCTGGGTGCGCAGGTCCACGACCGTGAACTCGGACGCGACCTCGTCGTTCCCACGCGGCAGGAAGAAGGCGAGCGGTTCGCCGTCCAGGCCCTCACCGAGTGCCTGATCCGGCGACAGCGGCGTCTGCGGCAGCGCCGGTCCGAGATCCTCGGCGGTCCCCGTCGGAACGGTCGCGCTGCCCACCGTCGCCGCAGGAGACGCATCGGCGTGCCCGCTGGCCACGGCGGACACGGAGTCCGGCTGCGCCGAGGCCGTCAATCCCGACGCGGCCACCACAATGCCGAGCACGACCGCCACTGTTGTCCGTCGCCGGGAAGTTCTCATGTTGGCTCCTTCCGCTGCGAATAATTAAGGGGGTGGCCGTAATGTAGGCCTGTGGACTCCATCGGTCAACAGTCGCATTTGAAATCGGGATCACCCCTTGCCACGTCTCCGCGGTGCGGATTACGGTAGCGACCGTTATTGCGGAGTAGACCCGGCCGGACCGGAAGGAACGCCATGACCAGTCGTTCAGCAGTCGTCCGCAGAGGCATCGCCCTGACGGCGGGAGTGGTGGTCTCCTCCACGCTGTTCCTGGCTCAGCACGGAACCGGAGCGGAGGCGGGTGACAGCCGGGAGACCGACCTCGGCTACCCGATCGCCGGCAACGTCGTCGCGTTCGCCCAGGCCTTCGGCGTGGACCCCGATGGCCGGCCGCAGAGCTATCACGTCGTGGACGGGCAACCGCTCTACACGCTGGAGTTCGTGGTCACCGACCTGCGAAGCGGCGAAACCTCGTACTCCACCCGGGTGCCTCGTGGTCAGCGCAGCAAGGCGCTGGAGTTCTCGGTCGCCGACGGCGGTGTGTACATCGGGACCCGGGAGGGCGACCTCTACCGGCACCCCACCGGGACGCAGGAGCTCCAGGACCTCGGGTCCCCACTGGACGGCGACGGCATCTTCAGCCTCGAGGCCGGCCCCGACGGCACGATCTACGGCGGCACGTACCCCGGCGGCCATGTCTTCGCCGTCGATCCCGGCAGCGGCGAGGTCCGCGACTTCGGCCAGGTCGCTCCCGGCGAGACCTACGTGCAGAGCCTGGTCGAGGTGGACGGCATCGTGTACGCCGGCAGCCAGCCGGGGGGACGGCTGTTCCGGGTCGATCCCGACGCCGGAACCATCGACGAGATCCCCCTTCCTCCTGGGCACGAGGAGGAGAAGGCCGTGTACCGGCTGTTCGAGGCGGCGGGCAAGCTGTTCGTCTTCCTCCAGTCCGAAGGCGTGCTCCTGGTCCACGACCTGGCCACCGGCACCTGGGTGGACGAGGTCGCCGATTTCCAGGGGCAGGCCGTCTCGCCGCTCGACCCGGTGACCGGCGAGCACGTCTACTTCCGCCTGAAGAACGGTGAAGCCGTCCGCTATCACGTCGACAGCGGCGACCGTGAGCTCATCGGTTGGCGGCCAGGGGTCGTCGCTGGCAGCTTCGCCTGGATCGACCTGGACGACCCCGCGTTCCCAGGCCCCACGCTGGCCGTCACGTACCAGGGCTCGGCCCGGATGGAGGTCTTCGACCTCACCAGTGGAGCCTCTCGCCGGATCGACGCGGAGCTGGTGGGCGCTCCCCCGCCGGTCCAGTCGCTCGGTACCGGCCCGGACGGGAAGATCTACATCGGGGGCTACCTGTCGCAATCCGGAATGGCCCGCTGGGATTCGGACACCGGCGAGATGGAGCGGCTCGGCGGCGTGCGTCAGGTCGAAGGCTTCGGCACGTTCGGGGATCTTCTGCTGATCGGCCGCTACCCCAACGCGCTGCTGTCGGTGTACGACACCACCCTGCCCTGGTCCGACGGGTTCGACCAGGGCTCGCCCGTCTACGTGGAACAGTTTCAGGACCGGCCGCACGCATTCGCAGATCTCGGCGACCGGGTGGCCGTCGCTACGGTACCGCTGTCCGGCCGGCGCGACGGTGCGATCGGCCTGTGGGACCCGGTGAGCGGAGAGCTCGACGTCCACCGTGGCGTGCTGGGCGACCGCAGCCCGGTTACGCTGGCGGCCGGCGCGGACAGCCTGCTCTACGGCGGTTCGACGGTTTGGGGCGGATACGGCGTGGACCCCGTCGAGGAATCCGGAACCCTGTTCGTCCTCGATCCGGAGAACGGCGAGATTGTGCACGAGTCCGTTCCGGTCGACGGCGAGCCGTCACTGTCCGGGCTGGCTTTCGGACCCGACGGTTTCCTGTACGGGCTGGCCGGCGGGTGGTTGTTCGCGTTCGACCCGGACACCCGCGAGGTGGTGCGCCGCCAGGAACTGCAGGACACCGGCGTGAGCCGATACGGCACCGACCGGGCCCTGCTGTTCGACGAAGTCGGTCGGTTGTTCGTCACCACCGGCGGGTCGTTGCACCAGGTCCACCCGACCACGTGGGAAGTCGACGTCCTCGCCACCGGTCAGGTCGAGCGGCTGGCCATCGACCGCCACGGCGACCTGTACTTCAACCGCGAAGCGAGCCTGTACCGCTACGACCTGCCGGAGCCCCGGTGCCCGCAGCCGGATCCGCGCGACACCGTCGTGATCGGCGACCATGACACCGGCGTCCCGAACCGGCACGCGGACGAGGGCTGTCGCGTCAGCGATCTCCTGGGCACGCCCGACGACTTCGCCAGCCACGGCCACTACGTGCGCCATGTCGGCGACATCTCGGAATCCCTGCGCGCCAGCGGGATCATCAACGCCCGGGAACGGGCGGCGATCCTCGCCGCGGCGGCCGGCACGCATTGATCAGAAAACCACCGGTTCACGACACCTCGGCGATGGAGACCTCATGCGACGACGCGCTTTGTTGACAGCCGCTCTGGCGGGACCGCCCCTCGCCCGCACGACGGCATGGCTCGACTCCGCTACTGGTGCGGCCGCGCCCGTTCCCGCACCGCCAGCACCGCAGCGCGAGACACACGAAGCACTCCCTGAACGGCTCGGTGTGCCGATCAGCGACGTGAACATGGTCGGCGCGAAGGTGCTCACCACAGCCGACGACGTGCCGCTGCTGTGCGGCGTCACGAGTGGGTCGCCGGCCAGGGTGTCCGTCGTCGACGCACGAACCGGTGCGGCGGTGTTCACCGAGCCGCTGCCCGGTGCGGGCGGCGCGTACGCGACCGCAGTCGGCGCCGACGGGCACGTCTACGTCGGCTCGTACTCCAACGCGGGTCTCTACCGGGTGGATCCGCGGGCCGGGACGGTGGACGATCTGGGTGCGCCGCTGGCCGGTGAGACGTTCCTGTTCGGTCTGGCCGCCGGTGCCGACTCACGCCTGTACGGAGTCACCTTCCCGGGCACGAGGGTCTTCTCCTTCGACGTGGACACCGCAGCCGTCCACGACTTCGGGGCGGTCGCCTCGGACACGAACTACGCCCGTGCGGTGGGCGTGCACGACGGGCTGGTCTACGTCGGCACCTCCCGGGGTGTACACCTCGTCCGGCTGGACCCGGCGACCGGCGACCTGTCCGAGCTGCCCCTGCCGGCCGGGATGGAGCCCGGGGACACCGGGCTCTCCGTGTGGGACGTCGACGCCGCCGGCGACTTGCTCTTCGTCCGCATCGGCGCCGACATCAAGCACGCGCCGCTGTATGCCCTCGATCCCGCCACCGATACCTGGGTCGGTGAGCTGGACAACGTCGCGGGCCTGGAGCTGGCGCCACCGGATGTGGCCGGCAGCGTGTACGTCATGCACAACAACGAGCTCACCGCGTGGAATCCCGTCAGCGGCACGGTCACCGGGACGGGCCTGGTCTACCCCGGCCGAGTGTGGAACTACCGTGGTGCGGGTTGGGTCCAGCTCGATGACCCGGAATGGCCCGGACCGACGCTGACCGGATGGTTCTGGCGCGGCGAGATGTGGCGATACAACCCCGCCAACGGCCGGCATTCCATCACGGCGGGGTCGACGGTGCCCGGCGAGCCCGCCGAACTGATCTCCCTCACGACCGCGCGCGACGGCAGTGTCCTGGCCGGCGGCTATCTCGCCGGTTTCGCCCGTATCGATCCGGGCGACTTCACCGTGGACTTCCACCGCTTCTCCCAGACCGAGAGTCTGCTCGACGACGGAGAGTCGGTGTGGATCGGGGCCTACCCGGACGCCCGGGGCTATCGCCACGACCCGAACCGGCCGTGGAACAGTCCCGAGTACTCACCCGGTCCGCCCGCTACGCCGGAGAACCCCGTGAAGGCGTGGGACCTGCACGACAACGCCGACCCGCAGGACCGCGTCTTCGCGATCGCGCGCGTCGGCGACCATGTCGTGGCGGCGACCGGCCCCCGGAGTCCGACGTTCGGCGGCGCGCTCGTCGTGCACGACACCCGGACGGGGCAGACCGACGTCCGCGAGGCGGGCCTCGGCGATCTGGCCGCGTGTGACCTCGCCGTCCTGGACGAGGTCGTCTACGGTGGCACGTGGATCTACGGCGGCTCCGGCGCCCCGGACCCAGCCCTGTCCGAGGGCGACCTGTTCGCCTACGACCCCTTCGGGGACCGAATGCTGTGGCGTTCCAGGCCGGTGCCCGGTGCCACCGCCTATGCCGGAGTCGTGGCCGACCGGGACGGCAGGCTGTGGACGCTGGGCGACACCACTCTCGCCGAGGTCGATCCCGTCGACGGTTCGGCCGTGCGGACCGTTCGGCTCGGCGATCCGACCAGCGGTGGGCGCACGTTCCCCAACTCCGTCGCGATCCTGCGCGAAGCCCCGGACGCGCCGCTGCTGTACGCCAAGTCGGCCGGCCGGCTGTGGCGGATCTGGACCCGCACGGCAGCGGTCGAGGACCTCGGCCTGACCGGCTACGGGCTGTTCACCGTGCTGCCGGGAGCCACCCTCGTGCTCGCCAGGGACGCGGAGCTCTTCCGCTGGGCGGCGGGCGCGCACGACGACTCCCCGCCCCGGATCTCGATAGCTCGAATCCATCCGCCAGGCGAACGGCTGCCATCGGTCACCGTGACGGTAGAGGACACCGGCGGATCAGGCGTCTGGCAGGTCCACTACCGGATCGGCAACGGTCCGTGGACCGCCTACACCGGCCCGATCGCGCTGCCCCGCCCCGGCCTGCACCGGGTCACGGTCCGCGCCGTCGACGGCGCCGGAAACCGTTCAGAACAGTCCCGCCCGGTGCTGGCCCGCCCCCGCGTGTCGTAGTCTCGGCAGAGCACGGGAGGTGGTGGTAGGGCGGTGGCAGCCGTGATCGGCGTGGTGGGGCCACCGGACATCGTGGACGCGGTGGCTCCGCACTGCGATCAGTACGACGGCGTGACCGCGATGTCCCTCGACTACGCCGACGAAGCCGAGGCTCCGGCCATCGTCGAAGCTCAGACGGAGAACGTCGCCGGCTGGCTGTTCACCGGCATCGGGCCGTACACACGGGCCGATCGCGCGGGTGTCCTCGACCGGCCGGCGGTCTACCTGCCGTACACGCGTGAGGCCTTGCAGCTCGCGCTCATCGGTCTGCTGCGGTCGGGCCAGCCCATCGATCGCCTCTCCGTCGACACGATGTCGCACAACGCGGTCGAGCGGTGCCTGGGTCGGGCTGGGGTCGCCACCGACCACGTTCGCGTCCTTCCGTACCGGCCGGAGCTGGGACCGAACGACTACGCCGAGTTCCACCGCCGGGCGCGAACCGGCGAGTCCGGCACGACTCACGCGATCACCTGTGTACCCGCGGTGCACGAGCAGCTGCGGCGCGAGCTGCCGGCCATCCGGCTGCACCCGACCAGACACGCGATTCGCAGCACGCTGCGGCACCTCGTCCTGAGCATGGAGGAGGCCGCGCTCGGCCACGCACAGATCGTCCTCGGGCTGATCGAGACGTCGGCCGGCACCTCGGCCGTGTTGCGCCACATCACCGAGCTCAGCGGCTGCCCCGGCCAGCGTGCGGACGGCACCTTCATCGTCGTCACCACCCGCGGCCGGCTGGCTGGAGCGACCGGCGACTTCACCGGCCTGCCGTTGCTCGAGAGACTGGCCGGCGTCAGCAGCCGGGTCCACATCGGCTTCGGGCTCGGGCGTACCGCGGCCGAAGCAGAACACCACGCCCGCCGCGCCGTGATCAGGTCACGGCGGGTCGCCCCCGTGGCGGCGGTATTCTCGCGCCGCAACGATGCCGACCTCATCCTGGCGGAGATCACGCCCGCCGCCGATCCACGACCGCACACGATCGACCGCCTCTCCCAGCAGTCCGGGATCTCGGCCGCCACTCTGACCACGATCCGCGACCTGGACCTCCGCGACAGCCCGCTTACCGCCGGCGAGCTCGCCCGGCGGCTCGGGCTCCAGACCCGCAGCGCCCGGCGGATCCTCGCCAAGCTGGAAGGCGCCGGGCTGGCTGAACGAACCGGCGAAGCCGCCGGCGGAGCCCGTGGTCGCCCCGCGACGTTCTACCGGATCCTGGCGCCATGAGCACCACGATCGGCGTCATCGCACCCCACGACCTGATCACCGGCATCGCGGCAGTCGTACGCGAGCAACCCGGCACCGTCGTCATGGAGCTGCCGTACGCAGACGACGGCGAGGCACGCGAACTCGTCACCAAGCACGCCGACGTGGACGGATGGCTGTTCTCCGGCATCGTTCCCTACGCGGCCGCAGCGGCAGCACACGAGCCGTTCCCGGGACCCGTCACCTACATCGAGTACAGCGGCCCGACTCTGGCCCAGGCGCTGCTCCTGCTCACCCAACGTGGCCACGACATCTCCCGGATCTCCGTCGACACCCTGCCGACGGACGACGTCACGCAGACCTACGCCGAGGCCGGAATCCCCGCGAGCGACGTACACGTTCTGCCCTTCTCCGCCGACGCATCCGTGGCAGAGGCCATCGAGTTCCATCGGTCCCGGCACACCGGCCCCGGGGGCACCCACGTCGCGATCACCTGTATCTCAGCCGTCCACGCCGCCATCGCCGACGAGGTCCCGACTCTCCGGCTCGCGCCGCTGGCCGCCTCTGTGCGGATCGCTCTGCGCCAGCTGCTCCTGGCCGGCAGCAACCAGCTCGCCGAGGACGCGCAGGTCGCCGTCGGGATGATCCAGACGTCGGGAGGTGACGCCGGGCTCGCGGCCGAGGCCGCCGCCTTGGGCGGTAGCCTCGCAACCGCGGTCGGCGGCTCCCATCTGCTCATCACCACCAGGGGTCCGCTCTACGCCGCCACGTCGGGCTTCACGTCGCTGCCGATGCTCGGACGGCTCGCAGACCATCACGATGTCGTTCGCATCGGCCTGGGGCTCGGCGACACCGCGGCTGCGGCCGAGACGAGGGCACGCCACGCTCTCGCACGGGCCCGCGTCCTTGGCGACGTCCGTGCGATTCTGTCTCTGCGCGACGGTACCGACATGCTGCTGGACGTTCCGGCAACCCGCAGCGCCATGGACACGATCAGCCTTCCCGTACTGGCCCGGCGCGTCGGTGTCTCGGTTCCCAGGCTCCGGGCGCTGCAGCGACTACGCGAGGCCACCGACGACGAAGCCCTCACCACCCGCGACGTCGCCGACCACCTCGGCATCCAACTGCGCACCGCCCACCAGATCGTGCAACGGCTCGAACGCGGCGGCCTCGCCGAACGCACCGGCCACCTCAATCCCGAGCGCGCCGGCCGCCCGCACACGCTCTACCGGCTCATCGTGTGACGCCTGCTCGGCCCCACGAGGAGGCTGTCTACTTGGGTGCGCCCCGTGTAGGGATCGGTTCGGCACTGTCGCTGGATCACCGTCACGTTGTCGATCCGTGGCATGGCCGTGCGGATGCCGGGCAGCGGTGAGCCACGGTCGGGGACGCCCCGTACCGTTCAGTCCCACCCGCGCGGTGCGGCGCAGCTCGTGAGAGGAGGGCTGACCGCGCCTCGGTCGATCTGCATAACCTTCCCCGCGACCTACTTCACCAGCTCCTGCAGTTTGGTCACGACTGGTTGTGCCGCGTGATCGTAGTTGCTGAGGATCACCGCCAGCACGCTGGACTCGGTGAACCAGATCAGGTCGGTCGACAGGCCGGGGGCGCCGCCATGGACGTGCCGTTCGGTGTCGTCGAAGGTCTTCTCGACGAAGCGGACCAGGTCCTGGGCGTCGGCGAACGCTCCGCCCGCCGGCGTGCCGAGGTAGCTGTTGCTCACGTCGCCGATGTCGACCCACTGCCCGGTGCCGTCCTGTGCGTGCGGACGGGCCAGCCGCCGCCGGATGTCACCCCATTGCGCCGCCGTGTAGAAATCGGAGTTGGTCATCCCGAACGGACGAAAGACGTGTTGGCGGATGTAGTCGTGATAGGACAGCTCTTCGCATACCTGGTCCACGATCCCGCCGAGAACCGTGTATCCGTCGTTGCTGTACTCGTACTGACTGCCCGGCGGGAAGTTCAGCGGCAGGCCGCGAATGTAGTCCAAAGTCCCGGCCAAGATCTCGTCGAGACCGTCCCACTCGTCCGACCCGGGAATCTCTACCATCTGGTTGGCGGGGCGCCCAATGCCGGAGGTGTGGGTGAGAAGCTGCTCAACGGTCACCACGTCGGCGATCTCCGGTGGAAAGCCGTCGAGATAGGTCCCCACCGTACCGTCGCTGGCCACCTTGTCCTGCTCGATGAGCTGCGCGATCGCTGCCTGGGTGAACAGCTTGGTGATCGAGGCCGTGCAGAAGACGGTGTCGGGTTCGTTCGGGATGGAACACCGCAGGTTGGCAAAGCCGTGGGACCGCCGCAGCAGAGTGCGTTTCCGCTGTCTCAGCACGACGGTGCCGGAGAACTCGTCCTGCGCAGCGAGCCGAGCAAGGTACCGGTCGAACTCGCCGCCGGGCAACAAGGCCTCGGGTGCTCCGGGCCGGGCCGAGTCCGTGCCCGCCTGGGCGCTGCCGGACGCCGCAAGCATAGTGCCGGCGGCCAACGGCGCGGCTCCCAGCAGGGTGAGCACCGCTCGCCGGGAAGGCTGGGCTCCCGGCGATGTCGATCGGATGTGGCGATGAGGCATGGTTAGCCTTCCTGTCGGTTCCCGTCGCCACGGATTCTGCCGGCCGCCCGTCAGCGTCCTGTCAAAGTCCAATCTGGAGCGACTTTTCTTAGGAAACTCACAGGCGACCCCTCCCATCCGAAGCTGTCCCGCCGGCTCGGCCCGGGTGCCTCTCCCGTAAGGCGCAAACCTTGCAGCGCTCCCACGACCACCTCGAGAAACGGTTCGAACCGCTCGAGGAAGAGGAGGCGCGGATCTGCCTGAGATCACGCCGTGGGAGACGTCACCGATTCCTCCGGCATCCCCCAGGTGAGCGCGTGCTCGCGCAGCGGACGGGTGTAACGCGGAACTTCACTGCAGGTTCTCCTCGGTGTACCGCCGGCGCCATCGCATGCCGTCAAGGTGGCGTGCCAGGCGATCGAACTTCCGAACATCGCTGGACATTCCGACCAAAGGGAGACCTGGAATGACGCATCGGGCCACGGCCGCAGTCCTGTTAGGGGCGTTGATCGCCACGGCAGCGGCGGTCCCGCAGGCCACGGCATCACCACCAGCTCAAGCAGCCGCGGCGCAGTCCGCTGAACCGACCGGCACGTCGTCCGGCCAAGACGACGACACCGTGACGTTCGACGTGTTCAGCGACATCCAAGGTCACCTCGACGACCTCGAGAACGTGCTGGACGCGGCCCACGCACTCGACCCGGGAACCGAGGGCTTGGTGATCAACGGCGACATCGTGGACCGGGGCTACTCGTTCGAGTACGACGACGTGCAGGCTCGCCTCGACGCCGCCGACCGGAACGGACCGGTCGCCGCGGCCATCGGCAACCACGAGGCGTACGCAGGAGCTTGGTGTGACGAGCGGACCCTCTGCCAGCCGAGCTGGCCCAACGGCTGGACCGAGGAGGGTTTCTACGGCAACTTCCTCGACTTCGCCGCGCGCGACTCTGTGTACGGCGAGTATTCCTTCGGCGGCGTACCCATACTCGTGACCGGCACGGAACGGCTGATGTGGTGGAAGGACCTCAACCTCGACGACCACATCTACCTGAGCGACACTCAGCTCGATTGGCTGGACGAGCGCCTGCGCCATCATTCTCGCGATGGCCGGCCGGTGTTCGTCTTCACGCACTACCCGCTGGCCGACACCGTGAGCGCATCCGACGGGAGGGCTGGACAGTTCCACCTCCAGGACGCCGAACTCCGATCTGTCCTCGGCGCCTACCCGAACGCCGTTCTGTTCACCTCCCACACCCACGCCGACCTGCGTGATGGCGCCTGGGCCACGCGGGTTGCGGTTCCCGGCGGGCACCCCGACGGCTTCGTCACCGTCAACACCGGTGCGGTGCTCAACCATCAGTACCTGCATGTGACGAGCGGACCCGAGGGCGCCGTCATCCGCGCACGTGACACGTCAGCGGACGCGTGGGTCAACCAGATCGATGTACCCCGGGTGGAGCCCGACGCTCCGGGCCGCGCCTCCGTTGCGGTCGACGTGGCCGAGGAGGCTGTCGCCCCTGGCGACACAGTGCGGATCGAGGCTGCGGTGGCCAACGTCGGCGGGCGGCCGATTCCCTGGGTGGATCTCACCATCGAGGTGCCGGACGGATGGTCCGTCGAGCCCGTGGACGCACCACCGGCGGGACGGCTGACTGACGGAGACCGGCGCAGTGGCACCTGGGACGTGACCGCGCCGGGCGACGCCGCCGCTGACGTCGTCGATGTGATGGTGCGTGCCGTCGACCGGCGCGGCGACAGCCTGGGCCAGGGAGCTTCACCCCTGCGTGTCCCGTCAGCACCCTCCGGGACGCCGTACGTGTCGGATCTTCCCTTCATTCGTGCCGACAACGGCACCGGGCCGGTGGAGCGCGATCTGAGCAACGGCGCTACGGCACCCGGCGACGGTCCGGCTCTGACGATGGCCGGAACAGTTCATCCGAAGGGTCTCGGCACGACGGCAGACTCGCACACGTCGGTGTATCTCGGTGGTGCGTGTACACGCTTCACGGCGACCGTCGGCGTCGACGACCGGGCACCGCAGGCGTCGCAGCGCCGGCCGCACGACGGTCGGGACGACGGCGGCGATGTGGTGCTCTCCGTCCGCGCCGACGACGGCGTCGTGTACGAGTCGGCGGTCATGCGACGGGGGGACACTCCCGAACAGATCGACGTCGACGTCACCGGAGCCGAGCGGCTGCACCTCGTCGTGGACGCCGCCGACGGCAGCACGGCCTGGGACTACGCAGACTGGGCCGACGCACGCCTGATTTGCGCGAGCTGACCCGAACAACCAGCGATCCCTGAACCAATTTGACCGTGTGAGTCACATCGCGGCTGCTGGCGACCGCAGCTTGCGTTGGGCGCGTTCAAGAGGACGATGTCGGCGTCGCTGAGGCCCATCACCAGGGGCGTATGTGCTTCACCAGGCTCACATCCATGGTCGGGCGCGCGAACCCCTGGTGATGGGCCTTAGTGTCGACCGCAGCGAACGCCAGCAGCTCCTTGGTCGGGCGGCAGCTCTACGGCCAGTCGACCGCGACGGACAGCAGGGCCGCGGCGAGACAGGTGAGTGCGCCGATGGACACCACGGCGCGGGCGTCGTTCCAGCGGGTCCACGAGGCTTCGAAGCGGCCACGCACGTCGGCGAGGTCGGCGACCCGGTCCGGGTCACCCGCCGCGGCGAGGGCGTTGTTGAGAGGCACGTTCCCGGCGAAGGTGATGACCCCGATCGCTCCGGCATAGAACAGCAGCGCCGCGACGATCCACCACAGCGTGGATCGATGGTCCTCGCCCAGGTGGAGCAGCAGCGATGCGCCGGTCAGCAGGCCGGGCCCGATGATGGCGACGGCGAAGCGCGGGCCCGGGGCGGCGTTCATCCGTTGCATCGCCACCACGAAAGTCCGGTCGTCGGCGCGTCGAAGGCCGACCATGACGAGCGACGTGAAGGCGTAGAACACGCCGGCGAACAGGCCCATCGTCACCGTCGCCGCGATCAGTACGAGTCCGCGCGTGACTTCCATCGTGTCATCGCCCCACCGGGGCCATCTCGCTCGGTGTCATACGACCCAGTCAAACGCACCCACGTGAGCCGATCTATGTCTCAGGGGCGCGGATCCATGTCTCATCGTCTACCTGCCGGATCGATCGGTGGTCCAGGCGCCCTCGCCTTGCCGTCCGGTCTGCGTTGCGTATAGGTTGAGGTGGTCAATCTTTGAATACTTCAACTGTCTGCTTCGAGGGTTCATGAGCCACGGGTCCAGCGAGTTCATCGCGACCATGTACGTCTTCGCCGAACGGCTCCGCGGCGACTACGACCAGGCCGCGCAACGGGCCGACCTCACGCCGGCTCAGGCGATCGTCATGGGCCTGCTGTCCGAGCCGCTGCCGATGAGAGACCTGGCCGAACGCCGGCACTGCGATCCGTCGAACATCACCTGGATCATCGACCGGCTGGAGCGCAAAGGCCTGGTCGCCCGCTCGGCCGACCCGTCCGACCGCCGGGTCAAGCGCGTCGAGCTCACCGGCGAGGGCCGCACCCGGCTGGCGCAGTTCCACCGCGAGCTGGACCAGATCTCCGTACTCAACGGGCTGACCGCAGCCGAGCAGCAGCGCCTGCTCCGCGCGGTTCCCGCGCTTCACCCCAGCGACGACCAGCCCTCGACGACGCCCGGCGCCCGACCAGACGCGAAGGAATGACCATGTTCGTCGCCACCGTCATCTGCAGCGTGTTACTCGCACTGGCCTTCGCGGGGACCGGTGTCGGCAAGGCGAGCGGTAAGGCCGACATCGTCGATGGGCTCGGCCGGCTCGGGGTCAGTCCACCCCTCGTCCGCGTGATCGGCCTGCTGGAGCTCGGCGGCGCGGCCGGCGTGGCGGTCGGTCTGGCGGTCGCCTGGCTGGGCATTGCCGCGGCGATCGGTCTCGCCGCTCTCATGATCGGTGCGATCACCACCCACCTGCGCGCCGGTGACTACGGGGAGCCCACGCGCCGCGGGGGTGCGCTCATGCCCGTCGCGCTGCTGCTCCTCGCCGTCGCGACCCTGGTCCTGCGAGCCGCCACGAGCTGAGCGCGGGCATATGCCGCGACGACGCCCGCCGTGACTGGGACCGCTCGCGGCGGGCGCCTTGTCGTGAGGCAGCCGGGCATCCACCCACGGATGCGTCGGAAGAGCCCGAAATGATCACGTTCAGCAGGATCGCCCGAGCCTCACCATGATTGCGAGCATGGTGTGACACGAGATTTCGTGCTGAACGTGATCATTTCGGGGTCCCGCGGCCCACGGAAGCAGCAGGAGGCATCAATCGATCACCTGCCAGGTGTCGCTCAGCGGTTGCTGGCCGACGCCGGGCTTCGACCAGTCACACACGCCCGACGGGAAGATCTCCAGCAGCCGGGCGCGCTCGGCCGGGGTGAAGTCGACCTCGTAGTCGCTCCATTCGACGTCCTTGCGGTGGCACGTCACCACGTCGTCGGTGAGCGGGGCGCCGGCCACCAGTCGCGGGGTGGAATGGGCGGGGTACAGCTGCCCGCACTCACCGGCGTTGTCCGGGGTGATCGGCTGGACGATCTCGCGGGGCTGTGCGTCGCGGCTCCAGCAGGCGTCGGTGAGATCGGCCGGCTTGTTCCGTACCACCCGCTGGTGCGCGGGCAGCGCCGAACCGTCGGCCATCAACGCGGTCAGCCACTGGTCCATGCTGGTCAGGGCATACTGAAGGGTGGGGCTGTTCAGGCTGAACCCACCGTAGCGGCTGTCCTCGACCAGGAAGACCTGGTTGTCCGCGTCGCCGTTCGCCGCCTCCAGCCGCGCCCGGGTGGCGAACCCGTGCGTCATCATGTGGATGTCGCCGTTCGTCGCGTCCTCGGAGTACGAGCGATAGTCGATGATCGGCGTGTCGGCCAGACCCGCGCCGCCATACAGGATGCGACCGGTCCGGTACGCGGCACGCGTCGCGATCGGGTCCGCCACGGTGCGGTGCGGAGTCGGCTGGGCGTCGAGGTCCAAGCCCCCGATGCCCTCGTTGAGGTCGAGGAACTGCTGTGTGGTGATCGCGCCGGAGTTCAGCGCTGCCAGCCCGTACTGCACCCCGACGTTGTCCAGCGGCCGCCGGGCGAACCCGGTGGCCGGGTCCCGGCCGTAGACGTTGACGGTGTGGTCGTAGACGTCCCCCCGCGCGCCGTCGGGGTTGGTCTGCGCGTCGTAGTGCAGCTCGGCGGGCAGCTCGGCGGGGAACTCAGCGGCCGGGTCCAGTCGATTCGCCCCCTTGCTTAGGTTGCGGATGCTCTGCCACCGCCCGAAGCCGGCGACCTGGCGCTGCTCCTCCTGGCTGAACTCGCCCGGCGCGACCTCGGTGAAGTAGTGCTCCAGCAGCCGAGCGTCGAACAGCGTGATGTTCGTCGCGGACGCGACATCGGGGAAGGTCCTCCCGACCACGATGCCGTCGAGCAGACCCGGATAGTTGTCGGCGATCTGGTGGCTCTGGTAGGAGCCGCCCGAGGAGCCCCAGCCGATGGTGAACAGCGGGTCACCGTACCGCTCGACGAACCGTTCCTTCACCATCATCATCGTCTCGGCGGCCAGAAGGTCGTTGCAGTTGTTGCCGAAGACGTTCAGCGACGCCGACGCGACCGCGTAGCCGCGACCGAGCATCTCCGGGTCCAGGACGCCGCCGGTGTCCGTGCCCTGGGTGTACCAGCCGCGCCGGCAGCCGCCGCCGAACGTGTAGATGAGCCGGTCGTTCCAGCCGGGGCCGCGCTGATGGAACGAGGGTTCCTCCGCGGCCGGGTCGTGCAGCATGGAGATCTGGTAGATCGCCCGGTTGAGCGTGCCGGTCTCGATCCGGATCAGGAACGGGACCGTCTCCCCGGTGATGGTTGTCGTCCAGGCCAGGTCGTCGGGTCGGACGGACGGGTCCGGCAGTGGCTTCGTCTGCCCGGCGGTCGACCGGTACGCGTAGTCGACCCGGGTGGCCGCCGAGCAGTCGTCGTCGAGCGGGGCGCCGAGCGTGCCACCGTCGACCAGACGGAACAGGTCGGTGGTGCAGACGTACGGTGTCTGGTGCGGACCGCTGATCACCGGACCGGCGGCTGGGTGGTTCGTCACGACGAGTTGGTCGCGCAGCGACCCCGCGGTCGCGACCAGGCGGTTGCGTCCGGGGCGGAGTCGGTCGACCAAGCCGGTGAGGGTATGTGCGTCCGCGTCGGCCCGGAAGGAGCTGGTGACGTCCGCGCCGTCCCGTGAGATCCGTACCTCGTCCAACTGTGTGTCGCGCGGCACCTCCACTGCGACCAGCACATCGTCCGCCGTGACCATCTCGGGTCGGGCCGACAGCGATACGAGGCGCAGACTGTCTGCTTCCCCAGCCACTGCCGACCAGCCCGGCTGCGTCAGGACTGCCGACACGAGCGAGACGACGGCGCAGGCCGCGGCCAGAGTGGGGCGGCGTCGTGCGAGGAGAGTCATCGATGGCCTCCAGGCTCGGTGACCGGGTCCGCGCAGACGGCGAACGCGGCCAGTTGAGTGTTGTGACTGGGCTGGTTGGGGTACCACCCCTGCGTGATGCGCAGCCGCACACCCAGTGCGTCGACGCCTGCCCGTCAGTGAGGAACGACGGCGGATGCTGATGGCTCGATGCGCAGACACGCGGATACGGGCTTCCGGTCGGGTTGAGCGCCAGGTTGTCGGGGTGTCTGTGCCGGTCGGTGCGGGCCATCCGGCGACCAGGTCGCGCGGGCTCAGCGCCGGTGGTCCGCCGTCGCGATCCGGATCGACCGGCACAGTGCCGCTGTGGGTGATCCCGTCCCGGATCGTGCCATCGAGGGCTCCCACCTGGCACTGCCGACCTCCTTCGCGTTCGCGGTAGTGGCCTGTGCCCTGCTGCAAGATGTCCTACAGGTTTCGTTACCGTAGGGTTCGCGGATCATGGTGTCAAGACCGGCGAGATGTCCCGTGAGTCCGCGCCAGCAACGGTCGGTCTGCTCCCGCAACCAGGGCGTGACCTGGCCTGTGCTATTGCCGAGAAAGAATCGCGCTGAAGGACGCAGATCATGGTGAGCCTGGCGACTTCCGACGCGACCAGCACGGCGAGGATCTCGTACGCGCCGAACCCGGCCGACCGGAGCCAGCGAGCGCATCGAACAGGTGCTGCAGCAACCAGCCGATGACGAGCATCGAGCCGTTCCAGGCGACCACACGCGCGAACTTCAAGGAGAACAGGCCGATCCGGTAGCGGGAGATCCGCCCGGCCGGGCGCCACAACGACAACCGTTGGTTACTATCGCCGAGCACCCACCGATGACGTTGAGGAAGAAGCTCCGGCGGAAAGCATCAACGGTCGTGCCGACCGATGGGGACGACGAGGTCTTCTTCGGCGGTGATCACGTCGCCGTCGAAGGTCGACCGTGCCGCGATCGCGGCCGCCTCCCGATCGTTGCCCGGCCAGAAGTGGGTGAGCATCAACTTGCGGGCGCCTGCCTCGGTGGCCCAGTGTCCCGCTTCCTCGGACGAGAGCAGGTTGCGGTGGATCTGTTGTCGCTCACCTTCCCTGTCGGTGGCTTCGACGATGTACAGGTCGACCTCGCGACCGAGTTCGGCGAGTAGCGGGTCCGGGCCGGTGTCGCCGGTGTAGGCGAGCGCCACCTGGTCGGTCTGCAGACGTATGCCGACGTTGGGCACGTAATGGGGCAGCAGGGCGCCGCTGAGCTCGAATGGACCGACCCGATGGCTTCCCGGTAGCTCGTGGACGTCGAACACGGCATGCAGGTCCGCATCGGGCTCAAGCCCACCCAGGCGAGCCAGCACACCTGGCGTGCAGTACAGCGGTAGCGGGGAGCGGTCCACGCCGCCGTAGAGGCGCATCCGGAACAGCCCGTGCAGGTCGATGCAGTGGTCCGGGTGTTCGTGGGAGATCACCACGGCGTCCACGGCTCCGTCCGGGCAACGAGCCAGCAACCGTGGCAGGGCCGCGTAGCCGAGATCGAGCACCAGCCGGAAGCCGTCCCACTCCACCAGGAAACCGCTGCATGCCCGGCCCGGCTCCGGATAGGCGCCGCAGCTTCCGAGCACCGTGACCTGTCGCATCAGCACAGTATGCGGACCTCACCCGGAACGTACCGACGTCAGGGCAGCTGTGCGGTGATCCGGTACCTCCCGGGTCCGGCGGAGTAGACGGCGTAGCCGTCGGCGAAGGACTCGAAGTCGACCTCCCGGGAGGCCCGGGCGGGGCGGCCGTTCACCCGCACGGTGGTGGGACGGATCGTGGGCACGTGGATCTGCGCGGTGGTGTTCCCTGGGATCGTCACGTCCAGCGAGAGGTCGCGGCTGCCCTGTTCGGCAATGCTCCACGCGCTGCGGATTCGCCCGCGCGGCCCGTCGAAGTAGCCGTCGACGTGGGTGAGCGGGAGGGTCGCCGTCCCGACCAGGCGCGGCTTCACCACCACCTGCTCGTAGGCGATCGCGTCGGGGACGTGCTGGATGCCGGCGAGGCCGGTGCTGAACCACTCGTCGATCTGCAGCAGGATGATGTGGTTCAGCGACGAGTTCCGTTCCGGCGCGTACCAGTGCTCGGGGACCGTGGTCATCCCGTGCGGGTTGAAGACGGACGGGAGCATGAACGACCCGTAGCTGGGCCGGGTGGTCTCGTGCAGCAGCTCCCAGATGACGTCGTCGCGGCCGGCGTCGCTCAGCGACCGGAAGGTCGGCCCGAGCGAGATCGTGCCGCCGCTCAAGTGCGGCCCGCCACCATTCGGATGGTAGGCGTAGATCCGCTCGACCAGGTTGTCCAGGACGTCCTGTTCCGACCCGGCGGGCACCAGGCCGGCGTCGAGGGCCAGGGCGTTCGCCGCCTGCGTCCCGGTCGTGCCGGCGTTGCCGTCGTTGGTGTACGTGCGCAGGGAGTCGTTGAAGAAGCGGGCGTTGAACGCGGCGGCGATGTCGGCGGCCAGGACACCGAACCGCTGGGCGTCGCCGTCCTTGCCCAGCTCCGCGGCCATCTGGGCCAGCCGGTCGGTCATGAGGTAGTAGCCGTAGGTGCCGACCAGGACGCCGGGCGTGCTCTCGTCGCTGGCCACCCAGTCCTTGAGTGGGCCGTCGACCAGGTGCTCGCCCACGCCGTCGGCTCCGGCCTGCATGGTCCGCACGTAGTCGTGGTAGTCGACCATGGCCGCGTAGTGCCGGTCCATTGTCGCGGTGTCCCCGTGCCGCTGCCAGAGCCACCACGGGGTGAGGATGATCGCGCTGCCCCAGTTGATGTCGTCGCGGTACATCGCCCATTGGCCGTCGAAGATCGGGAACTCCGGCGTGTGTGCGGGCACCAGGCCGGCGTTCGGACCGGCGACCAGCTGGGCCTCCCGCATCACCTGCTGCATGTGGGGCAGGAACGCCGACATCTTGAAGTTGCGGTCGATCGCCTGGATCGACTGGATCATGTCCGCGAGCCAGCCGAGCTTCTCGCGGTTCGGGCAGTCGGTGAAGATCGACTGCATGTTGCTGGCGATCGAGTAGCGGCTCATCCGGTGCAGCCGGTTGACCAGGTCGCTGGACGTCGACACGTCGCCGGAGACCGTTGTGGAGGCGCGCGTGTGCAGGGCCGTCAGCGTCTCGGTGGTGACGTCATATCCCGCCGGCAGGCCGGTGACCTGGAGGTACTGGAAGCCGTGGTGGACGAACGACGGGCGCCAGGTCTCGCCGTCAGGGTCGCCGGCGGTGGTGTAGGTGTCGAAGATGTCGTCGTCGGAGCCCATGCTGCCGGCGTCGACGGTGCCGTCGGCGCTCAGCGATTCCGACGGCTGCACCCTGACGACGGTGCCGGCCGGCACCGTCCCGTCGACGTGGAGCTCGAACAGGGCGGCGGAGTTCTGGCCGAAGTCGACGACCCAGGTCCCCGGTACCGGCTGGGTGATCTCGACCGGGGCGACGGTGTCGACGATCGTCACGGGCTCGCCATGGCGCCAGGTGAGCCGGGTCGCCAGGCTCGGCGGCGGCGCGATGCCGGCGGCGATCCAGCCGGTCGGCGTGCCGTCCCCGCGGGTGGCCGTCGCCGACAGGTCAGCCCCCGGCAGATCCCAGCCGTGCTGCTCACGCCGGGCGTCGTAGTCGCTGCCGGAGTACCAGTTGTCGGTGACCGTGGGCCCGAGGGCGCACCGCCAGCTCGGGTCGCTCACGATCGACTCGACGGAGCCGTCGCTATAGGCGACCTCCAGCCGGGCCAGGACGCGCGGGGAGACGGCGACGGTGGTCTCGTTCGCGGTGCCGGAGCGGGTGACCATCGCTCCGGCGGCATGCGCCTTCGCCAGCGGCTCGGCGAAGGCGATGGTGATCGTGTCCGGACCGGCAGCGTCGACCGCGGTGATGATCCGGCACTCCAGGTCCGCGCCGCCCGCGCCGGTGTCGATGTTCACGGTGGCGCCGACGGCGAAACCGTCAACGGCCGCGACGGAGACCGTCGTGGCACCGTCCGAGACGGGGGCCGCCAGCGTCGTCGGCTCGGCCACCTCGCTTTGGAACTTGGTGTACACGTCTTCGCGGCCTACCGCCGGGTTCTCGATCTCGACGACGTTGGTGATGCCGTTGCCGAGCTGGATGCCCAGGGTGTTCTCGCCGGGCGCCAGCAACGCGGTGATGTCGTAAGTGCCGACCTCGACCGACTGTTGCGGGTTGGAGTTGCCCGGGCAGAGCACGGCGTCGGTGACCTCGCGACCGTTCACCGTGGCGACGTAGACGCCGAGACCAGCCACGTAGAGGCGCGCCTGGCCGACGGTTCGGCCGGCGTCCACCGTGAACGGCCGGGCCAGGATGGGGAGTGGATCGGCATCGGTCCTGGTGGGGTGCTGAATCCACACCGCCGCGCCCCAGTCCGTCGACGCGAGCAGTCCCACCTCCCAGGTCGACGGGGCACTCCAGTCCGACACCTCGCCGTCGGCGTCGCGGATCCGCACCTGCCAGACGACCGCCTGCCGCGCCGGCAGCTCGCCGCCGGCATACGGCACGCCGGCGGAATTCGACGACCGCACCCAGCCCGAGTCCCACAGGTCCGCCGCCTCGAGTGTGTCCGGGTTCGTCGCCGCCCGGATCTGGTACGCCACCTGGGTGCCGCGGTCCAGCCGCCACGCCAGCAACGGCGCGGGGTCGTCCACACCCAGCAGCCGGTCGAACCGGCCCGCCACCGACAACGACCCGACGGACACCGCCTCCGCCGCCGCGGCCGCCCGGGCCATCGGACCGACAGTCGAACCGGCGGCGGCCAGTCCGGTCACGCCGGCCGCGGTGACCTGCAGGAAGCGGCGACGAGACAGGCCGTCCGCCGGATGCGACACCTCGGTCATGAAGCTGGGCTCCTTTCACGAGCTCGATGAGCCGGACCAGGCCAGAATCCGCGAACGACTAGATATTCAGATGTGGTTCTGCATGCGGATGCCGATGTCGCGCACAGTACGAGGCCGGCCGCGCGGCGAGCAACGGCCAGCCGTCAGGATGACCGCATCCGGCCATCACCCGCGGCCGGCGCACGGCCCCTACGACACCGCCGAAATCGAGTTCCGGTCCTCGCCTCGGACCTTCACAAGTAGTCATACAAGATTTTCAAATGATAAGTTACGGATGCGTTCGCGGACCGACTCGGCGCACTGGTGCCCGAACCTGGCCGCGACGTGCGCGATCCTGAGAAGGTGCCCTGGCTACCGCCGGCGGCGAGGAACGGCGAAGGGGTGCGACATGGGGGCACAGTCGCGACGGGGTATGCACGGCATCGCCGTGGACGGCATCGGCTCGCGCATCGTCTCCGGCGAGCTGGCACCGGGACAGACGCTCGACGTGGCGTACCTGGAGCGCGAGTACGACGCGAGCCGGACGGTCATCCGGGAGGCCATGCGGGTGCTGGCCGCGAAGGGCATGGTGGACGCGCGGCCGAAGCGCGGCACCTACGTGCTGCCGCGGGAGGCGTGGAGCCTGCTCGACCCCGACCTGCTGCGCTGGCAGTTCCAGGAGCCGGGCGACGAGACGTTCCTGCAGGACCTCGCCGAGGTCCGCGAGATCGTCGAGCCGGCCGGTGCGCGGCTGGCCGCCCGGCGCCGCGGTGAGGACGAGCTGGAGGTCATGCGCGAGACGCTGGCGCTGCTCGACGACACGACCGCCGACCCGGTGGACGTCGTCGAGGCCGACCTCCGGTTCCACCGGACGCTGCTCCACGCCAGCCACAACGAGCTGCTGCGGCGGCTGGAGTTGGTCATCGAGACCGGCCTGCGCGCCCGCGACGTGCTGGTGCACGGACGCGGGACGTGGAAGGAGTCGGTGTCGGCGCACCGCGCCGTCCTGGACGCGGTGGCCGCCGGCGACCCCGACACCGCCGAGACCGCGATGCGGCGCCTGCTGGACCAGGCGGCCCGCGACGTCCAGGTGAAGGTCGACGGCGACCCGCGCTGAGGCGCTGTGCTGCTTCACGGTCGAATTCGCCGCTTGAGCCACGATGTATGGCCGCTAGCGGTCGACTTCGACCGTGAAGCCCGACCACGCGCCATCAACCCGCTCCGAGGGAGACAATCACCGCATGAAGGCGATCGTTCACCACGGCTCCGGCCCCGCCGACGTCCTCCAGCTCACCGACCGGCCGGTCCCCGAACCGGGTCCGGGCGAGGTGCGGCTGCGCGTCGTCGTGTCGGGGGTGAACCCGACCGACTGGAAGTCCCGCAGCGGCGGCTACGGCGCGGTCGACGACTCCGAGGCCGTGCCCAACCAGGACGGCGCTGGTGTCGTGGACGCGATCGGCGACGGGGTCGACGGGCTGACCGCGGGCGATCGCGCGTGGGCGACCCTCGCCGCGTACCAGCGCCCGACCAGCGGCACCGCGCAGGAGTTCACCGTCGTCCCCGTCGAGCGGGTGTTCCAGCTGCCCGACAACGCCGGCTTCGACCTCGGCGCCGGCGTCGGCATCCCGGCCATCACCGCGCATCGTGCGCTCACCATCGCCGAGGACGGGCCGGCGCGGCTGCGGCCCGGCGCGCTCGGCGGGCGGACGGTGCTGGTCGCCGGCGGGGCGGGCGCCGTCGGCAACGCCGCGATCCAGCTCGCCCGCTGGGCCGGCGCCACCGTCGTCACCACGGTGAGCAGCTCGGCGAAGGCGGTGCTGTCCCGTGCGGCCGGCGCCGACCACGTCGTCGACTACACCACGCAGGACGTCGCCGCCGCGGTCCGCGAGGTCGCGCCGGAGGGCATCGACATCGTCGTCGAGGTGGCCATCGGCGCCAACGCCGAGGCCGACCTCGCCGTCCTCAAACCGCTCGGCACCATCGCGGTCTACGCCAACAACGGCGACCGGCCGTTCGCGCCCGAGGTCCGCCGGTTCATGGGGCTGAACGCCCGGCTGCAGTTCGTGCTGCTCTACACGCTCGGCTGGGACCGTCTCCGCGCAGCCGGCGACGACGTCAACGCCGCGGTCGCCGCGGGCGCCTTTCGCGTCGGCGAGGAGGCCGGGTTGCCGCTGCACCGCTTCGCGCTGGAGGACGCAGCGGCGGCGCACCGGGCGGTGGAGACCGCGACGGTCGGCAAGGTCCTGATCGACGTGACCCCGGCGACCTGACCTTCGGCCTGGCCCAGTGCACGCGCACCGGTCTGGCCCTGTCGTCCGCGGCGACGGCCGGGCAGCATGGCCGGCGACAGGTCGTCTACCGGAAAGGTGTGCCACTGTGCGGTTCCGTCATGCGCCCGAGCTCCGGGCTGCCCATCCCGGGCTCGCCGCCGGGGTCGTCGCCGCCGACGGGGTTGGGCTGGAGGCCGTCGCCGACAGGCGCGGCATCGACGAGCGGTTCGCTGCGGACCAGCACGCCGCGCTCGAGCGGCTCGCGGTTGACGGGCCTGGTCAGCAGCCGGAGATCCAGGCGTGGCGGCGGGCGTTCGCCGCGATGGGACTGAAGCCGACGCAGTACCGCTGCGCCGCCGAGTCGCTGCTGCGCCGGCTCGCCAAGGCGGGTGACCTGCCGCGCATCCATCCCCTCGTCGACCTCTGCAACGCCGCCTCGGCCGCCGCGGCGATCCCGGTCGCCGTCATCGACCGCGACCGTGTCGTCGGCGACCTGGAAGTGCGCTACGCCCGCGGCGACGAGGAGTACGCGACGTTCGTCGGAGAGATCGAGCACCCCGCCGCCGGGGAGGTGATCTTCGCCGACGATGCCGGCCGCGCACATGCCCGCCGCTGGACCCACAAGCAGAGCGGCTGGTCCACGGTCCGACCCTCGACGTCGCGGGTGCTCATCGTCGCCGAGGCCCTGCACGACGGCGCCGGCGACGACGTGAGCGCACTGGTGGCGCGGCTCGCCGGCGACATCGAGCGGTTCTGGCCGGCCGCGCCGCACCGGGCCGTCCTGACCTCCCAGCGGCCGGAGCTGCAGGTCGACGACCCGGCGACGACGACGCGCGCGCGATGACGCCTTCAACCCGAGGCGACGCGGCGGAGCGGGAGGCCCGCCCACCCGGGGAACTGGCGCGCGACCAGCCGCGCGACGAGAGCGGAGTCGACGTCGACCTCGTCATCGTGCGTCTTCACGGCGAACACGGACCCATATACCGGGCCGGGCCGGCCGGCGTCCACCGGTCTCCGGCCGCCTCAGCCGCAGTGGATGCGGGTCAGCGTGCGCTGAGCCCAGTCGATGACGCCGGTGATGTCGAGGCAGCGGTTGGACATGTCGACCCCGGCCGGCGTGTACACGGGACCGGCGTAGTAGCTGTAGCGGCCACCGTCGCAGCCGGTACTGCTCGGGCAGCTGGGCCAGCTGTAGCCGCTGGGCCGGATGGTGGCCTGGGTGTAGAGCGAGACGCCGTAGGTGGGCGAGGCGTGGTTGGTGACGAGGCAGTTCCGCTTCGCCGTCGATGACCAGTACACGTCCATGTAGGCCAGCACCTGGGAGCCGTTGCTGATCGGATAGTGCCCGATGTGCCGGTAGGACGAGCCGCACGGCCCGGCCATGACCGAGATGTCACTGGCACCGGATGGCGCCGCGGAGTCGCCTCCGGCCGCGGCCGGCGCGGCGAAGCCGAGGAGCAAGAGTCCGACAGCGACGATGACACGGAACGCACGCTTCATCCGGCAGATCCTCCTTGCCCCGAAGAACCAGATCGTCACGGATGACAGTGGCGGAGAAATCGCCCGAACGCAAGATCATTATGCGTATGATCTCAGCCGGTTCGCGAATCGGTGTACGCAAGTGCCGCTACCGCGACTTGAGCCGGCCGACGGTGACCTGCAGGTCCAGGTGGTCGGCCAGCAGCTGTTTGACCTGCCCGCCGTCGATGAGCTGGATACGTCCGTGCCGGGTCGCGAACTCCTTGCTGGCTTTCCCGAACCAGGACGTGGTGACGAGCACCCCGCGGCTGGCCCGAGTGTCGTCCATGACGCCGGCCAGGGCGCGAACCGCGTCGACGGGGACGACGCCGCGGTAACGCTTGACCTGGATGACGCACACCCCTCCCATGATCGGGTCGGCGTTGACAGCGACCGCGTCAACGCCGCCGTCGTGCGAGGACTGGGTCGCCCAGGCGGTCATACCCATCGCCTCGAAGAGCTGCCGGATCAGCTGCTCGAACCGGGTCGGCGGCAACTCGAGCAGGACCGGCCGGCCGTCCAGCACGGCGACGGCGTCGCGGGCCTCGACCGTGCGGTATTTCGACAGGTCCGGGTCGAAGATCGGCCGAACCGCCTCGAGCTCGCGTGGGTCTGGCGAGACGACGGCGTCGAGGTGACGTAGGCATTCCCGCGGGTCCAGCTCGGTGAGCACGAGCGCGCCGAACTTGTCTCGTGTGGCCGCGACGCTGACCAGGCAGGGTCGCTCAGTGTGGCCGGTGGCCTTGTTACGGGTCGTGACGTGGCCACTCACGGCGACTTCGGCGACGAGGCCGGCCGGCCGCACCTCGAAGACCTCGCGGATCGTGCGCAGGACGAGCTGGGCTACCAGTCCCGCATAGAGCTGCTGGATCTCCTTGGCCGGCCGCCGCTTCGCGCTGATCCGGTCCAGCGCCCGGTTGTAGGCGTACTCGCGGACCGACGGGACGATGTCGACGTCGGGCAGCTCGCGGATCACCAGCAGGCGCCGGTCCCGCGGCTGGTAGGCAACCTCGACAGTGGGGGGTACGCCATCCGGCAGTGTCGAGGCCTCGAGAAGCAACCCGACATAGCCCTCGACGGCTCGCGGCTCTCTCGCGTCGACGCCCAGCCGCAGCGTGTCGACACGAGCGTTGTGCCGCAGGATCTGCTCTCGCCGGAAGGCCTCGGAGATGGCGTGCTCGCTGGCCGCGGCGGCGAGCGCGGCCAGCCGCCGCTCCTCGCGGCCGCGGAAGGCTGCAGTCTCGCGTTCGAATCGCTCCCTTGCCAGCACGGTCGCCCGCCGCCGCCCTGCGGTGACCAGGCGGGCCGGCCAGGCAGTGGAGCGCGGCGCGTAATCCTCCCAGCGGGGCGCCTCGCCCGGCGTCACCAAGGCCCGGTCCGGGATGAACGGCCACGGGCGGTAGGCGTGGCGGAGCTGGTCGAGTGAGAACGGCCCGTGGTGGTTGAGGCCCTCGACGAGTACGGTGTCCAGCTCGACCAGCCGGGCTGTGATGGCGCTGGTCAGATCCGCTGCCTCGGCCTGCTGCTGGCGGATGTATTCCTCCCGGCGCTCGCGGTCGGCTTGCACGGCGGCGCGGACCTGTGCCCGCCCGCCGGCCGGCGTGGCCGAGCCCTGCGACGGACCCCCACGGGGCTCATTTTCGGCGCCGGGCTGCCCAGGCATCCGCCGCGCCGCGCGAGACTGTCGTTCGTCGCGCGCCCGCGGCGCGGGCGGTTTGGGTTCGTCGATGGGACCGTTCTTCCGTCGCGCCATGTTCCGCCCCAGACTCAACGCTCAACGGTAGGTCCATCATATAGTGAGAAATCGCGCTTAAAGATCAACAAACGGCCTCACCAGTCGATATCAATGAAACCTCGGTAAACGGACAGCGTCTGGGAAGGGTCGAGGGACATTTGATCCGATGAACTCCAGCGCGCCACGCGGCGACTACGGCTGGGCATGCTCCGCTAGAATGGCGACGTTCTTTTTCACTCCGCCGGCGCGACCGGAATTGGCCGCGACTTTCCATGCAACATGTAGCCAAGGTCGCGGTATGCATGACCTTCACCCGGCGCACATCGAGTAGGCGGGCTCACGAGCGGCGGGCCACCACCTGACGCTGCAAGTCGCGCAGGTCACGGCGGAGGCTGCGGCGCACTTGCAGGCTCAACAGCGGACCAAGGAGGCGATACCGGCCGCCGCCGCCGCGGACCCGGATGCTGGCGTGTGTTGCGCCGGCCCGTGGCTGGAACCGGTAGGTGACCCGCATGGGCATCGGCGCGAGCACCGACACCATGTCCAGCAGGCCGGGCGGTTGGTACGCGTCCACCTCGAGGACGTAGTCGATCCGGCGGCCCAGGAAGTACGCGGTGCGGGTCACCTGGGCGCCGACGCCGAAGCCGCCGGCCGGGGACGCTTTCGTCAGCGCCGCGATGCGGATGCCCTGGGTCCACTCGTGGTCGTGCCGGTGGTCCATCGCGTACCGGGCCACCTGGTCGACCGGCACGGGGATGATCCGGTGCTCCGTGACGTCGATGCTCATGACATCCGCCTCCCCCGATGCCGACGAAACCTGGTCCCAGTGTGCGCCGGGAGAGGGGCGCGGCGCACCGCTCCCTCTCTCGTCGGCGAACGGCCGGGTCAGCCCTGTTCGGTGGGTACGACGATCAGCTCCGCGACGTTGACCCGCGGCGGGACGGCGACGGCGAACGCGATCGCGTCGGCGATGTCCTCCGACCGCAGCGACTCGATGGAGGCCCGCCACCGCTCCAGGTGATCCTTGTTGCCGGTGTCGAGCATGCCGTCGCCGAGCTCGGTGGTGACGAGCCCGGGCTCCACGTTCTTCACGCGGACCCGGCGGGGGCCGAGCTCGGCGCGCAGGTTGCGGGTGAGGTGGGCGACGGCGGCTTTCGTCGCGGCGTACACGACGTACTGCGGGAAGATCCCGTGCCCGCCGATCGAGCCGACGTGGACGAGGTCGGCCGCCCGCCCGTCGGCCGCCGCGGCGATGAGGTCGTCGGCGAAGGCGCGGCCGGTGTAGAGCAGGCCGTTGACGTTGGTGGCGATCATCTGGTCCCACTCGCCGGTCTGCGCGGACTCGAACGGCGCTGCGAGCATGACGCCGGCGTTCGCGACGACGAGGTCGACCCGGCCGAGCTCGGACCGGATCGCCGCCGCGGCCCGCTCGACGGCGTCGCGGTCGGCGACGTCGGTGGTGACGGGGAGCGCGCGGATCTCGTCGGCCAGCTCCTTCAGCCGGCTCTCCCGACGGCCGAGGACGGCCACGGACGCGCCGTCGGCGGCCAGGCGCCGGGCCGTGGCCTCGCCGATCCCGCTGGTAGCTCCGGTGACGACCGCGACGCGGCCGGTCAGTGCGTTGGTGTGTGCTGTCATGCCTCCACGGTGCGGCCGGCGGCGACGTCCAACCAGCTCCCGCGACGCCCAGGAGTCCGGACCCTGGTAGTCGCGGGACCACCCTTCCCGCGCGGCACCCGTACTAGCCTCGCGAGCATGGCGGATACCGACACCCGGCTCGGCGACTTCCTACGCGCCCGGCGCGAGCTGGCCCGGCCCGAGGACGTCGGCCTGCCCGCGGGCTGGGGCCGTCGGCGGGTGCCGGGCCTTCGCCGCGAAGAGGTCGCCATGCTGGCCGGCGTCAGCGCCGACTACTATGTCCGCCTCGAGCAGGGCCGCGACAAGCATCCCTCGGAGCAGGTGCTCGAGGCGCTGGCGCGGGTGTTCGGGCTCGACGACGACGCCGCGGCGCACCTGCGCGAGCTGGCCCGGCCGGCCCAGCCGCGCCGCCGGTCGCCCAGCCGCCCGGAGAAAGTCGGCACCGGTACGCTGCGGCTGCTGGAGAGCTGGCCGAACACGCCGGCCATGGTGCTCGGCCGGTACCTCGACGTGCTGGCCGCGAACCCGCTGGCACTCACGGTGAACTCGTGCTCCGCGCCGGGTGTCAACCAGGTGCGGGCGGTGTTCCTCGACCCAGCCGCCCGCGACATCTACCCCGACTGGGACACCGTCGCGCAGGAGACCGTCGCCAGCCTGCGGGCCGCCGCGGGCGCCGATCTGGACGAGCCGCGGCTCACCGAGCTGGTCGGCGAGCTGTCGCTCAAGAGCGACGACTTCCGCCGCCTCTGGGCCCGCCACGACGTTCGCCCCAAGACCGCCGGCGTCAAGAGGTTCGTGCACCCGATGGTCGGCGAGCTGACCCTCTCGTACGAGACGCTGGCCATCGCCAGCGCACCCGGGCAGCTGCTGGTGGTCTACCACGCCGAACCCGGCAGCCCGTCGGAGCGGGCGCTCGCTCTACTCGGCAGCGCCACCGCTTCTGCGGCGGAGCCCGCTCCACGAACCTGACCTGCGGCCGGGCGCTATAGCGGTTGCGGTTCCACTATAGTGGAGGCGTGGCCCGCCCAGACGACGACCTGACCCGCGCGCTTCGCGCCCAGCTGCGGGCGATCCGGCAGGCCCGCGGGCTCAGTCTCGACGCGCTCGCGGCGGCCAGCGGCGTCAGCCGGAGCATGATCTCCGACGTCGAGCGGGGTGCGAAGCTGCCCACCGTCCTGGTTCTCGCCCGGCTGGCGACGGCGCTGGGCGTCACTGTGTCACGGCTGCTCGGCGAGGACCGGCCCGGCGACGTCGTCGTGGTGCCGGCCGCGGTCCAGCCGGCCGTCACCGACCGCGCCGGCTGGCAGCGACGCATCCTCTCCCCCAGCCTGCCCGGGGTGGAGTTCGAGTTCATCCGGACGACGGTGCCCGCCCGCGTCGTCGTCGGCGAGTTCGCCGCACACGCACCCGGCTCGCGCGAGTACGTCGCCGTCGAGTCCGGCGAGCTCACCGTCACCCTCGACCGCGCGGAGCACCAGCTCGGCGCCGGTGACGCCATCTACTACGCCGGCGACCGCGTCCACGCCTTCGCCAACCCCGGCGGCGCCGAGTGCGTCTACTACACCGTCATGCACGTCGCCGGCCACCACGACGCCGTGAAGGAGACATCGTGACCATCCAGCCGCTCGCCCCCGCAGTGCTGCCCGCGCCCATCGGCAACTACACGCACGGCACCCTGGTCACCGAGGCCAGCCGGACGGTGTTCGTCAGCGGCCAAGTGCCGTGGTCGCGCGAGGGCGAGCTGCCCGCGGACTTCGAGAGCCAGTGCCGACTCGTCTGGCGAAACGTGCTTGCCGTGCTGGACGAAGCCGGCATGGGCGTGCCGAACCTGGCGAAGGTGACGACGTACCTCTCCGACCGCCGCCACCGCGAGGCCAACAGCCGCATCCGGCAGGAGGTGCTCGGCGACCACGCGCCGGCGCTCACGATCATCATCGCCGACATCTACGCCGAAGAGTGGCTACTGGAGATCGAGGCGGTCGCCGTCGGCTGACGCTGCGGCGTCGTGCGAGAAGATAGAAGCGTGAGTCCGCCGGCGGTCCCGCTCGCCCGGCACCTGCTTCGGGTGCGCGACCTCATCGACCGCGCGTTCGCCGAGCCGCTCGACGTCGCCGCGCTCGCTCGCAGCGCGTCGGTGTCGCCGGCGTATTTCAGCCGCAGTTTCAAGGCCGCGTTCGGGGAGACGCCGCACCAGTACCTGATGAGCCGGCGGATGGAGCGGGCCACCGCGATGTTGCGCGGCGGAGACCTCACCGTCACCGAGATCTGCCTCGCGGTCGGGTTCACCAGCCTCGGGTCGTTCAGCACGCAGTTCCGGCGTTTCGTCGGCGACAGCCCGAGCGGGTACCGCGCCCGGCACCGTCTCGACGCCCTGGCCGCGGTCCCGACCTGCTACGTCCGCATGTGGACGCGACCGCGGCCGTCGACGCCGTCGGCGCACCCACGCGACTGAGCAGTTTTGGAGAAGCCCAGCGTACCGCACCGTTCCTATCGTCGAGGACGAGCGGCCGCGGACCCGCCGCGGCCGGGACAGACAGGAGCACCCCATGGAGGGGATCACGTCCAAGGACGGCACCCCGATCGCGTTCGACCAGCTCGGCGAGGGTCCGCCGATCATCGTCGTCGCCGGCGCCTCCTGCGACCGTGCCATCGACGCGCCGCTCGCCAAGGCGCTGGCGGAGCACTTCACCGTCCTCAACCACGACCGGCGCGGCCGCGGCGACAGCGGCGACACCGCGCCGTACGCCGTCGCCCGCGAGGTCGAGGACCTGCACGCCCTCATCGAGGCCGCCGGCGGGACGGCCGCGCTGCTCGGCCTCTCCTCGGGCGCGGTGCTGGCCGCCGAGGCGGCCGCCTCCGGCCTGCCGGTCACCCGGCTGATCATGTGGGAGCCGCCGTTCAGCATCGACCCGGAGGGCGTCCAGCAGGCCGCCGCGTACACGGCCCGGCTCACCGAGCTGCTCGGCGCCGACCGGCTGGACGACGCACTCGCGCTGTTCATGCGCCAGGTCGGCCTCCCCGGCGAGGCGATCGCCGGCGCGCGGCAGTCGCCGTACTGGGCCGCCGGCCTCAGCCTGGCTCCGACGCTGGCCTACGACGCCGCGATCATGGGCGACAACACAGTCCCGGCCGAGCGGTTCGGCGTGATCACCGTGCCGACGTTGGTGCTGGCCGGGTCGGCGAGCCCGCCGTTCATGGTCGAGGCGGCCAGGCGGGCCGCTGCCGCCGTTCCCGGTGCCCGGTTCGACGTGCTGGACGGCCAGGACCACAATGTGGCTCCGGACGCCATCACGCCGGTCGTCGCGGAGTTCGCCGGCCGGCGCGCATGACGGGCCGGCCACGGCGAGGAGGTCTCCAATGATCAGCGGTATCGCGCTGGTGTGCGTCAACGTCCTGGACATGGACGTCGCCCGCGCGTTCTACGTCGACGCCCTCGGCTTCGAGGTCGCCTACGACGTCATCCAGGACGGCTTCCACTGGTTCGTCGTCCACCCGCCCGAGAGCCCGGACGTGCCGCTGATGCTCGTCCTCCCGGGACCGCCGCTGCTCGACGGCGAGCTGGCCGAGCAGATCCGCACCCTGGTGGCGACGGGGTACCTCGGGCCGGGCGCGTTCCGGACCCAGGACTGCTGGGCCACGTACCGTGAGCTGAAGGCCAAGGGCGTGGAGTTCATCGAGGAGCCGACGGAGCGGTTCTACGGCATCGACGCCGCCTTCCGCGACCCGTTCGGCAACCACTGGCGGCTCACCCAGCCCAAGCAGGTCATGCCGCCCGCCTAGGGTGAGTAGAGTGACCGAGCTTCGTTCCCTGACCTTCCGCGAGGCAACTCGGGCCGACCTGCCGGCCATCGTCGCCATGCTCGCCGATGACGTCCTGGGCAAGTCCCGCGACGCCGGCACCGTCGACGAGAGGTACGAGCAAGCTTTCGCCAGCATCGACGCCGACCCACGCAACCACCTGATCGTCGGCGACGACGGCGGCCAGGTGATCGCCTGCATGCAGCTGACGTTCATCCCGGGCCTCGGCCGGCACGGCGCCGAGCGCTGCCTCGTCGAGGCCGTGCGGGTCCACTCGGACCGGCGCGGCACCGGCGTCGGCTGGCAGCTGATGGCCTGGGCCATCGAGCGGGCACGGGCGCGCGGGTGCGTGATGGTCCAGCTCACCAGCGCCAAGACCCGCGTCGACGCGCACCGCTTCTATCTCCGCCTCGGCTTCGTCGCCAGCCACGAAGGCATGAAGCTCGCCCTCTGACGCTCGGTCGTGCCAGACCGTCCTGGTCCCGCGACGGCGTCGGCGCCGGGGTCAGCGGGGAGGAACCGTAGACACCTCCCCTCCTGATGTATACACTTCCTCTCGTGGCGCCTGAGGGGCTCTCAGCCAACGGGTCGACCGGAGCCTCGACCCGTACCGCCGAGCGCGCCCTGGACCTTCTCCGGCAGCTACCCCCGACGTTCACGTACACCCAGGCCCGCCAGGCGGGCCTCAGCCATCGCGGGCTGTACGGCCTCCGCGGCGCCGGCATCGTCGAGCCGCTGGGCCGAGGGCTCTATCGTCGGGTCGACGCGGTACTCACCGACCCGACGCTCACCGAAGTTGCCGTCCGCGCGCCCCTGGCGACGTTGTGCCTGACCAGCGCTTTGGTCGAGCACGACCTGAGCGACGCCATCCCGACGGCGCCCCACCTGGCGCTGCCGCGGGGCAGCCGGTTCCCATCAACCACCGGGCCGGTGACATGGCACGCCTTCGCCGCCGAGACATTCGAGCTCGGCCGCATAAGGAGGCGAGTGGACAGTCAGCTGCAGCTCGGCCTATACAACGCGGAGAGAACTATCGTCGACACCTTCCGGTTGCGACACCTGACCGGCTCGGACGAGGCATACGAGGCACTACGCCGCTGGCTGAGCCGGCGTGGCTCACAACCCAGCACGCTGCTGACGATGGCCGGACACTTCCCCCGGACGCTCCCGAGCATCCGGCACGCACTGGAGGTTCTGCTGTGACGACATCCCCCGGCCGCCGCCCCACGAGAGCCACGGCCGGGGGACGCGCCTACCTGGACCTGCGCCGCCACGCCCGCGCGACCGGTCGCGACACCGGCGAGGTGCTACAGCTCTACGTCCTCGAGGGGTTCCTCGACAGGCTGCGGACGTCGCCGCTCGCCGATCGCTTGATCCTCAAAGGCGGCGTGCTGCTGGCGGCCTTCGACACCCGGCGCCCCACCCGCGACATCGACGTCGCGGCCCTCGACCTCGACCGTGACGCCCAGAGCGTCCTCCATGCCCTCGGCCGAGTCGCCGCGGTCCATGTCGACGACGGTCTTGCCTTCGACCACGGCGCCGCTACCGCCACGGCCATCCGCGACGACGAGCTGTACGGCGGCATCCGGGTCACGATGCCCTGCTCGCTCGATCGGGCCCGGATGCGCTTCCACGTGGACGTCAATGTCGGCGACCCGATCTGGCCGGCACCGCGCCCGATCGAGCTGCCCCGGCTGCTCGGCGGATCGATACGCCTCCTGGGCTACCCGCTGAGCATGGTGTTCGCGGAGAAGCTCGTCACCGCCGCCGAACGAGGGGCTGCGAACACCCGCTGGCGCGACTTCGCCGATGTCTACCTGCTGTCGCGCCGCCACGACCAGGACGGCACGGAGCTCGTCGTGGCGATCAGGCGAGTGGCCGAGCATCGCGGAACAGAGCTCCACAGAGCCACGGTCGACCTCGACGGCTTCGCCGACCTCGCCCAATCGAGGTGGCGGGCGTGGCGCAACCGCCTCGGCCTGGACGACCGCCTGCCCGAGAGCTTCGCCGAGGTACTCGGCGAGGTCGACGCTTTCGCGGCGGCGGCGCTCGACGGTTCCGCGGCGGGCCGGCACTGGTCCGGCGTCGCGCGCCACTGGACCTGACTTAGGTGATGGCGGGCGGGCGTTCATGGATGTTTCACCGGCCCGCTGGGGGATGTTCCCGCGCCGGATTCGGGTGGGTTCGAGGCTTCTGTTCCATCCCAGCCTTCATCCGCCACCCACCCCTCCGGAGGTCGACATGATCCCCCGCACCACGGCCGCGACCGCTCTGGGGGTCGCTGCGACCGCCCTCGTGCTGAGTACGGTGTTGGTCTCGGCCCAGGCCGCTTCCGACGCCACCATGACCGACGCCGCCACGCCCGCGACAAACCAGGTGATCCCCGGCGCTGAGTTCGCCCGGTACGACGCGTTCGACGCCAACCAGGGCGTCGCCGTCGACCGGCGGCACTTCTACGCGGTGAACAACCGGACCATCACCAAGCACGACCGCGTCAGCGGCGAGCCGCTGCTGCAGTTCGCCGGCGCGGAGGGCGGCCCGATCGAGCACCTGGACAGTGGCGTCGTCGTCAACGGGAGGCTGTACGCCGCGCACTCGAACTACTCGGAGTACCCGATGGAGAGCTCCATCGAGATCTTCGACACCCGAACCATGGAGCACATCGGCACCCACAGCTTCGGCATCCACCGCGGCTCGCTGACCTGGCTGGACCGGCACGACGGCGCCTGGTGGGCGACGTTCGCCAACTACGACCGGCTGCGCGACGGCTCGGACGTGCCGTACGGCGAGACGTACAACACCCAGGTGGTGAAGCTGGACGACGACTTCCAGGTGGTGGAGTCGTGGACGATCCCGAAGCCGATCCTCGACCGGTTCGAGGACATGAGCAACTCCGGCGGCTCGTGGGGACCGGACGGCCGGCTCTGGCTGACCGGCCACGACCTGCCCGAGGCGTACGTCATGGACCTTCCGGCCGCAGGCAGCGAGCTGACCTGGGTCGCCACCGTCAGTCTGCCCGGCATCGAGGGGCAGGGCATCGCCTGGGACGACGCCGGGCGGAACTCCACGCTGTGGGGCATC
This sequence comes from Jiangella asiatica, assembly GCF_004349065.1. Taxonomy (GTDB): domain Bacteria; phylum Actinomycetota; class Actinomycetes; order Jiangellales; family Jiangellaceae; genus Jiangella; species Jiangella asiatica. The sequence goes on from NZ_SMKZ01000010.1 coordinate 101,463, forward strand.
AGCCGTCGCAACGCCGACGTCGTCAGCTTCGGCATCCCGGTCGGCGACATCGAGGAGCCGGCCGGCGAGCAGTGGCGGGTCAACGGCCCGGGCGAGTTCGACGAGTGATCACCGGGGGTCGCAGCTCAAGGCACTAGATTCGCCGCATCGTCATGGATCGCCGCCCCCGGCTGGATCGCCGGAGCGACTGTCCTCGTCACCGTGCCGACCGGGGTGTCGACGGTGCTGAGCGCTGGCCCGCGACGTCGTCATCGCGGCGGTGTTCGGTGCCGGCGGCGAGCTGGACGGCTACGTCGTCGCGCTCGGGCTGTTGGCGGGCGCCATGGCGAAGGCCGCGGTACCGGTGCTGTCCCGGCAGGCCACCGGCGACGACGGCGCCCGGCGCAGCGACCCTGGTGATCCGCTGCTCGCGGGTGAGATCGTCGCGGTGCTGGCGCCCGGGTTCAGCCCGGCCGAGGCGGCGTCGGCCGAGCACCTCACCCGCGTCGTGCTGATCGCGGCGGCTGGTCGAGCTCGTCTTCCAGCGCGGCAACCTCGACGCCGACGACGCCGAGCTGACCGCGGCCGCGCTGCGCTGGTACGCCCACGGTGCTGGCGCTGGGCCGGCGCGAGGTGATGGTGCGGGCGAACGGTGACGCAACCAGGCGTTCAGCGGACGGTCACGCGGACGGGGATGCGCAGCTGTGGGGCGCCGGGATCGGTGGTGTCGACGAGCAGGGTCGCCACGTAGCTCTCCCCCGCCCGCATCGAGCCGCCGTCGACGTGCACGCTCACCCGCGCCGAGCCGTCCGCCGCGATCGTCCCGTCCACCGTCCCGCGCACCGAGAGCCAGGGCACGTCCGCGGCCGTCCCGGCGCACCGCTCGCCGACCGGCAGGTACCACGCGCTGTTCAGCGAGCTGCCGTTGCCGCCGACGGACCAGATCTCGCCGCCGGTGCGGGCCTCGGTACAGAACCCGGCCGGTGCGCCGTGCACCGGGCGCGGCAGGTCGTCGGCCGGGTCGATCGTCCACGTCCCGCTGTCCCAGTCCGCCAGCGCGAGCCGCTGCACCGTCGTCGTCGGCAGCCGGCCGTACGGGGGCCGGTCCTCCTCGCCGCCGACGGCGTAGACCGCCTGGTCGGTGACGGCGAGCGACAGGCCCGCCCGCGGCGCCGCCAGCGCCGGCCCCGCGCTCCACGTCCCCTCGCGCAGGTCGAGCCGCTGCACGGAGTCGTGCACGACCGCGTCGGTGCCCTGCACGGACATCCCGCCGACGACGTAGAGGTGCGTCCCGGCCTGGGCGAACCCGGCCCGGCGCACCGGAACCGGCATCGGCTCCCCCTCGGTCCACGTGTCGGTCGCGATGTCGTAGACGAACAGGTCGCCGCTGGTGCCGTACCAGTCGCCGTCGGGTGCCCCGCCGGCCACGTACACGCGTCCGTCCCAGGCGGCAGCGGCGGCTCCGTCCAGCGCCTCCGGCAGCGGCGCCGCCTCCGCCCAGGTGTTCCGGGCGATGTCGTAGACGTAGTGCCGGTCGGTCGCGTCGCCGCCGAGGACATGGATCTTCCCTGCCTCGCACACCGCGACCGCTTCCTGTCCCGCCTCCGGGATCGGCGCCAGCTCCTGCCAGGTGTCCGCCACCGCGTCGTACTTCCAGCTGCGCGGGGTCACCTCGGGCCGGGCGTCCGCCCCGCCGAACACGTAGCCGACGTCGGGCTGGCCGGGGCACTGGGCGGCGGCGTAATTCATCCGGCCGCCCGGCACCGCCGTACCCTCGGTCCAGCCCTCGGCCGCGGCCACCTCCACCGGCGCTGACGCGGCCGTCGCACCGGACGCCAGCGGCTGCAGCGCCTCGCCGGTCTCACTCACCTGGAAGTCGTAGCCGGCCGCCCCGCCGGCGTTGTCCAGCGTGATCCGCTCGACGGCCTGCCCGCGGGCGCGCACGGTGAGCTCCAGCTCCGCCGGCGCCGCCGCCGCGCACGATTCGTCCAGGCGCAGCGTCAGGTCGCGGGCGGCGGTCTCGCCGGCGACGACGTTGGCGGCGCCGTCGCCGCTGGTGTAGCCGTCGGCGGACGCGGTCACGGTCACCCGTCGCTCGGAGCGGTCCATCCAGTGCCGGTAGACACCGTTCGCGTCCGTGGTCACCTCCACCGTGGACTTCGCGCCGCGCAGCTCGACGCTGGCGCCGGCAACCGGTGCGCCGGGCGCGTCGCAGCGACCCAGACCGGTGACGGTGCCGGTGACCAGGCCCCACGACGACGGCGCGGTGGCGTCCATGCTCACGGTCAGCGCCGGGGCGGTTGCCGGGGTGTCCTCCAGGAGCAGCAGCCGGGCCAGGTACTCGCCGGGCTGGTTCGCCTCCGCCGCGCCGGCGTCCAGGGTCACCGTCACCTCGGCGGACTCCCCCGGCTCCAGCGTGCGTCGTTCGCCGTCGACCGACATCCACGGCACCGGGTCCTCGGTCGCGGTCTGGCAGTCGTCGAAGCCGGGCAGCTGCTCGACCCACGGGAACGTGCCCGGCTGGCCCTGCGTGCCGCCGAGCTTGTAGAAGCCGCAGGTGCCGGCCAGCCGGTAGACATCGAAGATGGAGTTCGGCAGCGCCGCCCACTGCGCCGCGGCCGGGTCGTAATAGAAGCCCTGGTTGCTGCGGTAGCCGCCGACCTGCCCGCCGGAGATCATGAGCAGGCCGTTGGCCGCGCTGTTCGCGGTCTGGGTCACCGGGATGGGCAGGTCGGCGATCCGGTACCAGGCGTCGGTGGCCGGGTTGTAGACGTAGCCGCGGTCGCTGTGCCGCGCATCCGGGCCCTGGCCGCCGGCGCAGTAGATGAGCCCGTCGATCGGGCCGCAGGACTGCCACGCGGCCGGCTCCGGGTAGTCCGCCACCCGCGACCACGTGTCCGTGGCCGCGTCGTACACCTGCACCGCGGTAGAGCCGTTGAGTTCGGTGTCCGGGGTGATGCCGCCGATCACGTAGAGCTTGCCGTCGAGGATCGTGTACCCGGCTGCGGCGAACGGGATGGGTGCCGGCGATCGCTCGGACCACGAGTCCGTCGCCGGGTCGTACACCAGGGTGGTCGCCGTCTCCTCACTCCAGGACCAGCCGCCGACCACGTAGAGGAGGTCGCCGATGAACCCGCCGGCCGCCTTGTTCCGCGGCTCCTGGAACGCCTCTGTGAGCCTCCACTCGTCGGTGCGGATGTCGTAGATCATGTCCCGCTGCCGCGTGCTGCCGGTGTAGTACATGCCGCCCACGTAGTAGAGCTTGCCCTCGTGCACGGCGGCCAGGCCGTCGGTGCGCGGGATGGTCATATCGTGCAGCCGCTGCCACTGCGCCTCGTTCGGGTCCGGCGACGGCGCCGGCGCGCTCGACGCGTCGCCGGCCGTCGCCGCAGCGCTCTGCGGGTCGAGCGGTCCGCCGTCGTCGTCGACGACCGAGAGGCGCAGCGGCGCGCTCGGCAGCGATGCCAGCGTCTCCTGCTGCTGCTCGAAACCGGTGTCGCGCTCGGCCAGCTCGAACGACGCGGGCGCGGTCCCGACGTTGGTCACTGTGACGGTGGCCGTGCTGCTGCCGCCGACCTCGACCGAACCCTCGACGACGGTGCTGCTCACGGCCAGCTCGCCGGTGCCGAGCGCGAAGTCCGCGTGGGTGAGCTCGCCGTCGGCGACGTCGATCTCCCGGGTCTGCGTGCCGTACTGGCCCAGCTCGTGCTCGGCGGTCAGCTCACGCTCACCGGGCTGCGGGGAGAACAGCCAGTACAGGCCGCCGTCGAGCTCCGGGTCGTTCGGCGTGTCGACGGTGGTCGCACGGACGCCGTCCTCGGTGCTGACGGTGGCGCCGTCGACGACGGCGTCGGTGCGGTCGTCGACGACCTGGCCCACGACCAAGCCGCCCTCGGCCGGCGCGCACGAGCGGGCGCCGATGAGAACGTCGTCCAGCGCCCACCAGCCGTTGTTGGAGGTGTCGTTGCGGTAGTGGAACCGCGCCTGCACCTCACCGGCGCCGGCCGCCGCCGCGATCGGCACCAGCTCCTGGCGCGGGCCGCGTTGCAACGCCGTCCGGGTCCACACGTTCTCCCAGGTGGCGCCGCCGTCGACGGAGATGTCGACCTCGGCGACTCCGCGGGTGAGCAGCAGGTCGCTGCGGAAGGCCAGGACCGGGTCGTCGACGCCGGACAGGTCGGTCACCGGCGACATGAGCACGGAGTCCTCGAGGCGGCCGCCGAACGCGCTGTCGACGCTGACGAAGTCGGCGTCACCGCCGGTCAGGTTGGTGCGCCCGCCGGGGTCGCCGGTCACCCAGCCGTCGCCGCGCGCCGTCTCCACGGTCCAGCCGTCGGGGAGCCCGTCGTCGAACGCCGCGAACGCCCCGTCGTGCACCTGCTCGTAGCCGGGCGCCACGCACTCCACCGTGCCCACCTCGATGGCGAGGTCGGCGGTGAGGTCGTCGCCGCCGACCGTCAGCTCCTCGCGCAGCGTCGTGTAGCCGGCGTACTCGGTCACGACGGTGACGCGGTAGGTGGTGTCCGCGGGCAGCTCGATCTCGTACCGGCCGGTCTCCGGTTCGGTCCAGATCACGCCGTGCGGGTACCCCTCGATGGTCAGCCCAGCGTAGAGCGGCCAGCCCTGGCCCGAACCGTCGGTGACCGTCCCGCTCACCGTGACCGACGGCAGCGCCGTGAGCGGCACGTCCTGGGTGATGGTGGCGTCCCCCGTGACGTCGAGGCCGGTGCGGGTGGCCGGCTCGTAGCCGTAGGCCGTCACCGTCACCTCGTAGGCGCCCTCGACGAGCGTCGTCTCGTAGCGGCCGTCCTCGTCGGTGAGGGTGGTCCGCTCATAGCCCTCGCTGACGGCGCGGACCGCCGCACCGGCCACCGGCTCACCGGTCTCGGCGTCGGTGATGCGCCCGGCCAGCCAGCCGGTCGCGCCGATCGGCGACGCGTTCACGGCGGCGTAGGCGTCCAAGCGGCCCTCGCCGAAGGAGTTGTTGTTCTCCGCGGTGCCGCCGCAGCTGAGCTCCTCGGTGTCGACGGCGGTGCCGCCCAGCAGCTCGCGGGTGCCGTCGACGTCCCCGATCAGCGACGGTGCCGCCGCCCACATGAGCGCGACTGTGCCGGAGACGTGCGGCGAGGCCATCGAGGTGCCGCTGGCGCTGGCATAGCGGTCCTCGGGGATGCTGGAGGTCACGGCCACGCCGGGGGCGGCGATGTCGGGACGGATGCGGCCGTCCGGGCCGGGGCCGCGGCTCGAGGTCGCCGCGATGGCGTTCGCGACGTCGTGGGAGCCGACGGCGTACGCGTTCGGCGAGTCCGCCGGCGACCCGACGGTGGCGCAGCCGGCCATGCCGTCGTTGCCGCTGGAGAAGATCGCGAACACGCCGGCCGCGTTCCAGGCGTCGACGATCTGGTCGTAGAACGGGTCGGCGAAGCCGCGAGTGTCCGAGCCCCACGAGTTGTTGACGATGTGCGGGCGCAGGTCCGTTCGCGGGTTCTGCCCGGCCAGGTCCGTGGGCGCCAGCGTCCACTGTCCGGAGGCGATCAGCGCCGGCGTCGAGCAGCCCACCTGGGCGGTCGCCTCGCAGCCCTTGGCCGCGATCCACCGCGCGCCCGGCGCGACGCCGATGGCCGTCCCGCCCTCGTCGCCGCCGGCCATCGTGCCCATGGTGTGGGTGCCGTGGCCCTGGTTGTCGCACGGTGCCGCGTCCGGGCAGATGCCGGACGGGTCGAACCAGTTGTAGTCGTGGCTGACGCTGCCGTCGGCGTTCGTGCCGCGATACCGCGCGGCCAGCGACGGGTGGTCGAACTGCACCCCGGTGTCGATGTTCGCGATGATCAGTCCCTCGCCGCTGACGTCGACATCGCTCCACACCCGGTCCGCGCCGATGGCGGTGACGCCCCACTCGCCGGCGGCCTGCGCGGCGACGGCCTCGGCCTCGGCGGGGTCGGTGGGCAGCAGCTGCGGCGGCTCGTACTGATGGACGTCGAGCACCTGGTCGACGCCGGGGCGGTCGGCCACCCGGCGCGCGACGCTCTCGGTGGCGTCGTGGACCAGGATCGCGTTGGCCATCCAGTACGACTCGTAGTCCACTCCGGCCTGGTCGAGGAATGCCCGCACGTCGCGCTGGCTCTCCTCCGCCGTCGCCTGCAATTGCTCGACGACGGCGGTACCGCGCTCGGTCCAATCGTCGATCAGCGCGGCATCGCCGAGGTCGGCCCGCTCGTCGAACGCGATCATGACGTCCGCGGTCTCGCCGGCCTCGAGGGTCGACAGCACCTGCGGCTCGACCTTGTCCCGCCACGTTTCGCCGTCGCCCACTGCGGTGGCGGCGGTGTCGGACGGGTCGATAGCCGCGGCGTCGCCGGCGCCGGCGTCAGGGGCCGCCGTCGAGGTGCCGGCCAGGCCGACGACCAGTGTCGCGACGACGAGCGCGGCCATCGGACGGCGGCGGAGCGGGGTTCGGGTACGCGGCATGCTCGGCCTTCCGACGACCTGGGCTGATTGCCGGTATGGTCCGCGACGTCGCGATTCGGTGTCCAGGAACTAAGCTGGCCAGCTATGGCCATGGACACAACTGGCCCACTGGACGACGCGGGACCATTCGCCGCGCTCGGCCTCGGGCCGGTCGAGGAGCGCGTCTACCGAACCCTGCTGCGGGAACCGGGCACGACGGCGGCCGAGCTGGCCGACTTCCTCGACGCCACCCGCAGCCGGACCCGCCGGGCGCTGACCGTCCTGGAGCGTACCGGCCTGGTCAGCCGCTCCCCCGGCGCCGTCGCCCGGTTCCTGCCGGCCGCACCGGACGTCGGACTGGAGGCGCTGGTCCGCGACCGGGAGGCCCAGCTGAGCCGCATCCGCACCCTCGGCGCTCAGCTCATGGACGACTACCGCGACGGCCTCGAGGCCGAGCGCACCGAGCTGTGCGAGATCGTCACCGGCTCCGAGGCGGTGCTGCGCCGGTTCGATCAGCTGCAGCGGTCGGCCACCACCGAGATCCAGGTGCTCGACACGCCGCCGTACGCCGGCCCGGGCGGCCCGTCGTCCAACGACCTGGAGTTCGAGATCCTCTCCCGCGGCGTCGCTTGCAAGGCCATCTACGACCGCGCCGCCCTGGAGCGCTCGCCACACGCGGCCAACGCGATCCTGCGCTACGTCGAGGCCGGCGAGCAGGCCCGCGTCACCTCCCGGCTGCCACTCAAGCTGGCCACGTTCGACCGGAAGCTGGCGTTCGTCCCGCAGTCGCTCAACCAGCGCGACGTGTCCGGCGCGATCGTCGTGCACCCGTGCTCGCTGCTGGACGTGCTGCTCTACGTCTTCGACGAACTGTGGGCGCGCGCCACCCCGCTGAGCGCGGCCCCGCCGGACTCGGCCACCGCGAACGGCGACGCTGACGCCGTCGTACCCGGACCGGACGACCTGCGGCTGCTCCCGCTGCTGGCAAGCGGCATGAAGGACCAGGCCATCGCGAACCACCTCGGCTGGAGCTACCGCACCACGCGCCGGCGCATCGCGTCGCTGCTGGCGCTGCTCGGCGCGGAGACGCGGTTCCAGGCTGGGCTGGCCGCCGCCCGCCGCGGCTGGCTCTGACGTCGGTGAGAGGCTCGTCGGCATGGACCGGAACTCGGCTACCACCCTCCTGGACGACCTGCACACCGCGCAGAACGCCTATTACGGCGGCGGCGACGGCACCCAGCTGCGCGCGCTGCTGACCGACGACATCACCTGGACGGTGCCCGGCGACAACGCGATCGCCGGCACCTACCGCGGCGTCGAGGAGGTGTTCGCCTACTTCGACCGGCGCCGCCAGCTCGCCGCGGGGACCTTCCGCATGCACCGCCGCGACGTGCTCACCGGCGACGGCGACACGATCGCGGCGCTGACCGACGGGACCGCGTCTGTCGACGGCGCGGACTGGGCATGGTCGACGGTGGGCCTCTATGGCCTGCGCGACGGGCTGATCGCGCGCTGCTGGCTGCTGCCGCTGGACCCGGAGCTCTTCGACCGCGTCTGGCGGTGATCGTCCGTCACCCAGCCCATGATCATCAACGATCTCCGGGGTCATGGCACCCGAGATCGTTGATGATCATGGGCGCGGCCGCCCGTCCGCCAGGACGGCGTCCATCTGGCCGATCGTGCCGGCGAAGATGTCCATCGCGCCCAGCTCGGCCAGCTGCTCCATATGCTCGCGGGAGCTGAAGACAGAGCGGACCACCATCCGCGTGCCATCGCCGTCGGCCGACAGCTCGACCCTCACGCTCGTCGTGGGCGCGCCCGCGACGGGGTCACCGTTGCGATCGGCGAACCCGTCGGTGAACTCCAGCGCCGTCGGCGGGGTGACCGCGGCGACGCGCCACCGGCCGCGGCTGCTCTGGCCGCCGGAGCCGGTCAGCACATAGGTGACCACGCCGCCGGGGCTCAGGTCGTACGAGTGGACCGACATCGGGAAGTCCGGCGGCCCCCACCAGCGCTCGAGCTGGCGCGGGTCGGCCCACAGCTGCCAGACCCGCTCGACCGGCGCGGCGAACTCCGCGACCACGGTGAGCGTCAGTGCGTCGAAGTCCTTCTCCACCCGGGTGACCGTCATGTGCCTGGGTTCTCGCCGTCCTCGTCAGCCCCGCTCCGGCTCCAGGTGCAGCGCCGCGATGCCGCAGTCGAACGACCGGGCCCGGACCATCCGGAAGCGCCCGTACGTCTCGGCGTCGGGGAACACCGGCAGGCCGGCACCGATCGCGGCCGGGTTGACGAACAGGTGCAGCTCATCGAGCAGGCCCAGCGCGATCAGGCCGGTCACCAGCGTGCTGCCGCCGTAGGCGATGATGTCGCCGCCGGGCTCGGACTTGAGCTTCGTGATGACCTCGGTGAGGTCGCCGCCGGCCACCGTGGCGTTCGGCCACGGCGACTCGGTGAGGGAGTTCGAGACGACCACCTTGGGCGTGTCGTTCATCTGGTCGATGGACTCCTGGGTCTCGCCCTCCGGTCTCGACTGCCAGGCGGGGATGAAGCCCTCGGCGAGCTTGCGGCCCAGCACGATGGTGTCGACGGGCGCGTCCAGCGCGCTGACGTAGTCGGTGAGGTCGTCGGACCACGGGACGGTGGCCCAGTCCAGCTCACCGTTCGGGCCGCCCATGAAGCCGTCGAGCGTGGTTTGGACCTGGAGCTTGAACGTACGCACGTGCTGTTCCTCCCGACTCGGCGTGACCGCAAAACTACAACCACTCGGTTGTACGTTAGTGCGACCCATTGCCGCTGTAAAGCACCTCCCCGGCCGCCGCCTCGACCCCGGCTCCCTCTCGCGGGCACCGGACGCCAACCCTCTACCGGCGGCCGAGATTTCGCTGTGCGGAAGGTCACATTTGTCCGCATCGCACTTAGAATCGTGCGGGTCTTACTCCGACGGGGGCCGGTGCGCTGGCCGAGGAGTGGTGGATCATGGGGGCATCCAGGCGCAGGCTCGGCACGCTCGTGTGCGGTCGTCGCAGCAAGTGGGCCGTCGTCGTCTTCTGGCTGGCCATTATGGCGGCGGCGTTCCCGCTGTCCGCCGAGCTCACCGGGGCGCAGGAGAACGATGCGGCGTCGTGGCTGCCGGGTAGCGCGGAGTCCACCAGGGTCTTCGAAGTCCAGCAGGAGGCGTTCCAGACCGGCGAAGAGGTCCCGGCCATCATCGTCTACGAGCGGCCCGGCGGCATCACGCCGGAGGACCAGGCCAAGGCGGCCGCCGACGCCGAGAGCTTCGCCGACCTCGACGCCGTCACCGGCGAGGTGGTCGGGCCGGTCCCGTCCGCCGACGGCCAGGCGCTGGAGGTCATCGCGCAGATCGACCCCGGCGACGGCGGATGGTTCGAGCTCGGCGACACCGTCGAGGAGATGAACGACATCGTCTCCGACGGCCCGGACGGGCTGACGGCGCACGTGGCCGGGCCGGGCGGCGTCGCGGCGGACTTCGCCGAGGCGTTCGAGGGCATCGACAGCACGCTGCTGTACGCCGCGATGGGCGTCGTCATCGTGATCCTGCTCATCTCCTACCGCAGCCCGGTGCTGTGGATCATCCCCGTCTTCTCCGCGTTCACCGCGCTCACCGCCGCGCAGGCCGTCGTCTACCTGCTCGCGGAGTACGCCGACGTCACCGTCAACGGGCAGACCGCCGGCATCCTGCTGGTGCTGGTCTTCGGCGCGAGCACCGACTACGCGCTGCTGCTGATCGCCCGGTACCGCGAGGAGCTGCGACGCCACGAGGACCGGCACGAGGCGATGGCGTTCGCGCTGCACCGCGCCGGCCCGGCCATCGTGGCCAGCGCCTCCACCGTCGCCATCGGCATGCTGTGCCTGCTCGCGGCCGACATGAACTCCACCCGCGGCATGGGGCCTGTGCTCGCCGTCGGTGTCGCCATCGGGCTCGCGGCCATGCTCACCCTGCTGCCGGCGCTGCTCGTCGTCACCGGACGCTGGGTGTTCTGGCCGGTCCGGCCGCGGTTCGGCTCGCCGGAGCCCACCGAGCGCGGGTTCTGGGCCCGGGTCGGCCGCCGTATCTCCGGCCGCCCGCGCACGGTGTGGATCGGCACGTCGCTCGCGCTCGGCGCGATGGCGCTCGGCCTGTTCGGCCTGGACACCGGCGTGCTGCCGAACCGGGACGCCTTCGTCGACCGCCCGGCATCGATCGAGGGCGAGGAGGCGCTGGCCCGGCACTTCCCGGCCGGCACGGGCAGCCCCGTCATCGTGGTCAGCGACGCCGCGGCCGCCGACGACGTCCGCTCGGCCTTCGCGGACACCCCGGGCATCGCCGAGGTGACCGAGCCCGCCGTCGTCGACGGCATCGCCTACCAGGAGGGCACCCTCGAGGCGGCGCCGGACAGCCAGGAGGCGCGCGACACCGTGCTGGCGGTGCGCGATGCCGTCCGTGCGGTCCCCGACGCCGACGCACTGGTCGGCGGCAACACCGCGATCAACCTGGACGCGCAAGATGCCGCCGCCCGCGACAGCGCGGTGATCATCCCGCTCGTGCTCGTCGCTGTGTTCCTCATCCTGGCGGCCCTCCTGCGGGCCCTGGTGGCACCCCTGGTGCTGATCGCGACGGTCGTGCTGTCGTTCGCGGCGGCGCTCGGGCTGAGCGCGCTGATCTTCGAGCACATCCTCGGCTTCGCCGGCGCGGACACCGCGTTCCCGCTGTTCGTCTTCGTCTTCTTGGTGGCTCTGGGCATCGACTACAACATCTTCCTGATGACCCGGGTGCATGAGGAGGCGAAGGTCCACGGCACCCGCCGCGGCGCGCTCATCGGCCTGGCCGCCACCGGTGGCGTCATCACGTCGGCCGGCCTCGTCCTAGCCGGCACGTTCGCCGTGCTGGCGACGCTGCCGGTGGTGGCCTTCGCCGAGATCGGCATCGCGGTGGCCCTCGGCGTCCTCCTCGACACCATGATCGTCCGCTCGATCCTGGTGACGTCGCTCAACCTCGACATCGGGCGGTGGATGTGGTGGCCCAGCGCCCTGGCCCGTCACCCCGAGCCGTCGCCGGCCGAGGCTGCCGAGGAGGTGCGCGTTCCCGACACCGCCCGCGTCCACCCACCCGCGTGACCCGTGTTGATCATGGACGAGGTCTCCTTCCCGGTGCGCGGTCGGTGCAGGAACGGTGTGTGGTCGCTGTCGCGTGCCCGCATCGAGGATCCGCTACATCACCCGGGTGTTCTCGACCTCACCAGGCTTACGAGCATGGTGGAGCACACACGATCCTCGTGATGTCAGCGATCGTTCTGGCCCGGCGGCGTCGACTGGGCGAACCTCTCCACTGCCTGGAACCAGGCCGAACGTACTGGGCGGTGCGGCTGCCGGCCGGTGCGAACGCGTTCAACGTGCTGCTGGTCAAGCGCTTCATGGTCGGCCTGTCCCACGATGTCGACGAAGCGGCCGACCCTGCAGCCCTGGTCTGTCCGGCTGCCGATCATCCGCGACACCGTCGAGCTGGACGTGTTCCTGGCCGCGCTGCTCATCTCGATGGCGCTGCCGATCGCGATCTTCCTGCTCTTCCAGCGAATGTCCGGCCTCGACCGGGCGCGTCAAAGGGGCCTCATGCGGCACCGGCCCCGCCACGTGCCCACACCCCGCGTGCGCCGGCGCCCGACCGGCGTTGATGTCAGGTCGAGGCGGCGTCGGCCGCCAAGGTGACCGCGCCCACGAGCGGCGCGTCCTGGGCGAAGCCGGACACCACGACGCCGGGCACGAACACCAGGTGCGAGCGCAGCCGCTCGGTCAGGCGGGTCACGATGCGCGCGCTGCCGGTGAGCCCGCCGAACAGCACGACCCGCTCCGGATCCAACAGCAGGCACATCCCGACGACGACGCGGGCCATCGTGTCGATGCGTTGGTCGACGACGGCGCTGAGCTCGGGGTCCGCGGCGGCGACCAGCTCCGCGGCACCGCCGGACAGGCCGTGTGCCGCGGCGAGGTCGTCGAGCACGCGGCCGCCGAAGACCGCCTCGAGGTGCGCCTCGTCCGGGTCCAGCGTGCCGGCGCCGCCGAGCGTGTAGCCGATCTCGCCGGCGGCGCCGTGGAAGCCCGGCACGACCCGGCCGCCGACGGTGAGGGCCGCGGCCACGCCGGTGCCCAACCCGAGGACCAGGCCCGGGTCGGCGTCGCGGAGGCTGCCGTGGCGTGCCTCGGCGAGCGCGGCGGCGTTGACGTCGTTCCACACCGGCACCGGGATGTCGCCGAGCCGGGACCGCAGCGCGTCGGCCAGTCGCAGCTCTCCCCAGCCCGGGACGTTCGGCGCGAGGTCGATGCCGTCAGGCCGGACCACGCCGGGCGTGGCGATCCCGGCGGCAAGAAGCGGCCGGCCGGAGTCGGAGACCAGCTTCTCCGCGGCGTCCAGCGCCCGGGCGAGGGCCCGCTCGGCGCCGTCGACGGCGTAGGTGGGCAGCCGTCGCCGCGCCACGATGGTGGCGTCGGGCTCGGCGAGCGCCAGCGCCATCTTGGTGCCGCCGAAGTCGATGCCCAACAGCAGCCCAGATGTCGGAACGCTCACGCGGCGACCCGCTCGCGCACCACGTCGTCGAGGCGGGCAGCGGCCGCGTCCAGCCGGGCCCGGTAGGCGGCCAGGTGCTCGGCGGACCGGGCGACGCTCCCCCGCAGCGCCGCGACCTGGCGGCGCACGGCGACCGTGCCGGGCCCGTCGACCTGCTCGCGCCGGAGCACCCGCGCGGGGTCGTTGGCGGCGGCGATCAGCTCCTTGGCGGCTTCCTCGCCGACGTCGGCGAACCCCAGCTCGTCCGTGACCTCCAGCACCGTCCCGACGGTCCACCGGTCCGGTTCAGCCTCGCGCAGCAGCTGGCCGACCACCGAGTGCGCGCCCCGGAACGGCACGCCCGCCGCGGTGAGCGTGTCGGTGGCGGCGGTGGTCGTAGCGCCGGTGGCGACGATATCGCCGGCCGCCGGCGGCGACAGCGGCTCGATGCGCGCGGTCACCCCGCCGAGCAGGCGGAAGAACCGGCGGGCGCGGTCGTCGCTCTCCCACAGCCGCGCCTGCACGTCGGTCGTCGCGTTGTTGGAGTCTTCCCACCACGCGGCGCCCACGTTGTTGAGCACCGAGGCGGCGTCGGCCGCGGTGGCGCCGGCCATGGAGACCAGGTGCTCGAACACGACCGGGTTGCGCTTCTGCGGCATGATGCTGCTGCCCTGCGTGAACTCCGCCGGCGTGGTCACCCATTGCCAGCTCAGCCAGTCCATCAGGGTGCGGGCGAAGCGGGCACCGGTGGCCAGCGCCTGCGCGTTGAGCGTGGCCACCCGCATGAGGTGATCAGCGCCGGCCACGGCCTCGTAGGAGTTCACGACCAGCCCGTCGAAGCCGAGCAGCTCGGCCACGCGGGCGGCGCTGATGGCCAGGTCGGTGCCGGCGAACGCGCACGAGCCCAGCGGCGACACGTTGACCTCGTCGAGCAGGGCGGAATAGGCCCCCGCCTGGCCGGCCAGCGCCTCGGCGTAGCCGGCGAACACGTGCCCGATGGTGGTCGGCTGCGCCGGCCGGCGGTGGGTGTACCCGATGACGACGACGTCGGCGTAGCGGTCCGCGGCGTCCAGCAGCACCGCGGCCGTCGCAAGTACCTCGTCCTGGACCGCGGCCAACTGCTCGCGCAGGATCATCCGGAACACGCCCTGGTCCAGGTCGTTGCGGCTGCGCGCCAGCTGCACGTCCAGCTCGGAGGTGTCGATGCCGCAGGCGGCGGCCAGCCGCTTCTCCACCGTGAAGTAGACGTCCTCGACCGAACCGTCGTACGTGAGCGCCGCCGGGTCGTCGGCGCGCATCGCCTCCAGCCCGCGCAGCAGCGTCGCGGCCCGCCCGGACGGGATCAGGCCCTGCTCGGCGAGCATGACCACGTGCGCCCGGCTGGCCTGCACCATGGGCCCGTAGAGCGTGGCCGCGTGGTGCTCGAACGCTACCCGCAGGTGGTTCTCCTGGTAGACGGTCAGGGCCCGGTCAGGCATCGGCCTCTCCTGTGTTCGGTGTTCCGTTCGCGGATGGTGCGGTCCCGGGTGGGTCCGGCAGCGGCGCGGCCAGCCAGGCCTCGACGAGCTCGCGCAGCCGTAGCGCGCCCAGCTCGCGGACCCGCCGCCCGGCGTCGTCGCCGACCAGCGACACGTGGCCGGACCACCCCTCCCACGGCGTGGGGCGCGACTCCACCAGCACGTACGGGCTCGGGGTGGAGAGCTTTGGCCGGGGCGGCAGATCGCGGGTGGCGGCGAGGTCGACGGCATCGGGCGCGAAGCCGAGCACACCGCTGGTCTCGTACGCGCCGCCGTGGCCGCGCGCCGGCAGCGGCCCGAAGATCTCGGTCGTCTCCTCCGGCGTGATCAGCTGGAACCAGTTGGCCAGCAGGAGGCTGCACCGGCCCCGTCCGGACACCCATTCCATGGCGGCCCGGACGATGGACATGTTGGCGTCGTGCCCGTTGACCACGAGCACGCGGACGAAGCCGGCCGCGACGATGCCCTCCAGCACGTCGCACAGGTACGGCAGCGCCACCTCGGGGCGTACGCCGACGGTGCCCGGCCACGGCCGGGTCTGCCCGGGGCAGGCGGTGTACGCGATGGACGGGTACAGCACACCGGACGGGGCGTCGGTGTCCTCCGCCCAGGCCCGGGCGAACCCTTCGGCGAGCAGCAGGTCGGTGCCCAGCGGCAGGTGCGGGCCGTGCCACTCGAACGCGCCGACCGGCAGGACCGCCAGGTCGGCGCCGGCGACGACGTCCGGCCAGGTCGCGCCGGTCACCCGGGTCGAGTCGATCAGCCCGCCCACTGGGTCGCCTCCTTGGCCGAGCGGGACGACCGGCCGCGCTCCAGCCGGCCGCTGACGAGCATCACGATGAAGATCAGCACGATCTGCAGCATGCCGTACGCCGCCGCCGTCCCCACCTCGAACCGGTACATGCTGTTGTTGATGGCGACGGAGATCGGCTCGGTCTGCGACGTGTAGATCAGGACGGACGCGACGAACTCCCCGACGCCGTGCACGAATGCCAGCAGCGCACCGGCCACCACGCCCGGCAGCACCAGCCGCACCGTCACCGTCAGGAATGCCCGCGGCCAGGACGCGCCCAGGTTGCGGGCGGCCTCCTCCAGCGCCGGGTCGGTCTGCGCGAGCGCGGCGGACGTCGAGCGGAACACCATCGGCAAGAACCGCACGAAGTAGGCCAGCGGCATGATCCAGAACGTGGCGACCAGCACCTGGCCGAAGCTGAACACGCTGCCGGTGCTGAAGGCCGCGATGAGGTTGATCGCGACGACGGTGCCGGGAAGCGCCCAGGCCAGCATCACGCCGATGTCCAGCAGCGACCGCCCGACGAACTGCAGCCGGCGCACCGCGTACGCGATGAGCACGCCGACGACGATGATCCCGGCGGTGGCGACCGCGCTGATGGTCAGCGAGTTGAGGATCGGCTCGAAGGCGCGCGGGTCGTCGACGATGGTCCGGAAGTTCTCCGTCGTGTACTCCGACGGGATCACCTGCGTGGTCCAGGAGCCGTCGCGCGAGAACGCCACCAGCCCGATGGTCGCCACCGGCGCCAGCAGCACCGCGACGCCCACCAGCGAGCCGACCATGGCCAGCCAGCGGCCCAGCGGATTGGTTACCTCGCGCCGGTGGCTGGCCACGCCCTTGGACTGCGACCGGTACGACCGCCGGCCCTCGTACCACCGCATGGCCAGTAGGAACAGGATCGACACCACACCGAGGACTGAGGCGTACGTCGACGCCAGCGGCATGTCGCCGTTGGTGCGGTTGATGTAGATCTGCATGGTCATGGTCTGGTCGACGCCGAACAGCAGCGGCGCGGTGTACGACGCCAGCGACGTCATGAACACCAGGAGCGCGCCGGAGACCATGGCGGGGGTCAGCATCGGCAGCAGCACGGTGCGCCACATCCGCAACCGGGACGCGCCCAGATTGTAGGCCGCCTCCTCGACTGACGGGTCCAGCCCGCGCAGCGCCGCGGACGCGGCCAGGTAGAAGAACGGGTACATGGTGAACGTGTGGACCACCAGCACACCGGCGATCCCGCTCACCGCCAGCACCGGCTCCTCGGTGCCGAACAGCTGCTGCAGCGCCCGAGGCAGGATGCCGGTCTCGCTGTAGAGCAGCTGAAACGAGATGGCGCCGATGAGCGGCGGCAGCGCGGCGGGCACCAGGATGATCGCCTCGATGAGCCCGCGGCCAGGGAACTGGAACCGGCGCAGCAGGAACGCCATCGCGACGCCGACCACGCCGCACAGCACGACGCTGGCCACCGAGATGAGGATGGAGTTGATCAGCGACTGTTGGGCGACGCCATCGCTGGACAGGAAGCCGGTGTAGTTGTCGCCGGCGTTCTCGCCGACGCTCTCGAAGAACGTCGCCAGCATCGGCTGGACGATGTAGCCCCACAGCACCAGCGCCAGCGGGAGCACCAGCAGGTACGGGAACCAGCGGGAGCCGGTGATCGCACCGCCGCGCAGCCGCCGGGCCGGCGCGGCCGGTGGCGCCTCGGCGACGGGGTCCGGCGAGGTGCGCACGCTCACGGCCGGACCACCCACAGGTGCTCCGCTGGCAGCACCACGCCGACGGTGGCGCCGGCGGCGAGCCCGGCCGGGACCTGGACGGCGGCGACGTGCAGCTCGGTGCCGGCGAGGTCGACCACCACGTTGGTGGACATGCCGGTGAACTCGGTCTCGACGACAGTGGCGCGCAGGCTGCCGGCGACCTCGGGCACGGTCAGCCGGATGTTCTCCGGGCGCACCGACACCAGCGCCGTCGCCGGTGCGCTCAGCCCGTGGTTCGACGGTGCCGCGGCCCGCAGCGTGACGCCGTCGGGACCGGTGACGTCGACGTGCTCCGGCCCGGCGCCGGCGGCGGGCAGCTCCAGCACGTTGCTGCGCCCGATGAACGTTGCGACGAAGCGGTTGGCCGGGCGGCGGTAGATCTCCTCCGGGCTGCCGACCTGCTGGACGGTGCCGCCGTTCATGACGGCGATCCGGTCGGACATGGCCATCGCCTCGGCCTGGTCGTGCGTGACGTAGATCGAGGTGGTGTTGGCCTCGCGCTGGATGCGGCGGATCTCCAGCCGGGTCTCCTCACGCAGCTTGGCGTCGAGGTTGGACAGCGGCTCGTCCAGCAACAGCGTGCGGGGCCGGATCACCAGCGCCCGCGCGAGCGCGACCCGCTGCTGCTGGCCGCCGGAGAGCTGGTCGATGCGGCGTCCGCCGTAGCCCGCGAGGTGCACCTGCTCCAGTGCCTCGTCGACCCGGCGGCGGGCCTCCGCGCCGCGCACTTTGCGCGTCTTGAGCCCGTAGCCGACGTTCTGCGCCACGCTGAGGTGCGGGAACAGGGCGTAGTTCTGGAACACCATGCCGGTGTCGCGCTTGTTCGGCGCCGTGCGGGTGACGTCGTCGGCGCCGAAGAAGATGCGGCCCGCGGACGGGAAGTAGAACCCGGCGACCATCCGCAGGGTCGTGGTCTTCCCGCAGCCGCTGGGGCCCACCAGCGTGAAGAACTCGCCGTCGCGGATGGTCAGGTCGACCGTGTCGACCGCGGGCTCCCCGGAGCGGGAGAACACCTTGCTCACCGCATCGAGCCGGACCTCGACCATGTCTCACCTTCCCCTTGTGTGGCTCCGCCTGATCGACGCAAGAGCTGCCGGCGGATCGCGTCGTCCGGCGGGCGCACCGTCAGCACGCCCGCCGGACCACTGGGCCTCAGCCCTTGTTCTTGATGTTCTCGTTCCAGTAGTTGATCCAATCGGTCTCGTGCTGACCGATGGTGGCCCAGTCGACCTCCATGGGCTGCAGGTCGAGGTTCGCCAGCCACTCCGGCTGCTCGGAAATTTCGACGGTCGGGATCTGGTAGTAGTCCGCGGCCAGCTCGGCGCGCAGCCCGTCCTCGAATAGGAACTCCAGGAACTCCGTGGCGGCGTCGGTGTCGCCACCGGCCACCGCCGCCACGCCGTCGACCAGCACCGGCGCGCCGGAGGCGGGCATGACGTAGTCGAAGGGCATGTTCTGCTGCTCGGCCTGGATCAGGATGTCCTGGAGGTTCCAGGCGCTGAGTACGCCCTGCTCGCGCGACATCTTCAGGTAGAGGTCGGCCGGGTTGGCGGCGTACTCGGCGGTGTTGGCGTCGAGCTGCGTCAGCCACTCGTACCCGGGCTGCGGGTCGGTGCCGTCGGGCGACTCCTTGAGGATCATCGCGGCGTAGATCGAGCGCATGGTGCCGGAGGCGGCCACGTCGCGGATGATGATCTGGTCCTGCCATTTCGGGTCGAGCAGGTCGTCCCAGTCCTGCGGCGCCTCGTCCTCCGACAGCGCCGCGTTGTTGTACATGATGACCTCGGGCAGCAGGATCTCGCCGAACCAGCGGCCGTCGGGGTCCTTGTGCCCGTCCTCGATGTCCGCGGCGAAGGCCGGCTCGATCGGCTCGAGCAGGTCCTCCGCGGCGCCGGCGTCCAGGCCCTGCTGGGTGCCGCCCCACCAGACGTCGGCCTGCGGGTTGGACGCCTCGGCACGCACCCGCTCGAGCACCTCCTGGGCGCCAAGGTTGAGCACCTCGACGTTCCCGGCGTACTCGGGGTGTTCCTCCTCGAACCGCTCCACGACGAAGTCGGTGATGTTGGAGTCGCGGGCGCTGTAGATCGTCAGGCTGCGCGATTCCGAGCCGCCGCCGTCGGACGTGGTCTCGCCGTCGTCGCCGCCGCAGGCGGTCAGGACCATGCCGAGCGCGACGGTCGCGCCGAGCACGATGATGGGGCGTCGCATGGATACCTCCGTTGTGTTGTGGTGACGTTCTGGGACGCGCGGCGGACGCGGCGTGCGTCGCGGTGTCCGGCGCCGGGTAGGTCAGGTCGGTGGCACCGCCATCAGGCCGGCGGCGGTGAGCGCGGAGCTGATGGCGCCGTACAGGACCGCCTGTTCGCCGAGCGCGCCGCGGCGGATCTCCACCGGGGCCGGCACGTCGGCGTCGACCAGCTCCTGCAGCCGCGACAGGGCCGCGTCGTCGAGCTCCGCGGCGGCGCCGCTGAGCAGGACCCGTCCGGGGTCGACGACGCAGGCGCACGAGATGACCAGCCGCGACCACGCCACTAGCACCTCGTCGAGGTACTCCCGCGCGGCGGTGTCGGCGGCCGCGGCGGCGATCAGTGCGGCGACCGGGCTGGCGCCGTCCCGGTCGACGCCGGCTCCGTCGCAATAGGCGGCGATGGCGCTCTCGGACCATTGCGCCTCGAACGCGCCAACGCCGTCGTGGGTGTGCGCGTCGCGGTCCAGCGTCATGAAGCCGACCTCGCCGGCAGCGCTGGAGGCGCCTCGTCGCACCCGCCCGTCGAGCACGAGCCCGGCGCCGACACCGTCGGTGACGTGCAGCAGCATGAGGTCGCGCACGTCGGCGCCGGCACCGGCGGCATGCTCGCCGGCCACCATGAGGTTCACGTCGTTGTCGACGACGACGGAGACCCCGAGGCGTTCGCGGATGCCCTCGCCGATGGAGCGGGTCTCGACGACGCCGACGGACGGCGCCAGCCGGACCTCGCCATCGGCGGTGACGCCGGGCACCGCGACGGCGACGCCGCGCAGCTCCGGCCGCCCCGCCCCGGCCAGTCGCGGCACGACGTCGCAGATGGTGGCGACGATGTCCGGACCGAGCGGCACGTCCTCGTGTGCGATGACGGTGCCGTCGCTGTCGGCGATCTCGCAGCGCGCCTGGTGCGGCTGAAGCGCCACCGCGGCGACCAGTTCGGCGCGCGGGTTGAACTCGAGCTTCTCGCGCGGCCGGCCGGACCGGGATGAGTCGGCACCGCGTTCGATCAGGTAGCCTTCCGCGATCAGCTCGCGGACGAGCGGTGTGAGGGTCGCAGGGCTCAGCCCGGTCAGTTCGGTCAGCTGTGATCGCGAAAGCAGCCGGGCCTGACGGGCCGCGGAGATGACCGCGGACCGCTTGATCTCCCGGGAACGCTCGCGTCGTACAGGGCTCGCCGGGACTTTGAATTGCGCCTTCACGGTTATTTTCTACGGCGAAAGAACTTCATCAGTCAAGACACGGTTCGGACACGGTGAGTCTCGGGTCGTTATTTTTCGTTCTCCGAAGGAAAAATCTCGCGAACTCTTGCCAACCGGCCGGCGACGTCCCTAGGGTCGCCATTTGAAGGCCTTCTAGGACGCTCGGCCGGCGTCCGTCATCCCGTCGTTCGCGCAGTGGTCGCGCGTCGTAGAGAGGGCTCACATGGATCTGAACCTGAACCGTCGCAGCTTCCTGCGAGGGACCGGTGCCGTGACCGCCGCGGCCGTCGGCGCCGTGTCCGGGCTGCGGCTGCTGACACCGGCGGAGCGGGCGCTCGCCACACCGGAGGGAACGGTGAAGCTGGACATCCTCTACATCGGAGCCCATCCCGACGACGAGGCCGGCACGCTCGGCGCGCTCGGCCAATGGAACGAGTACCACCAGGTCAGGTCCGGGGTCATCACCATCACCCGCGGCGAGGGCGGCGGCAACGCCGTCGGCCTGGAGGAGGGCCCGCCGCTGGGCCTGCTGCGCGAGGCCGAGGAGCGTCGCGCGGTCGCCTACGCCGGGATCGAGCACATCTACAACCTCGACGGGCTGGACTTCTACTACACCGCCAGCGCGCCGCTGAGCGAGCAGATCTGGGGCCACGAGAGCACCCTGGGCCGCATCGTGCGCGTCGTGAGAGCCACCCGGCCCGCTGTCGTCGTCACGATGAACCCGTCGGCCACCGACGGCAACCACGGCAACCACCAGCAGGCGGCCAAGCTCGCCGTCGAGGCCTACTACGCCGCCGCCGACCCCGACCGCTTCCCCGAACACGCCGAGGAGGGCTTCGAGCCGCACCGGGTCGGCCGCATCCTCCAGAGCGGCGCGGTGGGCCGCGGCCCACTCGGCCCGGACGGCCCGACCACCGGCTACACCCCGAGCGTCCCCACCGACGTCGTCTTCGGCACCTGGGACGGCACGGTCTCCGAGCGCCATGGCGGCGAGCGGTGGAGCGTCGTCAAGACCTGGGCCGCGCACGAGTACGTCACCCAGGGCTGGAGCACCCGGCCGTTCCCGCCGTCGGACCCGGCACAGATCTCCAGCCAGTGGTTCACGCTCATCGACACCCGCACCCCGTACCCGGCTCCGACGACGGGCGGCGTCGCCGCGATCCAGGGCGCGGCCCTGCCGGCTCCGGACGGGCTGCCGCTGGGCACCGAGTTCTACCTGGAGCCGCCGGGCTTCCACGTGCTGCCGGGGTCGACATTCGAGCTGGTCGCATACGCCAGGGCGGCCGCGCGGCAGCCCGTGCCGGGCGCGACCGTGGCGGTCGAGGTGCCGGCCGGCTGGACGGTGACCGGCTCCGGCCGACTGGGCACGCTGGAACCGGGCCGGGCCGCGTCGGCGCGGTTCACCGTCACCGTGCCGGCCGACGCCGTGGTCGGTGAGCGGTTCGTCCTGCACGGCACGCTGACCAGCCCGCAGCACGGTACCGGCGCCGCCGGCGAGGTCGTCGAGATCGGCGCGCCCGTGCGCGGCACGCTGGAGCCGCTCCCGGAGATCGCCCGATTCCGCGAGTGGACCGCCGCCAACCGGGTCCAGCACCTGGACAGCCTCATCCTGCCGCTGCTGGCGCTGGGCAGCGGGCTGTCGCGCGAGATCCGCGTCGACCTGGCCAACACCGGCGACCACCCGCACTCGGGCACCGTCACGCTCTCCGCGCCGGCCGGGTTCTCGGTGACGCCGGCGTCGCGGAACTACCAGGACCTGGCGCCGGGCGGCACCGGCGCCGTGACGTTCACCGTCACCAACACCGACCCCTCGCTGCCCACCTCGAACCGGGCGCCGAACGACGGCCGGTACCCGATTCAGATCGTCACCACCTACGACGGCGGCAGCGGCACCGAGGACGCCGCGCTGCTGCTGGTGCCGGCGTTGTCGCTGGAGAAGGCCGCGACCCCGCCGCGGGTGGCCGGCGACGTCGACGAGAGCGAGTTCCCCGGCGAGGTCATCGACATCTCCACCCGCTGGGAAGGCACCGAGGCGCCGGCCGCGGACATCTCCGGGCACGCCAGGATCACCTACACCGACGACGCCTTCTACGTCTACGTGAAGATCACCGACGACACGCTGGGCTTTGTGCTGCCGCCGGAGGACACCAAGCGCCAGCGGCGCACCGACTCCGTCGAGATCAACATCGACCCGCGCGGCACGTCGGCCAACACGTCGACGGTGTTCATCGCCGGCATCTTCCCGATCACCGACGACCCCGCCAACGGCAACCCGCCGAGCTTCCACCGCGACCGCGACAACCGGCAGGGACCCGGACCGCAGACCGCGCCGGGCATGGAGGTCGCATCGAGCGTCAGCGACCCCTACGCCGGGTACACAGTGGTGGCCAAGATCCCGTTCGACGTGCTGCCGGACACCCTGGACCCCCAGCACGTCGGGTTCAACATCCTGGTCAACGACTCCGACACGCAGGACAAGAGCAGCCAGACCCGGATCGGCTGGTCGACGTGGCGGGGGGTGCGCGCCGACCCGTACCGCTGGGCCGTCGTGTCATTGCCCGAGCTGGCGACGAGCCCGTCCACGCCGAAGGAGCCGGTGCTGCCCGACACCGCCGCCAAGAGCGTCGACTCGCCCCAGAGCATCCTGCAGTCGGCCGGCGACATCGTCCCGCTGGGCGGCTGGCGCTCGCTGGGCGACGGGTCGATCGAGGTCCTGGACGCCTCGGCCGATGCCGGGACGGCGACCGTGCGGCTGCGTGCCCGCCGGGCCGGCCGGGCACGGGTGTTCGTCTGGGACGGCACGACGGTGCTCGGGCGGCAGGACGTGGACGTCAGCGCCGGCCTGCACACGGTGAGCGTTGTGCTGTCCAACGAAAGCGGCGACGGCGACGGGGACCGCTGGGCCCTGGTGTCGCTGGAGTCCGGCGAGGCCAACGACGCTGCCGCCCGCCGCCTCTGACCGTCACCGGTTCCCGTGATCATGTTCCCTCGGGTCGCTGAGTGACCCTGAGGGAACATGAGCACGGGAGTGTGCCGCCCGGGCCCGACGGTGTTCGGCCACGGCCAGCGCGCCCAGGACCAGCAGGACGAACGCCGACGTCACCACCCCGCTCGCGTTGGCCATCACCGGCACCGCCGCCACCATGGCGACCAGTGCGACGACGGCGGGCCAGCCGACGCGGTGACCGACCCGGATACCGCACGCCATGAGGCCGAGCAGGTACAGCGCCGGACCGCCGAGTACCGCGACGGCACCCACGACTTCCATCTCGTGATCGGGGTGGGCGACGACGAGCTCGTCGCCCACCGCCGTCAGCACGATGCCGCCGACGATCGGCAGGTGCAGGTACGTGTAGATGTCGCGGCCCAGCGCGCCGACCTCGGTCATCGTGCTGTGGCCCATCCGATGCAGGATGACCGGCGACGCGCCGGTGAAGTACAGCCACCACAGCGCCACCGAGCCCAGGAACGACAGTCCGAGAGCCAGGCCGACCTCGGCGCCCAGGTCAGTACCGGCCGCCGTCGCCCCGGTCAGCACGATGCTCTCGCCCAGCGCGATGATGATGAACAGCTGGAACCGTTCGGCGAAGTGGTGGCCGTCGATGGACCACTGGCTCATCGGCGTATCACCGACACCGGGCAGCCAGTACCGCACCAGCGGCGCCGCCAGGTCCAGGCCCAGAGCCACCAGCCACAGCGGCCAGCGGGCGTCGTCGACCAGGCCGCCGGCCACCCACAACGGCGCGGACAGGACGCTCCAGGCGAGGATCTGCCGGAAGTTCTGGTGAAACACGCCCGGTGGCGTCACCGCGACGACGAACGCGTTGCGGCCGATCTGCAGCGCGGCGTAGCTGCAGCCGAACAGCAGCGCCAGATCGCCGAAGCCGCGCGGGATCGCCACGGACATCAGCAGGCTTGCCAGCATCACGAAGACGAGCACCAGCCGGACCGGCGCGGTCTCCGGATCGAACCAGTTGGCCATCCAGGTCGTGTAGTTCCACGCCCAGTAGACGGCGACCAGCATGAACGCCGTCTCGGCGGCGCCTTGCCAGCTCAGGTGCTCGGCCAGCAGGTGATGCGAGAGCTGAGTGATCGCGAAGACGTAGACCAGGTCGAAGAACAGCTCGAAGAACGTCGCGCGCTGCTCCTGCCCGGACGGGCGGATGAGCCGGATGGCGGGAATGACGGTGTCGTCGTCACGCATCGCGTCGGACATGCAGCGGAGCGTAGTACCGGCCCGGCCGCGCGGGCGACAACCGCACCGGGGTCGGCTCAGCCGGCGGCGCGCACCTGTTCGAGCACGGCGGACACTTCGGCGGCGACGGCGTCCGCGTCGGCCCGCTCGGCCGCGGCCCGCAGTGCCCTGAGCGTCTGGTCCAGGGCCGCGGCCGGCACCTGGTCCAGGGCGTGCGCCACACGGTCGCGGATCGCCTCCAGGATCGACACGTCCGAGAGCATCCCGGCCCGGTCGCTCTCGGCCGCGTCGGCGAGCAGCTGCCGTGCGACGACACCCAGCCTGTCGACGTCGACCTCGGCCGGCGGCCGGTACACGAGGGTCAGGTCCAAGGCAGCGGTGACGGCGTCGAGTGCCGCGCGCCGGGTGCCGGCAGCGTCGCCGTCGCCGGCCCCCCCGACGACGGTGTCCAGAGCCTCGCCGAGCCGGTCGGCGAGGCCACGGGGTGCGTTCGGCGGACGACCGGCCCGCCAGCCGGCGGCCGTCGCGGCGGCTTCGTCGCGCACCGCGGCCCAGTCGCCGGCGGTCACCTCGTCGCCGGCGCCGAGGGTGTCGACGATGCCCATCGCGGCGGTGACCA
Organism: Jiangella asiatica; assembly: GCF_004349065.1. Taxonomy (GTDB): domain Bacteria; phylum Actinomycetota; class Actinomycetes; order Jiangellales; family Jiangellaceae; genus Jiangella; species Jiangella asiatica. The sequence continues at coordinate 126,752 of NZ_SMKZ01000010.1, forward strand.
CGTCGCGCAGCGCGACCGGCACGTCGACACCCTCGACGGCGTCCGCCGGGACCGCGACGACCACCTCGACCAGCTCGTCCGGGGCCTCGGCGCGGAACTCGCCGTATCCGGGCGCGAAGACCTTGTGCTCGACGGCGCCGTCCATGAGGTGCTCCTCGGTGCGGATGGCGCCGGCGACCGGCCCACGCGGCCCGTCGGCGGTCTGGCCGACGGCCTGGACGGTGACCTCCTCGAAAACCAGCCCGGGGATGTTCTCCGGCCGGAAGACGTCGCCCTCCCGCGGGTCGGCCGGCATGATCAGGCCTGCGGGTCCGTCCGCGCCGGCCAGCCAGCTGCCCTCGTGGTCGGCGACGCCCCCGTCGGCGTAGTTGTCGACCGTCTCGCCCAGGTACCAGACCCCGCCCTCGTCGTCCTGTGCGTAGTAGTCCAGCGCGACCTCGATGATACGACCGGACCGATAGGCCACGTACTGCGCGACGGCGGCCTCGATCTCCTGGTCCGCCCATCGCACGGTGATCGTCCGGGGCAGCGTGGTCACCTCGACCCGCAGCGGCTCACCCTCCTCGTCGCCGAGCTGGATGGTCTGGCCTTCCTGCTGGACCGGGAACAGCGGGTTGGTGACGGCGGTCGGCGTGGTGAACGCCGGCGTCGCGGTGTCGATCCGCCGAGTGACGCCATCGCCATCGCGCCCATCGCCGTCACCGTCGCGGCTGTCGCCTTCGCCACCGCACCCTGCGAGCACCAGGCCGGCCAGCGCCGCCACCGTCGCGGCAGGGAGCACGCGTCGCATCGCCGTCTCCCCTGATTCCGCGCTTCCGCCCGAGCCTCAGTCGTCGCCGTCGCCGGTGCCGTCCGGCGCGTCGCTCAGGACGGTGAAGTCCTGGTCCAGGTGGACGTCGAGCTGACGGCCGCCGTCGAGGGTGACCTCGACTTCGAAGTAGCCCTCCTCGTCGGCGATTTCGGTGTTGGTGACGGTGCCGGCGCCCGTGTGCTCCAAGGCGGCCTCGCTGGCGCGTCGCAGCGCGTCACCGGTGATGGGCGCCTCGCCGTCGTCGCCGGCTCCGGCACCCATCGCCGCGACGCCGCCGGCCACCGCCGCTACGGCTGCCGCGACGGCGCCGATCAGGGCCTTCAGATGCTTCATGGTTCTCACTCCTTCGGATCGGCGCGGGTGACCATCCCACCGTGGCCGATCGCCGCTGAACCGGCGCTGAACGACCCTGACCGCCCGTTCAGGTCAGCGACCGGCGGGCAGCCAGACGACGACACGGGCGCCACCTGACGGTGCGTCGCCCACCTCGACGGCGCCCCCGTGCGCAGCGACCAGCTCGTCGACGATGGCCAGGCCCAGTCCGACGCCGCCGACGTCGCGGTCGCGCGCCTCGTCGAGCCGGACGAAGCGGCGCAACACTCGTTCGCGGTCCGCCGCCGGGATGCCCGGGCCGTCGTCGTCGACGGTCACGACGACACCGCCGTCGTGCTCGCTCACCGAGAGCGATATCGCGGCCGACGCGTGCCGGACGGCGTTGTCGCCGAGGTTGCGCAGGACTCGCCGAAGCGCCGCCGCGTCGCCGTTCACCCGTCCCGCCGAGACGCCGGTGGTGTCGACGGCGAGGCCGGTGTCCCGGCGCAGCCGCCGCGACTCGTCGAGCACGAGGTCGTCAACGTCGACCGAGCGCGCGGCCAGGCGCAGGCGCCGCTCGTCGGCGCGGGCCAGCAGCAGGAGATCCTCGACCAGATGCTGGACCCGGAGGTCCTCGGCCAGGACGGTGCCGGCGAGCTCCGGCACGGTGGTGCGGCCGGGGTGGGCCAGCGCGACCTCGGCGTGCTGGCGGATCGACGCCACCGGAGAGCGCAACTCGTGCGAGGCGTCGGAGACGAACTTTCGCTGCCGGCTCCGGGCTTGCTCCAGCCGCCCGAGCATGCGGTTCATCGTGCGGGCCAGCCGGGAGATCTCGTCGTGGCCGGTGCCCTCGGGAACCCGCCGGTGCAGCTGCGACCCGGAGATCGCGTCCACCTCCGACCGGATCGCCTCGACCGGCGCGAGCGCCCGGCCCGCCGCCCGCCACGTCGTGAACCCGACGACGGCCAGCGCGACCGGCAGCCCGGCGGCCAGCAGCCTAATCACGACCGCGGTGGCCTCGCCGACGTCCTCGACCGACTGCCCGACGACGACCACCTGGTCGCCGGCGCTGGCCGCGGCAGCGATCATCTCGTCCCCGGCCGGCAGCTCCACCCGGGCGGTCCGTCCCGGCTCGACGTCGACGGCCTCGGCGCCGGTGACGTTGCCAGTGGCGTCGGCCACCACCCCGGAGCCGTCGACGACCTGCACGAAGCTGTCGTCGTCGAACCCGTCGCCGAGTGCCGGCGCCCGGCCCGCGGCCATCGCGGCGGCGAGGTCGTCGGCGCGCGCCTGGACCGCGTCCTCCGCCTGCTGCAGCAGCGTGGCGCGCATGACGAGCACCAGCGCGACGGCTCCGAGCGCCAACGCCAGCCCGACCACCAGCAAGGCACCGAGCGTGGTGCGCATCCGGACCGACCTCCACCGCTCCCGCCGGCGATCGCCGGGCCGGCGCGTCTCAGCCACCGTCGGCCGCCAGCCGGTACCCGGCGCCGCGCACGGTCTCGATGCCCGCGCGCCCGAACGGCCGGTCGATCTTGTTGCGCAGGTGCCCGACGTACACCTCGACGATGTTGGGGTCACCGTCGAACGCCTCGTCCCACACGTGCCCCAGGACATCGAGCTTCGAGACGACCTCACCGCGACGGCGCAGCAGGAACTCCAGGACGGAGAACTCCCGCGCGGTCAGCTCCAGCTCGGTGTCGCCGCGCCAGGCCCGCCGCGCTCCCGGGTCCGCGCGCAGGTCGCCGGCTTCCAGGACGACCGGGCGCTCGCGCAGGTCACGGCGGATCAGCGCGCGCAGCCGGGCCACCAGCACGTGGTGTGAGAACGGCTTGGTCAGGAAATCGTCGGCGCCGGTCTCCAGCGCCTCCACCTCATCCCACTCGCCGTCCTTCGCGGTCAGCACCAACACCGGCGTCCAGACGTCGCGCTCGCGCAGCCGAGCGCACACCTGGTAGCCGTTCAGCCCGGGCAGCATGAGGTCGAGGACGACGACGTCGTAGGTCTCCTCGACGGCCAGCCACAACCCGTCCGGCCCGGTCGCGGCCAGGTCGACGGCGAAACCCTCGGCCTCGAGCCCGGCGCGCACCCCGGCGGCCAGCCGCCACTCGTCCTCCACGACCAGGACCCGCATGGCGTCACTCCCTCGGTGGACCGACAGTGCCGCCGGCGACCTGAACGCCCGCTGAACGCGGCCCGCAGAGGGCACCGACGACGGCGCCGAAGGCCGCGTGGTCCAGCAACTGCGGCACCCGTGGCAACGACCGCAGATGCGGATAGCGACGCCCGACGAGCTCGAGGTCCAGCACCGCGATCGCCAGGCCGGCGACCGCCCCGCCCGCGATACGCGTCGGGCCCGCACCCTGGTGCCGGCGGGCGGCCGCGCACAGCACCGCCGTCCACCAGGCCGACACCGCGACGTGGGCGGCCACCCCGGCGACCGGCCCGGGGCGGTCGCGCCGGCCGGGAAGCAGGGTGCCAGCCGCGCGGGTCGCACGCAGCGGGTCGTCGCCGGCCGCCAGCGCCCACAGCGTCGACGGCGCGCCGCTCACCGTCGCCGCCACCGCCCAGACGCCCAGCGCCCGCAACCGCCGCTGACCCAGGCCCATGCTCCATGGTGGACCCGGCATCGCCCGTCGGCGGCGGTTCGGACCCGTTTGGTCGCCCGGCCCACAAGCCCCGGGGAGCCGCGGTGTTGCGACGCTGTCGCGGACGGACCGCCCGGTAGCCGACCTGCCGATGGAGCGTGCGCGAACCCTGGGCGAAGAACGGGCGACGACCGTTGCCGGCGGGAACTCCGGCGAACCAGGGTGAATCCGGCGGATGCCCAGCCCCATACGCCGGAGAGGGGTCCCGATGACGACGCGTACGTCCCGCACCCACCGAATGTGGGCCGGACTCGCGGTCGTCCCGTTCCTCCTGCTCCTCGCCGCAGGATCGGCCGCGTCGCACGTGCGCACGAGCGACGGGTACTCAGAGATCCGCTCCCACGGCGACGGCGTCGACTACCGGCTGAGCCTCGAGCACGAGATCCTCGCCCGTGGCATCGGCATGGGCACCCACGCCATCGAGGCGCCCGACGACCCGGCGCGCCGTGCGGCCCTGACCGAACACCACGAGCTCGTCGAGCGCTACCTCGCTGGGCGGGTCGAGATCGTCGCCGACAGCGTAGCCTGCGACCTCACCCTGGAGCGGACCGATGTCGAGCAGCGGCCGGCCTCGGACGCCACCGCCGCGGACATCCCGTACGCGGTGCTCGAGCTGCGCTTCGACTGCCACGGCGCCGGGTCGGGCGAGTACGTCGTCCACTACTCGGTGTTCTCCGGCCGGCCCGTCGACGGCGCGAACGGCGGCGCGGACGACGCCCTGGGCTCCGACGCCGTCGTCGACGACCACACCACCACCGTCGACTACGACCTCGGCGGGGAGCGCGGCCGGGTCGTGCTGGACGGCGGCCACGACAGCTTCAGCGTCGGCGAGCAGTCCGTCGGTCCCGCGGCGCTGCGTGCGCTCCTGATCGGGTTCGAGCGCTCGGCCGGCGTGCCGGACCACGCCCTGTTCGTGGTGGCGCTCGTCCTGGGAGCGTCGACGGTGTCCGGGCTGGTCCGGCTGGTGGCGGTGTTCGCGCTGGCCCAGGGCGCGGCGCTGACGTTCGCCGCGGCCACCGCGACGACGGCGCCGGCCGAGGTGGTCGGCCCGCTGGTGGCGCTGTCGGTGGTCTACGCCGCCGGTACCGCGCTGGGCGCGTCCTCGCGGGGTGCCACCGCGCTGGGCGGCGCCGCTGGCGGTTCCGCGCGCGGTGTCCGCTCCCTCGGCGACGCGCCGACGCGGTACCGGCTGCTCGTCGTCGCCGCCGCCGGGCTGCTGCACGGGCTGGACCTGGCCGGCGAGCTGCGTTTCGGCGGGCCGCTGGGCCGCGACCTGGTGACGTCCTTCGGCGGAGTCGTGGCCGGTCTCCAGGTCGGGCACCTGCTGGTGGCCGCCGCCCTGTTCCCACTGGTCGCGATCGCGCGGCGGTACGCGTGGTCGGCCCTGACGCAGCTGGCGGCGGCCGCCACCGTCGCCGTCACCGGGCTGGCCTGGTTCGTCGACAGGCTCTTCTGATCCTCCGTGTTCCCGACCCGTCGAATGGAGACGAAGTTGAACGCGTTCAGCGAACGCCTCTCCCCCGAGGCGCTCGGCCGGCTGCGCCGCGTGATCAACGCGGCAGTGGTCTTGCTCGTGGGACTGGCGCTGCTCGGGCCGGTCGCGAGCGTGGTCGCCGAGACGATCGACCCACCGGTGGCGCGCGTCAGCGGCACGGTGTTCGACGACAGCAACGGCAACGGCCAGCACGACGCCGGTGAGCCGGGCGTCGCCGGGGTCAGCGTGTCCGACGGCGTCGCGATCGTCGAGACCGACGACGACGGCCGCTACCAGCTCGACCTGGACACCGACCGGCGCATCACCGACATGGTGTTCATCAGCCAGCCCGCGGGCTACCAGGTGCCGCCGGACGAGTTCATGACACCGCGCTTCTACCAGCTGTTCGGCCAGGTCGCCGACGGTGAGCAGCGCACGGCGGACTTCGCGCTCACCCGTGTCCCAGGCAGCGAGAGCGCGACGTTCTCGTTCGCGAACATCGCCGACCCGCATGTGAACCCGCAACTGCCCGAGCAGATCCACGAGATCAACTCGACCTCGAACGACGTCCCGTTCATCGCCGTGAGCGGCGACCTCACGAACAACGCCACCGACGCGGAGTTCACGACGTACAAGAACGCGACGGCCGGCTCGGAGGTCCCGGTCTGGCCGGCGGTGGGCAACCACGAGTACTTCTCCGGCGGCGGCACCGGATATGCCGCGCGCATCGACAACTACCGCCGGCACGTCGGCCCGGAGTGGTACTCCTTCGACTACGGCAACCGGCACTTCCTGGTGCTGGAGAACAACGGCCAGGCACCGTTCGACGAACAGCTGAACTGGATCCGCCGCGACCTGGCCGCCAACGTCGGCGGCAAGGAGCTGGTGGTCCTCGCGCACCAGCCGATGAACGTGCCGTTCGGTTCGCCATCCACGTACGACCAGTACGGGGACCTGTTCGCCGAGTACGGCGCCGAACTGATGCTCGTCGGGCACGAGCACTCCAACGACGTCGAGCCGGACAGTGAGTTCGCGCCGACCGCCAAGCACATCCAGACCGTGTCGAGCTCGTACACCATCGACAACGCGCCGCGCGGCTTCCGCTACATCCACCTGCGCGGCGACGAATTCGTCAACCCGTTCCGGATGTACGGCGTCGACCAGGCGCTGACCATCACCAGCCCGGCGCCGGACAGCGAGGTGAGCGCCGACGGCCACCGCACCGGGTTCCCGGACATCCAGGTCAACGCCTACGACACCGCCGACGAGGTGACTCGCGTCCGTTACCGGATCGATGACGGCAGCTGGCGCAGCCTGACCCCGACCGGCGAGCTGACCTGGCACTCGGAGTTCGTCGGCCGGGCGCCGGCGGTCGGCGAGCACACCATCGAGGTGGAGGCGGTCAGCGAGGGCGGTGGCCGCTGGACGGAGTCGGCCACGTTCACCATGACCGACGAGCCGCTGGTGACACCGGTCGCGGGCGCGGCCTGGAACCAGCACCACGGCGACTCGGCGCACTCCGGCGTCGCCGCCGACGTGGTCGAGCCCGGCCTGGAGCTGGCCTGGAGCTACCGCACGCCCGGCACGTTCCTCACCGGTTCGCCGGTGATCGTGGACGGCGTCGTGTACGCCGGGACCCGCGACGAGAACGGCGACGGCAACGCCGCCTTGCATGCGGTGGACCAGGTGACCGGCGAGCGGCTCTGGGAGTTCCCGGTGCCGTCGTCGGTGGTCGGCACGCCGGCCGTACTGGGCGACACCGTCTTCGTCGGCACCCTGCGCGGCTCCCTGTTCGCCGTCGACCGGGCCAGCGGCGAGCTGGTATGGCAGCGCGACACCGAGGAGGCCCCGGAGCCGAACAACCAGCGCGCCTACGGCTACTACTCCCCCGCCGTCGCCGACGGCAAGGTGTTCTGGGCATACCAGACCCGCTACGGACCGGCCAGCCAGGGCCTGCTGACCGCGCTGGACCCGGCCACCGGCGACACCATCTGGGCCTCGCCGATGTCCGGCGCCACCATGAGCGACGGCACGCCCGCCGTCGTCGACGGGCAGGTCTTCGTCGGCAGCCAGACCGCCGACCGAGTGCTGGCCTACGACGCCGAAACCGGCGCGCGGCAGTGGACGTCGTCCGCCGTGCTCGGCGGCTGGCAGGACGGCGTCCCGGCCGCGGCTGACGGACGGGTCTTCATCGGATCGAACAACGGCATCGTCGCCCGCGACGCCGCCACGGGCGCCGACCTGTGGACCTACCGCAGCCCGCACTCCTCCCGGGTGTCCAGCGGCTCCACGCCGTCGGCGCCGACCGTCGTCGGCGACGTCGTCTACATGGGCTTCCCCAGCGGTGCGGTGACGGCGCTCAACGCCCGCACCGGCGCGGTGCTGTGGGACCGGCTGCTGCCCGGCGGCACCTACACCGGCGGCGTGCACTCGTCGCCGGCGCTGAGCGGCCAGACCCTGTTCGTCGGCGCCAACAACGGCTGGCTGTACGCGCTGGACAGCGTGACCGGCCAGCCGCTGTGGCAGTACGAAGTCGGCACCTGGGTCGCCTCCGGCCCAGCGGTCAGCGGCAACACCGTCGTCGCCGGCGCCTGGGACGGCAACCTCTACGCGTTCACGCCCGGCGGGGAGGCGGCGGCGCGCTGGGCCCGCGTCACCGGCACCGTCACCGACGCGACGACCGGCGCGCCGATCGCCGACGCCCGCATAGTCGCGACCAGCGGCGACACGTCGCTGTCCACCTCGACCGACGCCGACGGGCACTACGTCCTCGGCCTCGGCGCGGGCACGTACACGCTGTCGACGGCGAAGCGCGCGTTCCTGCCGACCGACGCCTCGTCGACGACGGTGACCGTGGGCACGTCCGGGACGCAGGCGGCGGACCTGCGGCTGGCGGAGGTGACTGGCCCGACCGCGGGATCGTCCACGGTTCCGCCGGACTTCGGGGCATCCAGCCCGCGGCTGGACGTCGTCCCCGGCGACACCTACCACTACACGATGAACCCGCGGGTCCAGGCAACCATCTCGTCCAAGGCCGCCGCCAACAACCAGCCCGGCACCCTCGTCGTCGGCAGCCTCGCCGACCTCACCCTGCTGGACGGCACCGCGCAGGAGACGCTCGACTGGAGCGAGCTGATGCTGTCGCGGACGGCCGGCGGACCGGGCACCCCGGACTGGGGGCGCAGCGCGGACTGGCTCGACATCGCCGACATCGGCGTCGAAGGAAACGCTGTCGTCGCCTCCGGCGGGGCCAGGGTCGACGACGACCTCCAGACGACGCTGAGCTACGAGGCGCTGGGCGACGCGCCCGTCGTCAAGATCACGCTGGAGGTGGAGAACACCGGCACCGAGGACTTCGAGGGCTACTTCCAGTACCTGCTCGACCCCGACAGCGCCCAGGACGTGTCGCTGGTGCCCGGCGTCAACGGCCAGAACCCCGGCTACCTTCGCACGGGCTGGACGAGCAACTTCCACTACGTCGGGTCCACCACGCCGCGGCAGGTCCCGGCGCACGGCCTGGCGTGGCTGGAGGACGAGCCGTACGCCCTCAGCGGCTTCGGCTACGTCTCCGGGACCTGGTTCGACGCCAGCGTCGCTGCCGGCGACACCCGCACGATCAGCTGGTACCACATCACCGACTACCCGGCCGCGTCCGGGGACGTCACCGGCAACATCGCGCGCTGGGCGTCGCAGCTGGACCTGCTCGACGACGAGGTCGCGGACCGGTCCCGGGTGGCAGGCACGGTGACGCGGGCCGACACCGCGGAGCCGGCCGCGGGGGTGCTCGTGGAGGCGCTGGCCGGGTCGGGCGTGGTTGGCTCGGTTCGGACCGCGGCGGACGGCACGTACGCGTTGCCGCTGGACCCGGGCGGCTACACGCTGCGGGTGTCCACCCTCGGGTACGCGCCGGCGACGGTCGACGCGTCGGTGACCGAGGGCGGCACGTCGACCGCGGACATAGCGTTGCAGCCGGTGTCGGTCCTGGCCAGCACCGGCCGGACGCTCGCCGGCAGCCTCGTCGAGGGCGGGACGCAGGACGTCGTCCTCGAGAACGACAAGCTGGCGATGGCGGTCTCCCGGGTGTTCGACGACGGGCAGCTGCCTAGCTCGACCGTCGGCAAGCCGGTGGACCTCGCCGTCCGCGGCCGCTCGGACCAGCTGGACTGGCTGAACCTGCCGTACATCGTCGACGAGGAGCCCACCGGCACCGAGGCGTGGCAGCAGACCACCGTCCGCGGCACGGACGTGTCGATCGTCCAGGCGAGCGGCGAGGAGGCCGTCGTGCGCGCCACCGGCACGTCGTCCGCGCACCCGGGCGTCGGCGTCGAGACGACCTACACGATCCGCCCCGGCGAGGAGTGGGTCACCGCCGAGACCGTGTTCACCAACGACGGCTCGGCCGACCTGTCGGTGTGGGTCGGCGACGCCATGGACTGGGACGGCGCCGGCCAGCGCATCGGCGTCCCCGGTCACGGCGTCATCACGACCCCGTACGAGAGCCCGGCGGCGTACCAGCCCGCGGGCCGGTGGATCGGCGCGACCGGCACCGACCCGCAGACGTACGGCGTCGTCTACGACGGCGACGACGAGTTCTCCGCCTACGGGACCGGCAACTGGGTGATGAGCCGCTTCCAGGTGGAGATCCCGGCCGGCGATAGCTACACGCTCAGCCGCCGGATCGTCGCCGCCTCCAACACCGGGTCCGCGGACCCGTTCGCGGTCCTGGAGGCGCTCGCCGAGTAGTCCGTATCAAGCGATGGCGGGTGGTCTGGTGGTGCCATGGCCCCGCGCGCAGATGAGAACCACCGCCCCTGGGATGAGCTCTTGGTGAGAACTCTCTCAACAACGCCCTCAGCGCTGGAGAAACGCTCTCTGGCCAGGACAGATTGAGGTGAGCCGGCAGCCCTTGCCGGCTCGAGAGTCCACCCGACACAAGGGAGTTCGGCCATGCGTTCCAGCAAGATCAGCCTCGCCGCGGCGCTCACCGCGACCGCGGGCCTCACCGCCGCCGGCGTCGCGGTCGCCGCGCCGGCGAGCGCGGCCGTCGAGACCGCGATCGTCACCACCGACGACGACGGCAGCGGCTCCGGTGACGACGACGGCTCCGGCGGCGGTGACGACGACGGCAGCGGCGGCGGTGACGACGACGGCTCCGGCGGCGGTGACGACGACGGCTCCGGCGGCGGTGACGACGACGGCTCCGGCGGCGGTGACGACGACGGCTCCGGCGGCGGTGACGACGACGGCTCCGGCGGCGGTAGCGACGACGGCGGTAGCGACGACGGCGGTAGCGACGACGGCGGCTCCGGCGGCGGTGACGACGACGGCTCCGGCGGCGGTAGCGACGGCGGCGGTAGCGACGACGGCGGCTCCGGCGGCGGTGACGACGACGGCTCCGGCGACGACGGTCAGGCGCCGAGCGGCGGCGTGAACACCGGCGTCACCATGGACGACGACGCCGGAGACGACGACGGTGGCCAGGCTCCCAGCGGCGGCATCGACACCGGTGCCGGCGGCGCGGCCGACGACGGCAACCTCGACTTGCTCGCTCCGGGCGCGTTGGTCGGGCTGGCCGTGATCGGTGGTGCCGGGCTGGCCTGGCGTCGGTTGAGGCTGGAGAGCTGAGCGGGCCGGAGCCCGTTCGCTGCACCCGTGGTGGCCGCCGGCTGAGACGGCGGGCGGCCACCACGGCGGCCACCACGGCGGCCACCACGGCGGCCTCAGTGGCGGCCGCGGCCCTGTGCCTGCTGGTGCCGGCCTGCAGCGACGGCGATCCACCCGGCGCCGCCGGCCCGTCCGCGACCGACGTCGGGTCGCCGGCACCGCGCTCGGCACCGGAGACACCGGCACCCAACCCGACCCCCACACCCACACCCACCCAGGCGGAGCCCGACGTCGCCGACCCGGTCCGCGTCACCATCCCGGCCGTGGACATCGACGCGAACGTCCTGCCGATCGCCGTCGACGCCGGCAACGTCCTGGTGCCGCCGCCGTACGGGGACGCCGGCTGGTGGGAGGCGGGGCCGGAACCCGGAGAGGCGGGCGCGTCCGTCATCGCGGGGCATCTGGACAACGCCGACGGGCCGGACGTGTTCTACCGGCTGGCCGAGGTCGAGGAGGGCGACGAGATCGTGGTGACCCGCGCCGACGGCGGCGCCGGCGTGTTCCGCGTCGTCGACGTGGGCCAGTACTCGCAGGACGCGTTCCCGACCGAGAGCGTCTACGACGCCTCGGACGACCAGCCGCTGCTGCGCCTCATCACCTGCGGCGGCGAGTACGACCGCCAGCTCGGCCGCTACCGCGACAACGTTGTCGTCTTCGCCGAGCGGGCCTGAGATCGGGACCGCTGGCGTCCTGGCGTTGGCCGGGGCGCCAGCGGTCGTTCATGGACAATCCGCCTGAATCGGGCAGGATGAGCGCACCCGCTCGATCCCCGGAGGTCGTCCGTGCCCAGGTCCCGCCGCGTCCGCGCCCTGTTGTCCTCGGTCCTGCTCCTCGGTGCCGGTCTCGCGACCGCGGCGGCGCCGTCGTCGGCGGCACCCTCGGCGGCGGAGCCGGACACGTTGCCAGCCTCCATCGAGGCCGCCACCAGCGAGCGGCCGGTCGCTCCCGGCGTCACCGCCGAGGAGACCGAGACGCTGGACGACCGCGGCTGGCAGGTCACGAACGCGGTCACCATCGACACCGCCCAGGGCGCCGAGCTCGGCTATCTGTCCCACGGGAGCCTCACCGACATCGGCCCGATCACCGAGCCGGGGCAGGCGGCCGGCGCGGTCGCCGTCGTCAACGGGGACTTCTACGACATCAACAACTCCGGCGCCCCGATCGGCCCGGTGATCACCGGCGGCGAGCTGCTGAAATCGCCGTCCGGCGGGCAGACTCGGGTCGTCGCGTTCGACGCCGACGGCGCCGGCCGCGTCACCACGATCGAGTTCGCCGGCACCGTCGGCTTGCCCGCCGGCGATCGCGCGCTGGACCGGCTGAACAGTTCGGACCTGCCGGCGAACGGGATCGGCGCCTACGACGAACACTGGGGCGACTACCCGCGCACGCGTGCGGTCCAGAACGCCACGAACGTCACGGAGGTCCTGGTGGCCGACGGCGTCGTCACCGAGGTCCGCGAAGCGCCCGGCGCCGAGGCACTGGGGGCGGGCACCGTCGCGCTGGTCGGGCGGGAGCAGGCCGCCGACGTGCTCGCTACGCTGCGTCCGGGCGACGCCGTCGCCGTCGACTGGCAGGCGCGCGCCGCCGACGGCCGGCCCGTCGACGTCGCGATCGGCGCGCACGCGCTGCTCGTCCAGGACGGTGTGCCGCAACCCGTCGACGACGCCACGTATGCCGCCCGCACCGCGATCGGGTTCTCCGCGGACGGCACCGAGATCACCATCCTCTCCGCCGACGGCGACAACTACAGCCACAGCCGCGGCGCCACGCTGGCCGAGATGGGCCGGCTGATGGCCGGCCGCGGCGTGCACACCGCGGTCGAAATCGACGGCGGCGGGTCGTCCACCATGGCCACCCGGCTGCCCGGCACCAGCGCGCTGCGGGTCGACAACGCCCTCAGCGACGGCGAGCTGCGCAGCGTCCCGAACGGCCTGGGCGTCTTCGTGCCGTCGCCGAGCGAAGACACCGCCGGGCTCTGGACCCGGCCGGCACTCGCGCCCGACGACGCGCCCAGCGACGCGCCGGCCGGGGGCGGCCGCCCGGACCTGGCGTTCGCCGGGCTCGCCCGTACGGTCGCCGCGACGCCGCACGACGAGACCTACGGACCGGTCAGCGACGAGCCGAGCATCACCTGGTCGGCCAGCGGTGCCACGGTCGACCCGGCCGGCGCCACCGCCACCGTCGTCTCGACCGAGCCGGGCACCGTCACGGTCACCGCGGCCGCCGGGCCGGCCCGGTCCGAGACCGCGCTCGAGGTGCTCACCGCGCCCGTCCGGCTGCAGCCCACCGAACGGTCGGTAAACGTCCCGTCACTGACGGCCACCGGCTCGTTCGGCCTGCTCGGTTACGATGCGCACGGCAGCAGCGCGCCGATCGAGCCCGGCGACGTCGAGCTCGACTACGACGAGTCGCTGTTCACCGTCACCGCCGACGGCGTCCGCGGCTTCACCGTGATGCCGGTGCGCGACGGCGTCGCCGGACTGGTGACGGTGCGGGTCGGCGACCTGGAGACGTCGGTCGGCGTCAGCATCGGCGTCGTCACGCACGTGCTGGACACCTTCGACGACGCCGACGGCTGGCGCGCCACGGCCACCCGGGCGACCGCCCAGATCGCGCCGACGCCCGACGGCGAGGACGGCGCGGGACTGCGGCTGTCCTACGACTTCACCCAGGCGACCGCGACCAGGCTGGCCGTCGCCCAGCTCGACCAGCCGCTCGGGGTCGAGGGCCAGTCCCGCTCGTTCGGGGTGTCGATCTACGGCAGCGGCAAGGGCGAGTGGACCGCGTTCACGTTCGTCGACGCCAACGGCACCACGCTGCCCGCGGTCTACGGGCCGTACATCACGTGGGAGGGCTGGCGCACCGTCGAGCTGGCGGTGCCCGAGGGCTACCCGCAGGAGCTGTCGTTCCGGCGGCTCACCATCATCGAGACCAAGGCGGCCGCCCAGTACACCGGCGACGTGCGGATCGACAACCTTTACGTCAAGGCGGCGCCGTCGGTCGAGGTGCCGGCCGACCCGCCGGCCCAGGACCCAATCGTCGCGCAGGACCTGTCCCGCGCCGACGCCGACTGGCGCTTCGCCGTGTTCAGCGACGCGCAATTCGTCGCGCGCGACCCCGACTCACCGCTGGTGGAGGGCGCGCGCCGGACGCTGCGGGAGATCCGGGCCGCCGACCCGAACTTCTTCGTCATCGCCGGCGACCTGGTCGACGAGGCGTCCGAGGCGGACTTCGAGCTGGCCCGGCGCGTCCTGGAGGAGGAGATCGGCGACGCGGTCCCGTACGTCTATGTGCCCGGCAACCATGAGGTGATGGGCGCGGACATCGCCAACTTCGAGCGGTACTTCGGCCAGACGCACCGCGTCTTCGACCACGAGGGCACCCGGTTCGTCACGCTCGACACCTCGCTGGGCACCCTCCGGGGCGGCGGGTTCGAGCAGCTCGCGATGCTACGCCAGGCCCTCGACGACGCCGCCGACGATCCCGCCGTGAACTCCGTCGTCGTCATCCAGCACCACCCGCCGCGCGACCCGACACCGTCGAAGAACAGCCAGCTGGCCGACCGGCACGAGGCGGCGCTGCTGGAGCGGTGGCTGGCCGACTTCCAGCACGACACCGGCAAGGGCGCGCTGTTCGCCGGCGGGCACGTCGGGTTGTTCCACGCCTCCTCAGTCGGGGCCGTGCCCTACGTGATCAACGGCAACTCCGCGAAGTCGCCGTCGGTCGGGCCGGCCGAGGGCGGCTTCACCGGCTGGACCTTGTTCGGCGTCGACCCGGTGACGGCGCAGGAGCAGGAGGCGGCCCGGACCTCGCCGTACGCCGGCGGCCCGGAGTGGGTGACCGCGCAGTTCCGCCCGCACGTCGACTCGCTGACGGTGGACGCGCCGGCCACGCTCGCGGTCGGCGACACCGCGGCGCTGACGGCGACGGTGGTGCAGGGCGCGCGGTCGGTCCCCGTGGCGTACCCCGTCAGCTCGCGGTGGGTGCCCAGCGCCGCCGTCCACGTCGGACCCGTCGACGAGGCCGGCGTCCGCCACGTCGCCAGCTTCGACCCGGCGACGCGCGAGCTGACCGCGCTGCGCCCCGGCGTCGTCACCGTCGAGGTGAGCGTCGGTGACCGGACGGAGGTCGTGCGGGTCCGCCTCACCCCCTGACAGACCTTGACCCAGCCGACGCGCTGGCCGGTGCCATCTCGTAGAGCGCGATGAACTGCTCCATCGCGGTGTCGACGCCGGCACGGTCGCCGGTGGCGAGCAGGTCGAGCAGCAGCCCGCGAGCCACGGCCACACCGAGGCGGGCCCGCGTCCGGGCATCGGCGGGCGCGGCACCGGCGCGGCGCAGCGGCTGGGCCAGCGCGTCGACCCACGCGTCGACGACGCCGTCGAGCAGCGGCAGTGCACCCGGGTCACCCTGCAGCGCCCGCCCGTAGAGCTCGAAGAACAGCCGCTCGTTCGGCCGCATCGCGGGATCGGCGAGACGCGCCCAGAACTGCCTGGCCACATCGGAGAAGCCGTCCGTCGCGGCGGCGTCGAGCTCGGCCAGCAGGTCACGCTGGCGCTGCTCCATGGCCCGGGCGACCTCGACGAGCAGGCCCTCCTTCGAGCCGAAGTGGTAGATCAGCATGCGGTGGCTGGTGCCCAGCGCGGTCGCGAACTGCCGCAGGCTGCGCTCGCCCACGCCGTGTTCGGCGACGTACTCCACGGCCGCGCGCACCAGCCGCTCCCGTGCCGGACCCGCCTGCGTCATGACCCGGATCCTACCTGTACCATTTGGTACACACGCTTCTGGAGGTTGCACATGGGTATGCAGCGCATCGACGTCTCCACCACCACGACGGCGCCGGCCGCGGCCGTGTACGCCCTGCTCCGCGATGGTGCGAGCTGGCCGGACTGGTCGCCCATCGGGTCGTTCGAGCTGGAGTCCCCCGGCGGCGACGGCGGCGAGAGCGTCGGCGCCGTCCGGGTCTTCCGCACCGGACGGATCACCAGCCGGGAACGCATCGTTGAGCTGGTGCCGGAGCGGCGCCTCAGCTATGTCCTCCTGTCAGGACTGGCCATCAAGGACTACCGGGCCGACATCGACCTCACCGAAGGCCCCGGCGGCACCACCGTGCGCTGGAGCTCGTCGTTCCGGGCCAAGGTCCCCGGCACCGGCTGGCTCTACCGGCGCACGCTCAGCGACTTCATCCGCAAGTGCGTCGACGGCGTCGCGGCCAAGGCCGCCGCTTCGGCCGAGCCGCGGAGCTGACGACGGGGTAGGTCGCGGCCGCGGCCGCCGGGTCATTCCACCTCGTTGCGGACCAGTGCGACGGCGGCGTCGACCCGCACGCGGGTGGCCGGGTCGTCGAGGTCGATGCCGGGGTCCAGCGCGGCGGACCAGACGATCTCGTCGCTCGCCGTGCGCCGGCCGGTCACCCGCACGCCGCGCCGGCCGTTCACCGCGACGTGCCGGCTGATGAGGACGCTGGCGGTGACCTGCTCACGCACGACGTCGACCAGCCGGCCGGGCTGGTCAAGCGCGACGCGGTGCCGGCGCTGCCGCCCGGTCGGCTCGGGCACCTCGGTGAGGGCGAGCAGCTCGGCCTCGCCGTCCCAGGAGGCGGTGTCGACGCGGCTCCACTCGATCGCGGTGTCGCGCAGCATCAGTCGGTGGGTGGTGGCGACGACCTCGCCGTCCGGCCCGGTGGCCGCGGCGAGTACCCGCTCGCCGGGCACCATGCCGTCGATCGGAGGGTTTCGCCGCCGCAGCCTCATGGGCACCAGCGTAACCAGTGCCCGTCGCCGCGCCCGGCGGCAGCCGACCGCTCAGCCGAGGTAGTCGCGCAGTTCGCTGGCCCACTCGTTGCGACGCAGCTTGGTGAGGGTGCGGTGCTCGATCTGGCGGACCCGCTCGCGGGTGACGCCGAACTCCCGGCCCACCTCCTCCAGCGTGCGGGTGCGCCCGTCGTGCAGGCCGTACCGGAGGCGGACGACGGCCCGCTCGCGCTCGCTCAGCCCGTCGAGCACCTGCTCGACCTGGTCGCGCAGCATCAGTTGGGCGACCAGCTCCTCCGGGCTGAGCGCGTCGGTGTCCTCGACGAAGTCGCCGAACGTGTTGTCAGCGGACTCGCCGACCGGCGACTGCAGGCTCACCGGCTCCTCGGCATAGGTGAGCAGCTCGACGACGCGGTCCACCGGCAGCGACGCGGCGGCCGCCAGCTCCTGCACCGTCGGGTCGCGCGCCTCGGACTGCGCGATGGCCCGCAGCACTCGCAGCACCCGGTTGAGCTCGTCGACCACGTGCACGGGCAGCCGGATGGTGCGGCTCTGCTCGGCCAGCGCGCGGCTGATGGCCTGC
Source organism: Jiangella asiatica (assembly GCF_004349065.1). Taxonomy (GTDB): domain Bacteria; phylum Actinomycetota; class Actinomycetes; order Jiangellales; family Jiangellaceae; genus Jiangella; species Jiangella asiatica. Next base: position 143,997 of record NZ_SMKZ01000010.1, read on the forward strand.
CGGATCCACCAGGTCGCGTAAGTGGAGAACTTGAAGCCGCGCGCGTGGTCGAACCGCTCGACGGCCCGGATCAGCCCGACGTTCCCCTCCTGGATGAGGTCGAGCAGCGGCAGGCCCCGCCTCGTGTAACGGCGAGCGATCGACACCACCAGCCGCAGGTTCGCCTCGACCAGGCTCGCCTTGGCCTGCCGGCCCAGCCGCGCGACCTCGCGAAGGTACTCGTCGTCGGGGCTCGGCGCGGTGCTTGCGGTCAGCCGCTCCTCGGCGAGCACGCCGGCCTCGATGGCGCGGGCCAGCCGTACCTCCTCGGTCGCGGTGAGCAGCGGAATGCGGCCGATCTCGCGAAGGTAGTGGCGCGTGAGGTCGGTGCCGCCGCCGACGTCATCGGCGCGGGGATGTGCCGGGCCGGTGGACGCGCGACCGGTGGAGGCAGGGCTGGCAGGTGGCGGGCCGCCGACCGGGACCGCACCGCTCACGGGCACAGGATCGCCCGCCGTCGACGTCTCGGCCGGGTCGTCGTCGGGCCGCCCACGTTGGGACGGCAGCGCGCGACCCTCCACCCTCGATCGGACCACCGGCACCACCTCGGCTCGCAACAAGTGTGCCTTGCCGGGGCCGCAATGATCTACCCCTTCCGGGTTTCCAGATGATCAACAGATGTCTTGTGGGGTGGCTTTGCACCGGCGAGCTCGCAGGGACTGTCCGCGGACCTCAGCCGTAGCCGGAAGGCGACGGCCCGCGACCGCCGTCAGCGCACCCGCAGGCGGCTCAGGTACTGGTACCCGGCCTCCGCGGTCCGCAGCGGCGTGACGTCCGGGGTGTCGTTCTCCACGATGTACTCCAGCACCCGGTGCGCCCGGAAGATGCGCGGGAAGTCCCGCAACTGCGCGGCGGTGCGGCCGAAGAAGCCCAGCGCCTGCTCGACGAATCCGATGATCATCAACGGTTGGCGACGGTATGACGTCGCCAACCGTTGATGATCATGGGGATCACTGGGTGCTGAACGCCGCGTCGAACGCGGCCGCCGGCGGGTCGAACAGCTTGGACCGGACGTACTCCAGCGCCTCGGGGGCGCCACGCAGCCGGTCCATGCCGGCGTCCTCCCACTCGATCGAGATCGGGCCCTCGTAGCCGATGGCGCTGAGCATCCGGAACGACGCCTCCCACGGCACGTCGCCGTGCCCGGTGGAGACGAAGTCCCAGCCGCGCCGTGGGTCGGCCCACGGCAGGTGCGAGCTGAGCCGGCCGTTTCGCCCGTTGCCGAGCTGCTTCTTCGTGTCCTTGCAGTCCACGTGGTAGATGCGGTCGCGGAAGTCCCAGATGAACGCGACGGGGTCGAGATCCTGCCACACCATGTGGCTGGGGTCCCAGTTCAGCCCGAACGCCTCGCGGTGCCCAATGGCCTCGAGCGTCCGCACCGTCGTCCAGTAGTCGTAGGCGATCTCCGAGGGGTGCACCTCGTGCGCGAACCGCACGCCGACCTCGTCGAACACGTCGAGGATCGGGTTCCACCGGTCGGCGAAGTCGCGGTAGCCGGCCTCGATCATGTCCTCGGAGACCGGCGGGAACATCACGACGTACTTCCAGATCGCCGAGCCGGTGAAGCCGACGACGGTGTCCACGCCCAGCCGCGCGGCCGCCCTGGCCGTCATCTTCATCTCCTCGGCCGCACGCTGGCGCACGCCTTCGGGGTCGCCGTCGCCCCAGATGCGGTCCGGCAGCATCCCGCGGTGCCGCTGGTCGATCGGGTCGTCGCAGACCGCCTGGCCCTTGAGGTGGTTGGAGATGGCCCACACCTTCAGGCCGTTCTGCTCCAGGATGTCCAGCCGCGACTTGACGTACGCGTCGTCCTCCGCCGCCCGCCAGACGTCCAGGTGGCCACCCCAGCAGGCGATCTCGAGGCCGTCATAGCCCCACTCGCCGGCCAGCCGCGCCACCTCCTCGAACGGCAGGTCGGCCCACTGCCCGGTGAACAAGGTGATCGGTCGTGCCATGTGTCGTCTCCTTCAGTGGTTCGTCGGTTCTGTGGTCGTCCTGTCTGTGGGTCGGTGGGGGTGTGGGGTGATGCCGGCCCCGCCCGCGGGGGCTTGTTCCTCACCCCCGATGCCCGACCGAACCCTGGCCGGCATCACCCCACACCCCCGCCTCGAGCTGGGGTGCGCAGCTGGGCGAGGTCGAGCATGAGGTCGCGGACGTCGGTGGCGGCGAGCTCGGCCCGGGCGGTCGACGGGTCGCTGCACAGGAGCACGGGGCCGTCGGCGGGGTCGTCGGGGAGCCGGCCATGGGTGCCGCGCACCCACTGGCCATCCAGGGGCACGACGTTCATGGCGTAGCGCAACCCCAGCTTCTTCTTCGCCAGGTTCGCGCCCGCGCGCAGCTTGACCCACGGGTCGGCCGGGTCAAGGAACAGCTCGGCCGGGTCGTAGCCGGGCTTGCGGTGGATCTCCACGCCGCGGGCGAAGTCGGGCGCGCGGTCGTCGTGCAGCCAGTAGTAGTAGGTGAACCACGCGCCGATGTCGGCGACGAGGACCAGCTCGCCGGAGCGCTCGTGGTCCAGACCGAACTCGCGCTGCGCCTCCTTGTCCAGCACCAGGTCGACGCCGGGCACCGCCGCGCACAGCTCCCGGACCGCCGGCAGGTCGGCCTCGTCGCGGACGTAGACGTGCGCCACCTGGTGGTCGGCGACGGCGAAGGCCCGCGACGTCCACGGGTCCAGGTACTCCATGCCGGCCTGGGTGTACACCTCGAGCAGCCCGGCCCGCCGCAGCGCCCGGTTGACGTGCACCGGACGGCTGGCCGGGCCGATGCCGTACTCGCTGAGCGCCAGCACGGTGACGCCGTTGTCGCGGGCGTCGGACAGCAGCGGCGCCAGGGCCCGGTCCACCTCGCGCGCGGCCGCGACCGCCTGCGGGCTGTGCGGGCCGAAGCGCTGCAGGTCGTAGTCCAGGTGCGGGACGTAGGCCAGCGTCAGGTCCGCGCCGGGCATCAGCCGGCGGGTCGCCTGCACGATCCACTCGCTGGACTTGATCGACGCCGTCGGGCCCCAGTACTGGAACAGCGGGAACGGGCCGAGGGCCGAGGTCAGCTCGTCGTGCAGCGCCGGCGGCCAGGTGTAGCAGTCCGGCGACTTGCGGCCGTCGGCGTGGTAGATCGGCCGCGGCGTGACGGTCCAGTCGGTGGCCGCGCCCATCGCGTACCACCAGCAGACGTTGGCCACCCGGTAGCCGGGCCGGACCCGGCGGGCGGTGTCCCAGACCTTCTCGCCGCCGACCAGCCGGTTGTGCTGCCGCCACAGGAAGACCTCGCCGAGGTCGCGGAAGTACCAGCCGTTGCCGACGATGCCGTGCTCGCGCGGCATCGTCCCGGTGAGGAACGTCGACTGCACCGAGCACGTGACCGCCGGCAGGACGGTGTCCAGCTGTGCCTGCCAGCCCTCGTCCGCGATCGCTCGCAGGTTCGGGGTGTGCTCCAGCAACCGCGGGGTCAGTCCCACGACGTCGAGCACCAAGACCTTGTTCACGCCATCTCCTCCTGCGTCGTCCGCGCGTCCAGCCCCGTCTCGGCCAGCCGGTCCGCGACCCACCTCAGCTCCGCGGCCAGCCCGTCGGCCAGCCCGTCCGGCCCGGCCGGTCGCCGCCCCGCTGGCAGCACCGACCAGGTGTACGTCTCGACCTCCACGTGGTCGGTCACCGCGTGCTCGCCGCCGAACAGCGCGTCGAGGGTCGCGCCCAGGTGGTCCTGGGTGACGGCCAGCGGCGGGTCCGGCCGCTCGTGCACCGGCACGTGGTAGTGCACCCGCCACGGACCGTCCGTGGGCAGCTCACCGTCCAGCGCCGCCGGTAGGTCGTCGGTGCCGTCGACGGTCCCGCTCGCGGCCGGCGACGCCACACGCGTCTGGTGCAGGAACCGGTCCTCGGCGTAGGCGCCCAGAGCCGACCGGGCCGCGTCCGACCCCGGATCGGCGATCTCCAAAGCCGCCGACGCCTGCGTCTTCACCACCGCCAGTCCGGCCGCGGCCAGGCGCCGGACCGCGTCGGCCGGCTCCTCGAACTGCACGGCCAAGTGGCAGGCGTCCAGGCAGACGCCGATGCGCTCGGTGTCGACCCCGGCCAGCTCGGCGACGGCGCCGTCGATCGTCTCGACCACGCAGCCAGGCTCCGGCTCCAGCCCGACGCGCACCACCCGGCCGGTGCGGTCCTCCAGCACCGCCAGCCCGTCGGCCAGCCGGTCCAGGTGGTCGCGGGCGGTCCGCCGCCGCTGGTCGTCCCACGGTGTGCGCCAGGCCAGCGGCAGGCTGGAGACGCTGCCGCGCTCGGCGTCGTCGGGCAGCAGCCCGGCCAGCACGGTGGCGCACTCCAGCGTGTACCGCAGCCGCGACGCGTCCGTCCAGTCCGGGTGGTAGACGGCCAGCTTGACCCGCGGGTCGTGGAAACCGGCGTACGGGAACGCGTTGAGCGTCACCACCTCCAGCCCACTCGCGTCCAGTGCTGTGCGCAGTCGCTCAAGCTCCGGGCGGCCCGCCTCGCCGGCCAGCCGGGCCACGACCGGCGCCGGCAGCCACAGTCCCAGGCCTAGCCGCGGCGTGCCCAGCCGTGCCCGGACCCCGCCGCCGTAGCGCCGCACCTGCTCCAGCAGCGCATCGACGTCCTCCGTCGGGTGCACGTTGGTGCAGTAGGCGACGTGGACGACGGTGCCGTCACGGTGCCGCAGCCGCAATCGTCGGCCCTCCCTCAGCTCTCGGCGGCGTCGGGCCGCTGCCCGCGCAGGATCGAGTTGCCCTCGAACGTCGCGGCCCGGTCGGCCGTCCCCTTGAGGTCGACCTCGTCCAGCAGCAGCCGCCCGCTCTGGCCGTAGAACTCCACCGGGTTGCGCCACAGCACCTGGTCGACGTCGTCGGCGCTGAAGCCGGCGCCGAGCATCGCCCGACCGGTCTTCACCGTCTTGAGCGGGTCGCTGTGGCCCCAGTCGGCCGCGGAGTTGACGATCATCCGGTGCAGCCCGCGGTCGACCAGGATGCGCACCATGCGGTGCTCGTCCATCTTGGTGTCGGGGTAGATCGAGAAACCCATCCAGCACCCGGAGTCGGCGACCATGCCCACCGTCGTCTCGTTCAGGTGGTCGACGAGGACGCGCTCGGGTGACAGCCCGCTGGCCGACACCAGCTCCAGCGTGCGCCGGGTGCCGGCCACCTTGTCGCGGTGCGGCGTGTGCACCAGCACGGGCAGATCGTGCTCGCCGGCCAGCTCCAGCTGGCGGACGAACACCTTCTCCTCCTCGTCGGTCATGGAGTCGAACCCCACTTCTCCGACCGCGACGACGCCGTCCTTGGCCAGGTACCGCGGCAGCACCTCCAGCACGCCGGTGCAGCGCGGGTCATTGGCCTCCTTCGGGTTCAGCGCGATCGTGCAGTGGTGCCGGATGCCGAACTGCGCCGCCCGGAACCGCTCCCAGCCCAGCAGCCCGTCGAAGTAGTCGCAGAACGAGCCGACGTTCGTGCGCGGCTGGCCGAGCCAGAACGCCGGCTCGGTGATCGCCCGCACGCCGGCGGCGTACATGCGCTCGTAGTCGTCGGTGGTGCGCGAGGTCATGTGGATGTGGGGGTCGAAGATGCGCATCAGGCCTCCCGTGCACTCGTGTCGGACGGGACGGGGAACCGGCCGGCGACCGCCTCGGGGTGCCGGCCGAGGATGCGCCAGGCGTCGCTGGGCACCGACCGGCCCGCCGCCACCCGCTCGTTGCCGTAGTCCGCGACCATCCGGGCCAGCTCGGCGTCGGTGCGCACGTCCAGGTCGGCGACGGCGTCCAGCGGCACGCCCACGAACAGGCACTTCAGCACGCCTTGCCGCCACGCCGACGGGTCCAGGTGCGCCGCGGCGTACGGGCCCAGCGCGGCCGCCACCAGTCGCACGTCGTTCGTCCGCAGCGCGTCGGCCACCAGCGGCAGACCGGCGTCGCCGACGTCCAGCAGCGCCAGCGCGCGCAGTACCGCCCGCTTCTCGTCGGCGTCGCCGAACCGGTACAGCTCGCCCAGCTCCCGGGTCAGTGTGGCACCGTCCATACCGGCGGCGGCCGCCACCAGCAGCGCCATCCGGGCCTCGTCCTCCAGCCGTGGGGTACGCAGCCCGTCCGGGTCGCCGGCGCTGGTCGGCCCTCTGATCACCCGCCGGGCGACCGCCGGGAACAGCACCGAGATTCGTGCCGGGTCCGCCTGGACCTCGGCCACCAGCCCGGCCAGCCGTTCCCGCGCCGCCTCATCCAGGTGCGGAGCCGCTTGCTCGATCGTCGCGCTCATCGCCGTGCCTCCTCTCCCCCGTCCCGTCCCCCGACGT
>NZ_SMKZ01000110.1 GCF_004349065.1 Jiangella asiatica
CGCCCGGAGTTCCTGGTGCGCCGCGCCAACGCGTTCCGGGCCTGGTGGGAGCACATGCCGGTGCGGATGACGCAGTCGCCGACCGGCCCTGACCTCCAGCTCTACCGCCGGTTCCAGTACGGCGACCTGGTCCGCTTCAACCTGCTCGACACCCGCCAGTACCGCGACGACCAGGCCGCCGGCGACGGGGCCGACCCGCCCAACCCCGGCTCGCTGGACCCGAACCGCACCATCACCGGCGCCGAGCAGGAGCGCTGGCTGCTCGACGGGTTCGCCGAGCGGTCAGCCCGGTGGGAGGTGCTGGCCCACCAGACGGCGATCGCGCAGCTGGACACCCGGGCCGGCGCCGAGGTCGTCGTGCCGATGGACACCTGGGACGGCTACGTGGCCTCGCGCCAGCGGGTCCTCGGCGGCGCCCGCGAGCGGGGCGTTCGCAACCTGGTCAGCATCGCCGGCGACCTGCACCGCAGCGTCGCCTCGGAGCTGAAGGCGGACTATGCCGACGAGGCCGGCCCGGTGGTGGGGACGGAGTTCGTCGGCACCTCGATCAGCTCCGGCCGCGACGGCATGGACAACGACCCGGGCGGGCTGACGATCCTGGCGGAGAACCCGCACGTGAAGTACTCGAACTTCCAGCGCGGCTACGTCCGCGTGGAGGTCACGCCCGAGCAGTGGGTGGCCGACTACCGGGTGGCCGACCGCGTCACCGTCCCCGACGGCACCGTCACCACCCGCACCCGGCTCGCCGTCGCCGACGGTGACCCGAGCATCAACGTCGTGGGAGGCCAGTGATGAGGCCGATGAGGAAGCGGCAGCTCGGCGTGATCGCGCTGGCGGCGGTTGTCCTGGGCGTGGCCGGCGCGGCCGCCAGCACGGCGGCGCGGCCCGATCGCGACCCCGTCCGGCTGTCGGCGACACCGGAGCGGGTCGAGGTGGTCGGGCTGCCGTGCCTGCCCAGCTCGATCCAGCTGGGCCTGACGAACACGAGCACCGCGGACCTGTACGCCGACGCGGAGCTGACCGCCGCCGGCCCGGTGATGCTCGACCGCGCGCTGGTGTCGTCGTGGCTGCCGGCCTGGGAACCGGACCACACGGTGACCGCGTGGGTCGGTGTGACGGCGCCGCGCGACGCGGCACCGGGCGTCTACGAGGTGGGGGTCACGACGGACGGCGCGCGGCTCACCGTCGCGGTCGAGGTGCTGCCGCTGCCGCCGAAGGGACCGGCGGACAACCAGGCCCTCGGGGAGCAGGCGACGGCGTCATCGACGCACGCGAACTTCGACGTCTGCGGCGCGGTCGACGGCAACACGGACTCCGATCAGTGGGACACCGCGACCGGCTGGAACGACGGCACCAGCGGTACGTTCCCGGACACCTACGACGTCGCGCTGGCCGGGCCGGTCGCCGTCGGGCGGATCGAGACGTGGACACTGGACTCGACGCGCTACCCCGCCGCGAGGTACGGGCTGCGCGACTTCGACGTGCAGGTCCGGGTCGACGGCGCATGGCGGACGGTTGACGCGGTGCGCGGCAACAGCGCCGGCCACGTCACCTCGACGTTCGCTCCGGTGACCGCTGACGCCGTCCGGATCGTCGGCCTCGCCTCCAACAACGGCGACTACTCGCGCTTGGTCGAAATCGAGGCCTTCGCCGGCTGAGGGCCCCATGATCATCAACGGTTGGCGACGCTGGGACGTCGCCAACCGTTGATGATCACAGGAGGGCGCCTAGTGCTCCATCGCCGGCAGGCGCCGCAGCGGCCGCGGCAGCCACCAGTTGCGCTCGCCGAGCAGGACCATCAGCGACGGCAGCAACACCGCCCGGACGATCGTCGCGTCGATGAGGATCGCGGCGGCCAGCCCGATACCCATCTGCTTGAAGTCGATGGCGCCCAGTGTCGCGAAGATCGCGAAGACCGCCACCATGACCACCGCCGCGCTGGTGACCACGCCCGCGGACCGGACGATGCCGGTGCGTACGGCCTCCTGCGTCGTCATGCCGGCCCGGGCGCCCTCGCGGATGCGACTGACCACGAAGACGTGGTAGTCCATCGACAACCCGAACAGGATCACGAAGAGGAACAGCGGCAGCCAGGTGATGATCGCGCCGGTCGACTCGAACCCGAGCAGCGACTCCGCCCAGCTGTTCTGGAACACCAGGGTCAGCAGGCCGTAGGACGCCGCCACGGACAGCAGGTTGAGCACGGCCGCGGTGAGCGCGACGGTCAGCGACCGGAACGCCATCACCAGCACCACGATCGTCATCAGCAGCACGAACCCGACCACGATCGGCATCCGGTCGGCCAGCAGGTCGCGGAAGTCGACGTTGCCGGCGGTCTGGCCGGTCACGCCGGTCTCCGCGCCGTCGATGGAGCCGAACGCCGCCGGCACGAAGTCGTCGCGCAGCAGGTTCAGCGACTCCTCGGCGCGCTCGTCGTCATGGGCGTAGGGCACCGGCACCGAGATGCTGGCGACGGAGCTGTCGGTGGAGTACTCGGTGGTCAGCTCGGCGTCCGCGGTCGCGAACAGCGGGTCGCCGGCCAGCCCGTCGCTCAGCCCGGCGACGGCGTCGTCGACGGCCGCGGTGTCCAGCGGCGCACCGTCGGCGGACCAGACGGCGACGGTGTGCGAGGCGCCCTCCGCCGGGAACGCCGTGGTCATCGCGTCGTAGGTCTGCACCTCGGGCACGTCCTGCGACAAGTCGGAGACGCCCGGCTGCGACAGCTTCATGCCCAGCGCGGGAGCGGCCAGCGCCAGCAGCGCCGCGACGCCGACGAACAGCGCGGTGCGCGGGTGACGCAGCACCGGGCGCAGGATCGCGCCCCAGAACCGGGAGTCTCCGCCGTCGCGCCGACGCAGCCGCCACAGCAGCGGGATGCGCGGCCGGTCGACCCAGCGACCGAAGATCGACAGCAGGGCCGGCAGCGCCGTCACCGAGCCGACGACGGCCACCGCGACGACCAGGATGGTGCCTACGGCCAGCGACTCGAAGGTGGACTCACCGGCGAAGAACATGCCGGCCATCGCGATGATCACGGCGAGGCCGGAGACGACGACGGCACGCCCGGAGGTGGCCGCCGCGACGGCCACGGCGTCCATGGTGCCGCGGCCCTTCTCCCGCTCCTCGCGCTCGCGGCGGACGTAGAACAGCGAGTAGTCGACGCCCACGGCCATGCCGACCAGCAGGATCACCGAGGCCAGGATGTCAGTCGACGGGATGACGTACGACGCGAACGCCGACAGCCCCATCGCCGCGACCACCGACGACAGCGCCAGCAGCACCGGCACCGCGGCCGCGATCAGCGCACCGAACACGACGAACATGATGAGCAGGCTGATCGGCAGCGAGAGGAACTCCGCCCGCCGCAGGTCGTCCTCGTAGAGCTTGTCCAGCGCGTCGCCGATCGAGGCGTCGCCGACCTGGCCGATCGTGAGGTCCGGCGAGGCGCCGCCGGCGTCGTCGACCACCCGGCCCACCTCGGCGGCGGCCGCGCTGGCCGCGTCCTCCTCCTCGGCGTCGGTACCTTCGGGAACGTCGAGCGTGACCTCGTAGAGCACCGCGGTCCCGTCGGCGGAGGGCTGCGGGTCGGACACCCCGGCCACGCCCGGCGCGGCGGCGAGGTCGTCGCGCAGCCCGGCGAGCTCGGCCGAGGACGGGTCGACGGCGCCACCGTCGGCGGCACGCACGAGGACGGACTCGGTGTGGGGCTCGTCGAACTCGGCGGTGGCGATGGCGTTGTCGGCGCCGGCGGAGGCGCCGATGCCGTAGTCGCCGTCGGCCACCTCCTTCGTCCCGACGGTGCCACCGCCGACGATCGCGGCGGCGACGAACGCCAGCCACAGCAGCAGCGCGATCCACTTGTGGTTCGCACTCCACCGGGCGACGCTGACCACGAGACCGCGGCGCGGCACCGGTGGCAGCGGCGGGGTGGGCGC
>NZ_SMKZ01000111.1 GCF_004349065.1 Jiangella asiatica
GCGGCGTTCTGCTGGGGCTCCGACGGGAACGGCATGCTGGGCAACGGCCCCGGGGGGGCGGGAGATCAGGTGTCGCCGTCGCCGGTGGTGACCCCGGCGGGGGTGGAGGGCTGGTCCACGCTCACGGCCGGTCGATCCCATACCTGCGGGGTGTCCACGGACGGTGCGGCATTCTGCTGGGGCTCCGACGGGAACGGCATGCTGGGCAACGGCCCCGGGGGGGCGGGAGATCAGGTGTCGCCGTCGCCGGTGGTGACCCCGGCCGGCGTGGACGGCTGGTCCACGCTCACGGCCGCTGCTGCCAACCACACTTGCGGGGTGTCCACGGACGACGCGGCGTTCTGCTGGGGCGCGGACGACTTCGGTCAGCTGGGCAACGGCCCAGGGGTGACGGGAGATCAGGTGTCGCCGTCGCCGGTGGTGACCCCAGCCGGCGTGGACGGCTGGTCCACGGTGTCGGCCAATGTGACTCACACTTGCGGGGTGTCCACGGACGGCGCGGCGTTCTGCTGGGGCGACGATGACCTCGGTCGGCTGGGCAACGGCCCAGGGGTGACGGAAGATCAGGTGTCGCCGTCGCCGGTGGTGACCCCGACCGGGGTGGATGGCTGGTCCACGATCTCGGCCGGTGTCACCCATACGTGCGGGGTGTCGACCGACGACGACGCATTCTGCTGGGGCGACGACGGGAGCGGGCAGCTGGGTAATGGTGCGGAGCTGACGGGAAATCAGCCGTCGCCGTCGTTGGTAAATCGGGCGGCGCAGCAGATCGGGTTCGGTGCGCTGCCCGATGTGACCTATGGGGTGGAGCCGTTCGAGGTGTCCGCATCGGCGTCGTCGGGGTTGCCGGTGTCGTTCTCCGCCGACGGTGAGTGCACGGTGGACGGGTTGACGGTGACGGTGACCGGTGCGGGGGAGTGCACGGTGACCGCGTCGCAGGACGGTGATGATGCGTGGTTGCCGGCCGACCCGGTGTCCCGGTCGTTCACGATCGCGAAGGCCGACCAGTCGATCGAGTTCGCACCATTGTCCGATGTGACCTATGGGGTGGAGCCGTTCGAGGTGTCCGCGTCGGCGTCGTCGGGGTTGCCGGTGTCGTTCTCCGCCGACGGTGAGTGCACGGTGGACGGCTCGACGGTTTCGGTGACCGGTGCCGGGACATGCACGGTGACCGCGTCGCAGGACGGCAACGCGAACTGGTCCGCGGCGGAACCGGTGTCGCGGACGTTCACCATCGCCAAGGCGGACCAGTCGATTGAGTTCGCACCCTTGTCCGATGTGACGTACGGAGACCCGCCGTTCGACGTGGAGGCGTCGGCGACGTCTGGGCTGCAGGTCCAGTACGACGCGGCGGGCATGTGCTCGATCGAGGGCTCGACCGTGACGGTGACGGGCGCGGGCGAGTGCACGGTGACCGCGCGTCAGCCGGGGAACGCGAACTGGTCCGCGGCGGCGCCGGTTGAGCGGACGTTCACCATCGAGGGTGCCCCGGCCATGGTGGAGGTCACGGAGTGGGAGCACGTCTACGACGGTGAGCCGCACGGCGTGACGGTGACCACGGATCCGGAGGGCTTGGAGGTCGAGGTCACCTACGACGGTGATGTCGACGAGCCCATCGATGCCGGGTCGTACGAGGTCGTGGTCACGGTGACCGATCCGGACTACGAGACTGAGCCGGTGACCGGGACGATGACGATCGCCAAGGCCGATCAGGAGATCGCGTTGGACGCGCCGGAATCGGTGGTGTTCGGGGACGGCGCGTTCGAGGTGACCGTCGAGGCGTCGTCGGGGTTGCCGGTGGAGCTGACCGCGTCCGGTGTCTGCGCGGCCGACGGGTCGACGGTGACGCCGTCGGGCGCCGGCGAGTGCGTGCTGACCGCCGAACAGCCGGGCGACGACAACTGGAACGCCGCGCCGACGGCGACCGCGACCGTGGTGGTGGACCCGGCGTCCACGTCGACCGTGCTGACCGGTCCGGACCGTTCGTCGCTGGCCGGCGAGCCGGTGACGTTCACCGCGGAAGTGACCGCGCCGGAGGGGACCGGTGTTCCCGGGGGGGCGGTCGTCTTCACGGTCGACGATGCCGATGAGGGTGTCGAGGTGCCCTTGGACGGCGACGGCGTCGCCGCGTGGAGCACTGGTGACCTGGCCGTCGGCGAGCACAACGTGGCCGCGTCCTATGCCGGGCAGGGTGATCACGCTGCGTCGGCATCTGAGCCGGTCGAGCACACCGTCGTGACGGCGGAGTTGACTATGACCGGTCTGCCGGCCGAGGTGATGGCCGGGGACGAGGTCACCGTCGGTGTGACGGGGTTCGTTCCGGGTGAGGAGATCGGGTTCGTGCTGCACTCGGACCCGGTCACCGTGGCGGCGGTGACCGCCGATGCGGTGGGTGCCGGTTCGGTCACGTTCACGGTGCCGGACGTCCCGGCTGGTGAGCACCTGCTCGTCGCCACCGGAGCCGACAGTGAGCTGAGTGTCGAAGCCGGCACCCAAATTGTCGAGGCACAGGAGCCGACGCCGCCGCCAGAGCCGGAGCTGCCCGACACCGGGTCGAGTCTGAGCCCAGTGACAACGGGCGGGCTGGTGCTGGCCGGTCTGGGCTTGGCCGGTCTGGGCGTGGCTGGTCTCGTCAGCCGCCGACGCCGACCAAGCGGCGAGGTCGCCTGACCAGCTCGTGAAGAACGATCACGCCGCGTCGGCGTCCGACGCGGCGTGATCGTTCTTACGTTGTCGGTGGGTCCGGATAGAATCGTTCGTATGTTCGATTCGACTCGTAGTGCAGTTTCCGGCCACCCGGTGGCGGCGGCGCTCGATGCGGTCGGGTCGGCGATCGCCGGGGTCGAGGACGCACCGGCGTGGGGCCTGGCGGCGGACGAGTTGGCGCGGCTGGTGGTGGCACACGAGGCACTCACCGCCCGGCTCGCCGCGCTCGGTCTGGGGCTGGTCCGGGAGGCCGATCGCCGTCAGCTCGGGTCCTCGGTCGGTGCCACGTCGACAGCCGACTGGCTGCGCGATCGGCTGCGGCTCGAGCACGGTGCGGCGAAGGGACGGGTCGCGCTGGCGGCGCTGCTGGACGTGGACGCACGCCTTCTCGAGCCCGCCCGCACCGTGCATGACGCCGACAGCCGTGACGCGGCCGACACTCGCCACCACAGCGGCTATCCGAACCCCGCGTCCGAAGGTTCCGGTCGCACCGGTGGCGCCGCTGACGTCGCCCGGACGGGCCTGGGCATACCGGTGGCAGCCGTGCGGGAGCTGTCGCGAGCCGCTCGGCGGTTCCTGCCGTGCACGGCGTGGGCGCTGCGCGCGGGCAGCATCTCGGTCGAGCATGCTCAGGTGGTCCGGCGGGCGCTGGGGCGGC
>NZ_SMKZ01000112.1 GCF_004349065.1 Jiangella asiatica
CCCGGGTGCACGCGATGCTGGCGGCCCTGGACGCGCTGGGCGCCGGCTCGCTGCGGTCGGTGTACTGGTCCGGGCGGGTGACGCTGTGCGCGTCGCCGGAGGACGTCGAGCGCTACGACCGGGTGTTCGCCGCGTACTTCGGCGGGCAGGGGACGACGCCGTCGCGGGTGCGGGTCCCGCCGGTTCAGCGACTGGTCGCGGTGCCCGCCGATCCCGCCGTCGAGCCCGACGGGCAACGCGCCGGCGACCCGCCGCCGGAGCTGCTGGCCACTGCGAGCCGGGCCGAGGTGCTCCGATACCGCGACGTCGCCACGCTCAGCGCCGCCGACCGCGCCGAGGTGCACCGCTACGTCAGCGCGCTGCTGCTCGCGGCGCCGGACCGGCCGACGCGGCGGCTGCGCCCGACCCCGTCGGGCCCGGTCGACGCCCGCCGCACCGTTCGGAGCATGCTCAGGCACGGCGGCGAGCCGGTCGAGCTCCGTCGCCACCGGCACGGACGGCGGCAGCGGCGGCTGGTCTTCGTCATCGACGTCAGCGGGTCCATGGCGCCGTACGCCGAGACGCTGCTGCGGTTCGCGCACGCGGCCTGCCGCGCGCGGCCAGGCACCGAGGTGTTCACGGTCGGGACCCGGCTCACCCGCGTCACCCGGGAGCTGCGCGGCCGAGAGCCGAGTGCGGCGCTGGCGGCGGCTTCGGCCGCGATCCCGGACTGGAGCGGCGGAACCCGGCTCGGCGACGAGCTCAAGGAGTTCCTGGACCGGTGGGGCCAGCGCGGCACCGCACGCGGCGCCGTCGTCGTCATCGGCAGCGACGGCTGGGAGCGTGGCGACCCCGGCCTGCTCGGCGCGCAGATGGCTCGGCTGTCCCGGCTGGCGCGACGTATCGTGTGGGTGAACCCGCATCGCGGCCGGCCGGGCTACACCCCCAGCACCGGCGGCATGCGGGCGGCGCTCCCGTACGTCGACCGGCTGGTCGCCGGGCACTCGCTGGGGGCCATGGAGGAGCTGGCCCGCGTGCTCGACGGGCCCCGGAGGGGTGGTGGCCATGCACGAGGTGATGCATGAGCTGGTGTCCGCCGTCCGCGACGGGCGGCGCACCGGCCTGGTCACCGTCGTCAGCACGTTCGAGTCCGCCCCCCGCCCGCCCGGCGCCTCCATGGCGGTCACCCACGACGGCGAGGCCGTCGGCAGCGTGTCCGGTGGCTGCATCGAGGGGGCGGTGTACGAGCTCGCGCAGGAGGTCATGGACGGCCGGCCGCCGGTTCTGCAGCGGTACGGGGTCAGCGACGACGACGCGTTCGCCGTCGGCCTGACCTGCGGCGGCATCATCGACGTGTTCGTGGAGGCGATCGACGCGACGACGTTCCCGTCGCTGCCGGACCTGGCGTCGAGCGTGGACTCGTCCGACCCGGTGGCGACGGCCACCATCGTGGCCGGACCGGGCCCCGTCGGCGCCCACTCGGTCATCTGGCCGGACCGAGTGGCCGGCACGCTCGGCGGGCAGCGGCTCGATGACGCCGTCACCGACGACGCCCGCGGCATGCTCGACCAGGGCATGACCGGCATCCGCCGTTACGGAGCCGACGGCGAACGGCGGCTGGACGACCTGCAGGTGTTCGTTCAGTCGTTCGCGCCGCGGCCGCGGATGCTGGTGTTCGGCGCCATCGACTTCGCCGCCGCCCTGGTGCGGATCGGGCGCTTCCTCGGCTACCACGTGACGGTGTGCGACGCGCGGCCGGTCTTCGCGACGCCGCGGCGCTTCCCCGACGCCGACGAGGTCATCGTGAAGTGGCCGCACGACTACCTGGCGTCGACGCCGGTCGACGCGCGCACCGTCATCTGCGTGCTCACCCACGACCCCAAGTTCGACGTGCCCCTGCTGGAGGCCGCCGTGCGCACCCCGGCCGCGTACATCGGCGTCATGGGGTCGCGGCGCACCCACGACGACCGGGTCGCCCGGCTACGCTCCCGCGGGATCGGCGACGACGATCTGGCGCGGCTGTCGTCGCCGCTGGGCTTGGACATCGGCGCCCGGACGCCTGAGGAGACCGCGGTGTCGATCGCGGCCGAGATCGTCGCGGCACGGTGGGGCGGCAGCGGGCGGCGGCTGCGCGACACCACCGGGCCGATCCACCGTGAGCCACTCGCGGCGGATGTCCGCTGAGCCGAGTGCCGGTCCCGCGGGGCTGGTTCTCGCCGCGGGGTCGGGGTCGCGGTTCGGAGCGCCGAAAGCGCTGGTCGAGCTGGAGGGAGAGCGGCTGGTCGACCGTGCCGTGCGGCTGCTCGGGGCGGCGTGCCGGCCGGTGGTGGTCGTCTCGGGTGCGGTGTCGCTGACGGTGCCGGGCGCGATCGTCGTGCACAACCCGGACTGGGCGACCGGCATGGGTTCGTCGCTGCGGACAGGCCTGCGGGCACTGTCGGGCGCCGGGTTCGAGCGGATCGGCGCTGTGGTGGTGGCGCTGGTCGATCAGCCCTGGGTCGGGCCCGAGGCGGTCTCGCGGCTGTGCGCGGCCTGGATCGACGACGGTGCCCGGGTCGCCGTCGCGACCTACGACGGACGGCGCGGCAACCCGGTGCTCCTGGACCGCTCGGTGTGGCCGGAGGTCATGGCGGCGGCGACGGGGGACGTGGGGGCGCGTGCGTTCATCGTCGCCCGTCCCGACCTGGTGACGACCGTTCCCTGCGACGGCACCGGCCGCCCCGACGACGTCGACACCCCCTCCGACCTCCCCGCGGACTGACCGCGGCCCATGATCAAGCGGCGACGGTGTGGGGCCACCACGAGGACTTCACGCGCTTCACCAGGCCTACAAG
>NZ_SMKZ01000113.1 GCF_004349065.1 Jiangella asiatica
CCGCCACGGCGAACAGCCCCGCCTCCCCGGCAACTGCTGCCAGCGCGACCAGCCCTGCCACGGCTGCCAGCCCCGCCTCCCCCGCGAGCCCGGCCAGCCCGTCGAGCGCCTCGTCCGCGGGCTGACCGCCCCCGAGGAGCCGGCGCACCGCCCCTCCGGTGCGCCGGCTCGTTCACGTCTCGCCCGGGCGTCGATGGGCCGCCCACCAGGCATCTGAGCGCCCCACCAGGCTTACGCGGATGCTGGGAGCACGCAGGTTTCGCCTTGAACGTGATCCCGAAATGATCACGTTCGGCAGGATTACCCGCGCATCACGAGGCTTGCGATCCCGGTGCGACACGAGATCTCGTGCTGAACGTGATCATTCCGAGGCCCGAACGCCTACGGAAGCAGCAGAGGAGCTCATTGGGCGGGGGTGGTGGCCTCGTCGCCGACGAGGCGGTAGCCGATGCCGCGTACCGTCACGAAGCGGTCGTTGCCGAGCTTGCGGCGCAGGTAGCGCACGTACACGTCCACCACGTTGGAGCCGGGGTCGAAGTCGTACCCCCACACCCGGCTGAGCAACTGTTCGCGGCTGAGCACCTGGCCCGGGTGCCGGAGGAACGTCTCGGCCAGTGAGAACTCGCGCGCGGACAGCTCGATCGTCTTCCCTTCGACGGTGGCCCGCCGGGTCCGCAGGTCTAGCGAGAGCCCGCCGTGGTGAAGCACCATCGCCTCCGGGGCGCGGTCCTCGCGCAGCCGCAGCCGGATGCGGGCCAGCAGCTCCTCGAACCGGAACGGCTTGGCCATGTAGTCGTCGGCGCCGCCCTCCAGGCCGGCGACGGTGTCGGTGATGGAGTCGCGCGCGGTCAGGATGATCACCGGTAGCTCGTTGCGGGCCTCGCGCAGCTGCCGCAGCACCGAGAACCCGTCCATGATGGGCAGCCCGATGTCCAGGATCACCAGGTCGAAGCCGCCGGTCATCGCGTAGTCGAACGCTCCGCGCCCGTCACCGACGACGGTCGGCGTCATGCCGGCGGCCCGAAGCCCCTTCTCGATGAAGGCCGCGATCCGCGGCTCGTCCTCGGCGATCAGGATCCTGCTCATCTACGCCTCCTTTTCCTCAACGAGATCGTCCGTGACGTCCGCGCCGGCCAACGGCAGCGAGATGACGAACACCGCGCCGCCGCCGAGCCGGCTGTCGACCGTGACCCGGCCGCGGTGCGCCTCGGCGATGGCGCTGACGATGGCCAGCCCGAGGCCGGAGCCGTCGACGCCGCGGCCGACGTCGCCCCTGGTGAAGCGGTCGAAGATCCGCTCGGCGTCCTCGGGCGCGATGCCGATGCCGGTGTCGCGGACCCAGAGCCGAGCCTCGCCGCCGGCGAGCTGGGCGCCGACCGCGATGGTGTCGCCGGGCTCGGTGAACTTCACCGCGTTCGAGATCAGCTGCAGCAGCGCCTGGGTGATGCGCTGCTGGTCGAGGTCGACCGTGGCCGAGGTGCGGGCATCGACCCGCCACTGCCGGTCGGCCAGCGCGCTGGCCTTGTCGATGACGTCGTCGACCAGGCGGTCCAGCTCGACCGGGCGCGGATGCACGAAGTCCGGCCGCTTGGCCTTGGCGAGCATGACGAGGTCGTCGACCATCCGGTGCATCCGGTCCAGCTCGTCCAGGACGAGGCCGCGCACCTCGGCGACATCGGCCGGATCGGCGGAGTCCATCAGTTCCAGGTGGCCGCGGATGATCGTGATCGGAGTGCGCAGCTCGTGACCGGCGTCGTCCAGCGCGTCGCGCTGGCCGGCGAACGCCACCTCGAGCCGGTCGAGCATCGCGTTGAACGTGCGGGCCAGCGCGGAGATGTCGTCGGTGCCGGTGACCGGGATGCGGCCGGACAGGTCGGTGTCGTTGATGCGCTGTGCGGTGTCGCGCAGCGCGCTGATCGGCCGGAGCAGCCGGCCGGCCACCGCCCAGCCAACGGCACCCACCACCGCCAGCGACGCGAGCGCCACCACCGCGAACGTCTGGTACGCGTCGACGACGCCGGCCTGCTCGAGGTCCCGGGAGTAGCCGATCACGTACAGTCCGGCGGCCTCGTCGCCGGGCACCGTCACGGGTACCGCGGCGTAGCGCAGCGAGCCCAGGTCCTCGGTCCGCGTCGTCCGCGGCCGCACCCGGGTGCCGCCGCCCTGGTCCTCGACGGTCGCGACGAACTCGTCGTCCTCGTGCAGCCGCATCCCCACGTCGACCGCGGGCCACCACGCCACGCGCCCGTCGACCATGGCCAGCAGGCCCTCGTTGCGGTCGGGCACGTTGCGCTGCAGCACCACTTCGAGGAACCGCGACACCGTGGTGAACGACGCGCCGGTCTCGGGGTCGATGCCGGTCGAGGCGAACTCGCGCAGCTCCTCGACCTCCTGCGCGAGTCGGTCGTCGATGCTGGAGTCGACCCGCTCGCGCTGCACGAGGAACGACGTCACCCCGGCGACCAGCATGCCGACCGCGGCGACCCCCAGCACCGCCGCCAGCACACGGGTGCGTACCGCGACCCGGACGCGCACCCCGCCGGCGGCATCGTCACGCCCCTGGCTCAGTCGTCATCATCCCCGTCGTCACCGTCGTCGTCACCGTCGTCGTCGCCGCCGTCGTCGTCACCCGGAGCCACCGGCGGGGGCGGCGCGACCGGCTCGCCGTCGTCGCCGTCGTCGTCGCCCACCGGCGGGGGGTCGGTGGTCGGCGTCGGGG
>NZ_SMKZ01000114.1 GCF_004349065.1 Jiangella asiatica
CGAGCACAACCTCCAGCCCCTCGCCCGCCGCTTCCACCTCGACAAAACCCTGCACGGCTGGCGCCTGGACAGCCCCGAACCAGGCGTGCTCGTCTGGACCAGCCCAGCCGGCCGCACCTACCGCGTCGACCCAGAACCCATCGGACCCACCACCGATCCCGACCCGCCGCCGTTCTGAGGCATCAGGCGCGCGCACCCCAACCCTGTCGTCGTATTCGGCGGTACGCTGCCGGGCGACCACGGGGCGAGCCGGTTCGCTCGTGGCCGGCTGGCCGGGCACGGCGGCATGGCCACTGCGCCAACTGTGTGCCGCCAGCCGACGTCGACACCCTCATCCGCCAGTGTCGGCGCGGCGCAGCTCGTCGCGGTACACCAGGGCGAGCAGGTCTGGCCAGTCGGTGTGGGTGACGACGGAGTCGTCGGCGTGGGTGAGCTGGTCGATCCCGCCGACGGGGACCGTGGCGCGCAGCGCGGGGTCGGCGATCGCCGCACGGAGCGCCTGGACGAAGTCGCCGGCGTTGATTACCTGGTAGGGCCGGACCGCGTCGTTGATCCCGACCTCGAACGGTCCGACCCGCGGTCGTGTCGGCCGGGTGAGCCCGAGGTCGTCGTGCCGCTCGCCGAGGACGACCAGGGCGCGGTTGACCAGCGCGCCGGCCTCGGCGGGGCGGGCGGTGAGCGCGGCCTCCAGCAACGGGGTGATCGTGGGGGCCGGGCGCAGGCCGGCGAACGCGGCGCCGAACCACTTGTCGTAGGGCCGGTAGGTGCGTTCCTGGAGGAACGCGAGCTCCATGGCCAGCCCGCACAACCGCGCCGTCAGCAGGCGAGCGCCGAGCTCGTCGTCAGTCTCGACGCACCGCGCGTACAACGGCTGGGCGTTGCCGACGAGATGCCAGCCGCTGGCGAGGAGCCACCGCCAGACGTCGTCGGGATACCAGGCCAGCAGGTCGCGCAGAGCGGTCAGCTCACCGGTGTCGTCGCGGAACACCCCGCCGGCGGTGACGTGGAGCAGGCGCTGCTGCGGCGTGGCCAGCCAGCGGGCCGTGTCGAGCTCGGCGCGCGGGTCGAATCCCAGGGCGTCGGTGACCCAGCCGGTCAGCGCGGCGACCTCGACGTGGTGGGCGACGGTGCCGGTGGCCAGGCTGTACCACCGGACCGGATGGCCGGCGAACTCGTCGGGCAGGCCGGCCTCGACCCGTGCGGCGACCGCGCGGACGTCGTCGTCGGAGCCGACGAGGATCTGCGCCCGGGGACCCCACTCGTGGTCGCGCGACCGAGGCGTGTCGAAGCCCAGCACCTCCGAGCCCTCGCCGAGCAGGCAGGCGGCGTGCGGCACCGGGATCAGGTGGCGCACCACCTCGGCGTAGAACCGCCCGGCGAGGTCGAGCCCGGCGACGAAGTCCACGAGGCCATCATGCCGAGATGGTCAGACGCTGCCGTCCGATGGGGTCAGGGTCTCGCCAAGACGGCTCTCGATGCCGACGTAGTGCTGACGGACCGCCTCGCGGGCCCGCTCGGCGTCGCCGCTGAGGACGGCGTCGACGATGTCGACGTGCAGGCGGTGGATCTGCCGGCGGTCGCGCCCCGGCTGGGGCGGAGCCGCGCGGTTGTAGGCCTGCCAGAACAGGTCGAACAGCTGCAGCAGCATCTCGTTGCCGAGGTCGGCGAAGAGCAGCCGGTGGAACTCCCGGTCCTGCTCGGTGATGTCCTCGCCGCGGGCGGCCCGCCGGCCCATGTCGGACAGGACCTCGCGCAGCGCCTCGATGCGCCGCGGTGTGATGGCGGCCATCGCGTCGGCGATCATGCCGGCCTCCAGCGCCTTGCGCAGCGCCACCAGATCGCCGAGCGCCCGTCGCCCCTGCATGAGCCCGTACGGCAAATTGTCCAGGAGCGGCGCGAACGAGAAGTCCTTGATGTACACGCCGCTGCCGCGCCGCGTCTCGAGCACACCGGTGGACTCCAGCGCCTTGACCGCCTCCCGGACGGAGTTGCGGCTCACACCGAACATGCGCGCCAGCTCCGCCTCGGGCTTCAGCGGATCGCCGGGGCGCAGATCCTGCTTGATGATGTAGTGCCGGATCTCGTCCTGCACGGTCTTGTGCAGGGGCAGCGGCTCCAGCCGCCGGAAGGCCGGTTCCTGCTCTGTTTCGCTCAAGTTACGTCCGCCCTCTTGACAGTGCTGTGAGGCACATCCTACGGTCCCAAACCTGTAGGATGTCTAGCAGGCTGCGACCAACCTCGCAGGCCTGGCCCGAGGAGGGCCCATGACGGCAGCCCGCGCCGACGCACCCGTGAACGCCGCCCACCAGCCGGCAGACCGGGGCCGTCCGGTGCTGAGTCTGCAGGGGCTGACGGTGGAGTTCGCGACGTCGGCGGGCGTGGTGCGGGCGGCGGATTCGGTGAGCTACGACGTCGCGGCGGGGGAGACGTTGGCGGTGGTGGGTGAGACGGGGTCGGGCAAGAGTGTGACGGTGTTGGCCGCGCTGGGCTTGCTGAGGGCGCGGA
Source organism: Jiangella asiatica (assembly GCF_004349065.1). Classification (GTDB taxonomy): domain Bacteria; phylum Actinomycetota; class Actinomycetes; order Jiangellales; family Jiangellaceae; genus Jiangella; species Jiangella asiatica. The sequence goes on from NZ_SMKZ01000114.1 coordinate 2,506, forward strand.
ACC
>NZ_SMKZ01000115.1 GCF_004349065.1 Jiangella asiatica
CCGAGCCGTTGCTGGTCATCGACGACCTGGCGGTGGAGTTCCGTACCGACGAGGGCGTGGTCCGGGCCGTGGACGGTGCCGCGTTCAGCGTCGGCACGGGCGAGATCGTCGGCGTGGTCGGGGAGTCCGGGTCCGGTAAGAGCGTCACCGCGATGTCGATCCTCGGCCTGGTGAAGCCGCCGGGCCGCCGGGTCGGCGGCAGCATCCGCTTCCGCGGCCGCGACCTGAGCCAGCTGCCGGCGTCGGACCTGCGCACGATCCGCGGCGGCGACATCGCGATGATCTTCCAGGATCCGATGACGGCGCTGAACCCGGTGGTCAGTGTCGGGCGGCAGATCGTGGAGGCGTTGCGGCTGCACCAGCCCAAGCTGTCCAAGGACGGGGCCCGGGCACGGGCAGTCGAGCTGCTCGGCGTGGTCGGCATCCCGGACGCGCCGGCGCGGTTCAAGCAGTACCCGCACGAGTTCTCCGGTGGCATGCGGCAGCGGGCCATGATCGCGATGGCCATCGCGAACGGCCCGAGCCTGCTCATCGCCGACGAGCCCACGACGGCGCTGGACGTCACCATCCAGGCGCAGGTGCTCGACCTGCTCCGGGTGGCGCAGCAGGAGACGCAGGCGGCGACGCTGCTGATCACGCACGACCTCGGCGTGGTGGCGGAGCTGGCGGACAGGGTCGTTGTCATGTACGCCGGGCGCGTGGTCGAGCAGGGTGACGTGACGACCATCTTCACCGCGCCGCGGCACCCGTACACCGTCGGGCTGCTGGAGAGCCTGCCGCGGCTGGACCGCGACGTCGACGAGCTGTACCCGATCCCGGGGAGCCCGCCGAGCCTGCTCGACCCGCCGCCGGGCTGCCCGTTCCACCCGCGCTGCCCGCTGGCCCGCGACCGGTGCCGTACCGAGCGGCCGGAGCTGCGGGTCGTGGGTGACGGCATCGGCGACCCCACGCACCGCTCGGCTTGCCACTTCGCCGAGGAGCTCGAGTCGACGGAGGTGAGCCGATGAGCGTCGAGACCGCGGCCGCGCAGCGCCGGTCGCACCTGGGTGAGGAGGTGCTGCGGGTCGAGGACCTGACCATGCACTTCCCGATCCGCGGCGGGGTGTTCCGCCGGCAGGTCGGCGCCGTCCGCGCCGTCGACGGCGTCTCCTTCGCGATCGACCAGGGCCAGACGCTGAGCATCGTGGGGGAGTCCGGCTGCGGCAAGTCCACCACCGGGCGGATGGTGGTGCGGCTGCTGGAGCCGACGGCTGGCCGCATCCTCTACCGCGGCAACGACCTGGCGACGATGAGCGAGGACGAGCTGCGGCCGTGGCGCAGCACTACGCAGATCGTGTTCCAGGACCCCTACGCGTCGCTGTCGCCGCGCATGACCGTCCACGACATCGTCGCCGAGCCGCTGCGGGTGCAGGGGCGCTACCGCCGCGGCGGCCCGCAGCGGGTGGCCGAGCTGCTCGACCTGGTCGGGCTGTCGCCTGAGCACGCCAACCGGTACGCGCACGAGTTCTCCGGCGGCCAGCGCCAGCGCATCGGCATCGCCCGCGCCCTCGCCCTGGACCCCGCCCTGCTGGTGCTGGACGAGCCGGTGTCCGCGCTGGACGTGTCGATCCAGGCGCAGGTGGTGAACACGCTGCGCGAGCTGCAGCGGCGGCTGGGCCTGGCCTACCTGTTCATCTCGCACGACCTGTCGGTGGTGCGGCACGTGTCGCACCGCATCGCGGTCATGTACCTCGGTGTCATCGTCGAGACCGGCACCCGCGACGAGATCTTCACCGCGCCGCACCACCCATACACACAGGCCCTGCTGTCCGCGGTGCCGGTGCCGGACCCGCGGCTGCGCGGCGAGCGCGAGCGCATCACGCTCACCGGCGACGTCCCCAACCCCGCCGACCCGCCGTCGGGCTGCCGGTTCCGCACCCGCTGCTGGAAAGCGCAACAGAAATGCGCCGACGAGGTGCCCGAGCTGATCGACCGACTCGGCACCGGCCACCCCAGCGCCTGCCACTTCCCC
>NZ_SMKZ01000116.1 GCF_004349065.1 Jiangella asiatica
GTGCGTAGGAGGGTGCGGCGGGTGGGGTGGGGCGCCGGGTGTTGCATGGCGGGCTCCTTGGGGTGGTTAGGTGAGGCGGATGCGGGGGTCGAGGTGGGCGTAGAGGAGGTCGATGAGCAGGTTGAGGGTGAGGAAGGTGGTGACGATGAATAGGACGCCGCCTTGGACGATGGCGTAGTCGCGTTCGCCGATGGCGGTGTAGAGCAGGCGGCCCAGGCCGGGGTAGTTGAAGACGGCTTCGATGACGACGGTGCCGCCGAGGAAGCCGCCGAGTTGGATGCCGATGATGGTGATGGTGGGCAGGGCGGCGTTGCGCAGGGCGTGGCGGCGGACGACGGCGTGTTCGGGGACGCCTTTGGCGCGCACGGTGCGGATGAAGTCGCGGCCCATGATGTCGGACAGTGAGGTGGCCAGGAACCGGGCGGTGATGGCTGAGGCGTGTACGGCGATGGCGGTGGCGGGCAGGATGGTGGCGCGTAGGGCTTGGCCGGGGTGGTGCCAGAACGGGGTGTAGTCACCGGCGGCGGGCAGGAGTTGCAGCTGCACGGCGAAGACGATGATCAGCAGCAGGCCGAGCCAGAACGCGGGCACGGCCAGCCCGATGGTGAGGTAGCCCGACAGTAACCGCCCGAGCAGCGATCGGGGGCGCAGCGCGACGGTGGTGCCGACGGGGACGGCGATGAGCAGGGTGAGGGCCAGGGCGAGGGTGGCGAGTTGGGCGGTGGCGGGGATGTAGTCGGCCAGGGTCGCGGTCACTGTCTGCGTCGAGTAGAAGGATTGGCCGAGGTCGCCGGTGATGGCGTGGGTGAGCCAGGTGGCGTATTGCTCGATGATCGAGCGGTCGAGGCCGAGGCGGTCGCGGATGGCGGCTTGTTCGGTGGGTGAGGCGTCGGGGCCGGCCAGCACGGTGGCCGGGTCGCCGGGTAGGGCGAAGATGAACGCCCACACCGCGATGGAGGCCAGGACGAGCACGATGGCGAACTGGGCCAGGCGGCGGATGAGGTAGGCATACATCTACAGGGCCCCCTCTGCGGTCGGGCCGGCGGCCGGGCCGGCGGCCGGGCTGGCGGGGGTGCCTGGGGTGTGGGTGGTGGTGCCGATGGCGTGTTGCAGGCCGTGGCCGACGCGGTCCAGGCAGTAGACGGTGAAGGCCAGGCATAGGCCGGGGAACACGCCGTACCAGGGGGCTTGGTAGAGGTAGGAGCGGGCGTCTTGGAGCATGCCGCCCCATGACGGTGCCGGTGGTGGGGTGCCCAGGCCGAGCAGGCTCAGCCCGGCCTCGACCACGACGGCCAGCGATGCGGTGATCACCAGCTGGACCAGGACCGGCGCGAGCACGTTGGGTAGCACGGTTCGGAACATGGTGTCGGTGGTGCGTGCGCCCATGCCGACCGAGGCGCGGACGAAGTCGCGGTCGCGTAAGGCGAGGGTGGCCGCGCGGGTGAGCCGGGCGAACTCCGGGACCGAGCCGATGCCGATGGCCAGGATCAGGTTGATCCGGCCCGGGCCGAGCACGGCGATGATGACCAGGGCGAGCAGGATGCCCGGCACGGCCAGCATCAGGTCGATCAGCCGCATCGCGGTCGCGTCGACCCACCGGCCCAGATACCCCGCGACCAGGCCCAACGGCACCCCGATCAGCGCGCCGAAGGTGGCCGCGCCGGCACCGACCACCAGCGAGGCCCGGGCACCGTGGATCACCCGCGAGGCGATGTCGCGGCCCAGCTCGTCCGTGCCCAGCAGGTGCGTCCCGGACGGGCCCAGCAGACTCTGCGCGCCCTGCTCGTTCGGATCGAACGGCGCCACCCACGACGCGAACACCGCCACCACCAGCAGCAGGAACAGCCCGGCCGCACCCACCACCGCCGACCGCGACCCGGCGAACCGCCGCACCCCACCCCACCGGCGCCGGGCCAGCGCGGGCCCCGGGTTCGGCGCGGGTCCCGGG
>NZ_SMKZ01000117.1 GCF_004349065.1 Jiangella asiatica
AGCCTGGCTGGACGGGGTCGACCTGCTCGCGCTGTCCGAAGGGCAGCGGCGGCGGGTGCTGGGCCGGGACGTCGCGATGATCTTCCAGGACCCGATGTCGGCGTTGGATCCGGTCCAGCGGGTGGGTGATCAGATCGCGGAGGCGCTGTTGGTGCACGACCGCGGCTTGTCCGGCCGGGCGGCCCGCGATCGGGTGCACGACCTGCTGGCGCTGGTGGGGGTGGCGGACCCGGTGCGCCGGTATGGGCAGTATCCGCATGAGTTTTCCGGCGGGATGTGTCAGCGGGTGGTGATCGCGATGGCGATCGCGAACCGGCCGAAGGTGTTGATCGCCGATGAGCCGACCACGGCGTTGGATGTGAGTGTGCAGGCGCAGATCCTTGACGTTCTGCAGGTGGCGGCTCGCGAGACCGGCGCGGGCACGGTGTTGATCACCCACGATCTGGGGGTGGTCGCGGAGACCGCGGACCGGGTGTGTGTGATGTACGGGGGGCGGGTGGTGGAGACCGGCAGCGTGATGGACGTGTTCGCTCGGCCGCGGCATCCCTACACCCGGGCGCTGCTGGGGTCGGTGCCGCGGCTGGACGTCGCGACCGAGCGGTTGGTGCCGATCCCGGGGCAGCCGCCGGATCTGACCGGGTTGCCGGCCGGGTGCGCGTTCGAGCCGCGCTGCCCGGTCGGTCATGGCCGGGTCGAGTGCCGCACCGTGCGCCCCGACCTGCGCCCCGAGCTCGCGGCCCCCGGCGATGACGGTGTCGGTGCGGCGAGTGCGTGTCACTTCCCGCAGGAGACGGCCACCGCGCCGGCGCCGCGACCTGCCGCGTCGTCGGCGCCGCCGACGGCCGACGCCGGCGAGAGCGTCCTGGAGCTGCGGGGGGTGGTGAAGAGGTTCCCGGTCCGGGCCGGGGTGTTCGCTCGGGTGTCGGGGTGGGTGCATGCGGTGGACGGGGTGTCGTTGGAGCTTCGTCGGGGTGCCACGTTGGGGTTGGTGGGTGAGTCCGGGTGCGGGAAGTCCACGCTGGCGTCGTTGCTGCTGCGTTTGCAGGACCCGACCGGTGGTGAGATCAGCGTGGCTGGGCGGGATGTGGTCCGGGCCGGGCGGGGTGAGTTGCGCCGGATCCGCCAGCAGGTGCAGATGGTGTATCAGGACCCGTTCGCGTCGTTGAACCCGCGCCTGTCGGTGGGTGACAACGTGGCCGAGCCGTTGCGGCTGGCCGGTGGCTGGTCGCGGGAGCGGCGCCGGGGCCGGGTGTTGGAGTTGTTCGAGCGGGTCGGGTTGCGCCCGGAGCATGCCGACCGGTATCCGTCGCAGTTCTCCGGCGGGCAGCGCCAGCGGGTGGCGATCGCGCGGGCGTTGGCGTTGGAGCCGCAGCTGCTGATCCTGGACGAGCCGGTGTCGGCGCTGGACGTCAGCGTGCAGGCGCAGGTGTTGAACCTGCTGGCCGATCTGCAGGCCGACACCAAGATGGCGTATGTGTTCGTCAGCCATGACCTGTCCGTGGTGCGCCAGGTCGCCGACGATGTCGCCGTCATGTACCTGGGGGTGATCGTGGAACACGGCCCGGCCGAGCGCATCTACACCAACCCAAGACACCCCTACACCCGCGCGCTGCTGGCCTCGGTCCCCATCCCCGACCCGACCGGACGCGAGACCCGGGCGCGGGTGCCGTTGGGCGGGGACGTGCCCAGCCCGGCCGACCCGCCGTCGGGCTGCCGGTTCCGCACCCGCTGCCCGATCGCTCAGGAGCGCTGCGCGACCGACGTCCCCGAACTCCGCCTGATCGACGGCGGGCTCACCGCGTGCCACTACGCCGAACACACCCCCCAC
>NZ_SMKZ01000118.1 GCF_004349065.1 Jiangella asiatica
GGCGCCCGAGCCGGCCTCGGTCGCGGCGACACCTCTCGCGGCGGTGCCGACGGGCCCGTGGCTTGCAGCCGCGCTCGCCACGTTCGAGACCGCGGCGGCGGGCGGCTACCACCTCGTCGAGGCGGCCGCGGGGTGGGCGCGCCTGGCCGCATGGGTGGCAGCCAAGCAGGCCTCGGTGCTCGCCGCCCTGGCCGCACGGCCCGAGCTGCGACCGGCCGACACCGGCTACCGGTCGCTGAACCCGATCACCAACACCGCGGTGGAGATCGCCGCACGTACCCACCTCACCACGCGGCAGGCCGAGAACCAGGTCGGCCATGCCGTCCAGTTGGTCGAGGACTTCCCGGCCACGCACGCGATGGTGGAAGCCGGGCGCATCGACGAGCGCCGGGCCAGGGTCATCACCGCCGAGCTCGGCGGCCAGGAACCTCAGGTCCGGCGACGCATCGAGGCCGCGGTCCTGCCGGCGGCGCCCGGCCTGGACTCGGTGGAGTTGCGGCGCACGATCCAGGAACTGCTGCACGACCTGGCGCCGGTGGGGACCGAGCGGCGCTGTCAGCAGGCGCGGGAGCGCCGCGACGTCACCATGATCCCGGCCGAGGACGGGATGGCGCACCTGCAGGCCTACCTCCCGGCCGAGGACGCCGTCGCGGTGACGTCCGTCCTGCACGCCGCCGCGGACACCCTCAAGCGACACGACGCCGCCGCCGGGTGCGAGCCACGCACCGCCGCCCAGCGACGCGCCGACGCCCTCGCGGCGCTGGCCTGGGCCGCCCTGGACTCCCAGAGGATCGGCGGTGGCACCCATCGGCTCGCGCACCGGCCCGGCTGCCCGTGCACGTGCGATCGCACCCACCCCGACGCCGGCATCCCGGGCCGCGTCACGCCCGCCCACGGCCGCGACGCGCCGGACGGCGCTCAGGTGCGGTCTGCTGCCGGGCAGGCGGTGTCGGTAACGCTCGCGGCCGCGCAGGGGCGGCCGGTCAGCGTGCACCTCACCGTCGCGTTGTCCTCGGTCATCGGCATGGACGATCGCCCCGGACACCTGGCCGGGTACGGCCCGATCCCCGCGCAGATCGCCCGCCACCTCGCCGCCGCGGGGACCTGGCAGTGGGTCGGCACCCATCCCGCCACCGGCCACGTCCTGGACCACGGCACCACCAGATACCGGCCGCCGCAGGCGCTCATCGACCACGTCGTCCTGCGGGATCGCACCTGCCGCACCCCAGGCTGCCACCGTCCGGCCATCCGCTGCGACATTGACCACCACACCCCACACGCGGCCGGCGGACCGACCAGCGCCTGCAACTGCCAACCCCTGTGCCGACACCACCACCTGCTCAAACACCGAGGCGGCTGGACCGTCCACCGCGACACCACCGGCAACACCGTATGGACCAGCCCCACCGGCCACACCTACATCAAACCCCCCGAACGGATCGGACCGGCCAAGCAG
>NZ_SMKZ01000119.1 GCF_004349065.1 Jiangella asiatica
GTGCTGGTGACCGGCGCCGGCGGCGGGGTGGGGTCGTTCGCCGTCCAGCTCGCGGTGGCGTTCGGTGCGGAGGTCACCGGCGTCTGTAGTGGTGGGAAGGCCGACCTGGTCCGCTCGCTCGGTGCCGCCGACGTCATCGACTACACCCGTGAGGACGTCACTGCCGGCTCGCGCCGCTTCGACGTGATCATCGACATCGCGGGGCACCGCCCGATCCGGCGGCTGCGACGCGTGCTGGCGCGCGACGGACGTCTGATCATCGTCGGCTCGGAGGGCCACGGCGGCCGCTGGCTCCAGGGCGTCGACCGCCAGCTGCGCGTGATGATGCTGTCGCCGTTCGTCAGCCAGCGCCTGGGCACCCTGATCTCGGCCGAGCGCGCGGACGACCTGCGGTACCTGGCCGAGCTGATGGAGGCCGGCGCGGTGGTGCCGGCCGTGGACCGGACGTTCTCGCTGGACGAGGTCCCCACCGCGATTCGCTACCTGCGGGATGGACGGGCACGCGGGAAGGTCGTCGTCGTGGTGTGACGTGGCGCGTGCTAGAACGGTCGGCATGGAGCTGGTGCACCGAGGCAAAGTCCGCGACGTCTACGCGGACGGCCCCGACGAGCTGATACTGGTCGCGAGCGACCGGGTGTCGGTCTACGACGTGGTGCTGCCGACACCGATCCCGGACAAGGGCAAGCTCCTGACCGCGCTCTCGGCGTGGTGGTTCGACCAGCTCGCCGACGTGCCCAACCATGTGCTGTCGGTCACCGACGTCCCCGCCGAATGGGCCGGCCGGGCGCTGCGTTGCCGCCGGGTCGACATCGTCCAGGTCGAGTGCATCGCCCGCGGCTACCTCGCCGGCCTCGGCTGGGACGCGTACCGCACCGACGGCATCATCTCCGGCGTGACGCTGCCCGCCGGCCTCGTCGAGGGCGACCGGCTGCCCGAGCCCGTCTTCACCCCGACCACCAAGACCGCGCCCGAGGACGGCCACGACGAGCCCATCACGTTCGCCGAGATGTCCGACCAGGTGGGTGCGGACCTCGCCGACCGGCTGCGTACTCTGACCCTCGACATCTACTCCCGCGCCGCGGCGACCGCCGAGGAGCGCGGCGTGATCCTGGCCGACACCAAGTTCGAGTTCGGCCTCACCGCCGACGGCGACATCCTCCTGGCCGACGAGGTCCTCACCTCCGACTCGTCCCGCTACTGGCGGGTCGAGGACTGGAAGCCCGGCGGCCGCCAGTACGGCTACGACAAGCAGTACATCCGCGACTGGGCGAGCGACCTGGGCACCTGGGACCGCACCCCGCCCGGCCCCGAGATCC
>NZ_SMKZ01000011.1 GCF_004349065.1 Jiangella asiatica
GCCCCAGCAGAACGCCGCACCGTCCGTGGACACCCCGCAGGTGTGGTTGGCAGCGGCCGTGAGCGTGGACCAGCCCCCCACCCCCGCCGGGGTCACCACCGGCGACGGCGACACCTGATTTTCCGTCACCCCTGGGCCGTTGCCCAGCTGACCGAAGTCGTCCTCGCCCCAGCAGAATGCCGCACCGTCTGTGGACACCCCGCACGCATGAAACTGACCGGCCGTGAGCGTGGACCAGCCCTCCACCCCCGCCGGGGTCACCACCGGCCGCGGCGACACCCGCCTGGCCCCTGTCTCGCCGCCGTCACCCAGCTCACCGCTCGACCCGGTTCCCCAGCAGAACGCCGCGCTCTCGGCGCTGATCCCGCACGAGAACCCGGTTCCAACTGAGACCATCGCCCACGACTGTCGCTGCGCGGCGTCCGCCGGGAGCGAAGTTCCACTGATGACAGCACCCGTCATCCCGGCCACGAGCAACCCGGCCATCATCAGCCGGACAGCCCTGCCGAACCGACCACCACCGTTGCCCCCGCCGGCACCGGCCAACCTACGCCCAACCATCGCACTTGTCCCATCTCACCGGCCGCACCCGGACCGTTGTGTTGTCATACGCCATCGCGGCGGGCGTGGCCGACACCCACCCGGCCACGCCCGCCGCGTCACATCAGACCGATTCACCCGAGCCCAGCAACCAACGACGCCTGAAGACCCAGGCAAGGCTGCCGAGCATGAGTAGCGCGACCATCAGCACGACCGTGCCGCCGACGCCGGCGCCGGTGTCGGGCAGCTCGCCGTCACCGTCGTCCGTGCCGCCCTCGGTGCCGCCGTCCTCGGCCCCGCCGTCCTCGGCCCCGCCGTCCTCGGTCCCGCCGTCGTCGGTCCCGCCGTCGGTGCCGTCCTCGTCACCATCGTCGGTGCCGTCCTCGTCACCGTCGTCGGAGGCCGGTATCACCGCGTGGTCCTCGACCTCACCGCCGGCCGCGGACCCGGTGGGCAGCACGTCAGCCTCCTCGACCTCGCCGGCGAACAGGCGGAACCGGGCGTACGAGTCCGACGCCAGCTCCCCTGTGCCGTCCCAGGCCAGCTCGTACGTCGCGGTGCCGGACTCCGCCGGCACGGCAGCGGTACGCAGCTCGTCCGAGCCGAAGGTGCCGTCGCCGTCGAGATCGACCCAACCGGCCAGGGTCGCCGGTTCGGTCGTGGTGTTCGTCACCGTGACCGGGACGCTGGTGCTGCTGCGAGCAGCGGAGCTGAGCTCGATCGGTCCGGCCACGGCGTCCTCGTCGGCGTCACCGCGTGCGTCGTCGTTGGCACCATCCAGAGCTGCCGGGTCGTCGGCCGCATCAGTCTCCGCGTCCCAGATCGAGCCGAGGGTCAGCCCGTCGAGCTGGGAATGCCGGGCTCCGTCGGAGGCCACCGTCGTTCCGTACGAGTCCGGCGCGTCGCCGAAGTCGACCGGCAACCCGGACTCGGCGCACCGCGCGCCGTCGTTGGTCGAGACCTCACCCGGGCCGTGAGCGAAGAACTCCGCCGTACCGCCGCTGAGGTCGAGTCGCCAGATCTCGCCGGTGCTGTTGTGCGAGGCGTAGGCGAAGCCGTCGGCGTCGGCATAGATGGCGCCTACCGAGTCGCCGGTCAACGGCCCGTCGCCGTCGTCGAGCTGACCGAGCTCCGCGGTCACCGCGAGGGTGTGCTGCGTGGTGTCGAACCGCATGAGCGCCCACTCGGTCGCCTCGTCGGTGCCGTGACCCAGCGTGTAGAGGTTGCCGTCACCGACGTCGATCGCCCAGTCCGAGCCGGGCAACCACCCCTCCGGGTGGTCGACGACACCGTCGTCGACCACCGTGAAGTAGGTGTCGGAGTCCGGATTCAGGTCGATCTCGACCCATGAGCTGGACGTCTCTCCGCGCAGCATCCCCCAGTAGTGACCGTCATCGGTGAACTCCCCGACGATCACCTGGTTCGAGGTGTTCCACGTCTCCGGCCACCCGTCGGGGAGCCCGAGCAGTTCGACCGAGAAGTCCGCGCCCACGCGGCCGAACTCCCATCCGTCGCCGTCACCGACGCGGAACGAGCCGTAGAGGTAGTCGTCCAGAGGGTTGTAGCCGAACCCGTTCGTACGCTCGGGCCAGAAGTCCTCGGCCACCTCCTGTGACTCGCCCGTCACCAGGTCGACGGAGGAGACGCGTGCCGGAGATCCCTGGAACAGGTAGCCGGGCGCTCCGGGACCGCAGGCGAACGGCTGCGCCGGCTCCTCGGGCTCGGGCGTGGTGCAGCGCGCGCCGTCGGTGTTGGTGACGTCGCCGGCGGCACGGCCGTGGAACACGGCCTCGCCGCTGGCCATGTCGACCCGCCAGATCTGGCCGGTCGCGCTGTGCGCGGCGTAGATGTAGCCGTCGGCGTCGGAGTACATCGCGCCGAACAGCGTGGTGTTGGTTCCGCCCGAGAGAGGACCGTTCTCACCCACCAACTGGCCGATCTCGGCCGCCACCGACATCGTGTGCGCGGCCGGGTCGAAGGCAAGCAGGCCCCACTCGGTGTGCTCGTCGGTGCGATTCGCGACCATGTAGAACTTGCCGTCGTCGACGTTGTACGCCCAGTCCGCGCCAGGGTCCCAGCCGTCCGGGACATCGAAGTCGCCCGAACTGGCCACGGACATGTGGTCCGGCGAGGCGGGGTCCAGGTCCACCTCGGCCCACGACGCCCCGGAGTCCAGCCGCAGCATCGCCCAGTAGTGCCCGTCCGGGGTGAAGTCGGCGACCACCCGGTCGAACGACTCGTCCCACGGTTCGCCCGGGCCTTCGGCCCAGCCCTCGGGCAGGCCAAGCAGCTCGACGGAGAAGTCCGAGCCCACGCGGCCGAACTCCCAGGACCCGTCCTCGTCGGTGTCGAACGAACCGTAGATGTAGTTGTCGACCGGGTTGTAGCCGAGCGCGTTGGTGCGGTGTTCCCAGATGTCTTCGGCGACGACCTCGGACTCGCCAGTGGCGACGTCGACCGCCCGTACATCCGCGGGACGCCGCTCGAACACATAACCGTCCGCCGCCGCGCTGCAGATGAATGCCGGCTGGCCTGCAGCGGTCAGATTCTCTGATAAGTCAAGTGTTTCCGGAGCGGCAGCCGCTCCGGCGACCGGTGCCATCAGCCCTGCGGTGAGCGTACCGATGGCTAAGACAGCGGATGTTACAGCAGGCCGTGCCCTCCTGGTCGGCCGCCGGCGCACGGAGAGCCGACGGCGTGGACGTCGCGCCATATCGGACATTAGGAAGCTCCAAATAGGATTTGATTAGCGTCGCCGGCGTTTATATCACACTTGAGCGACCGCTGGATGGCGCGTCGAGGGTGGCGCAAAGCTGTGATTCTCGGCGCCGAGGCCAACAGCGCGAGCTGGCGCCGAGACTCACCTGCTCACCAAGCAGTCATGGTTGGGCTCACGCTCAGCAGCCCATGCCTGGTGACCGTCACGGGATCGACGAACACGGGCCACACGTCAATCGGTCACGGTGAACCCGCACGTCCACGATCCGGGGCCTGTCCACCGAGGTAAGCGTCGATGGGCGTAACGGCCTTGATCGAGCGTCGGTGATCTCACTCGACAACGTCGTCACGATCCCCGCACGCGGCCTGGGCCGTCTCGTGGGGTACCTCACCCCGGCGCAGGAACAGGCCATGGCAGCGGCGATCGTGGCCGCTTTCGATCTCGACATGCAGCAGTGAACCTCACGGGCGATCTCGCCCGGCTGCTACGGAGCCAGCGCCAGCGCGAAGACGTGCATGCCGTGGCTGCCGGGCGCGCTGATGGCCGGCAGCTCGACCGCCGTCACCTCCTTCGCCGGGTCGATCGGCACCGACTGGGCGTAGAGGCCAACCGGCCGGTCCTCGCGACCGACCCCGGCCCGGTTGATGTAGGGCATGACGACCACCGGATCGGGCTCCAGGTCCGGGTACGCCCAGTGCTGGAAGCGCAGGTCGAACGAGCTGCTGGTGCCGTCGCTGTAGTGGACCGTACCGGTACCCTCGTGCTCGCGCCCGTCAGAGGTGCCGAGAACCGCGAGCCGGCTGCCCGCACCCGCCATGGCGATGAGCTGACCGTTGGCCTGTACGTTGTCCGGCACTCCGGGCGGCACGTCCGGCCAGGTGAAGACGGCCTCGTCCACGATGACGGGTCCGCCCGGCACTATGCCCGCGTCGGCCAGCGCCTGGGCCGAGTAGCTACGGCCGTTCCGCCCCCACGACCCGGCGTCCGGGTTGGCGTCGTCGGTGATTCCGACGTTGTCGAAAGCGCCGGCCAGCGAGCCGTACGCGACGTTGACCGGCACGCTGACCGCGGCGACGTCGGCGGGCACGCCGTCCGCGGTCCGAGCGGTCAGGCCGATGTCGACGACGGCGGGTCCGGGGCGCTCGCCGACCAGCCCGACCGTCATGGCGCGACTGCCACCTGCCGGTAGCGGGAACTCCGCCGACGACGGCTCCAACCGCACGCCGTCGGGCTCGCTGGCGCCCGACAGTCCGACGGTGAGCGGTGTGTCGACGTGACTGGTGATCCGCACGCTCAAGTCGGCCCGGCCGCCCGCGCCGATCACGACGTCAGCGGGCTCTGCCGTCAGAGTGACCGCCGGCAGGACCGACGTCGCCGCAATCGCCGCGGCTTCGCCCCAGTGCCGGTCGAGTGTGGTGTAGGAGACCCGGGCGAGCAGGTCGTACTCGCCCGCGGTGGTACCCAGCGGCACGTCGAAGCGCCACCGCAGAGTGCGGGTCTCCCCCGCCGCCAGTGGCCGGTGCCGGTTCGCCGCCGGCTCCACCAGCTGACCGGTGACCTGGGTGAGGTTCACCTGGTCGTATGCGACGACCTCCACACCGAGGTCCCGCAACGGCCGGTCGCCGGGGTTCGTGACGGTGACCGTGGCCATGCCGTCGCCGAGCTGGCGTAGCTCGACCGGCGCGACCGTCGAGGCCTCGGCGACCGTCACCGACCCTGGCCCTCCGGTGCCGCCGACGCTGTCGGTGTCCGGGTCCAGAGTCGGCAGGTCGAGATACGCGGGCTCCAGCCCAGCGGCACGGATGACGTCCTGGTTGCCCACGCCGTTGTCGACCAGGTCGTTGTTCAGCCCGCCGGTCGTGTGCAGCCGGATCGGCTCGTCGACGTTGTGCCACTCGTTGTTCGACACCAGCAGGTTGCTCGTGTGGTCGTCGGCGTAGATGCCGCGGACCCTGGACTCGCCGGGCTGGGCGGGGTTCTCGTTGACGTTCGTGATGTAGTTCCCGTCGATGGTCGACCGCGGGACGGGGTTCGGCCCGGACAGGTCGTAGTAGTAGTTGTTCTTGCTGTGGATCGCGCCGCAGTCCGCGGAGATCGTGCAGCTCGCGTCGATGCGGTTGCCGGTGATCTGCACGTTCCGCAGCGACAGCACGTCGTCGCCGATGTTGAAGACCGAACCGACGTTGATGGCGATGTTCTTGACGTCGCGGATGAGGTTGTTGGACACGGTGAGGCCGTTCGGGAACGTCGCGGTCACCGCGCTGTCGGTGGCGTAGTCCTCCCCCATGTGGGCGAAGTAGTTGTTGGAGACGGTCTCGTTCCGGTTCTCCTGGTCCGGCTCGGCAATCGGGTCGTGCTGAGAGCCGATGAAGACCGCGGTGTCGGCGACGTGGGTGAACATGTTGCCGACGATCTCGTCGTCGTGCGTGGCCGGGCCGAAGACGATGCCGTTCGCGCCGAGGAAGCGGAAGGCGTTGCGGCGGAAGCTGATGTGCGAGGCGTTTCGCACGTTCACCGCGCCCGGGTTGACGTACCACACCGGGAATCCGTCCGCGTAGCCCAGCGGCTCGTGCTCCAGGTGAAAGCCGCCCTGGCGCTGCAGGTTGCCCTGCTGGTCCGGCAGCAACCAGGTGCTGTGCGCGAACTGCAGCCCGTAGAACTGCAGGTGCGACGCGCCGTCGATGTCGAGCAGCTGCTCGGTGACAGGAGCGACCACGCCGAGCGTGTTCGGGTTGGCGCCGTCCGGCGGCTTGAGGTAGACGGTGTCGGCCGTGGTGTCCAGGTACCACTCGCCGGCCTGGTCGAGGAACTCGCGGGCGTTCTCGAAGTAGACCGGCGACACCGAGCCCCGCCGTGTCGTGGTGGTCGCGACCGGTATCTCCCCGCCCGTGGCACCGGTGGAACCTTCCGGCTGCCGCGCCACCACCCAGCGGTTGCCCGTGTCGTCCGCCGAGGTCGACTCGATCCGGTAACGCCACTGCCTCCAGGCGAAGTGCACGATCACCTGGGCTCGTTCCAGCTGCTGGAGATCCCAGTCGGCCAGCGTGTCGGCCGGGACCCGCACCTGGGTGGTGTTGGTGCCCTCGAGCGTGAACGGCTGCCCCTGGACGAAGCTGCCCAGGTTCGGAGTGCGGGCGCGGGTGAACCGCTGCCCGGTCGCATACAGCTGGAGGAAGTTCAGTCCGCCCGCGTCGGCGCTCCAGACGCCGTCGGGCCCCGGCGTCCAGCCGGTGATCGGTGTGCCGCCGCTCAGCACGGGCGACTCACCCGGATAGTTCCGCCATACGACACTGTGCTCACTCGTACCGGAGTCCCGTGCGTCGAACGTCAACGGCTCGGCGATGCGATAGGTGCCGCCGTGCAGGTACACGATGACGTCGCGCCCGGCGCCGGCATCGGCTGCGGTGTGGCGGCGTTGCTCCTGCTGCGCCCGTTCCAGAGAGCACGGCAGGGATCCGCTGCAGTCGGCGCCGTCCACCAGGTTGGGTGTGACGTACAACTCTACCGGCTCGGACTCGCCGACGCCCCGGGCGGCGGTCGCTGGATCGGCGCCACCTCCCGCGACGACGGCCGCACCGGCTGTGGTCACGGCCGCGACCGCAAGCGCCGACCGCCGGAGCAGGTTCATTCGGCCGCGCCGAGGTGATCGGCAGAACATCGAGTGCATGGTCATGCCCTTCTTGACGTGTTCAGTGGCTGGCGGACCGGATCGATCTGCGGCGGATGGATGCCCGGCGGTCATAGCCGCCGGGGCGCGAATACCTGGACCTCGGCCAGCGAGAGCGGGTTGGTCGGCGAGGCGAGCTGGACCCGCACGTATCGACCCGCACGGTCGACCGGGATGTGTGTCGGAGTCCCCGCAGTCTGTGGCTGGTGGTGGGCCGTCACACCGGGCTGGGCCAGGATCTCGGCGACCGATTGGCTCGCAAACGGCTCGTCGGAGACGAACACGTAGTAGTCCGTCAGGCGGTTGGCACAACAATCGGTCCGATTCCAGACCGCGATCTCGCCGATGGTCCGGACGGACCCCAGGTCGACCTGCCACCAGGCTTGGGACTCCGGCTGGGCCGTGTGACTGACCGAGCCGTTGTACCAGCTGCCGTCTGTGTTGCCGTCCACCGCCAGTTCCGGCAGCCCCTGGCTACCCCGATACAGACTTTTCTGCGTCGCGGTTCTCCCGGCCGCGGCGTTCTCGTACCCGGCCAGGACCGAACCCTCCGCCGGGTAGGAAAGCCGTCCGAATGACGCCACCGACCGCACCGAGTACCGTCCCGCAGCCACGTCCGGCGGCGGTGACACCGTGAACTCGACGTTGCGCGACTCCCCCGGCGAGATGGGCGTGACGATGGCCTGCTCCGGCACCGCCGACCAGCCGGTGGGTACGTCCAGGCCGATGCGGCCGGCGAGCGAGCGCGCCGATGCCGGGTTCGTCACGGTCACCTCGGCCGTGAACGACTCGTCCGCGACGACCGGAGGGATCGCCACTTCGGTCCGCAGCAAAGGACCCGTGCCGCGCGCGGCGATCTTGAACGTGTAGGCGTGCTCGCTCGCCGTTGCGGCCGCGCCCTCCATGGGCATCGGTACGGAGACCACGTCACCGTCCCGACGCCACGGCAGTGCGGCGCCGTCGGAGCCGAGCAGCGTGACGGTGCTGTTGCTCGCGAGTGGCAGGTCACCGGACAGCGTCAGCTGCTCTCCCGGCCATTCCAGCGCCGTGACGTAGAGGGCGTCGTCCTGCAGGGTGTAACGGACCGGGACGTTGCTGTTCTCGTCCTCGGCGTAACTCCAGTACGTGCTGCCGTAGATGGCCTCGCCGTTGATCTCCAGCCAGTCCCCGACGGCGCGGACCCGATCGGCTTGGATCTCGGGTATGGAGCCGTCCGCGCGCGGACCTAAGTTGATCATCAGGTTGCCGTTCTTGCTCACGACGTCGGCCAAGTCGTCGATCAGCTGGTTCGGTGTGGCCAGGTCCTCGGTCGCCTCCTCGGCGTTGTAGCCGTACGACGTGCCTAGCGTGCGCGGGCTCTCCCACTTGTCCTTTCTGATCCGCGGCTCTTGCAAGTTGTCTCTGGTGAAGTAGTCGTAGGTGCCGTTGCCGCAGCGGTTGTTGACCGTCACATCCTTCGGCTCGTCGCGGTTCTTCGCCTGGTTGAAGTAGTAGGCCATGAACTCGTTGCTGTTGTTCGGCCCGCCGATGTCGCACCAGAAGATGTCAGGGTCGAACCGGTCGACAAGCTCCAGCATCTGCGGATACTGGTGGTTCATGACGTAGTCGTCCAACGGCGTGTAGCCGGTGTATGGGATCTCCTTACCGGTGTAGGGATGGCGCGGCGGCCCGCCCGGCCAGTACAAATAGGGCGGCTGCTGCGGGTGGAACCACTCCGGCAGCGAGTAGTACAGCCCCTTCTTCAGCGGGTAGTCCCGCGCCGCCGCGATCAGCTCGGAAATCAAATCCCGGTGCGGCCCCAGCGCCACCGTGTCGCGGTCGGTGGTGTCGGTGTCCCACAACGCCACGCCGTCGTGGTGCTTGCTGGTGACGACGAAGTACTTCCCGCCGCCTTCGACGAACAGGCTCAGCCACTGCCGCGGGTCGAACTCGTCGGGGTCCCACTGCTCGATGAAGTCGTCGTAGGAGAAGTCCTCGCCGTAGAACTCGCGGTGGTGGTTGTACGTCGGTGTGCCGGCGTTGCCCAGCTGGTTCCAATACCACTCGGCGTAGTGACCCGCAGCCCCGAACGCGGGAACCGAGTACGGCCCCCAATGGATCATGTAGCCGATCTTCGCGTCGTCGAACCACTGCGGCGAATCGTGCCGAGACAGGGACTCCGGCGTCGGCGCGTAGTCCGGGACGGCCGGAGCATCGGCCGCATGGCCGGGCCCGGCCGCACCGGACGCGACGCCGATCACGGCCGCGCACAGCACGCCTCCGAGCGCGAAGCGGAAATGTCGTGCCATGAGAACCTCCCGGGTTCGGTCAGCTCGGATGTGATGTGGCCGCGCGACCGGCCGGTCAGCGGGTGATCTCGATGCGGTCGACCCACATGATGTTGCCGTCGAGTAGCACCGTCACCGTGGCCTTGTTCGGGACCACCACGTTCCAGACGTCCTCGACATAGGCCGGTGGCCCGCCGGTATCGACGAGCTCGCGCGAGCCGACCGGCTCACCGTCGACGAGCAGGGTGTAGCGCAGTGGTCCGCGGTCGTCGACGGTGTCGACGGCGGCGTAGCGCACGGTCACGGTGGACGCCCGTCCGACACGCGGGAACTGGACCAACGGCGGCTCCCACCGCTGGTAGTTGGCCAGCATCACGTGCCGGTTGCGCGTCGGCGACGGCTCGGGCAGCGCGAACCCGCCATAGCCGGCCGCGTCGGACCAGCCGGCCGGCACCGGCTCGTACTCCGCTTCCAGCACCCCCGAGCGTGGTCGCATGTCCACGGTCGGGCCGGGCCGCCGGCGGGCCGGCGCCCACATCCGCTCCCGCAGCACCGTCCGGACCCTCGCCAGGATCTCCGGATTCGCCTGCAGCCGGCTGTCACCCCAGTACCCGTTCGGGCACCGCTGCGCCGTGCATTGCCAGTGCTGCTGGCTGTCCCAGTCGGTGTTGATGTACGACACGGCCCGGATGACGTCGCGGTTGTCCTGGATGTAGGCGAAGAATTCGGCGAACCACGTGCTCCAGATCGTGTCGACGCTGACGGGGACGCGCGAGTCCCACGGCTCACCGGAGGCGAAGATGCAGCCCGCCGTCGACTCGCCCAGGTCGTACGCTTGCGGCGCCGCTTCCGCGATCATCACCGGCTTGTTCCGCGCCCGGGCGAAGTCGAGAACGGAGTCCTGGACCACCCGTGGTGCGGCGGCCAGCTGGGCGTCGGGCAGACAGGCCAGCTGGTACGCGTCGTAGCTCTCCCCGTAGAAGGTCGAGATGCCGACCCAGTCGACGGCGTCGTCACCGGGGTACCAGAGGTTCCAGTGCCCGGCCGCGGTCGGGTCGTAGGGCCCAGGCACCTGCACCGGCCACGCCGCGCTCTGCCACACCGTGGCGACCCGGCCGGCGCCCAGCGCGTCGATGCGCTCGGCGATGTGACGGAACGCCGCCTTGTACTCCGCCGGCTGGTAGCAGTTCCACTCGCCGTCGAACTCGTAACCGATGCGCAGGTAGACGTCGCGGTTGGTGTCGCGGAGCCACTCGATCAGCTCATCGGTCCAGGCCTGGTACTGCTGGATGACATCCGGCGGAACGTCCGGGTCGCCGGCGATCGCCTTCAGCGGCGTGAGCGAGCAGTCCTTCAGGTAGAGCCCGACCGCCAAGGCTCCGTCGTACTCCGCGAGGGTCTCCGGGAAGTAAGTGCGTCCGGTTCCGAAGTCGACCGGTTGGTAGATCCCGGCCAGCGGCGAGCCGACCAGGTTCGTGTAGAGCGTGACGCCGTCGGGCCGCGGATACGTCTCGTCGACGTCGAGGACGTCGGCTTTGAAGTCCGACAGCGTCCCGCTGTCCTGTCCCATGAGGAACAGCACCTTCTCGTTGCTGGGCACGTTGACGGCGTCGAACCGGTCGCGCGGCGCCGCGTCGGCGGACTCTGGTGTGGGTGCGGGGATCAACAGCGCCGTGGCGACGATGCCGGTCGCCACGTAACGAATGCCACGATGCATGAGGGGCTCCTCCTCATCGTTGGACCGCGATAGGTGATCACGACTTCAGAGCCCCCTCCATGATCCCGCCGACGATCTGCCGGCCGGGCAGGACGAAGACGAGCAGCAGCGGCACCGTCGCGATGACTATGCCGGCCATCTGGACCCCGTAGTCGGTGACGTAGGCCTGGCTCTGCAGCTGCCGCAGCGCGACCTGGACGGTGAAGCTCCGCGGCGAGTTCAAGACGATCAGCGGCCAGAAGAAGTCGTTCCAGGCGAACATGAACGCGAAGAGCCCGAGCACGGCCGCCGCCGGACGGATCGAAGGCAGCACGATGCTCCAGAACGTCCGGAACGTGCCCGCGCCGTCGACGGCGGCTGCCTGGACCAGCTCGTCGGGTACGGCATTGTCGATCGCCTGGCGCATCCAGAAGACGCCGAACGCCGTGACGATGCCGGGGACGATCAGCGCCCGCAGGTCGTTGACCCACCCCAGCTCGTTGATCAGCAGGAACTGCGGCACCACGCCCAGCTGGAGCGGCACCATCATGGTGCCGATCACCAGCACGAACAGTAGGTTGCGGCCGTGGAAGCGCAGCTTGGCGAACGCGTAGCCGGCCAGCGCGGAGAAGAACACCTGCCCGGTGGCGACGCAGGTCGCGACCATGAACGAGTTGGCCAGCGCCCGGCCGAACGGTACCCGGGCGAAAACCTCGCTCATGTGGTCCAGGAAGTTCCCGCCGGGCACCAGGGCCGGTGGCACGTCGTTGACCGCGGACGAGTCGTTCGAGGCCACGACGAACATCCAGTAGAACGGGAAAACCGCCACCAGCACCGTTACCGCCAGCACCAGGTACGTGAACCAGGATGGCCGGCCGGCCCCGCGCGGCCGTCGCGGACCGGGTGGCGTCCCGGCCGCGGCGCGATCCTGCCGGAGAGTCGTCGTCACGGCCCGCTCACCCTGTGGAGATGCGACGGCTGAGGCGGTAGTTGACCACCGAGAGGACCAGGATCATCACGAACAGCGCCCACGCGATCGCCGAGGCGTAGCCGAAGTCGAGGTCGCGGAAGCCCTGCTCGTACAGGAACAGTGTCAGCGTCTGAAACTGCCGTGACTGTCCCCCGTCGGTGCCGGCCTGCCCGCCGAACACCAGCGGCTCGGCGAAGACCTGCAGTCCGCCGATCGTCGACACGATGACCGTGAAGATGATCGTCGGGCGCAGCTGCGGCACGGTGATGTGGAGGAACTGGCGCACCCGGCCGGCACCGTCGAGCTCGGCCACCTCGTAGAGGCTGCGCGGGATCGACTGCATGGCGGCCAGGTAGATCAGCGCGTTGTAGCCCGTCCAGCGCCACATCACCATGGAGGCGATGGCCAGGTGACTGGAGAGCCGGCCGGCCGGCCAATCGACCCGATCCAGCCCCACCGTGTCGAACAGCCAGTTGACCAGGCCGAAGTCCCGCCCGAACAGCTGGGTGAAGATGATCCCGACGGCGACGACGGAGGTGATGTTCGGCACCAGCACCGCCATCCGGAACCCAGTGCGCAACCGCAGCATCGGGCCGTTGAGGACGGCCGCCAGAACCAGTGCCACCGCGAGCTGCGGCACCGTGGAGATGATCCAGATGGAGAAGGTGTTGACGGTGGCGTTCCAGAACCTGGGGTCGGCCATCAGGTCGGTGTAGTTCCGCAGACCGAGCCACGCGTGCGTGCCGATCGGGTTCCACTCGTGCAGCGACACCCACCCCGTGTAGACGATGGGGAACAGCCCGAAGACGCCGAACACGACGAAGAACGGTGCGATGTAGAGGTAGGGCACCGTGCGCCCGGGCAGCCGCCGGCGCAGCGCGCCCGCCCCGGTTCCGGTCGGCATGGTGGCTCCTCTCCATCTCCGGTGTGCCGCTCAGTCGATCTCGAGCGCGATGGCATCGAGCGTGGACGCCCACGCCTCGCCGGGTTCCTCGTCGCCCTTCTCGACGCGGTCGACCCCATTGCCGAACTCGCGCAGGATGAGCCGCTGGTCCTCACCCTCGACCACCGGTTCCAGCGCCTCCACCGACGCGGTGTAGATCTGCCCCAAGGGAGCGCCGGAGAAGAACTCGGACGTGAACTCTCGCATCTCGGGCGTCCCGTAGAGGGACGGCGTCGACGGGAAGTTGCCGCTGGCTTGGAAGACCTCCAGCTGCGACTCCGGCGAGAGGACGGTCGTGATCAAGTCGTAGGCGAGGTCGGGGTGTTCGGCGTTCGCCGGGATCGCCAGCTGCGAGCCGCCCCAGTTGCCGCCACCTTCGGGAAGCGTGGTGACGTTCCAGCGCCCGGCGGTGTCCGGCGCCTGACCCTGGATGTAGTTGAGCATCCACGCCGGCGCGAGCTGCACGGCGTACTTGCCTTGGGCCATGCCGGTGTTCCACTCCGGTGAGAACGCAGCGAGATCGGCCGTCACACCGGCCCGAGCCGCCGCGGTCGCCACCTCCCAGGCCCGCTCGACCTGCGGGTTGGTGTCGTAGATCGGCTCGCCGTCGGTGTCGTAGAACACCTCACTGCCTTGTTTGGCGACGGTCTCGAACAGCACACCGCTGTCGTCGAGGAACGCCTGACCGGTGTCCGCGGTGTACTGCTCGGCCACCGCCAGGAACTCGTCCCATGACGGCCAGAGCGCGGCCACCTGCTCCGGCTCGGTGGGCAGGCCGGCTGCCTGGAACAGGTCCGTCCGGTAGGCCAGCGCCATCCCGCCGACGTCGGTCGGCAGGCCGATGACCGTGCCGTCGGCCGCCACGCCGTTCTGCCACCGCCAGTCCAGGTAGTCGTCGGCCAACTCGTCGGCGCCGTGGTCGCGCAGGTCGACGAAGCTGTCGGGACTGGCCTTGAACGTCGCGCTGTAGCCGATCTCGATGACGGCGACGTCCGGTACCGACCCGGAAACCAGCGCGGTCAGCAGCTGCTCGTGGTGCGGATCCAGCTCGCCCGTCTTGAACTCCAGCTCCACGCCCCGGTCCGCGGCCCATGCCTCCATCTGCTCCTCCAGCCCGGTGGCGCCGAAGGTCCAGATGGAGAGGGTCGTCCCGGGTTCGGGAGACTCTCCGGCCAGGTCACCGGACGTGGCGCCGTCGTCCTCGCCGCCACAGCTGGTGACCAGGGCCGTGGCCGCGAGCAGCACGGTGAACCGCGCCGCCGTTCTCGAACTACGCATGGCGAACCTTTCGCTGTGGGCACACGCCGCGACGACGTGTGGCCGGGCTCGAGTGGGTCAGGGCGTGACGACGATGGCGTCGAGTCCGACCCAGCTGTTCGTCGCTGCCGGGTTGCGGTCGCCGGTGACGGTGACGCGGACGGTGTGCTGGCCGGGTTCCAACCCACTCGCCGCCCAGACGATCACCTGCTCCCGGGCGGTGGCGCTGTAGGTGTCGACCAGCTCGGCCGGTCCGCCGTCGACCGAGATCGCGGCGATGCCGTGACCGGGCCGCTGCTGCGCCATCACCGCCACCCCGGTGCCCTCGAACGTCAGCTCCGCGTAGGCGCCGGGCGTGCGCGAGTAGTGGCGGGTGTCGGCGTACGCGCCGGCCCACGTGCCGGCTTCCCAGGTGTCGACGTACTCGATCGGCAGGTCCGCGCCGCACCGGTCGCCGCCGTCGTCGTAGATCCGCCGGCCATCGGGCAGCTCGTCGTACGGCGGGCGGTCCTCGTCGTCGGCCACCGGCAGCACCAGTGGGACGAGCCGGTCCAGTGTCACCCAGGCGCCGGTGGAGTCCGGGTGCCGGTCGCCGGTCACGTCGATGGTGAGGGTGTGCTCGCCCGGAGCGAGGTCGCGCCGCTCGAGCACCGCCACGTCGCGGGCGGCCTCGGCGCGGTAGAGGTCGACGGTCTGCGGTTCGCCGCCGTCGATGCTGACCCGGGCGATGCCGTGGTCCGGGCCGACGCCGGCGCGAAGCTCCGCGCCGGTGCCGCTGAACTCGATCGTCGCGGTGTCACCCGCCGTGCGGGAGCGGTGGATGCTGGTGTTGAACGCACCGGCGAAGGGCACACTCGATGGCAGCCTGGGCACCTGGGGCGCATCCGCGGGACGCGCCTGTGCCTGCCAGCCGGTGCCGTCGTAGCGGACGGCGTCAGCAGTGTCGTCCAAGCCGCCGTAAGCCTTGAACTCGATCACGCCGGCGCCGTCGGTCGCATCCGCCACGACCAGACGCAGACTGTCGGTGGTGACGGCGGGGAACTCGTCTCGTTGGGTCGGATACGCCGGTGCGCCGCCGGTGTGTGCCGTGCGCCAGCTGCCGTCGGCGTCGCGGTACTCGATCCGGTAGCCGGCGACGGCGTCCGCCGCGGTGACCTGCAGCGCCGTTCGGTCGATCGTCAGCTCTTGGCCCAGGTTCACCTGGAGCCAGGCGGACTCGCCGTCCGCTGGTACCTGCCAATGGGTCTTGGCCTGCAGGTCCGTGGCGTGTGCGGCCGGGTGGTCGCCGGTCTCGCCGCCGGCCGTGGTGGCGGCGCCGGCCAGCAGGTCGTCGCCGCGACGGCGGTCGCCGAGCGCTTCCAGCAGCCGGACCCCGCCGGCCGGGAGCTGACCGCTCGGACCGGGCGAGACGTTGAGCGAGAACGTCGCCCCGAGCGCGTTCGTCGACGAGAGCACGGCGTAGACGGCATCGGTGTCGCGCGTCGGCAGGGCGTCGTCGGAGACCTGCCACCACCCGGGGCCGGCGGCGACCGTGTATGCCTGCTCGGTCGGCTTGGGGTCGGCGTAGTCGCACGGCATCATCTCGTAGGGGCCCTCGAAGGTGCGGACGTCGGCGGCGTCGAACTCCACCTGGGCGTTGGGGAAGTTCGGCACGAACGCCGTGCCCGGGGACACCGAGTGGACGAAGTCGGACAGCTCGGGCAGCTGCACGTCGTCCATCGGCGCGATGTCCATCCAGATCCCGGCGATGGGCCCGTACTCGGTCAGCAGTTCGGTGAGCTGGTTCTTCACGTACTGCATGTACTCCGGCGAGTCCGTCGTGCGGTCGGAGTTCTCCGGCCGCACGTCGCCGCCCGGCTGGAGCCGGTCGTACCAGGAGTAGTACATGACGACCTCGAGGCCGCGCTCGCGGGCCGCATCGACAACTTCGCCCACCACATCCGTTCGCGGGTCGGAGCTGGTCTGCACTCCGTAGTCGGTGTAGTCGCTGGGCCACAGCGTGAAACCGTCGTGATGCTTCGCGGTGAAGATCACGTAGCTGGCGCCCGCGGCCGCGACCGCGTCCATCCACTGGTCCACGTCGAGGTTCGCGGGGTCGTACGTCGTCGCCGGTACATCCTCCGGCTGGTAGTTCCACGGCGTCTGGCCGACGAACGTCGCCAGACCGTAGTGCATGAAGACGCCGAACCCCATGGCCTCGTAGGCCTCGCCGGGTGTCTGCACCGTCGTGCTCGCGATTGGCTCGGCCACCGCCTGCGGCATCAGTCCGGCCGTCAGGGCACCGGCCGACAGCACGGCCAGGGCGCCGCGGCGGAGCCGGCGGGTGCGTGTGTCTCGATGGTGTCGTCCGTCGGTCATGTTTCTCCTCGTGATCGGGATGCGTCCTGGCACGTTGCCGCAGGTCACGTTCATCCCTGTCGGGCGTGCTGGATGGTGACGAAGTCGACGTGGTAGGTGCCGGTCTGGGAGCGGGCCGGCAGCACCAGCCGGTCGATCGACCCGACCGGGTTCATGAACGCGGCGTCGTCGACGACCTGAGCCCCGTCGACGAACAGGTCGTAACTCTGGTGGCCGACGTCCGCGTCGAGGGTGAAGGTGTACCAGCGGCCCGGCTCGAACGGACCGATGTCGGTGTAGGCGTTCGGGTCGCGCTGCCGCCAGTAGCGCAGTGCGCCGTTTCCGGCGAACCCGACCTCGGTCGCCAACACGCCCGCCGGGTCGGTGAGCCGCGGCAGGAACGCGCCGTCGGCCTGATCGGCCCGGGCACGGACGGTGTACCGGAACCTGCTGCTCGATGCCTCGAACCGGAGGGTCGCGCTCAGCCCGTCCACCCCGGTGACGTCGTCCACCAGGCGCAAGCTGTGACCGTCGCCGTCCGGCGTGAGCTCGACGCTGACCGATCCACCGGTCGCATCGACCTCCCACCCGGCGGGTGGCTGGCCGACCGGCTCGTCGTCGAAGTCCTCGTCCACCACGGTGTCCCAGCTCACCGGCGGTGGGACGGTCAGCACCGCCGAATGTCCGGCCGGCACACCGTCGACCACCGCGGAGACCACGACGTAGAGCGGACGGCTCCGCTCGGCGGGTGTGGGCTGGTGGCGGAACTCGCCGTCGGAGGTTTCGCCGACGGTTCGGAAGGGGCCTTCGTACCTGGTGCTCACCGCCACCCGGTACGAAGCGGCGGCGTCGACCGGCTGCCATGCCAGGTCCACCCGGTCCGGATCATTGGCGGCCACCGCCAGGCCCTGGACCCGGCCGAAGTCGTCGGTGAGCCCGATCTTTTCGGTGTCGATCGGCTGGAAGCCGAGGTCGAGTGCGGGTGAGTTCGGCTGCAGCCGGTAGTCGTGGTTCTCCGGGTCGACGAACAGCGGGTCGGCGGTGACGGAGTTCTGGTCGTAGCGCCCGTCCAGCAGCGTCCGCCAGTTCGCCAACGTGTCGTCGCCGGGGATGTTGGTGACGACGTACTCGCCGGTCGGTGAGTAGAACAGGTTGTGATCCGACGCCTGCACCCACGGTGGGTCCGTGGCCGGGAACCAGCCGCCGGCGAACTGGTACAGGTTCAGCGGCCCATGTGCCGCGTAGATGATGTTGTGATCCCACTGGTGTTCCCGCACCGGGACGTTCAGCCACTGCCCGGAGATGATGCCGACAGTGCTGGTGCCGGTGGTCGACGTCACGAGGACGTTGTTGGTGATCCGGTTGCCGAACCCTTTGGCGTAGATGGTCAGGTTGGAGCCGGGACCGTTCACGTCGTGCACGATGTTGTTCTCGATCAGGGCGTAGCTCGTGTCGTCGTCGAGGTAGATCCCTTCGTACAGCAGCGAGGCGTGCACGCCCGGCACGCCTTCCACGTGGTGGATGTAGTTGTTGTCCACAACCGTTCCCGTGCCGACGCCCTTGAACGAGATGGCGCCGCCGTCCTCGGTCTGCTGCAGCACGTTGTGGATGTGGTTGAAGGAGATGACGTTGTCGCGTGAGGTGAGCAGGTCGAAGTGGTTCTCCCACGTGATCTCCGGACCGTCGTAGGTGTCCGGGAGGTGGTCGGCCATCTCGCTGCCGATCAGGCCCTTCCCACCGATGCCGTAGCGGGCCTGGTCGTGCACGTGATTGTGGCTGATCAGGTTGTCGCCACTCTGGTTGATGAAGATCCCGCTGCCGTGCCCGACCAACCGCCCGCCGTGGTGGATGTGGTTGTCGACGATGGTGTGGTCGCGGTTGTCGTAGACCTGGGCACCCTCGTCGTCGACGATCCCCGCTCGGACGCCGGTCAGGATGACCCCGTGGTAGCCGTACTCATGGATCTCGTTGCCGGTGACCGTGACACCACGCGAGTACTGGTCGATGGAGATGCCGCTGAACCCAGCGTTCTTGATCTCCAGATCACGCAGGACGACGTTCTCGCTGTTCTCCAGCCGGACCGTCCCGTGCCGGTTCCGTTCGGCCGGCCGGTTCCAGACCCGCCCGCGCCCGGTCGCGGTCTCGTCCGACGACGCCTCCTCCGTCTCCATGAAGTAGTCGGTGAACCCGGAACCGTCGAAGCCGAGGCCCTCGACGACGACGTCGTGGACGCGCTGGTCCGGGCTCGTGCCACGCAGAACGAAGACATCCTGCACGGTCGGCGCCACGATGGTCTGCCGGTTCAGCGGGACACTGGTGTCGGCGGGCCAGTAGTAGACGTAGCCCTCGTCGCGGTCCAGGTACCATTCGCCGGGCTGGTCCAGCGCCTCGGCGAAGCCCTCCAGCCGGTAGTGGCTGCCCTGGTTGAGGGCCTGGAGCGCCTCGGAGGTCAGGGTGGCGACCCGATCGTCCCGGTCGATGGACTCCAGCCGGATCGTGTTGGAGAACCAGTCGCGGGTGCCGTAGACGTACACCTGCACCGACCGCGGATCGGCGATGCTGTCCACGACGCCGGCCTCTGCCTGCGTGTAGCGGAACCGCAGCTGCCGGTCCTCCGGGGCGATCACCGGATTGGGCGAGCCCGCCCGGTAGTAGCCGCTGTTGGGCGAGCGGGCCAGGGTCGCACGCTCGCCGCCGACGAACAACTGATTGAACGTCCAGTCGCCGGCAGCTACCTCGGGCACGTGCGCCCGCCAGACGTCCCGCGTGTGTGGATGCCAGCCATTGATCGGGCGGCCGCCCACGACGACGGGCCGCTCCCCCGGCTCGTTGGTGTAGACCACCTGGTGCCCGTCCCGGCCGGAGTCGCGCTCGTCCAGCCGCAACGGTTCGTCCAGGTAATATGTGCCGCCGCCCAGCCGCACCACGACGTCACCGGTCATGCCGCCGGCGATCAGCTCCCGCACCGCGTCCCGGGCCCGTTCGAGGCTCTGGAACGGCTGATCGGCCGAACCGGTGCCCGCGTCGTCGCCGTCGGGCGAGACGTAGACCTGGGTCGCCCCGTCCCCCTGGACGCCGCCGGCCGGCCCGGCCGAGCCCGCGCCCAGAGTTGCTGCCAGCACTGCGGCGAGTGCCAGTCTCAGAGTTCGCATGTCCCTACCTCCGCGGTCATAGGGCTGGCTCGGGGGTGACGATGAAGGCGTCCAGGCCGATCCAGGTGTTCGTGGCGGCCGGGTTCTTCGTTCCGGTGACCTCGATCCGGACCGTGTGCGCGCCGGGCGCCAGGCCCGTGGTCTCCCAGACGACGACCTGGTCCTGGCGCGTCGGACTGTAGGTGTCGACAAGGTGCGGTTCGCCGCCGTCGACGGAGATGGCGGCGATCCCGTGCCCCGGCCGGGTCTGCGCCAGCACCGCCACGCCGGTCCCCTCGAACGTCAGCTCAGCAGCGGAACCGGCCGTGCGGGAGACGTGCCGGGTGCCGTTGTAGCCATCGCTCGCGCCACCGGGCTCCCAGCTGCCGGTGTAAGTGATCGCGCTGTCGTTGCTGCACCGGTTGCCCGAGTCGTCGAAGACGAGGCGCCCGTCGGGGAGAACCTCGTACGGTCCACCGGGGTCGAACGGCGCAGGGACAGCCAACGGGACGAATCGGTCGAGACCGACCCAGGAGTCGGTCGCCTCGTCGTGATGCTGCCCGGTGACCTCGACGGTCAGGGTGTGCTGCCCCGGGTCGAGGACGTCGCGCCGATAGACGATCTGATCGCGTCCGGCTTCTGGCCGGTACAGATCCACCAGCTCCGGTTCGCCGCCATCCACGCTGACCAGCGCCGTGCCTTGGTCAGGCCCGGTGCTGGCATGGACCTGGACACCAGTCCCGGAGAAGGCGATGGTCGCGACGTCGCCGGCGTACCGGGACCGATGGATGCTGTCGTTGAACGCGCCGGCGAACGGCACGCTCGGCGGCAGCCGGGGTACCGCCTGCAGGTGGGCCGGACGAGCCAGGGCCTGCCAGCTGCCGTCATAACGGACCGTGTCAGCTGTGTCGTCTACGCCCCCGTACGCCTTGAACTCCACCACTCCGGCGTCGTCGGCCGCCCCCTCGAGCACCAGCCGCAGGCTCGCCGTCGTGACGGCGCGGAATTCGTCGGTCTGAGTCGGGTACGAGGGCATGCCGCCAGTCCAGGCCGTCCGCCACGATCCGTCCGCGTCCTGGTATTGGATCTCGTAACCGGACACCGCGGTCCCGGCGGTGAACTGGACGGCCGTGTGGTCGATTGTCATGGGTTCGGCGAGGTCGACCTGCAGCCATGCGTCACCGGTGGCCGGAGCCTGCCAGTGCGTCTGGGCCAGCAGATCCGTGGCATGGCTGGCGGGATGGGCGTCGGTCTCACCGCTGGCCGTGGTGGCCGCGTCGGCGAGGATGTCGTCCCCCCGCAGCCGGTCCCCGATCGCCTCCAGCAGCCGGACACTGGCCGATGGCAGCTGACCGGTCGGGCCGGGCGAGACGTTCAAGGACAGGGTGGCACCCAGGAACCGGGTGTAGGACACCATGGAGACGACCTCGTCCGTGTCGGCCCGCGGGGGTCGGTCGGACGCCTGCCACCACTCCGGGCCACCGGACACGTTGTAGGCCTGCTCCGCCGGCTCCTGGTACCCGCAGGGCACGATCTCGTCCGGTCCGAGGAACGGGCGGACGTCCGCGGCTTCCGGCGTGGCCAGGTTGTTCGGGAAGTTGGGAAGGAAGGCGGTGTCCGGGGAGACCGTGTGCACGTGGTCGGCCAGCTCGGGAAGCTGTTCGTCATCGATGGGCGCGATGTCGAGCCACAGCGCCTCGATCGGGCCGTAGCCGGTGAGCAGTTCGGTGATCTGGTTCTTGGCGTAGGCCAGGTACTCCGGGGACTCGGTGATGCGGTCCGGATTCTGGGTGACGAACCCACCGGGTTCCATCTTGTCCAGCCACGAGTAGTAGAGCGCCACCTTCAGACCATGGTCACGCGCGGCGTCGACGACCTCTCCGACGACGTCGGTCTCAGGGTCGGAACTGTGGTGGACGCCGTAGTCGGTGTACTCACTTGGCCACATCACGAAGCCGTCGTGGTGCTTGGTGGTGAGCAGGACGTAGGTCGCGCCGGACGCCGCGATGGCGTCCATCCACTGGTCAGGGTCGAAGTCCGGCGGGTCGTACACGGTCGGCGGAACGTCCTGCGGGTCGTAGTCCCACGGAGTGCGGCCGACGAAGGTCGCGAGCCCGTAATGCATGAATACGCCGTAGCCCATGGACACGTACGCCGCGCCCGGCGAATCGCCGCCGGGATCGGCCGCTGCAGCCGGTGGCAGTGCCGCAGCAGCCAGCACCGCGGCGAGACCCAGCCGCCACCTCGTTCGTGGACTCCGTTGTCTGGCCATGTCTCCTCCTGCATGTCGGGGAAACCGGGGCGGTTCAGGGGGTGACGACGACGGCGTCGATCACCACCCAGGCGTTCGACGCCGCCGGGTCGGCGTCCCCGCTGACCTCGACCCGCACCGTGTGCTCCCCCGCCGGCAGCTCGGACCGCTCCCACGCCAGCACCCGCTCCTGCGCCGTGGCGCTGTAGGTGTCGACCTCCTCGGCCGGACCGCCGTCCACCGACACCAACGCGATGCCATGCCCGGGACGCAGCTGGGTCATCAACGCGACTCCGGTGCCCTGGAACGTCAACTCAGCGGCCGCGCCCCGTGCGTTCGAGTAGTGCCGCGTGCCGCCGTACGCCCCGTCCCAGGCACCCGACGCCCACGCCCCGGAGTAGGTGATCCGGGCGCCCTCGGGGCATTGGCCGCCGCTGTCGTCGTAGACGATTCGGCCGTCGGGCAGGACGTTCTCGCAGCCGGTCGCGGCCCGCTCCTTGAACGCCTCGAGGTCGCGGTTCAGCTTGCGTGCCTCGGCGTCGATCCGAGACTGGGCGGCATCGGCGTCGTCGAGCAGGCTGCGGGCGCTCGCCACTCGGCTCGCCAGTGTGTCGATGGCCTGCTGCGGGTACTCACCCGGTCCGGTTCCGGGTTCGGCGGCGGCCAGCAGTGCCTCGCCGTGGTCGGCCAGGGCCCGTAGCGCCGCGTTGTCCACGCCGACGGTCACGACGATGCTCGTGGCCGCGTCCGCACCGTCGAGCGTGGCGGAGACGGCGATCTCGGCGCTGCCCGCGGCGACCGCGTGCACCACACCGTCGTCGTCCACCGTGGCGACGTCCGGGTCACTGGAGCTGTAGTTCACCGGCGCCCTCGCGAGGTCGGCGACGTAGCCGTTCTCGGTGCGCCCGCTGACCTGGAGCGGGACGCTGCCGCTGTGGCCCAGCCGGATCGCGCTGAACTGCTCACCGGCTCGGACGAACAGCCGCTCCAGCGGGTCGGTGGCCGGTGCGTGCGGGAAGTCGGCCGTCAGCCCGGGAGCTGCGGGGTCGAGCTGGGTGAAGCCCGTCGCCGCGACCAGCGACCCGGGCCGCATGCGGAAGTCGTCCTGCGCGGGGTCGTAGAACATCGGGTCGGCGGACAGGCTGTTCAGCTCGAAGCCGGCCGACTGGTAGGGCCGCAGGAAGTCCGGCCCCCAGCTGGCGTCGGCCGTGGAGTAGTACGTGTTGAAGTCGCTGTCGGTGTCGGTCAGCCGCGGCACGGGCGGGCGGTACGACGGCCCTTCCTGCAGGATCCGCTGGCCGGCCTGGGTGGAGTAGTAGACGTTGTGCCGCAGCTTCGACCCGGTTGCCGGCGGCAGGATGAGCCGCAGGTACGCGGGTGGGTCGGCGAGCTCGGCGATGACGTTGTTCGTCATGTCGTTGCGCTGCTTGTGTGCCAGCCCGCCGCCGTGCGCGAGGCCGGCGATGACGTTCTCGGTGAACAGCGTGCCGTACTGGTGGTCGTCGGTGCGGTAGGCGTATTCGATGTTCGGCGAGTCGATGTCGTGGATGTAGTTGCGCCGCACGACGTTACCGAGCGCCGCGCCGGACACGTAGATGGCGTTGCCGTCGTGGAAGGTGGTCATGACCTGCGAGATGTCGTTGTACTCGACGACGTTGTCGCGTCCGTACAGGAACGGCTCGTAGGAGAAGTAGTCGGTGACCTCCCAGCCGGTGGGTGGCACGTCGGTGACCGCCCCGATCTCGTCCCACCGGATGGTGCCGGCTGCCTCGGCGGTCGGCTGGGTGGGGTCGAACCGGATCCGGCCGCTGACGGCGATGCCGGTGTAGGGCACGTGGTGGACCAGGTTGTGGGCGATGCGGTTGCTCCCGCTCTGCCAGGCCCAGATCGCGATGCCGTGCGGGTAGAGGCGACCCACGTCGCGGACCTCGTTGTTCTCGACCAGGTTGTGGTGGTTGGCGTCCTTGGTACCGCCGCCGTAGCCGGCCAGGATGATCCCGGACGCGCCGACGTCGTGCACGAGGTTCCCGGAGAACCGGTTGTGGTGACAGGTGAGGTCGCACCGGATCGCGTTCTGTCCACTCTGGGTGAAGATCGAGTCCTCGACCGCGCTGTGTGCCACGCCGCGGAACCGGATCAGCGCGTTGCCGCGGTCCTGCAGATCCCAGGCATGCTGCAGGTCACGGCCGAGGTAGTGCGCGGGGTAGGTGTCGCGGTCGGCCTGGGTGAACGTCAGGCCGCGGAACACCAGGTGGGTCACCGGCGTGTCCTCGGGGCCGTCGTAGTCGATGTCGCCCTCGACCAGCACCAGCTCGGTCAGCAGCGGCGCGCGCACATCGCCGGGCCTGCCGTCGGCCGGCCAGTAGTAGACCGTGCCGGTCTGCGAGTTCAGCACCCATTCGCCGGGAGTGTCGAGCACGTCGATCACGTTCTCGATCGAGGCCGACCGGGCCTGCCGGTTCGCGCCCAACTGATAGCGTCCCGGCACCGCGGTGGTCGCCACGTTGCCCACCTCGTCGACCGACGCCAGCGGCAGGATGTTGACCATCCAGTGGCGTGGTGAGATGACCAGCTCGACGTCGCTCAGATTCGGCCAGTTCCGCAGCGCGCCGGCGGGGAAGCGCAGCTCCTGCGGCGTCCCCTCCGCCGTCGGTGCGAACGACGCGCCCCGAGCCCGGGGCACCATCGTCCCGCCATCGTAGAGGGACTTGAACGACCGTCCTGGCGGCAGGTCCGCCACCCAGACGTGGTCGGCGGCGGCGGCCGGGAGCTCTGCGGGTGGCTCCGCCAGCCGACGCCACCCGTCGATCGCTTGGCCGGACGAGATGACCGGCCGCTCCCCGGGGTAGGCGGCGTAGGTGATGGTCTGCTCGGCGCCGCCGGAGTCCGCGGTCCCGAACACCACCGTCTCGTCGAGGGTGTAGGTGCCGCCGCGCAGATACACGAGGATGTCGCCGACCGGGTTGGCGGCCTTGAACGCCCGCACCGCGTCGCGCGCGCCGGCGAGGCTGCCGAGCGGGTTGTCGACGGTGCCGTCGTTCGCGTCGCTGCCGCCGGGCGCGACGTAGAAGGTGCGCACCGGCTCCTCCGCCGGCCCGGCACCCGCCGGCCCGGCACCCGCCGGCCCGGCACCCGCCGGCCCAGCACCCGCGGGGCCGGCGCTCGGCAGCGCGACGGCAAGGCCGATCAGCAGGATCGTCACGAAGCGGGACATCGAGCCACCTCCGGGGACTGAGGGACGTGCGGGTCAGGTGCCAGAGCCGGGCGACGTCGCCGGCGCGTAGTGGCGGAAGGCGTCGAGCTGCAGATACGTCCCGTCGGCCTTCGTGATGGTGACGGTGTGCTGGCCAGGACCCAGCTCTGCCGCTGTGAAGATCACCTGCTGGGCAAGGTAGGTCTCAGCCACCGGCTGGATGGTGTCGACGAGCGCGCCGTCGAGGTAGACCTCCGCGCGGCCGTTGTTCGGTGTCTTCGGGCCGATGATCTCCACCTGTGGACCGGTGAAGGTGAACTGTGCCGAGGCGCCGTCCTGGGTGCTGACGTGGATGTCCTGGTTGTAGTCGGGGCTGCGGTTCTGCAGGTGGTTCCAGGCACCGGTGTAGGCGATCGTCGGGTCATCGTCGTTGACCGTGACGACCTCGGCGATCACCACCGACTCTTCGAAGGTGCGGATGCCTTGCCGGAGCTGCCGGGATTCGTCGTCGACCCGCCTCTGGCCGGCATCGTCGGCGATGACGGCGCGGGCGGAGTCGATGAGCTCGGCGAGAGCGTCCTTGGCCTGTTGCGGGTACTGACCGATGTCGGCGCCGGCGGTCGTGCTGGCCTGCAGCGCCTCGGCGTGGTCCAGCAGCGTCTCGAGGGTGGTGGTGTCCACGCCGACGATCACGGCGATGCTGGTCTTCTGGACGCCATCCGTGGTCGCGGTGACCGTGACCTCAGCCGTGCCGTCGGCGACCGCGGTCACGACACCCCTGTCGTCGACGGTCGCGACCGTCGGGTCGCTGCTGGTGAACGCGAGTGTCGTGTCGGTGAGGTCCGCAACGTAGCCGGTTCTGGTTCGCCCGCTGACGCGCAGTACGGCACGCTCTCGATCACGCATGCGCACCGACGCGAACTGGTCCCCTGTCCGGACGAACAGCCGATCCAGCTCGTCGCTCTCCCTGAACGGGTACGCGGCGGTCAGGCCCATCCGCGACATGTCGATCTGGTCGAATCCCATTGCCGCGGTGAGCGACCCTGGGCGCATTCGGAAGTCACCCTCGTCGGCGTCGTAGAACCGCGGATCCGTGGTGAGGCTGGTCAGCTCGTAGCCCAGCTGCCGATACCCGTCGACGAAGTCCGGACCCCAGTTCGGGTCTGCCGTGGAGTAGTACGTGTTGAACTCGCTGACGGTCTCGGTCAGGTGGGGCTCCGGCCCTCGATAGGAGGGTCCTTCTCGCAGGATGTTCTGGCCGGACTCGGTGGAGAAGTAGACGTTGTGCCGCAGCCGGGACCCGGCGACGGGCCCGAGGGCGACAGCCAGGTAGGCCTCGGGCTGCCCGAGGCCCGCGACGATGTTGTTGACGATGTCGTTCTGGCCTTTGAGAACAATGCCACCCATGTGCGCGAGGGTGTCGATGACGTTCTCCGTGAACAGCGTCCCGAACTGCGCATCGTCGGCGCGCAGGGCGTAGCCCTGGTTCGGCGATTCGATGTCGTGAAGATAGTTCCGCCGGACGACGTTGCCGCGGGCCTGTCCGGTGACGTAGATGGCGTTGCCGTCGTGCAGGGTGGTCATCACCGTGGATATGTCGTTGTACTCCACGACGTTGTCGCGACCGTACAAGAACGGCTCGTAGGAGTCGTAGTCGCCCACGGTCCAGCCTTCGTCCGGCGCGTCGGTCACGGCCTCGATCTCGTCCCATCGGACGGTGGCGGTCGCCTCGGCGATGGGCCGGTCGCGCGCGAAGCTGATACGGCCGCTCACCGTGAGGCCCGTATAGGGCGTGTCGTGGATGAGATTGTGCGCGAGGCGGTTGTGACCGCTCTGCCAGGCCCACAGTCCCATTCCGTGCGGGTAGAGCAGGCCGACGTGATGGATATGGTTGTTCTCCACGACATTGTCGCGGTTGACGTCCTTGGTGCCCGCGCCGTAGCCGGCGAGGATGATTCCCGATGCGCCGACATGGTGAACGAGGTTGTCCGAGAACGTGTTGTGCCGGCAATGCAGATCGCAGCGGATGGCATTATGGCCGGTGTTGTAGAACTCCGAGCTCTCCACCACGCTGTCCTCAACACCGCGGAGCCGGACCAGAGCGTTGCCACGGTCCTGCAGGTCCCAGGCATGCTGCATCTCGTAGCCGCGGTAACCGGCCGGATAGGTGTCACGCTCGCCCTGGGTGAATGTCAGGCCGCGGAACGCCAGGTCGGTCACCGGCGTATCGGCCGGCCCGTCATAGTCGATGTCGCCTTCGACCAGCACCAGTTCTGTCAACCGGGGCGCGCGCACCTCGCCCGGCGTGCCGCTGACGGGCCAGTAGTAGACCTTCCCCGTGTGCGAGTTCACCGCCCACTCGCCCGGCTCGTCCAGCACGTCGACCACGTTCTCCACCCACACCGACTCGCTGGTGTTCCAGACCTGTCCCAACGGGTAACGCCCGGGCACCTGCATCGTGGCGACGTTCTTCTCCTCGTCCACCGACGCCAGCGGCAGGATGTTCCGCATCCACGTCACGGTCGGGATGATCTCGATCTCGACATCGGTGACGTTCGGCCAGTTCTTCATCGCGCCTTCGGGATACGGCAGCTGCCAGTAGCTGGACTCCGGCGCTTGTCCCACCGGTATCCGGACGGTCGGGGCGAAGGCCGGACCCTTCGCGCGCGGCACCATTCGCTCGCCGTCGAACAACGTCTTGAACAGCCACCCCGTGGGCACATCCGCCACCCAGACGTGCTCGGCCGCCGCCGCCGACAGCCCGGCCGGTGGATCCGCCACCGGCCGCCACCCGTCGATCAGCTCACCGGAGCTGAACACCGGCCGCTCTCCCGGATACGCGGCGTAGGTGATGGTCTGCTCGGCGTTGCCCGAGTCCTCCGGCCCGAACACGACCGTCTGGTCCAGCTGATACCGGCCACCGCGGAGATAGACGGTGATGTCCCCCTTCGGGTGACGCTGTTTGAACTCGCTGACCGCATCACGGGCGCCGGCCAACGTCCGCAACGGCCGCGTCACACTGCCGGCGTCGCGATCGTCGCCATCGGGCGAGACGTAGAAGGTGTACGCCGGCTCCCGCGGTGCGCCGGCCTCCTGCCGGGAAGGGTCGGTGACCGCGGCGTCGGCAGGGACATGCATGCTCGCCAGCGTGATCGCGATGCCGGCCAGCAGGGTCGTCGTCAAGCGGGACATCGAGCCAACCTCCGGGAGATCGAGGAACGTGCAGATCAGGTGCCGGCGCCAGGCGCCGTCGGTGCCGCGACGGTGCCGTCCGGGCGGACCAGCGGATCAGGAATCACCGGGTTGCCGTGTACGAAGGCCTCGTACATCGTGGTGTTGGAGATCGCCATGCACAGGTGGGCGTTCACCGGTCCCCCGCCGTGCACCTCAGCGCGCAGGCGGAACGCGTCGGCCAGGTGCGCGGTGCGCATCGCACCGGTGATCCCACCACGCAGCCGGGCCGACGTGCGCACGAACTGCGCGGCACCGGCGGCGATGAAGTCGGCGGTGTTCATGTGCGCGCCGTCGCTGGTCTCGGCCACCATCAACGGCACGTCAACGGCCTCGGCCAGACGCCGGTACGCGGTGACCGAGAACTCCCGCATCGGCTCCTCGTACCAGAGGTAATCCAGCTCGGACAGCGCCCGGCCAAGGCGCACGGCGTCGGGCAGGTCGAAGCCGGCCGACCCGTCGTACATGAGCTCCACCCCGGCGCCCACGTGATCGCGCAGCCGGGTGCACAGCTCGACGTCGCGGTGGACGTCGCCCCAGGCGTGCAACTTGATCGCTCGGTAGCCCAACTCCAGGCACTGGTCGGCCACGTCGAGGTACTCCGCCACGTCACCATAGGTCGCCGTGGAGGCGTAGGCGGGGATGGAGTCGCGGAAGGCACCCAACAGCCGGTACAGCGGCAGGTCGGCCAGCTTCGCGGCGATGTCCCACAGAGCGACGTCGGCCAGGCCCAGCAGGTACAGCGGCAGCTCCTCGATCCGGTCGATCTCCCACATCCGGTGCCACAGCCAC
The DNA here is from genome assembly GCF_004349065.1 of Jiangella asiatica. Lineage (GTDB taxonomy): Bacteria > Actinomycetota > Actinomycetes > Jiangellales > Jiangellaceae > Jiangella > Jiangella asiatica. The sequence goes on from NZ_SMKZ01000011.1 coordinate 28,995, forward strand.
TCGCGCGCGAGCGGATCGTGGCCGAGGAGCTCGGCGGCGATGCGTCGCTCCACCACGTCCGCCGCGATGACCCCCTGCCGAATCGTGGCGACGCCCTCGACGCCGTCGTCGGTCACCACGACCAGGCGGCCGGACACACCCGCGGGCGGCGGCGATCCGGGCAGCCCGTCGCGCCACCGGAAGCACGGCGCGACCGGCTCCTGGACCAGCTCCACACGAACATCGACGATCTTCGTCATCTGTCTCCCTATCCCCGTTGCACCGCGGTGGCGGAGTCGGTGCCGTCCGCGCCGGCCGGGTGCTCGGCGAGCCAACGGCCCACCTCGTCCAACCGCCGCGCCGACGGCTCCGGGATGCGGCCGTCGCCGTCAGGCCCGACGTTGAGCAGCACGTTCCCGCCTCGGCTGGCGGCCATCGCCAGCGTGCTGATGAGCTGGGCCGCGGACTTCCAGTCGTGGTCGTCGGACCGGTAACCCCACGTGTTGTTGATCGAGACGGGGGTCTCCCAGTCGCCGTCGACGACATCGTCGGGCAGGTGGTTGTCGGTGGCGGTGGCGTAGTCGCCGAGGCCGTTGCCGATGCGCCCGTTCACCAGACATCCGGGCTGCAGTTCGTGGACGAGGTCGACCAGTTCCTGGCTCTGCCGGCGGGTGATGCGCCGCGGAGTGTCGAACCACACCACGCACAGCGGCCCGTACCCCGTCAGCAGTTCGCGGACCTGCGGCTTGACGTAGTGCTCGACATACCCGTCGAAGTCCTTGCCGGCTTCGGCGTAGTCCCAGTCGTTGCCGTCGCCGTCGGGGTGGTGCCAGTCCTGGGTCTGGGAGTAGTACACCCCGAACGGCATGCCCTGCCGCCGGCACTCGTCGGCCACCTCCGCGACGACGTCGCGGCCGAACGGCGTGGCATCGACCGTGTTGTACCCGGTCAGCTTGGTGTGCCAGAGGCAGAACCCGTCGTGGTGCTTGGCCGTCAGGACGACATACCGCTGGCCGGCCCGCTTCGCCAGCGCGACCCAGGCCTGCGGGTCGAAGTGCTTCGGGTCGAACCGGGCGGCCAAGGTGGCGTACTCCGTCGCCGGGATCCGGGCATGGCACATGATCCACTCGCCGATGCCGGGCACCGTCGTCCCGCGCCAACGACCGGCTGCAAGCGCGTAGAGGCCCCAGTGCACGAACATGCCGAACCTGGCGAGGCGGAACCACGGCAGGCTCGGATGAGTCCTGGCCCCGGGACGCTGCGCCTGCTCCGGTCGCATCTCGCCCGTCATCCGCGCAGCCCTCCGCCGAGCAGGCTCGCGCCTTTGAGGATCGTGCGCTGGGCGACGATCACGGCGACCAGCACCGGGACCATGGTGATGATCGTGGCGAGGATCAGCTCCGGGACGCCGACGGACGAGACGGCGTCGCTGGTACCGGGGTTCAGCACCCGCGACACCTCGGCCAGGGTGGCCAGCCCCACCGGGAGCGGGTACTTGTCGCTGCCGAGCATGATGAACGGCAGGAAGAAGTCGTTCCAGTTGCGGAAGAAGGCGAAGAACGTCACCAGCGCGGTGATCGGCCACGACAACGGCAGCGCGATCCGCCAGAACACCTGCCATTCCGAGCAGCCGTCCATCCGCGCCGCGTCGTACGTGTCGCGGCTGATGGTGGTGCTGAAGTAGATGAACGCCAGATAGACACCGAACGGGAAGACCGACATGGGCAGGATGACCGCCAGCCGGTCGCCCACCAGACCCAGCGCGCTCATCTGGAGGAACAACGGCAGCGCCAGCGCCGCCGTCGGCATGAGCATGAGCACCAGGCTCAGCACCAGCAGTGGCTTGCGCAGCCGGAAGTTGCAGGCGCCGAGCGCGTAGCCGGCCGGAATGGTCGCCGCGACGGTCAGCGCCACGCCACCGGCCGTCAAGATGACGGTGTTCCAGATCCAGTCGACGATCGCGCCGTCGTTGAACTGGCGCAGGTCCTGCCACGAGGACGTCAGCGTCTGCCAGGACCCGAACGAGAACGGCGGATCGGTGGCCAGCTGGGTGCGGTCCTTGGTGGCCGCCAGCAGCAGCCAGGCGATCGGCATGACGGCGAACACCGCCCAGCCGATCAGCGCGAGCCAGGCGAACGCCCGCGCCAGCTCTGGGCCGGCCGCACGGCGATGCCGGCGCGGCGACGCGTCCGGGTCCGCCGGCGCGCTCGAGCGCGGTCGCGTACGGAGCACGGTCGGCATGGTCAGATCTCCATCCGGAACAGGCTCGTCCGCTTGATGATCAACACGGCCGCCAGCACGGAGATCACCAGCAGCTGCAGCGACAGCGCCGCCGCCGAGGCGAAGTCGGCGTAGGTGTAGGCGAAGGTGTACGCCAGCTGCAGCGGAGACCAGTTCTCGCCCACCCCGCCGCCGGTGGCGCCGGCGATCAGCTGCGGCTCCACGAACAGCTGGGTGCTCGCCGCGACGTTGAGGATCACGGTGTAGGCGACCCACTTGCGGATCATGGGCAGCTTGACGTGTATCGCCGTCTGCCAGCTGTTCGCGCCGTCGAGCCGTGCCGCCTCGGTGACCTCGACCGGGATCGACGACAGAGCCGCGTACATGAGCAGGATGCCGTTGGCCGACGTCCAGACGGCGATGATCGCCAGAACCACCGGCAGGTTCGCCGGCGACAGGACCTCGAACAGGTTGTCGTAGCCGGCGGCGGTCAGCAGCGGCCGGACCGGGCTGACCGCCGGGGTGAGCATGAAGACCCAGACGATCACGCCCGCCGCGCCCGTGAGGGCCTGCGGCAGGTAATAGAGGAACCGGAACCACGAGGCGACCGCCGCCCGGCGCGGCTGCAACAGCAGCGCGAAACCGATGGAGATGACCAGCGACGGAACCAAGAAGGCGACGGTGTACGTGGCGACGTGCTGGAAGGTCTCGACGTAGCGGAAGTCCTGCGCCACCTGCACGAAGTGATCGAGCGTGAAGCCGCCGGTCTCGCCCTTGAAGGCCAGGTACACCGCGTAGCCGGCAGGAACGAGCCCGAAGCCGACCAGCAGCACGGTGTACAACCCGGAGAACAGGTAACCGGCGCGGGCCTGGGCGCGGGCACCACCCGTGCGGCCGGCCGCCACCGTCATGGCCGCCATGCCGGTCCCCTACTCGCCCTGCTCGACATCCCACCCGGCGGCCTGCGCCTCCTGGGTGATCGTCTGCTGCCACTCGGGCAGCGTCTCCAGGATCGTCCGGCCGGTCCCGAGAGCCGGCGCGACCGTCGTGCCGTAGCCGATACCAGGGATGCGGACCAGCCCGTAGTCGGGCCAGATCGTGGCGACCGCCTCGTCGAGGACGGCGGCCACGTCACCCCCGGCGGCCGAGAACAGGCGCGTGTTGCGCTGGATCCAGCCGGCCTGGTGCGGCTGGTAGGCCGGGAACGTGACCGTCTCGGCTTGCTCCTGATATGGGCCGGTCGCCATCCATTCGACCAGGTCGGCAGCGGCCTCGAGGTGGCTGCTGTGGCGCGAGACGATGTACGTGCCGCCGCCGACGTTGCCGTTCCAAACCTGGCCGTCTTCCTCCCATTGCAGCGGCGCCGCGACGGCGAACCTGCCCTCAGGGGCGCCGTAGAGGTCCTTGAAGACGTTGAGCCCGTACCAGATCGGCCCGTAGGCCATGACGAGCTTTCCGGGCTTCCCGTACTCGCGGACGAACTCCGGATCGGTGGCGTTCAGCGGGCTCATGCTGCCAGCGGCGATGAGCCTGTCGAGCATCTCGGCGACCCTCGTGCAGGTCGGCGCCCCGAGGTCAGTGCGGATGGTGTGGTCGTCCACGATCTGCGTCACCGGGCAGCGGGAGGGCCAGAAGTACACCAGGTCACCCGGTCCGGCTGCGGACCCGACGGAGTAGCCGGGGTGCTCCTGGGCGATTTGCAGGCCGAGCTGCTCGAACTCCTGCCAGGTGGTCGGAATCTCGTACCCGAACTCGGCCATGAGGTCCTGGTCGTACCAGAGCACGCTGGGTGCGATGTCGTTGCGCAGGCAGATGATCCGGTCGCCGTCCGTGCACGGCTCCATCGAGCCCGGCGCGAAGTTGTCGATCACGTCGCTGGGGATGTGGTCGGACAGGTCGGCGGCGAAGTCGTACGGCTCCGCGGACAGAGCTGCGGCCAGCTCCGGGATGCCGGCCCACATGATGTCCGGCCACCCTTCGCCGGCCCGGTTGGCCAGCTGCAACTTCGCGGCCATGTCGTCGGGGTTGCCCACCTCCTGGATGTCCAGCCTCACCTCCGGGTGCGCCTCCTGGTAGGACTCGAAGCCGGCCTTCCGCACGGTGTCGGTCCATACCACGAGGGTCGCCGGGCCGTCGTCCTGCTCCGGCGTTTCCGAGGTGCCGCTCGAGCCGCAGCCGGCGGCGAGGAGGGCCACGCCGGCCGCCGCGGCCGCTGCCGTCCGGCGGCGCCGCGCGCCGAGTCGCTCGGCGCGGACGTTCGTGAGGATGGTGGTCATCGATCCAGCTCCTGTAAGACGGGGTCGGCCTCGGGTCGCTGCGGGCTCATGGGGCAGCCGGTTCCGGTCCAGTGCCGGGTCCAGTGGCCGTCCTGGTCGCCGTGCTCGTCCTGAAGCTGCCGAAGCAGCGCCAGCAGCAGGGTTCGCACGGTGGTATGGGCCGGGTCGGCGGCCAGGTCGCGGGTCTGCCACGGGTCGTGTCGGACGTCGAACAGCTGGAGGCGGCGGGCCGGCCGGTAGGCGGCCAGGGCCCACTGCCGGGTCCGGACCAGGCGCTGCAGGTCGCGGTAGGCGCCGAAGATCGCCCGCTGCCCGACCGGGCGGCCCTGGAAAGCCGGCGCCAGACTCTGGAAGTCCACGGAGTCCGGGACCGAGATCCCCGCGAGGTGGCACAGCGTCGGGAAGATGCTCGCCTGGTAGACGAGGTCGTCGACGCATAGTCCCTGGGGGATGCCCGGGCCGGCGACCAGCAGCGGCACCCGGACGCTGTGGTCGTACATCGACTGCTTGCCCATCAGGCCGTGCTCCCCCAGCGCCAGCCCGTGGTCGCCGGAGAACACGACGACGGTGTCGCCGGCCAGCCCACGCCGGTCCAGGTCGTCCAGCAGCCTGCCGATCTGCTCGTCGGCGTGCGACACGATCGCGTAGTACTGGCGCCGGTGCTCCCGCACTTCGGCGGGAGTGCGCGGGAACCCCGCCAGGAGCTCGTCGCGCACGAGGCGGTCGCCCTGGTCGAAGGGGTGGGCCGGCAGCAGGTTCGGCGGCAACCGGACGTCGTCGGCTGGATACCGCCGCAGCCAGCGCTCCGGTGCCTGGCGCGGGTCGTGCGGCGCGTGCATCGCCAGGTGCAGGAAGAAGGGTTCGGGCCGGCCGTCGTGCCCGGCGAGGAAGTCAAGCGCCGCGTCGACCCACCGCTCGCTGCTGTGCACCGCACCGCCGGCGGTGCTGAACCAGTGGCTGGTCAGCATGCCGCCGGTCGCGTGCGGTCCCACCACCTGGTAGCCGCGGCGCAGCCAGTCGTCCGGGCTGTGCCACTTGCCGGTGAAGAACGTGCGGTAGCCCGCGGCGGCCAGGACCTCGCCGAGCAGCATCGGGCAGTCCTCGGCGTCCACCGCCGCGCGAGCGTGGAACAGGCTCCGCCCGGTCAGGAGCATCGCCCGGGCGGGCATGCACACCGCCGGGCTCCACGACCCCTGGTTCACGGCATGGCTGAACGCGCAGCCGCGTTCCACCAGGCGATCGAGGTTCGGGGTCAGCACCTGGCTGTTGCCCAGTGCCCCGATCGCCCAGTGCGTCATGTCGTCCATGAAGATCAGGACGATGTTCGGACGGCCTGTCGGCACGCTGTGTCTCCCTGTCTCGGTCGTTGGTCTGGAGTGAGTCAGGGGGTGACGATGATCGCGTCGAGGCCGACCCACGTGTTGGTCGCAGGCGGGTCGTTGGTGCCGGTGACCCGCAGGGTGACGGTGTGCGGCCCTGGCTCGAGCCCGTCCCTCTCCCAGACCACGACCTGTTCCTGCGCCGGGTCGCTGTAGGTGTCGACCAGTTCCTCCTCGCCGCCGTCGACCGAGATGGCCGCGATGCCGTGCCCGGGACGGGTCTGCACCATGACCGCGACACCGGTGCCCTCGAATGCGAGCTCGGCGGTGGCCGGCTGGTAGGCGAAGTGCCGGGTCGCGTTCCACGCGCCGTTCCACGCTCCGTGCTGCCACGGACCGCTGTACTCGATCGGCGAGTTGGCGGTGCACCGGTCACCGGTGTCGTCGTAGATGCGCCGGCCGTCCGGGAGGACCTCGAACGGCGCACCGGGCGTGAACGGTGCCAACGCGGCGAGCGGGATGAGCCCGTCGAGCGTGACCCAGGAGCCGGTCGAGGCGGCGTTACGTTCTCCGGTGACCTCCACCGTCAGCGTGTGCGGGCCGGGCTCGAGAGCGTCCTGCTCGAACACGGTCTGGTTCCGCCCGGCCTCCGCCCGGTAGAGGTCGACGGCCTGTGGCTCTGCGCCGTCGATGCCAACCGTGGCGATCCCCTGGTCGGGGCCGACGCTGGCGCGCAGCTCGACCGCGTTCCCGGTGAACGTGAACGTCGCGGTGTCGCCGGCCTCACGGGAACGGTGCACACTCTGGTTGAACGCGCCGGCGAAGGGCACGCTCGGCGGCAGCCGTGGCACCTCCGGCGCGGTGGCTGGGCGGTCCATGGCCTGCCAACTGCCGTCGTATTCGACGGTGTCGGCGGTGTCGTCGATGCCGCCGTAGGCCTTGAACTCCGCGACGCCGACACCGTCGGAGGCACCGTCGACCACCAGTCGCAGGCTGTCGGTCGTCACACCGGTGAACTGGTCGTGCTGTGTCGGAATCGACGGCGTGCCGGCCTCCCGTGCGGTCCGCCAGCTCCCGTCGGCGGCGCGGTACTCGATCCGGTAACCGGCCACGTCGTCGCTGGTGAACTGCACCGCCGTCTGGTCGATGGTCATGACCTCGGGCAGGTCGACCCGCAGCCAGGCGGACTCGCCGTCCGCCGGAACCGCCCAGTAGGTCTTCGCCTCCAGGTCGGTGGCATCCCCGGCCGGATGACCGTCGGCGGCGCTGCCCGCCGTGGTGGTGGCGCCGGCCAGCAGATCGCCGCCGCGCAGCCGGTCGCCGATTCCCTCCAGCAGCCGGACGTTGGCCGGGGAGAACTGGCCGGTCGGCCCGGGCGAGACGTTCAGCGACAGTGTCGCGCCGAGGTACCGGACGTAGGCGAGGGTCGACACCGCCTCGTCGACGTCGCCGCTGGGCTGCGCGTCCGCGGTCATCTCCCACCAGCCGGGTCCGCCGGCGACGTTGTAGGCCTGTTCCGCCGGCAGGCCGGTGTAGTCGCACGGCATCATCTCGATGCCGGGTCCTTCGAAGGACGTCACGTCTTCGGCGTCGCTGACCTCGCGCAGGTTCGGGATGAACGCCGTCTCGGGCGACACGCCGTGGATGAAGTCGGCCAGGTCGTTCAGGTCGGCGCCGGTCGGGATGTCCAGCCAGAGCCCGACCACCGGCCCGTACTCCGTCAGCAGCTCCCGCATCTGGTTCTTGGCGAACTCGACGTACTCAGGTGACGGAGGCGCACCGGACAGGACGTTGCCGCCCGGCTCCATCTTGTCCCACCACGAGTAGTAGAACGCCACCTCGAGACCACGCTCCCGGGCTGCGCTCACCACCTCGCCGACCACATCGGTCTCGGGGTCGGAGCTGTTCGCGACGTCGTACTCGGTGTACGCGCTGTCCCACATGGCGAAGCCGTCATGGTGCTTCGTGGTGAGGATGATGTACTTCGCGCCGGCCGCGACGATGGCGTCCATCCACTGGTCAGGGTCGAAGTCCTCGGGGGCGTACGTCGTTGCCGGGTAGTCCCGCGGGTCGTAGCTCCAGGGCGTCTGGCCCACGAACGTCGCCAGCCCGTAATGCATGAACACCCCGAAGCCGAGCGCCTGGTACGCCTCTCCTGGGCTCACCTGACCGGGGTCCGCACCCCCGGTCCCCTGCGCCGACGCCGACGCGGACAGGAACGATCCCGCAAGGACCGCCATGGCCACGACGCTCGCTCCGGTCCCGAGTAGACGTCTGGCGATGGACCGATGGTGCGTACTGCTTCTCATGCGCTACCCCTCCGGTGGTGGCACGACGGCAGCCCGCACGCTTCGGCGGGCGGCGTCAACGCAGGCCAGCTGACAAACAAATACCAGTTGTTCAGCACAGGAGACACCATCAGTACCACTTAATTGAGCGTGGCGATCGCATCTCATATGGCCAGAAGTGTGCAGTCGTAGTTGGCATTCTGTCAACTGCCCAACAAATAGGATTTGTTCGCGTGAAGCCCGCAGGTCTTATATGATGGTTGTCCACGTTCAGTGGGCTGGGTGCCAACAGGCTCGCCGCCGCTTCGATGGTGGCAGGAGCCGGGACGAGAGGTAACGATGCACGACGAGCGCGGCCCTTCCGGCCGGGGCGGCCATCCACTCGGCGACGACCCCGCCGAAACTGGCACCACCTACCGGCCCGGCTACGAGATCGCGGCGGAACGGATCCTGGAGCACATCGCCAGTCAGCAGCTGCGCCCCGGCGACCGGGTCGGCACCGAGCGCGACATCGCGCTCACCCTCGACATCAGTCGCACGGTCACTCGTGAAGCCGTGAAGATCCTGTCGGCGCTGGGCAGGCTGACCGTTCGCAAGGGATCCGGCGTCCATGTCGCCGAGCCAACGGGCCGATTCGCGCCGGACTCCTGGAGTCTGTTCCTGCCCGCCGATCCGGATCAAGTACGCATGCTTTTCGAGCTGCGCCGGACGCTCGAGGTGGCTGCCAGCGAGTTCGCCGCCTCCCGGGCCACGCCGCACCAGGTGCGGGCCGTCCGCGGGGCGGCCCGCCGGTCCGCCGATGCCGCCGAGGACGACGACTTCGACCGGTTCCGGCAAGCAGACGAGGAGTTCCACCGCGCGGTCGCGGCCGCCACCAACAACACCTTCTTCGAGTCGACGGTCGGTGTGATCACCCAGCTCAAGCGGCAGGTGCTGACCATCGGCCTGCGCGGCGGCCAGAGTGGCTCCCTCGTGGTGGCAGCGAAGGAACACACCGACATCGCCGATGCCGTCGCCAGTGGCGACGCCGAACGTGCTGGAGCCGCCATGGCTCAGCACATCGACGGCGCGCTGGTGCAGTTCCAGCACGAGATTCGGCGGCGAGTGCTCGGCGTCGATCTACCCCCCGGCGACCTGCCGGAGAGCCCGTACGCCGAGGACCGGTGACGCCCGTGCGCATCGTCGATGCGACTGTCGACCTCGTGGAGCTCCCGGCGCAACCGGTCTTTCGCTGGCGTGACGGCCTGCCCGGTTCCGAGCCGCCGGTCACCGGCGGGGTCTTACGCCTACGCACCGACGACGGCCTGATCGGTGAGGCGCACACGCGACGGGGGGTCATCGTCGCCGACCTGGTGAACCGGGTCATCCGCGACGAGATCGTCGGCGCCGACCCGCTCTCCCGCGAATACCTCTGGCAGCGGATGTGGGAGCTGGACCGGCGCGAGGAGTTTCCGATCTACGCGTTGGGACTGGTGGACATCGCGCTCTGGGACATTGCCGGCAAGGCGGCCGGCCTGCCGGTGCACCGGCTCGCCGGCGGCTTCCGTGAGGCGATCCCGGCGTATGCGAGCACCGTCACCTACGGATCGGTGGAGGAGTATCTCGACGTCGTCGACCAATGCCTCGACCTCGGCTACCAGGCCGTCAAGGTGCACGCGTGGGGTGATGCCCGCCGCGACGGCGACCTGGTCGCGCGGCTTCGTGCACATGTAGGCGACGATCTGCCGCTCATGTACGACGGCTCCGCGGCGTTCAATCTTGGTGACGCCGTCCATGTCGGGCGCGCCTTGGCCGACGCCGGCTTCCTCTGGTACGAGGAGCCGATGCGGGAGTTCAACGTCACCGCCCACCGCTGGTTGGCCGAGAACATCGGGGTGCCGCTGCTCGTTGGCGAGACCGCCGACGGCGCACACATGAACACAGCGGACTTCATCGCGTCCGGCAGCGCCACCTACGTGCGCACCAGCCCGCATCTCAAGGGTGGCTTCACCGGCGCCATACGCATCGCCCACCTGGCCGAGGCGTACCTGATGAACGCAGAGGTCCACGGGTCCGGCCTGCTGCAGCGGCAGCTGTGCATGGCGGTGCCGAACACCACGTATTACGAGAGCCAGATCATGGGCAACCCGATCATCCCGGACGCCGCTGTCGGCGCTGACGGCATGGTCCGGGCACCATCCGCGCCGGGCATTGGGTACGACGCCAACGTCGCAGCCGGCAGGCACAGTGACACGACGTTGTCACCGGCCTGATCTCACTCGTGCCGCAGCCCGCTGAGTGCGCGGGCCCGGCACCAGCCTGCGTGCACAGCCTTGGTGTCGTCGCCGCGGCGGGTGGACCGTCAGGCGCCCACCTGCCACCCCCGGCCGCCGGGTTCAGGTCGAAGCGCCGACGATGCTGAGCGCGAATGCGCTGTACTGCCAGACCACTGCATCCTCGGTGAGCTCGCCGTCCTCTCGATACCAGGACGACAGGCCGATCCCAAGGTCAAGGATGGCGTATGAGGCCAGGCGTGCCGAGGCCACCTGAAAGTGCCCAACTCTGATGCCGGCGTCGACAACATCACGAAAGCAGCTCTCATACTCCGCGCGCAGGCCCAGCACCGTGCCCCGATGGGGCTCCACCAGGTTGCGGATCTCGCGGTTTCCGACGAAGGCCTCCAGCCGGTGTCTGGCGTGGTAGCGCACGTGCGCCTCAGTGGCTCTGCGCAGCCGCTCCGTGGGGTCGCCGGTGGTGGCGACGGCGGCGCGGTGCGCGGACAGCAGGTCCGTCATGGTGCCGGTCATGATCTGTACGAGCAGGTCCTGCTTGGATGCCACATGCTTGTACAGGCTCGGCCCGCGGATTCCCACCGCGGCACCGATGTCCGCCATCGTCGTCGCCTGGTATCCGAGCCTGGTGAACAACTCCAGCGCGGCAGCTTTGATGTCATCCGCTCGGGACGAGTCCGCCATGGTCCTCCCTGCCGAGTTGCCGGCTAATTCCGTCTAGCTCTCTGCTACACCATAGTGGACGGCACATTTGCCATCGCTGGCCAGCTCCCGTACGGTGCGGCTAATTACAATTAGCCGAATGGAGATGACATGGCCGTCGACTTCAGTCCGGAGCCGGTCGTCGCCGACCTGGCCCAGCGCACCGCGATGTTCGTCCGTGACGTGGTCATCCCCATCGAGGAGCGGTACCAGGGCGTTGTCCGGTCCGAGGAGACCCGGGCCGCACTCCAACGCGAGGCGAAGGATGCCGGCGTCTTCGCCCCGCACGCCGGCACCGAGTTCGGCGGCCACGGACTGGACATGCGGGGCCGTGCCGCGGTGTTCGAGGAGGCGGGCTACTCGCTGCTGGGTCCCTTGGCGCTGAACATCGCCGCACCGGACGAGGGCAACATGCACCTTCTCGACGCCGTCGCGAACACGAGCCAGAAGGAACGATACCTACGGCCGCTGGCGGCCGGTGAGATCCGCTCCTGCTTCGCGATGACCGAGCCGACGCCGGGCGCCGGATCCGATCCGAGCGCGCTGACCACCCGTGCCGAGCGCGTCGCCGGTGGCTGGCGCATCGACGGACGGAAGTGGTTCATCACCGGCGCGGACGGCGCGGGATTCACCATCTGCATGGCCAGGACATCAGGCGAGCCAGGAGATCCCGGCGGTGCCACCATGTTCCTCGTCGATGCCGGCACTCCCGGCATGACGATGATCCGGCACATCGACACGCTGGACGAAAGCCTCTTCGGCGGCCACATCGAGTTGCTCTTCGACGCTTGCGTCGTACCGGACGACGCCGTGCTCGGCGAGGTCGACGAGGGCTTCCGCTACGCGCAGGTCCGCCTCGGACCCGCCCGCATGACGCACTGCATGCGGTGGCTCGGCATCGCCCGCCGCGCCCAGGACGTCGCGGTGGACCGGGCCGGCGAGCGGCGGCTGTTCGGGTCGCGCCAGGCCGAGCTGGGCATGGTCCAGCAGATGATCGCCGACAACGAGATCGACATCGCCGCGTCGCGTGGACTGATCATGCGCGCGTGCTGGGAGTTGGACGACGGCCACGCCGCCGCACAGTCCACAGCCATCGCCAAGACGTTCTGTGCCGAGGCCGTCTGGCGGGTGGTCGACCGCTCGGTGCAGATCTGCGGCTCGCTCGGCATCTCCGGGGACCTGCCGCTCAGCCGGTTCCTGCGGGAGGTGCGGCCATTCCGGATCTACGACGGCCCGTCAGAGGCGCATCGGTGGGCCATCGCCCGGCGTGTCGTACACCGGAACGACAAGGCGAACGGGTGAGCGGCACCCCGTCCGGCGGCGTCGACGGCCTCGACTCGCGGGCCTTGGAACGGTACTTCACCGAATGCGTCCCTGGCTTCCGGGGCCGGCTCACGGCCAGACTGCTCCAAGGCGGCCGGTCCAATCTGACGTACCGGCTGACCGATGGGCGGACGGCCTGGGTGTTGCGCCGCCCCCCGCTTGGTGGCCTCACTCCGTCCGCACACGACATGTACCGCGAGTACCGGGTCGTGTCCGCGCTGGGCGATAGCCCTGTGCCGGTTGCCCGGGCGGTCGCATTCGCCGACGCAGGCGTGCTGGGTGTGCCGTTCTCCGTGGTGGAGTACGTGGACGGCCCGGTCCTGCGCACTCAGGCGCAGCTGCACGCGCTGCCATCGGCCGACATTCACCGCTGCGCTTTCGGACTCGTCGACGTTCTGGCGCGTCTGCACGCCGTGGAGCCCGCGAGCGTCGAGCTGGCCGATTTCGGTCGCCCGCAGGGATACCTCGGCCGCCAGGTGCGGCGCTGGAACGATCAGTGGCACCGGGTCAGCACCGGCCGGCTCGACGACGTCGACACTCTCCACGCGCGGCTGGCCGACGCCTGCCCCACGGAATGCGCCGTGTCGATCGTGCACGGCGACTTCCGTATCGACAACGCGATCCTGGACCCGAGGGATCCGGCCGTCGTGCGGGCCATCGTCGACTGGGAGATGGCCACGCTCGGCGATCCGCTTGCCGACCTCGGCCTGCACCTGGTCTACTCCGACCCGGCGTTCGAACCGGTCCTGGCCGGCTCGGCAGCCTCCACCAGCCGGCGGCTCCCAGCCGCGGCAGACCTCGCCCAGCGCTACGCCGACTCGACCGGCCGGGATCTGGCCGGGCTGGCGTTCTACGTCGCGCTCGGCTATTTCAAGATCGCTGTCATCGCCGAGGGCATTCACGCCCGCTACCGCCAGGGTCTGACGCGCGGCACGGGATTCGACACGGTCGGCGACGCGGTGGCTCCGCTGGCCGCGGCCGGCCTGCGCGCGCTGGGGCGATCCTGGCCGTGGTAGGGGTACGCGTCGGCTGGCGGCAGCGGCCGGTCAGTGCCCGGCATCCGGAAGCACGTCGGCCACCAGCCGCTGGCGCAGCAGGTTCTTGCGGGTCTTGCCGGTGGACGTCTTCGGCAGGGGACCGAACACGACGCGCTTGGGCGCCTTGAACGCGGCGATCCGGCCGCGGACGTGACGGATCAGGTCCTCCTCGTCAGCCGCCCGGTCGGGCTTGAGGTCGACGAACGCGACCGGCACCTCCCCCCACCTGTCATGAGCCACGCCGACCACCGCGCTCTCCAGCACGGCCGGGTGGCTGTCCAGAACGCGTTCCACCTCGACGGATGAGATGTTCTCCCCTCCGGAGATGATGATGTCCTTGCGGCGGTCCCGGATCTCGAGGTAGCCGTCCGGGTGCCGGACGGCCAGATCGCCGGTGCGCAGCCAGCCGTCCACCGTGGCCTCGCGGGTCGCGGTGTCGTCGCGGTAGTAGCCCAGCATGACGTCGTTGCCGCGCACGGCCACTTCCCCGAGCGTCGTCGCGTCCGCGGTCACGTCCGCGCCGTGCTCGTCCACCACCCGCAACGGGCTCGCGATCACGTTCGGCACGCCCTGCCGAGCCCGCAGCACCGCTTGCTGATCCGGTGACGCCGCATCCCAGTCCGGGTTCCACTGGTTGACGGCGATGGGCCCGAAGGTCTCGGTGAGCCCGTACAGGTGCGTCACGTCCATGTTCAGCTCGCGCATCCGCGCCAGCAACGTGGGCGACGGCGGTGCGCCGCCCGTGGTCACCGCCACCGCCGATTCCAGCGCCGGGCCGGCGGCCTCCGGCGCGTTCGCGATCATGGACAGCACCGTCGGTGCGGCACTGAAGTGCGTGATGCGGTGCCGGCGAAGGAGCCCCCAGATGGCGTCGGGATCGATCGAGCGCAGGCACACATGCGTGGCACCGGCCGCGGTGACGGCCCATGGGAAGCTCCAGCCGTGGCAGTGGAACATCGGCAACGTCCACAGGTAGCGGCTGGCCGGGTCGAGGCCGTTGTGCAACGCCATCGCCAGCGCTTGCAGGTAGGCGCCCCGGTGGTGGTACATCACGCCCTTCGGCGGCCCGGTGGTGCCGCTGGTGTAGTTGACGGCCAGGAGCGTCGTCTCGTCGGCGATGGGGATCGGCGCGGGCGTCGCCACGGCCAGCCGCCGCTCGTACTCGTCGTCGGGACCGCCGGCGATCACCGCGCGAACGCCGGCGGCATCCACGATCCGGCGGGCGGCCTCGGCGAACTCGGCGGTGGCCACGATCACCGCGGCGCCGCAGTGCCGGATGATGTAGCACAGTTCGTCCACGGCCAGCCGTGTGTTGAGTGGTACGAGTACCGCTCCGCGGAGCGGAACGCCCTCATGGAGCTCCAGCATCACGTGGCTGTTGGCGCACAGCGCCGCGACTCGATCGCCTTCGCCCACCCCGAGACTGTCCAGTAGCCCGGTCAGCGCCCTCGACCGTTCGGCGAGCTCCCCGTAGGTGAAGACGCGGTCGCCGTCGACGACCGCGGTACGGCCCGCGAAGACGACCGCTGACCGGCGCAGGAACGCCGTCGGGGTCAGTGGCTCGAACGTGAACTCAGCCACCACTGACCTCGGCGGTGCTCCCGCCGATCAGCCGGCCCGGATACCGCGTCAGCTGATCCGGGTCGTACAGGGTCAGCGCGTGGTCGGCGACCTCGCTCACCCGGTCGAACACGTCCAACGCCTCGTAGATGTTCTCGCAGATGCCGATGGGATGCCGCTGGTCCAGGTTGCGGCGGGTGAAGTAGGCGTCGGTGATGGTGACGAGTCCGGACTCCGTGTCCGCCTCGACGACGATGCTCGCGCGGTGATGCGCTCCGGCCCACCAGGTCCGCAGCCCGGGGACGATCTCGTCTTCGTCCGCGAGCAGCCGTACCCGGTCCCACGCGTCGTGGGTCAGATACGTGAGGACGTCGGGCGGAATGGAGCTCCAGCGGTCGTCGTGTGGGTGCCGCTTGGTCCGGTGGAAATGCGTCCATCCCCGCTCGGCCAGAAAGATCTCCGCGTTCGGGAAGTGTGCGACGTTGGACGTGGTGTAGAGCTGGAGTGGAGTGAGGATCACTTGGGTGATCTCCTCCGGTTCCACGGACAACGCGCGCAGCTGGTCGGGCAGCCATTGGCCGGGCTCACGCCGCATGGCCGCCCGCTCCCCGAGGAACGACGCCCACTGGCTGTTCATGGGCGTGAGATCCTCCGCCGGACCGGTGCTCACCAGCGCGTTGACGCCGCCGCCCTGAATGAGGAAGGCCTGGAAAGCCAGCCGGCACCACTGGTCCCAGTCCGACATCCAGTACACCTCGGGGCCCGGAACCTCTCCGTCACCCACATGCAGCAGCCTGATCTCGAAACCCATCATCGCCCTTTCGTTGGCATCTTCGTCGTGGCGGCCAGTCGCCTCAGCGGACGAGCACCGCCTTGACCGCGCCGGCGGTGCCGGCCATGAGCTTGGTGAAGATGTCGACCCCCTCGCCGAGAGGGAACGGGGTGTACCAGTCCAGCGGCAGCTCGGCCGCCAGTTTCACGGCCGCGGCGAAATCGGCCCGCGTGTAGCAGTAGGAACCCAGGACCCGCTTCTCCTCACGGACGATGTCCTGCCCGTCGAAGCCGGGCTCACGGCTCTGCAGTCCGATCCACACCGCCGTGCCACCTGGACGAAGCACGTCGAGCGAGGCGCGGTGGGTGGCCTCGGCACCGACGGCGTCGATCACGACGTCGTACTCGCCCTGCAGTGCCGTTGCGGTGCTCGACGCCCCGAGCCGCCGCGCCGTCTCCAGCCGGTGGGCGTCGAGATCGCACACGTCGACCCGGGCGAAGCGGCGCCGGGCGATGAGAAGGCACATGAGGCCGACGGCGCCGGCACCGATGACCGCGATTCGGTCGGACGGGTCGGGGTTGGCGAGGCCAAGGGCATGGACGGCGTTCGCCAGCGGTTCGACCATCGCCGCCGTTTCGAACGTCATCGCAGGGTCGATCTCGTGGATCGCCCGTTCCGGGACCGCGACGGCCTCGGCGAAGGCGCCTGGCCGATCGATGCCGACGATGGCGCGGTCACGGCACAGGTTGTCCTCACCCGCGACGCACCTGTCACACTCGCCGCAGCTGAGCAGCGGGTTGACCGTCACCCGCCGGTTTCCCACCAGGCCGCCGAGCTCATGCCCCATGATCAGGGGCGGCCTGCGCAGGGTCTGCGGACCGATACCGTGGAGCTCGCTCCCGCAGATGCCAACGGCCCGGACGTCGACGATGACGTCACCGGGTGCCGCCTCGGGCGGTGGAACGTCCAGCATCTCGACGGTCTCCGGGCGGGTGAACACCATGGCCTTCATGCCGTCACCCCTTGGTCGTCGGCGCCGAGTAGTTCCCGCACCTTGTGCGCCGCCCGGATCCGTAGTTGTGGGAGCGAGCCCGTCGAGAGGTAGGCGACATGCGGTGTGACGAGAACCCGAGGATGGGCTGCGAGCCGGGCCGATACACCCGTCGGCGGCTCGCTGGCCAGCACATCGAGGGAGGCGAAACCGACCTGGCCGGCCTCCAGAGCGGCCAGCAGGGCGGCCTCGTCGACCAAACCCCCGCGCGCGGTGTTGACCAGGTGTCCTGACGGACCCAGGGCATCGAGGACGGCGCCGGTGACCACGTGCTCGGTCTCGCGGGTCAGTGCGAGATGCAGACTCAGGTGGTTCGCCGCGTTGGCCAGCTCCTCAAGTGACTCGGCCACGGTGATGCCGGCGGGCACGTCGGTGACGAACGGATCCCACATCTGAACCGGGAACCCCAGCCCACGCAGCCTGGTGGCAACTCCGCGGCCGATCCGGCCGAAACCGGCCAGACCGACCACGTCCTCGCGCAACGGCACCGGCTCCGCGATGCCCTCGGTGGTCCAGCCACGCTCGGCGAATGACCGAGCGGCGCTGACCAGCCGCCTGCTGTGCGCGTGGATGGCGGCGGCCGCGTGGTCGGCGACCTCGTCGATGCAGTAGTCATCGACATTGCCGACCTTGATGCCGAGCCGCCGGGCGGCTTCGAGGTCGACGTTGTCGAGGCCGATGCCGTAGCGGACCACTGCCCGCAGTCCGGGCAGGCTCTCCAGAACGCGGCCGGTGATAGGCGCCCATTGGACCATGAGCGCGTCGGCGCCCCGGCCGACCTCGATGACCTCATCCTCCGTGGTGACGTGGTGGCGTGTCACGGTGAACGCGTCGCCGAGTTCGGCACGTTCATGGGAGCCGTCGCCGAGGTTGGTGTCGGTGATGACCACCCAGTGGCCGTCGGTCATGCCCCGCTCCCGTCTGCCGTCACCTGCGCGGCATTGCCGGCGAACGTCGACGTCTCGCCCAGACCCTCGGGCCCCATGGCGGAGTAGCCGCCATCCACCATGAGCTCGGTTCCGGTGATGAAGCTGGCTTCGGACGAGCAGAGGAACACGATGGCCTTCGCCACCTCCTCTGGTTCACCCAGACGGCGCAGCAGGTGATACCTGCCCCATACCGGCTCCCAGCGTTCCCGGTCGCCGTCGGCGGCCTTGCTCACCTCGGCTGTCCAGATCCACCCTGGGCTGACCACGTTGACCCGGATACCGTCCGGTGCGAGATCCATCGCCATGCACCGGGTGAGCCCCACGATCGCCGCCTTCGAGGTGTTGTAGGTCCACCGCCGTGGCTGGGCGATGTGGGCGGAGATGCTCGCCGTGTTCACCACCGCCGCGCCCTCGGTGCCGGCCAGGTACGGCCGTGCCTCCTGCACCACGTTGCTGATGCCGCCGACGTTCACCCGCAGCACCCGGTCCCACTCGTCGGGCGTGACGTCGACGCCGCGGGCCAGGAAGTTGACGGCACAGTTGACGACGGTGTCGAGGCGTCCGTGGCGCTGGGCCACCGACGCCAGGGCGGCACCGACGGCCGGCCGGTCGCTGACATCGAGTGCCACCGTCGTGACGTCGTAGCCGCTGTCACGGATGACCGCCCCGGCTTCCTCAAGAGCGGCCTGATCGACATCGATCATCGCCACATGAGCTCCACGCGACGCCAGCTCGTGAGCCGTGGCTCGTCCGATCCCGGATGCGGCGCCGCTGACGACACCGACGCGACCGCGCCATTCCATCAGTCTCTGACCTCCTTGCGCCGGTCCTCGCCGGCTGGACCGTCATCTGTTCAGCGAGATGTTCTCGAAGATCGGGATCTTGTACCGCAGCCGTTCCGGCTCGTCGAAGTCGACGCTCTCGATGTCCGGCGAGTAGATCCATCCGATCGGTGTGGACGTCGTCCACACCCAGGGCATCTCGGCGGCGAGGATCTCGTCGGCGGCGGACCACAGCTCATTCCGCCTCGCCGGGTCGGCCACCTGCCGCGCCTGGTCGACGTACGAGTCGAACTCGGCGTTGTCGAAACCCATCGAGTTGAGGTCACCGGAGGAGTGGAAGAACCGGTACGGCAGAGCGTCGGGCATCAGGAAGCCGGCCATCGTCCAGCACACGGCCTGGTAGTCACCGGCGAGGTACGCCGCGAGCCGATCCGCCCCGCTGACGTTCTGCACGCTCACCTTCATCCCGGCCGCGCTGAGCTGGCGCTCGATCACCGACGTCGCGCGGATGTCCGGCCGGCAGTCGTAGGTGAACTCGAGCGGTCGTCCGGTGTCGGCCTCGTACTCTGCGACCAGCGCCTTGGCGGCCTCGAGGTCGAATGGCGGGTTCGACGCGTCGTTGTGGAAGGGGTCGGACTCCGGGAAGAGGTTGTACGCCTCCTCGGCCAATCCCTCCATCACCAGGTCGACGATCTCCTCGCGGTTGATCGCCATGGACACCGCCTGCCGGGCGCGGGGGTCGTCGAACGGCGGGGCCGTCATGTTGAGCGCGATGCTTTCCTGGTCGCTCCCGACGCCCATGGTGTACTTCACGCGGTCGTTCGTGGTGGCGTCCTTGAGAATGCTGGGCTCGGCGAACCACCCGAGATCGATGTCGCCGGCTTGGATGGCCTGGTAGAGGGACTGCTCGTCCTGGATGTTCTTCAGCACCACCTGGTCGAGCTGGATCTCCTTCTCGTCCCGGTTCCAGTACTCGGGGTTGCGCACGAGAACGACGTCGGCACCGGGGGCCCAGGACTCGAGCTTGAAGGGCCCAACACCCGCGGCATGGGCGGTGTAGTCGTCACCGTGCTCCTCCAGCGCGGTGGGGGACGCGACGTAGCCGGCGGTGCCCGATCCGTCGAACGCCAACACCGTGGGGAAGTTCGAGAACGGATACTTCAGGGTGAACACCACGGTGGTCTCGTCCGGCGCCGTCACCGATTCGACCGACGACAGCAGCGCGGCGGCCGTGGATCCGGCGTCCGGGTCGAGGTGCCGGTCCATGTTGAACTTCACCGCCGCGGCGTCGAAGTCCGTGCCGTCGCTGAACTTCAGCCCGGCGGGCAGCGTCATCGTCCACACGGTGAAGTCGTCGTTCGGCTCCAGCGATTCGGCGATGTTCGGCGTGGGTTCGTCGCCCAGACTCTCCACCTTCATCAAGGTGTCGTAGATCGCATACCCCACGGTGGCCATGCCGTTGGCCGAGCCCCGCGCCGGGTCGAGGGTGGTCACGGCCTCGGCGATGTTCGCCACCAGGACGTTCTCACCAGAGCCCTGGTCGTCCGGCGCCGGACCGCCGGAGCCAGGACTGGGCGACCCACAGGCCGAAGCGGCCAAGGCCGCGGTGATGACGAGCGCGGCGAGCCTCACCGATGTCGACCGAATGCGTCGTCTCATGGCCTTGCACTCCTTTGTGTCGTTCCTTCCGCGGATCCGGACGGATGCGAGCGGACGTACACGTCGTTCTCTGCCGGAGCGACGGGTATGGGGTGGTGACACGCCACCGCGTGCTCGTCCCCGGTGAGCTCCGGATGGTCGGTCACACACAGCTGAGTGGCGCGGGGGCAGACCTCCTCGAAACGGCACCCGGCCAGATGTCGCCCGTCGACGGTTGCCGCGCCTCGCGGGACAAGGGGCTCGCCGACAGCCGCTCCTGGGGTGACCGCCGCGGCGGCATCATGGAGGATCGCCGCATACGGGTGCGTCGGCGCGTTGGCGATGGTGAGCGTCGGCGCCTCTTCGACGATCTCCCCCGCGTACATGACCGCGGTCCGGTCACACAGCGCGGACACCACGGACAGGTCGTGGGAGATGAACAACATCGCCAGGTTCCGCTCGGCGCGAAGCCTGGCCAGCAGCTCGAGGATCTGCGCCTGGATCGACACGTCGAGGGCGGAGACCGGCTCGTCGCAGATCAGGACCTCGGGTTCGAGGACGATCGCCCGGGCGATCGCGGCGCGCTGGCACTGACCGCCGGAAACCCGGTTCGGCCGGCGGGCGGCCACCTCGGGCGGGATTCCGACCTGGCCCAAGGCGTCGAGAGCCGTCTTCCGGCGCTGCTCCTTGGTGCCGCGCTTCCAGACCCGAAGCGGTTCGGCCACGGAGTCCAGCAGGGACCGCTTGGGGTTGAACGATCCGGCGGGGTTCTGGAAGATCGCCTGCACCCGGGACCGGAACCGCCGGTCCGCCCAGGTCACGGCCTGCCCGCGATAGGTCAGGCTGCCCGACGTCAGGTGGGTGAGGCCGAGCATCGCCCGAGCGGTGGTCGACTTCCCGGATCCGGACTCTCCGACGAGGCCGAGGATCTCACCGGCGTGCAGCGTCACCGACACATCCCGGATCGCCTCGAACCCCGAGCCGGCCGGCCCCGGATAGACCACGCGGCCGTGGTGGAGAGCGAGCACCGGGTCGTGGTCCGCGCTGTGGGGCTGGTTCATCGCACGGTCACCTCCCGTTCGGCCGGGTCGGGCGCATCGATCGGGTGCCAGCAGGCCGCGCGGTGCTCCGGCTGGCCGGGCACGGCGACGAGCGCGGGCCGCGCCTCCCGGCACCGGTCGGTGGCGCCCGGGCAGCGTGGCGCGAAGTGGCATCCAGGCCCGAGAGTCAGCAGGTTCGGTGGCTGGCCACCGATCGGCGTCGGCAGCACCTGATGGTCGCGGCCCCAGCGCGGCGCGGCGTCCAGGAGCGCGCCGGTGTAGCGCATGGTGGGCCGCTCGAGCACCTGCCGCACCGACCCGGTCTCCCCCACCTGGCCGGCATACATCACGGCGACCCGGTCGGTGTGCCGGCCCACGACACCGAGATCGTGACTGACCAGGATCAGCCCTATCCCGAACTCCCCGCACAGCGAGTCGAAGAGCTCCAGGATGCGGGCCTGCACGGTGACGTCGAGCGCCGTCGTCGGCTCGTCGGCGAGCAGCAGTTTCGGTTCGCACGCCATCGCCATGGCGATCATCACTCGCTGCCGCATGCCACCGGACAGCTCATGCGCGCGCTGGCGGCTACGCCGCCGCGGATCAGCGATCTTCACCAGGTCGAGCAGCTCGACCGCCCGTTCGGCCGCCTCCTTGCGGGTCATGCCGCGGTGCAGCCGCAACGCTTCGGCGATCTGGGCTCCGACCGGCGTGATCGGATGCAGGGAGTTCATCGGGTCTTGGAAGATCATGCCGATCTCGCTGCCCCAGATCCGCCGTCGTTCCCGTGGCGTCATCGTGAGGACGCGACGTCCGTCGAAGACGACGTCGCCCTCGATGGACGCATCGCCGGGCCGGTACAGGCCCATGATGGTGCGGATGAGCACGCTCTTCCCGGATCCGGACTCACCGACGATGCCGAGCCGTTCACCGTGCCCCAGCTGAAGGTCGACGCCGTCGACGGCGGTGACCAGCCCTTCCGGGGTGGCGAAACGGACCTTCAGGTTCTCGACGCTGAGCAGCGGAACGGTCACAGTGTCCGTCATCACGAACCTCCCGCCACGGTCGTGCGGTCGAGGAGGTACCGGTCGGCGAGCAGGTTGATGCTGAGGATGGTCAGCATCATGAACACCGACGGCGCGAGGATGATCGCCGGACTCTGGGTCAGGTAGACGCGGCCCTCGTTGATCATCGTTCCCCACGTCGGCTGGGGCAGCGGCACGCCGATCCCGAGGAAGCTCAGGCCGCCTTCGATCAGGATCGCCCGTCCGACGTTGACCAGTGCGAAGGCGAGGACGGGCTCGGTGATGTTGGGCACGATGTCTCGTCTCATGATCGACAGCGTTGGTGTGCCGATCACCCGGCTGGCCTCAATGAACTCGCGCGTGAGCAGCGACATGGTCTGTGCCCGCGCGAGCCGGGCGAACGCCGGGACCAGCGGCACCGCGATGGCGATCATCACGTTCGGCACCGACGGTCCCAGGAACGCGGCCAAGCCCAGGGCAAGAACCAGGCCGGGGAAGCCCAGCAAGACGTCCACCAGGAACGACACCACCGCGTCGGCGAGCCGGCCCCGATAACCGGCGAGCATCCCCAACGGGACCCCGACGAGCGCGGCGATGGCCGTCGAGCCAAGCCCCACGAGCAAGGAGACCTGGGCTCCGTCCAAGGCCCGGGCCAGCAGATCACGGCCGAGGTCGTCCGTTCCGAGCCAGTGCTCGCCGGAAGGTCCCGAGAAACGCGCCGTGGAGTCCAGCGCCAGCGGGTCGAGGCCCAGGATCGGCGGCAGCGCGATCATCGCCACGATCAGGACGCCCAGCCAGGCCAGGGCCACGACGTGGGTCCAGTCGCCGCCGGCGCGCCGCTTCCGGACTCGTGGGGTGCCGGCCGGACGGCCACCAGTCGCCGTCGTCGTGGTCGTCATGTCAGCGCCTCCCGTCGAGTCCGGCGGCGTTGCCGCAGCCGCGGGTCGATCACGGAGTACAGGACATCGACGATGGCGTTGACCACCACGAACGCGGCCGCGACCACGAGCACGATGCCCTGCACTTCCGGGTAGTCGCGGGCCTGCACGGCACTGACCAGCTCCGCGCCGAGCCCCGGCAGGCCGAACAAGGTCTCCACCACCACCGACGAACCGATCGAGGTGCCGATGGTGATGCCCACGACGGTGCTCAGGCCGAGCAGGCTCGGGCGCAGCGCATGTCGGAAGGAGGTGCGCAGCGGGGAAACCCCCTTGGCCCGGGCCACCAGCATGAACTCGCGATTGTTCGTCTCGATCAGGTCGGCCCGCAGAACCCGCTGGTATTGCGCGAACGGCGCCGCGGCGAGCGCGACGGCGGGCATGATCATCCCGGAGAGATACGTTCCGACGCCCGCGGAGATCGGCATGTAGCCGGTGGCGGGCAGCCAGCCGAGGTTCACCGACAGCAGCCAGATGAGGACGACACCGATGACGAAGTGCGGCGTCGAGAGAACGGAGAACACGAAGAGGCCGACGCCGCGGTCGAGCACGCTGCCACGCCGGTTCGCCGAGATCATGGCCAGGGGCAGCGCCATGAGCAGGGCGATGAGCTGGCCGGCGACAACCAGCTCAATCGTGACGGACAGCCGGTCCGCCACGATGGTCGAGACGTCCTGTCCGTTGCGGAAGGACTGCCCGAGATCGCCGCGCAGCACGCCGCCCAGCCAGCTCAGGTAGCGGTCGAGGAGCCGCTGGTCCAGGCCGAGCTGCCGTTCGAGGGCGGCTATCGAGTCCGGCGTCGCGGAAACGCCCAGCATGGCTTCCGCGGGGCCACCGGGGAGCAGTTCCATGCTCAGGAACACCAGGGTGCCGACGACGACCAGGACCGCGACCAGCCGGAGCAGTTTCAGAACGATCTGGACCAGAGCGCCGGGACGTGGGCTGGCGGTGGTGACCGGAGCGCGTCTGCCGGCGGGCTTACCGGCTCCACGCCCGGGCGCAGCCTCAGTTCCGCGGCGCGTCACCGGACGGCTCCCGGGACGACGACCAGCTGGTGGCGGCCCGCGCCCAACTCGGTCCCGCTCGCCGCGGCGGCCGCCCCGTCTGCGGCCGGGGTGGGTGTGACGGTCAGCGCGTCGGGCACCTGGACGACAGCCGTAGCCGTCGCGGGGACGACGATCCGGTGGTGGATCGTCGCGCCGTCCCGCCGCCACTCGCTCTCGATCGTCCCGACTGGGCTCCGGTACGACGCCCGTGCCCAGTCCAGGTGAGGTGCGTAGACGGGGCGGACGTCCACCCGCCCGTCCCAGGTGACGGCGGAGGCGTCCAGCCCGGCCAGGCATTCGTACAGGAACGTGCCGATGCCGCCAAGGGCGCAGTGGTTGAACGAGTTCATCTCCGAGGTTGCCACCGACCCGTCGGAGCGAATGCCGTCCCAGCGCTCCCAGATGGTGGTTGCGCCGTTGGCCAGCATGTGCAGCCAGCCGGGGTACTCCGCACGCGTCAGCAGGTCGACGGCGAGATCGGCTCGGCCGTGCCGCGCCAGCACGCCGAGCACGTGGCCCGTGCCGTGGATGCCGGTGGTGAGGTGCCCCACCTGCCGGATCCGCCGGCACAGGTGCTCGACCGCGGCCTCGGCCTCCTTGTCCCGCAGCAGGCCGTAGCCGACGGCCTGGGCATACACCGCCTGGGTGTCGCCCTCGATCGTCCCGTCCGCCGCGACGAACCTCGAGCGGTACGCTTCTCGGATTTCCTCGGCGCGGGCGGCATATCGTGCCGCGTCGGTATCCCGATCGAGCCGGCTGGCGATCTCCGCTGCCTCGACGAACGTCCGATAGCTGTGGGCCGTGCCGACCACGCGCCTGGGGCTGGTCGAGTAAGCACCGGTGTACTCGTACCCCGGATGTATGGTGTGCCCGTCGTGCTCAGGCAGCGACAGCCAGTCCCCGAAGTCGGCTCCGACCGCGTTGACCCTGATGCCGTCCGGATTGTGCCGGTCGACGTGGTCGACGAACCGGCGGACGTGGTCATACAGCCGGCCGGCGGACGCGATGTCCGCGTAGCGCTCGACGAGCAGGTGCACCAGGCGGACGAAACCGTCGGACCACCCCGGCGCGCCGGGAATGTGCTCAGCCGGAGGCACCGGTGGCACGTACGACGGGATGGCCCCGTCACTGGTCTGCGCGTCGGCCGCGTCCTGGGCGAACTTGGCCAGGAACGCCCCGATGTCGAACATGTACGCCGCGGTGGGCGCGATGACCCCGGCGTCGCCCAGCCAACCCATGCGTTCGTCGCGCTGCGGGCAGTCGGTGGCGACCTCGAGGAAGTTGTCCCGGACTGTCCATTCGATGCTGCGTGCCAGCGCGTTCAGCCGCTCGTCGGAACATTCGAACGTGCCAACGGCGTCGTGCCCGGTCTCCACCGAGACGGCGACGACTCGCGTATCCGGATGCAGGCGGAAGCCGACGCGCTGAGGCTCCGCCGGATCGACGGGCGCGGCCGGCGCCGGAGCCTCGGGAAGCCCCCACACCTCGGCGTACCGGAAGCCGTGCAGCGCGAACGACGGCTCCAGGCGGTGCGGGCCGGGGTGGCCCACGGCGTATCGGTCCTCTTGGAACGCACCCCGCAGGTTCTCGCTGTACACCCTGCGGTGCGGGCTGAGGATCTCGCCATGCCGGACGATCAGCTCGACCGACGGCTCCAGCGGGGAGTCGACGCGTGTCCAGCCGACGACGTTCTGGCCGAAGTCGAACACCGCCGGTCCGCGACCGTGCTCGTGCACGAGCCGGCCTTCGTGGATTCGACAGGCCCGGATGGAGTCGTGTGGCTGGGGTTCGAGGACCACGTCCTCGGGGTGCTCGCGCTCATCCGGCGCATTCCAGTCGCCGTCGTCGAAGCCGGCGTCGTGCCAGCCCTCGGGCTCTTGCCGGCGGTCCTGGAGCTCACCGCGGATCAGGTCGGTGGCGAGCACCGCACCGTATCCGACCCGCCAGGTCCGATCGGTGGCGACCACGGTCTCGGCGTCGTCCGGGCCGTGGGCCTCCAGCTGGGCCCGGAAGGCCGGCCGGTCACCGTAGAAGCCGGGCTCACGGTGTAGGCCTACCCGCCCCGCGTACCAGCCGTTCGCGACGACGACGCAGATGACGTTGTCCCCGGCATGGAGAAGGTGTGTGCAGTCGAAGGTCTGGTGGTACAGCCGCCTGCGGTAGTCGGTCCAACCGGGCCGGAAAAAGGCGTCGGAGGTGAGCTCGGCGCCGTTGACCCACATCCGGTAGAGCCCGAGCGCGGTGGCGTAGAGCCGAGCCCGTTCGGGCCTGCCGTCGAGGGTGAACGCCCGGCGCAGGTACGGGCAGGGGTCCCAGCTCTCCCGCCGGAAGCGGTGCGGCACGGCCGAGATCCAGCTGCCCCGCCAGTCCCCCACGCCGGCCAGGCCCACCTCGAATGAGGCGGGCTCGGTCGCGGCGACCGCGCCGTCGGCGTCCCGTGCGAGGACCTGCCAGTACAGCCGGTCCCGCGAGCACAGCGCCGGCCCGTCGTAGACGACCCAAGGCCGCGTGACTCGAGCTGACCACACGAGACGGTCAGAGTCGGCCAGCGCCGCTTCGGACTCGGCGACGCGTATCTCGAAGGCACCGGCGACCCCGGCCTCACCTTCCTGGCCCACCGACCAGGAAAGCAACGGGTTACCCGCCGGGATGCCCAGTGGGTCATGCCGGTGCCCGGCGACGGGCCGGTGAAGAGAGATGCTGACGGACGAGTCGCGATCCGGGTGAGCTGAACGCATCAGGCGTCCTCTCCTTCCGCGCCGTCCACACTGCGTGCGAGAAGGCGCTCGGGGATGTGCTCTATCTCGGACCTGACCTGACGCAGGTGCATGCGCATGGCGTCCGCGGCCGCGCCCGGGTCCCGGGCTTCGATCGCCTCCAGGATGTGCCGGTGCCACATGACGGCCCGTTCGACGGCTCCGGGTACCTGAACCGAGGACCGCCGGTACCGCAGGCCGAGCTGAGTGATGAGATCGTGCATGGCGGTCAGAACCGGGTTGCCGCTGGCCGCGGCGAGTGTGGCGTGAAAGGCGATGTCGACCCGCGCATGCACTTCCGGGTCGCCCTCGCCGACGTTCGCCAGCTCCTCGACGAGTTGTCGCAGCCGGGCCAGGTCCTCGTCGGTGGCACGCTTCGCCGCCAGTGGAGCGATCATCGGCTCGAGGGCTTCCCGCGCCTCGACGACGAACTCGGCCAGATCCTGGCCGTGCCCCTTGACCCTGAGGTAATCCGGGTCGAGCTGGTGGTGCCTCCACCGGGGAGCCACGACCGTCCCACTTCCGTGCCGTACGGTCACCAATCCCTTTGCCGCAAGCGCCTGGATGGCCTCCCGCGCCGTACCGCGACCGACGCCGAACCGCTCACACAACTCGGGCTCGGTCGGCAGTGCGGCCGCTTCGACCAGCTCGCCAGTAGCGATCAGGCGCATGAACTCGTCGACGATCGCCTGGCTCCGCTTGAGCTTGTTGTCCCTCATCGCGGCCGATCCTCGCAAGTCGTATGATGAGTGTCAAGGATTTGATGTAGAACGAGCCTCTACCCAGCGAGTCATGTGATGACTTCTGGTACCGCCTGCCGGAGGGCTGGCTCAGCGCCTCGCACGCCGTAGGTCGCGCACGGCCGGGATCGCCAGCAGCAGGGCGCAGGTGACGAGGGCCATGGCCGCTGACACGAACAGCAGTGGCACCGTGCCGGCGATGATCGCGAGCGGCCCCGCCACGGCTTGCCCAACCGGTTTCATCACCAGTGAGCCGGCGGCGTCGTACGCGTGCACCCGGCCGAGAACGTCCTGCGGGATGTGCGTCTGCACGCTGGTGTGGAACATGACGATCCAGAACGCCATGCCCACGCCGCTCACCGCGTAGCAGCCGGCGACGAGGGGCGGTGGAAGGCCGAGCGCGACACTCAACGGCATGAGCGTCCACAGGATCACGGCGAAGGCGCCGGCCCGGAGCGGATATCGCGGGCGGAGCCTGATCGCGACGATCCCTCCAAGGACGCTGCCCGCCCCGAGGGCCGACATGACCAGGCCGAACGTCGGTGATCCGTGGTCGGTGACGATCGTGCTGTAGCCGAGCGTCGTGGCCGGGCCGGCGCCGGCCAGCTGCCAGAGCATGTAGACGACGATGACGCTCCACAGCCAGGTCCTGGCTCGGAACTCCCGCCACCCTTCGACGAGATCGGCTCGGAACGACGACACGCCATACCGCCCGGCCGGACCCATCGGAACCGAGCGGATTCGGAGCAGGCAGGCGCCGCTCAACGCGTAGGTCAACGCGTCGAGTGCGACTACCACCGCGGGTGAGGAGACCACCAGTAGCAGACCAGCCAGCGACGGGCCGATCACGGCGGTCACGGACTCCGAGATGCGGAGGGTGGCGTTCGCCTTCTGCACGTCGCGAGCTATGCGCGCGGTGATGCTGGCGACGCCCGGCTGGAACAAGGCGCTGCCGGCCCCGACTAGTGCCAGCAGGACCAGGATCTGCCACAGGTGTGGCGTACCCAGCAGGAACAGCAGCGCGAGAACCGCCTGGAAGCACAGCCGGGACGTGTCCGAGACGATCATCATCCGCCGGGCGCCGAAGCGGTCGGACAGCACCCCGCCGAAGATGATCAGCACTGCGAACGGCCCGATCAGCGCGGCCAGCGCATAGCCGACGCCACTCGCCCCGTACCCCGCCACGATCACGGCGGCCGTGATCGCGACGGGGAGCATCGTGTCCCCCAGCAGCGACGTGGTACGGGCAGCGAAGAACAGCCGGAAGTCCGCCGTCCACAGCGGCGTGTCAGATGAGTCGTCGTCGACGCGCTGGTCACGTGCCATGTCCGAGCCAGCCAATGCTCTCCGTCCCATCTGCCCTTGATCACGATCACGGCGGTACTCCCCGCGCGGCGGTCCCCAAGACCACCTGGAGCGCGGTGGCCAGTATCCTTCGCCGCGGTCCCCTCGCAGTCGGCGGCGCCTCGAGCGGCGACGGCCCCGCCGATCTTCGGCCCGGGCATGCGCCTGCCGGGCAGGCTGCCCGGCTGGACCCTGCTCGATTCCTTCAAGAACTGGTCAGTTCGTCGGCTGTAGCGTCGAGCTCGTTGCCGACCTGTCTTTCCCCGAGCCATCTGATCAAGAGCAAAGGACAGACATGAGCAAGGTGATCAGCGCACACTCCGTCTCGGTCGACGGCTACATCACCGGCCGGGACCCCCGCCCCGGGCACGGACTCGGCGACGGCACGATGCTCTTCGACTGGTATACCGACGGGGACACACCGAGTCAGGTGTTCGACGGCTTCAGGCTCAGCGAGCCCAGCGCCCTCGTCTTCGACTCCCTCGCCGCACGCGTGGGTGCGGCCGTGGCTGGGCGCAACACCTACGAGGATTCCGAACGCTTCGGCGATGACGGCAGCCCACACCCGAGCGCCCCGCTGTTCGTGCTCAGCCACCGGCCCGCGCCGCGGATGGGCGGACTCCAGACCCTGGTCACTGCCGGCATCGAGGATGCGGTCGCGGCGGCCCGCGAGGCAGCGGGAGGCAAGGATGTCGCGCTCATGGGCGGCGGTGTTCTGAAGTGCGCGCTGGAGGCCGGACTCGTCGACGAGCTGATCCTCCATCAGGTGCCGGTCCTGCTCGGCGGCGGCCGACCCTTCTTCCGATCACTGCCCGGACACGTGCACCTTCGCCTCGTCGAAGCCGTGCCGGCGCCAGGAGTCATCCACCTCCGCTACGAGATCGAGGAGACATCATGAACACGACCGTGACCGATGAACAGATTCGAGATTTGGCGGAAACGGCGAAGCCCTACAGTCTGGCGGTCCTTCGGTGGGGTCCGCAGAGACACATGGACCGTGCCGAGGCAACGGAACTGGAACACCAACGACGCATGGTGTCGCTGCGCGCCGACGGGGTGATCGCGATCCTGTGTCCGATCGCCTCCGCCACCCTGGCCGGCGTGGCCGTCATGAACGTACCGATCGAGGAAGCCGAGGAGATCATGGACGCCGACCCCTGCGTCCGGACCAGGATGATTCTCTGCGAGGTCTACTCGTGCCACAGCTTCCCAGGAGACACCCTGCCCGCGTGACGGGGTGCTGCTGCACCGATCGTCGGGCGATCAACGAGCGGTGGCAGGCATCTGGTTCGCGCCAGCACGAGTAGCGGAGGCGGCACGGTCGCATCACGCGACGGCGGTCCCCTCGAGCTCGACCATCTGGCCAGGGACAGCCAGCCGCGTCACCCCGAGCATGGTGGTGGTCGGCGCCACCCCGGCGGCACTCAACCGCGACGCCAGCACGCCGTAGTGCGGGAACAGCAGATCCACGTCGATGGTGTAGACGTTGAGCCGGACGAGGTTCGCGAGGGACATGCCGGCCCCGCCGAGCACGGCCTCCAGGTTGTCCAGGCTCAGCGCCAACTGTGCCGCCATGTCACCGTCATGTTGGGGCTTGCCGTCGCCGCTCATCGCGGTCTGCCCGGAGCAGTACAGGGTCCGGGTGTGCCCGGAGACGATCTCCCCCTGGTTGAACCCCATCTCCACCGACCACGTCACCGGGTTGACCGCGGTTCGTTCCATCGCCACATCAGCTCCATTCGGTTGATCGAGAGTGCGGACGTCCATCGGCTCGGTAGTCGCCGTCTTCGACATCGTGCCGACGAGCCTGGCAACAAATCACGACATCCCTGGTCATGTATTCCTGTAGCGTTTTCGTATGCGCGCCGACCGGTTGGTCTCGCTGGTGCTGCTGCTGCGTCAGCGAGGTCGGTTGACTGCGGACACGCTGGCCAGCGAGCTGGAGGTATCCACTCGTACCGTCCTGCGCGACATCGAGGCGCTGTCCGCGGCGGGCGTTCCGGTCTACGCCGAACGCGGCCGGCATGGCGGTTTCACGTTGTTGCCCGGTTTCCGGACCGAGCTCAGCGGACTGAACCACGACGAGGCCCTTGCCTTGTTGACCGCCGGATCGGGGCGTGGCGAGCAGGTGTTCGGCCTCGGCTCGGCGCTCGCGTCGGCCATGCGCAAGGTGGTCGACGCGCTGCCCGACAGCCATCGGACCACCGCGAGTGACGCGGCCCAGCGATTTCTCGTCGAGCCGGAGACCGACCTGCTCTCACGCCGGCTGGTCACCGAGGAGGTGCCCGACACAACGATGATCGAGGTCCGGCGCGCGGTGCTCGCCGGACACAAGCTCCGCATCCACTACGCGGCCACGGGCCAGGCACCACAGTGGCGCACGGTGGACCCGATCGGCCTGGTCACCGTACGCGACCGGCGCTACTTGCTGGCCACGAGATCTGGCGCGGACCGCACCTACCGGTTGTCGCGGATGTTGGCCGCCGAGGAACTCCCCGAACCGGCACAGCGACCGAACCAGGTCGATCTGGAACGGCTCTGGCAGGAACGCTGCGCGCAGTTCCTGTCCGACGGCCATATCACCGTGCTGGTGCGCGTGAACCCGGCGCGGCGGGAAGACCTGCTGAACACCGCGGTGGCCGTCCGCGCCGAAGTGCCCGACGCAGACGGCTGGCTGCGGCTGGACGTGACCTACCAGGACACTCGACACGCCGAATGGGCGCTGTGGCAGCTCAGCACGGACGCGGAAGCCCTCGCTCCGCAGTCGTTGCGCACCTCACTGCGCAACCGCGCCGCCGCGATCGCCACCCGCTACCGAGCGTCATCCTGAGCGTCGTCACCTTCTGCGGACGCCGCCGCGGCGATTCGGGCCGCTCCATCCTGATAGACGCCAAGCTCTCCGAACGACGCATGCGCAAGCCGCAGCGCTGCCTTGTGTCCGGCAGCATGTGCTGAGCGACCGGTGCAGTGCCCACCGGGCCCCGGACTCCTCGGCTTCCGAACCTCGGCGTGGCGCGGCTCGCGGCAGGCCGGGGTGACACTCCCACCCGCGCCCGGGCGGATACGCTCGGCGTTCGATGAACACGTACGAGATCCGGATCGACGGCCACGCGGACGCACTCGTGGCGGTTCAGCTCGGCGGCCTGTGCCTGGAGCACCAGGCCGACGGCACCACCACCTTCACCGGCCCGGTCGCCGACCAAGCCCAGCTGCACGCACTGCTGGCCCGGATACGTGACCTCGGCACCACACTGCTGTCGGTCCGGACCATGGCCACGCCGAGTCCAGGCGTCTTCGATCGGCTCGACTGGCCCGTGCACACCGACCGGCTCACCCTCCGCCCCGCCCGCGCGGCCGATGCCGACGCCGTCTGGCAGTACCGCCGCCTCGAGTCGGTGGCCCAGTGGATCACCGAACTGCCAGCGGATCCGGGCGCCTTCCGCGCCCGTTTCACCGCACCTGGTCGGCTTGCGACGAGCCTCATGGTCGAACGCGACGGGAGCATCATCGGCGACCTCATGGTCCGGGTCGAGGACGGCTGGGCCCAGACCGAGGTGGCCGACACCGCCCGCGCCGTTCACGCCGAGCTTGGCTGGGTGTTCGACCCAACCCACCACGGCGACGGCTACGCGACCGAGGCCGTACGCGAACTGCTGAGGCTCTGCTTCACCGAACTCGGCCTGCGCCGGATCACCGCCTTGTGCTTCGCCGACAACGAGCCCTCCTGGCGGCTCATGGAGCGCATCGGCCTGCGGCGCGAGTCACACACCGTCCGCGACTCCCTGCACCGCTCAGGCCGGTGGCTCGACAGCCTCGGCTACGCCCTCCTGGCCGAGGAGTGGAACACCCGAGCATGAAGGCTTGTCGTAGTAGCCCGTGAGGAGTTCGAGCGCCGCCGCCTAAGCCGGGCGCGGTAGTGAACAGCACGAGGTCGTACCCGAGCTCCTGGACCGACGTCCATGATCATCAACCGGTGGCGACACCACGACGTCGCTAACCGTTGACGATCAACGGAAGCCCTACGCGGCGGCCCTCGGCGGCGGACCGGCGCACCGCGTCGGTGAACTCCATGTAGCGCACGGCGGTGTCGACGTCGGTGAGCCGGACGTCTTCGGTGCCACGGATGGCGCCGATGAACTCCGCCTCGACCCGCCAGGCACCCCGTTCGCCAGGGCCGGGGGTGACGTCCTCCTCGAGTCCGTCGTCGTGGCGCAGGGTGAGCCGCCGGCCGGTGACGTCGACGACGAGCGTGCCCGCGCTGCCGAACAGATAGGCGCCGTTCGGCCCGCCGAACCGGGCGTGCGGACTCAGGTCCACGGTCAGCGCGGCACCGCCTGGCAAGCCGGCCAGCACCGACACGTGGTCGGGCACGTCGGCCGGGCCGAGCGGGCTGGCCGGATCGAACAGGTGCTCGCTGGCCTGGACCCACGTCGCGTGCCCGACCCAGCGGGCCAGTGCCTCGTAGACGATGCCCAGCTCGAGCACGTTGTTGCCCGAGTAGCGACGCTGCTGGCGCCAGGCGGGCGGAGTGCGCCGGCCGCCGTCGCCGCCGCCCCAGAACGCCCGGACCAGCCGCAGGTCGCCGATGGCACCGCGAGCCAGCAGCCGCTGGACGGTCGCGTCGGCCCACAGCGTGTGCGGGGCCGGCGACACCATGGCCACGAGGTCGGGCCGGCGCATCGCCGCCGCCCGGATCGCCCGGGCCTCCCCCGCGTCCATGGCGAAGCGGGCCTGCACCAGCACGTGCTTGCCGGCGTCCAGTGCGGCGATGGCCACCGGCGCGTGCAGGTAGGGCCAGGTGGCGACGACGACGGCGTCCAGGTCGTCGTCGTGCACCAGATCGCGCCAGTGCTCGCACACTCGGGGGATGCCGAGCTCCTCGGCCGCCCGCTCGCTCGACTCGCGGGTGCGGTTGACAACGGCCTCCACTTTCACGCCTGGCACCGCCCGGAAGCCTGGCAGGTGGTGGCTCCGGACGATCGCCCCGGCACCCACGATTCCCAGTCTCAGGACCTCGCCGCTCATCGTGGTGCGAGCCCAGGCGCCGGGACGTGGCGGACGAAGACGTCGCCGATGGCGCGGCAATGCTCCACCAGCCTGCTCCGGTGGTCGGCGAGGATGCCTTGGTGTGCGCCGCTGGTGGCCAGGTTGGTCAGCTCGCCCGGATCCCGGTCCAGGTCGAAGAGCTGTTCCCGGTGGAGCCCCCACGAGTGACACAGGTACTTGTACCGCGCCGTCCGGACCATGCGGGCTACCAGCGCGCCCTTCGCCGGTGCGGGCGCCGGCCCCGGAAACGACCACTCCGTCTCGGCGACGACATG
The DNA here is from genome assembly GCF_004349065.1 of Jiangella asiatica. Taxonomy (GTDB): domain Bacteria; phylum Actinomycetota; class Actinomycetes; order Jiangellales; family Jiangellaceae; genus Jiangella; species Jiangella asiatica. The sequence continues at coordinate 63,348 of NZ_SMKZ01000011.1, forward strand.
CTCTCGCCACGGCTGTCCGGCCGGTGCCGCCTCCACCAGCGACCGCACACTGCGCCCGGCCCACCGCGGGTCCGGCTCGATGCCCGCGTAGTCACACAGGGTGGGCAGCAGGTCGAGGCCGACGGAGACCAGGTCGTCGCGGGTGTGGCCGGCACGGGCGCCGGCCGGCGGCACGACGACGAACGGAACCCCCGCTGATTCCTCGTACAGGTTCTTCTTCTGGTTCCAGCGATGGGCCCCTTGCATGTCGCCGTGGTCGGAGGTGAACACGATCAGAGTGTCCTCGCGTCGGCCAGCCGCCGCGAGCGCCGACAGCAGGGTCGCGATCTCCGTGTCGGCACGCTCGCACAGCCGGAAGTAGGCGTACCGGTACCGGCGCCACTTCTCCTCGTCCCAGCTCTGTGTGGGGTAGATCAACCAGGCGAACCGCTGCACCAGCCGCAGCGCCTCGGGCTCCTCCGATCCGGCGGCGAAGTTCGGCGGCAGCAGCGGCAGCTCGCGCCAGTCGGCGTCGGGGACCTCCCCCGACGGCGGCTTCTGGCCCCTCGCCCATTGGCAGATGCCGTGCGGCTCGTTGAAGGAGGCGACGAGGAGGAACGGTCTTCTCCCCCGCTCGTCGGAGGCGAGGTACCGGCCGCAGGCTTCGGCCAGCCCGTCGTGGTCGCCGGCGTGGATCAGGTCGAATCCGCTGGCCGGAGGCGCATCCGGTTTGGGCGTCGGCGCCCCGTCCGGGCCATCGTGCCGCACACCGGGAACATGCCACTTGCCCGCGTAGGCGCAGTCGTAGCCGGCCGTACGGAAGACGCGGCCGAGTGACCGAGCGGGGAACCCGGCTGGCACCGCGGCGATGTTGTCGTTGACGCCCAGCTCGGACGGCATCCGGCCGGTGACCATCGATGCCCGCGAGGGGGCGCACAGCGGGCTCGTGCAGTAGGCGTGCCGAAACCGCACCCCGCGGGCAGCCAGCGAGTCGATCGCCGGCGTGCGCACGTCCGGGTTTCCTGCGCAGCTCATCGCGTTCGCGGACTGCTGGTCGGTCATGATCAGCAGGATGCTCGGCCGGCCGTCGGACCCCACTGGATCGTCCACCGGCGGCGCGCCGCTACGCACCGCTGCGCTCGAACACGCTGAGGGTGGGGTCGTAGTCGGTAGGGCCAACGTCGTACATCGAGGTCATCCAGTGGTAGAAGTTGTCGCCCCGGTCGCGGAGCAGATGATACAGGCGGCGCGTGAGTCGCGCACGAACGGGGCGCAGCTCGGGATGCTGGTACCGGTTGTGCAGCTCGTGCGGGTCGGTGCTCAGGTCGTACAGCTCGTTGCACGACTCCGGATTGATCACCAGCTTGTAGCGTTCGTCGCGGATCATCCGCTGCGCGTGCGGAAAGTGGTGCCCGTGGAACTCCGCCACGAGCTCGGCCGGCCAGTCGGGACGTTCGCCCCGGATCAGCGGCATCAGGCTGCGGCTGTCCTCGGCCGGCGCCGGGTCGGCCCCGGCCAGCTCGAGGATCGTGGCGGTCCAGTCGGTGAGGCTGACGAACTCGTCGCGCACCTGCCCGGCCGGTGCGCCGGGAACCCGGATGATGCCGGGGATGCGGTAGATGTCCTCGTACATCGCCGGCCCTTTGTCGTGCAGCCGGTGCGCACCGGTGAACTCGCCGTGGTCGGCGGTGAACACGACGGCGGTCTCGTCGGCGAGTCCCAGCTCGTCCAGTGCCGTGAGGATCCTGCCGATCTGGACGTCGATGAGGGTCACGTATCCCCAGTAGGCCGCGATGAGCCGGCGGGTCTGCTCGGTCGGCATGGTGTCGAAGCCCCAGTGCGCGCTGTAGTTGCGCTGCACCGGCGGCTTGCCGGCGAAGCTCTCCGCCACCGACACCGGCAGCTCGACGAGATCGGGGTCGTAGCGGTCGAAGTACTCGCCGGGCAGGAGGTAGGGCAGGTGCGGCCCGAAGAAATGGGTCGCGAGGAAGAACGGCGCGCCCGTGGTGTCACGTCGTTTGGCGTATCGCTCCAGCGTCTCGATGGTCCTGGTCGCCAGGTAATGCTCGAATGTCGCTTCAGGTGGCTGTGCCAGCCGTGCGGCCAGCAGGTTGCCACGTTCACCGTTGGCGGTGACCGCGCGGATCGACTCGCCGATCGCGTAGGGCGGCAGGCCTTGTTCGGCAAGGTAGGCGGCGTAGTCGGGGTGGTCCACCGGGTTGTGCCAGCCGGGCAGGTGCGGCCCTTCGAAGCCGAAGTCGGCCGCGGTCCTGTGGGTGCCCACGTGCCACTTGCCGAGCAGTCCCAGCGCGTAGTCGTTGTCGTTCAGAGGGCCGGTGAAGGTGAACTGGTCGTCCGGGAGATCCTCCAGGTAACCGACGTTGCGCTCGTAGTTGGCCAGCAGACGGTGCCGAAACGGCGCCGACCCGGTGAGCAGACTCGCCCGCGCGGGCGTGCAGATGGCCGTCGGCGTGTAGCACCGGTCGAACCTGGTGCCGCCGGCGGCCAACGAGTCGATCGCCGGGGTGGCCACGTGCCGGCTGCCGTAGCAGCCGAGTGTGTCCACCCGATGCTGGTCGGTCATCAGGAAGAGGATGTTCATGGTGTCCCTTCGCCGGGCGGCGTCAGATCGGGGCCGGCGACGCGGCGCTCGGTGTGTCCAGTGGTGCCCGGAAGAACTCGCGCAGCGCCAGCGTGGCCGCGCCGACCACTGGTGCGTCGCGTACCGCGGCGGACCTGATCTCCACGGCGTCGCGCACCGCCGGAAACACGCGGCGGTCCACCTCGGCGCGGACCCGGTCGATCAGGGCGTCTCCGGCTCGGGCCAGTTCACGGCCCAGGAGGATCAGTTGTGGGTCGACGGCGTAGATGATGTTGATGATTCCGGCCGCGAGATAGCGCGCGACGTCGTCGAAGACGGCGGTCGCCACCTCGTCGCCGGCATCCAGCGCTGCGATGACCGCATCGATGGTCAGCCCCGTCTCCGTATGCAGGACCGACGAGGGGGTTGCTGCGAGCCTCGACCGGACCGCGTCGAGGATGCGCGGAACGGCGGCGTACACCTCCAGGCACCCGAAGTTGCCGCACGCGCACCGTGGTCCATCGAGACGCACGCTCATGTGACCCACCTCCCCGGCCAGGCCGTGGTCGCCGTGGTGCAGGTCACCGCCGAGAACGAGACCGGAACCGATACCGGTGCCCAGAGTGAGCAGGACGAAGTCGTCGACCCCCTGGCCGGCACCGAACCACAGCTCCGCCAGGGCGCCCGTGTTCGCGTTGTTGTCGTAGTGGGTGGGCAGGCCGATCTGCCGCTCGAGCTCCGTCACGAGGTCGAGGTCCTGCCAGACGTCGCGTGATCGGGGCGACAAGCTCCGCCGCGCGCGGATGTCGACCGGGCCGACGATGCCGACGCCGACGCCGACGACCCGGTCTCGCTCGTCGCGCGGCAGCTCCGAGACGAGCCGCTGGGCGATCCGGAGGGCGGCCGACTGCGAGACCTCGCCCTCCCAGGGATCGGGGACCGGTTCACTCAGCTGATGGAGCGGCTGCCCGGACAGGTCGACGACGGCGCCGGTGACCGCGTTGCGTGCGATGTCGAGGCCGATGGCGTAACGGGCCGACGGAACGACCTCCAGATCGACCGCGCGACGACCGGCCCGCGTCGAGGCCTGGAAGCCCGACTCATGGGCGAGACCGCTCTCGATCAGCTCGTCGACGATGTTGGAGACCGTGCCGGGATTCAACCCGGTCCGCCGCGCCAGGTCGATCCTGGCGATGGGCCCGAGCGCATGGATGGCCCGGAAGATCACCGCCCGGTTGCCCTGCTTGACGCTGCGGTGGTTGGCGCCCGCATAGCCGCTGGTTCCCATGATGATGCCGAAGACCTCTCACCCTTGACACGCCTGTTCGTGGCTCAGTACAGTACGGCACTCCATAATAATTGAAACAAACAATAAATCAAAGGAGGAGGCGTCAGTGTCCCACGGCACGTCCGGTGTGACAAGCCAGCAAGCGGCGCGCGGACAGGTGAACCGCGATCTCTCGAGCCGTGGCTATCTCCTGCGCGTGCCTACCCAGCCGCCGTTCGACCCCGAGCGAGGCACGACCGTGGTGGAGCCGCTCGGCTCCGGGCCCGGCTGGTGGGCGGGCGCGCCCAGCGCGCTCTGGAGCGGCGGACGCTTCTACCTGAGCTACCGGCTGCGCCGGCCGCGGCCGGAGAGAGGCGGTTCGACCCACATCGCGGTGAGCGACGACGGTGTGCGATTCGAGACGATCTGGACCGCGCAGAAGGAGGAGTTCGACACCCCGTCCATCGAACGATCCGCACTGGTCCATGTCGCCGACCGGCACTGGCGGCTCTACGTCAGCTACGTGGACGCGGCCGACGGGCGCTGGCGGATCGACCTGCTCGAAGGCGCGGCGCCGGACAGGTTCGACCCGCGGCAGCGGCGCCCCGTACTCACCGCGGCCGACATCGGGGCCGAGGGCGTCAAAGACCCTTGGGTGGCCCGTCGCGACGGCGGCTGGCAGCTGCTCGCGTCCTACGTCGACGCCCCTCCCCACGGCACCGGTGACCGCAGCGATCTGCACGGCACCATGGACGTGTTCACCACCGGTCTGACGACGTCGTCGACGGGTATCGCCACCAGCGACGACGGCCTGACCTGGCGCTGGGCTGGCGCCGTGCTGACCCCGTCGGCAGGCGGATGGGACAGCTATACGGCGCGTCTCACCAGCGTCGTCGCCACCGCCGACGGTTGGCTCGGCTTCTACGACGGGTGCGGCGGCGTCGAGCAGAACTACGAAGAACGTTGCGGTCTGGTCATCGGTGACGGAGCGGACCACTGGAGCCGGGCCAGCGCCCGACCCGCCGTCGGTGCGCCGGGCGGGACGGGAACGGTGCGCTACGTCGAAGCCGTCCAGACCACCGCGTGGATCCGGTTCTTCTACGAGTTCACCCGCCCGGACGGCTCCCACGAGCTGCGGACCTCGCTGCGAGAGACCAGGCCATGACCATGTACGAGGAGATCCCCGTTCCCAACGGCGGCTTCGGCGAGGGCGGCGACCAGGACATCGCGCACTGGACGAGCGCGGACGGGACCGGCGGCGCGTTCCATATCGAGCGGTCCGGTGCGGCGACACGGTTGCGCGTCGAGGCGGCCGCACTCGACCCGCGGCCGACGCTGTCGAGCGCGGCGCTGCCGATCCGCCCGGGATTCGAGTACGCCGGTCAGGCCCGCGTCCTGGTCGAGACAGGAGCGGTGCTGCTCCGCCTGAGCTACCGCGACCATCAGGACAGGGAGCTGGCGTCCTCCTCGTCCATGGCCCGGCACGCCGGTGACCGATGGAGCGGCGTCGCCATCAGCGGCGCGGCACCCCTCGGCGCCGTCACCGCGCACATCGCCATCTCCTGCGCCGCAGGCATGCCGACCACGGCGCTGGTCGACGACGTCCGGCTGGTCACGGCCGGCCCGCTGACGGAGCTGGGAACGCCACTTCACACCGCGGCCGTCCACGGCGCGGTGACCGGCACGTGGGTGGACGGCCGCGTCGTCGCCTACCTCTTCGTCAAGGGCGACCCGCCCACGGTGACCGTGGCCGACGTCCGCGACGGATCGTCCGTCGCCACGGTTCGCCTGCCGCCGGCGACGACGCCCTATGGTGCGTTCGGTCTGGCCCAGGCGCCGGACCGAACGGTGTACGTGGCCGGCACCAACGGGCATCTCTACCGCTACCGGCCGGGCGAGAGCGAGGGCTCCGATCTCGGCACGCCCGCCGACGGGGAGTCGTTCCTGTGGCGCGTGGCCGTGGACGAGCGCGGCCGAGTCTTCGGCGGTACCTACCCGAACGGCAAGGTGTTCCGCTACGACCCGGCCGGCGGATCGCTCGAATGCGTCCAGGTCGCCGCCTCGCAGAGGTACGTGCGCAGCATCGCGGTAGCCGACGGATCGGTGTGGGCAGGGCTGGGAACCCCGGCCCGGCTGTTCCGGCTCGACGCCGACGACCTCTCCGTCCGGGAGGAGGTGCCGCTGCCGGACGGGTTCTCCGCAGCCCAGCCCATGGTCTACGATCTCGCGGCCACCGCTGACACCGTCCTCATCCGCGGCAGCGGCGACGGCAGCATCTACGCGCTGGACCTCGCCACGCTCGCCTGGAGCGAGCGGCTCGGCCGCGGCGCGGGCGTCGACTTCGCCCCCGAGCACGACGGCCGCGTCTACTGGCTCGCGGCCGGAAACGGGACGCTGCAGGCCTGCCGGCTCGACACCGGCAGCGTCACGGACACGAGCGTCGCCGTCACGGTCCCGGCCACCGGGCCGAGCACCCTGGCCACCGGGTACGCGTGGGCCGACCTGACCGGCATCGGGCTGTCCCGACACGTCCTGGTGTTCGTCGACCGCCGCGGCGTGATCCATGCCTACGATCCGGCCAGTGGCACTGCGGTCGAGACGCCGGTCGAGCTGCCCGAGCACGAGCTCAAGATCCACCGCCTGTCCGCGGGCGCCGACGAGCACATCTACCTCGGCGGCTTCGCGCCCGGAAGCCTTGGCTGGTACGACACGCGCGCGGACACCCTGACCGAGTGCCTTCCCGAGTCGACCAAGCAGACGGAGAACGTGCTCGTCCACGACGGCCGGGTATGGCTGGGCACGTACCCGGGAGCCGACGTCCTGGTGTTCGACCCCGCCGCCCCTCCCGTGGTCGGGTCCAACCCGAAGGTGGCCGCCCGACTGGGGCACCTGAGCGACGTGCCGCAGGACCGCCCGCTGGCACTCGTCGGCACGCCCGACGGTGTCGTCGCCGGCACGGTGCCGGAGTACGGCCGGCGGGGAGGACGGGTGTTCCTCATCCCGTTCGACGGAGGCGCGCCACGAGTCGTGCCAATGCCCGAAAGCGTCGCCGAGCACAGTGTCACGGCGCTCGCCTACGACGCCGGCCGTCACGCGCTCTACGTCGGGACCTGCGTGCTGGGTGGGCTCGGCGCGCCGCTCGCCGACGGTTCCGCGCACCTGCTGCGGATCGACCTGCCCGACCTGCGTCTCGTGTGGGACCGTATGCCCCTGCCGGGCGAGCAGTACGTCACCGGACTGACCACACTGCCCGACGGCGAGGTCTGGGGCGTCGCCCGCGGCGGGGTCTTCGCCGCCGACCCAGTGACCGGCGCCGTCCGCGGCCTCGCCGACATCGCTGCGCACGACCCCTCCGCCTCCCCGGTGTGGGGATCGGGCCGGCTGGAGTGCCTGCCCTCCGGTCAGGTCCTCTGCGGGATCAACGGCCAGCTCGCCGTCGTCGACCCCGGCCTGCAGAACTGGACGGTGCTGGCCACCCACACCGCGCCACCGACCGGCGCCGCCTTCGCCCGTGACAACGAAGGAGGCCTCTATTTCGCCAGAGGCTCCGCGACACTCGTCCGGCTCGGCCGCACCTCGTCACGGCTGCACGGACGCGCCGCTCCCCCATCAGCATCGACGTACGACGAATCGGAGGTTGCGTGATGACTTCGGCCGAACGCATTCCACTACCCGGGGGCGCGACCGCCCCGATCGCCTTGCCGCGCCGCCGCTTCCTCCAGGGCGGACTGGTGCTCATCGGAGGCACCGTGCTCGGCTCCTGCGGCGGCGGCAGCGACAGCTCCGACCCGGTCGCTCCGCAGGACGCGGCGGAACCGCCGTCGTTCGCGCCGTACACCGGGGTGTCGCCGGACCTGCCGGGCGACCCCGCCCACCACGTCCCGGACGCGTTCTTCCGCTACCCGGCCGACCCGCCGCCGTTCTTCGACGGCCGGCCCGGCAACGGTGGCACCGTCCACATCCTGACCCAGGCGGGCCAGATCGGGGTCCCGCTGGACCGGAACACACGGTGGCAGAAGCTCAACGAGTCGCTCGGCGTCGAACTGACCTTCGAGGTCGCGATGCCGACGGAGTGGGACGCCAAGCAGTCGGTGACGCTCGCCGGCGGCGACCTCCCCGACATCATGCAGCTCAAGTCGATGGCGCAGTTTCCCCGCGTCTTGGACAGCGAGTTCGCCGACCTCACGGAGTTCCTGTCCGGCGACGCCATCGAGAACTACCCGGCCCTCGCCGCGATTCCGTCGCTGGCGTGGAAGACCGTCACCGTCAACGGGCGGATCTTCGGCATCCCCCAGTCCCGGCCGCCGGTCGGCCCGATCTGCAGCATCCGCGGTGACCTGCTCGACGAGATGGGCGTCACTGTGGACGTCTCCGATGGGCAGGACTTCCTCGACCTGTGCCGCGAGCTGACCGATCCCGCGCGCAACCGGTGGGCGATCGCGTCAGACCCGTCCCAGTGGTCGCTGGGTTACGTCCTGGAGATGATGTCGGCGCCCAACCGGTCGCACCCGTGGTCGGAGGACGACGGCGCGTTCACGTCCATGTACGAGACCGAGCAGATGCCGGAGGCGCTGGACGTCGTGCGCGGCATGTGGGAGGAGGGCCTGCTGCACCCGGACTCGTTCACCGGCAACAACGCGCAGATGTGGCACTCCGGCTCCGCGGTCATCTACTTCCAGGCGTTCCCCGGATGGGGCAATTTCACGAAGACCCACCCCCAGTACGACCTTTCGGTCATCCCGCCCATGAGATGGGACGGCGGTGGGCCGGCTCCCAAGCTCCTCACCGGTGGCGCGGTCGAGGACTTCATGGCCTTCAAGAAGGCCGACGCCGAGCGGGTCCAGGAGCTGCTCCGGATCGCGGACTACCTGGCAGCCCCATTCGGCAGCCAGGAGTTCCTCCTCGTCAACTACGGCATCGAGGGAGAGGACTACACCCTGGACGGAACTGATCCGGTCGTGACGGAGCAGTACCTCAGCCGTGTCATCCCGACCAACTACATCGGGTCCGCCAGGAACGTTCCGCTCTACGTCCCCGGAGTCCCCGACGTCACCCGTGCCCAGCACGAGTTCCTCAGTGACGTGCTGCCCTCCGGCGCGCCGGACCCGACCGTCGGTCTGTACTCGGAGACGGCGGGGACCAAGGGCGCCACCGAGGACCGGAACATGTGGGCCCTGCAGGGCGACATCGTCCAGGGCAGGCGCCCGGTCTCGGACTGGGCGGGTGCGGTCGAGGACTGGAAGCGGTCGGTGGGCGACAAGATCCGGCAGGAGTACGAAGAGGCGTTCGCGGCGGCCGACGCCTGAGCCGTCCCATCCGCGTGAAGGAGAGGCCATGGCGGCACCACACGACCTCGTGACGCGTGAGCCACGAGGACCCGCGGCGGCCCGGGAGGAGCGTCCGCCCGAGCGCCGGCTGTCGCGGTGGCGCAGGCTTCACCGGGACCGGTTCCTGCTGCTCCTCGGCGTGCCCGGTCTGATCATCGTCGTCGTGTTCCAGTACGTCCCGCTGCTGGGCAACGTCATCGCGTTCAAGGACTACCAGCCCTACATCGGAATCCTGGACTCGCCGTGGGTCGGGTTCGACAACTTCAGCGTGGTCTTCAACGGCGACCCGCAGTTCCTCAACGCGCTGAAGAACACCCTGATCATCTCGTTCGTCCAGATCGTGCTCGTCTTCCCGGTGCCGATCGCGCTGGCCCTGTTGCTCAACAGCCTCCTCAGCGAGCGGCTCAAGCGGACGGTGCAGTCGATCCTGTACCTGCCGCACTTCCTGTCCTGGGTGGTCGTGGTCGCGATCTTCCAGCACATGGTGGGCAACGCCGGCCTGCTGAACTCGTGGCTACGGTCCCAGGACTGGGGCACGTTCGAGATCATCGGCAATCCGGACCTGTTCATCACCTTGATCACGTCGCAGGTGATCTGGAAGGACGCCGGCTGGGGCACGATCATCTTCCTCGCGGCCCTGTCTCGGATGGACATCGAGCTCTACGAGGCCGCGGCGGTCGACGGCGCCGGGCGGATGCGCCAACTGTGGCACATCACGCTGCCCGGCATCCGCGGGGTGATCGTCCTACTCCTCATCCTCAAGCTCGGTGACGTGCTCACCGTCGGCTTCGAGCAGATCATCCTGCAACAGCGGGCGGTCGGGACACAGGCGTCGGAGGTCCTGGACACCTACGTGTACACGGAGGGAATCGTCGGCGGCAACTGGGGCACGTCGGCGGCCGTCGGCCTTGTCAAGGGCCTGGTGGGCCTCGTGCTGGTGCTCGGTGCGAACAAGGTCGCCCATCTGTTCGGCGAGCGGGGGGTGTACTCCAAGTGAGCCAGACCGACACCCCCCGTGAGGGCCGCTTACGCACGATCAACGGTGCCGCGCTGCCCAGTCATCCGGTCCGCGCGGCCAAGGGCATCGTGCTGTTCCTCTGCTGTGCCGTCGTCGTCCTCCCGTTCCTCGCGGTGGTCTCGACCAGCCTGGCGCAGGAGCCACAGATCAACGCGGCCGGGGGTTACGTCCTGTGGCCGGACGACCCTTCCCTCGACGCGTATCGGGCGATCTTCGCCGGCGGGATCGTCACCCGGGCATTGATGGTCTCGGTCGGGATCACCCTCGTCGGCTCCGCCTTGTCGATCGTCTGCATCACCCTGCTGGCCTACTCGCTGAGCCGACCCGGAACCTTCGCGCACAAGCCGATCCTGCTGACCGTGCTGTTCACGATGCTGTTCAGCCCGGGCATGATCCCGATGTACCTGACCATCAAGCAACTCGGTCTGCTCAACTCCTACTGGTCGCTGATCCTGCCCGGCCTGGTCACGGCGTTCCAGGTCGTGATCGTGCGGGCGTTCTTCCTCGACATCCCACCGGAGCTCATCGACGCCGCCCGGATCGACGGCGCCGGCGAGCTGCAGATCCTCACGCGCATCGTCCTTCCACTCTCCAAGGCCGTGGTCGCGGTGATCGGTCTGTTCAACGCCGTCGCGTACTGGAACGCGTTCTTCAACGCGCTGCTGTACATGCAGGATGCCTCGAAGTGGCCGCTCCAACTGGTCTTGCGCACGTACGTGGTGGACGAGGCGACCATGGACGTCGATCCGAACGTCGTCGGCGATTTCATCCCGGCACCGCAGTCGCTCCAGATGGCCGTCCTCGTGGTCAGCATCGTGCCCATCGCGCTGATCTACCCGTTCCTGCAGAAGCACTTCGCCAAGGGCATCTACATCGGCGCGATCAAAGGCTGAATCCCCGCAAGGAGCACCAGTGACGAACGACCTGCGCACGTGGGGGACGCCTGGCAATCCGTCCGCATGTCGAGGAGGACACATGAGCCCGTTCACCCGCCGATCGCTTCTCTCCGCTGCCGGAGCCACCGCAGCGGCGCTCGCAGTCCCCGGCATCGGCGTCGGTGGTGCACAAGCCCAACCGGACGCCACGGCGGCGTTGCGCGCGCGGTGGCGCGACATGATGACCGGTGCGAGCCTGGTCCGGCCGGGCGAGCCGGTCTTCGTCGAGGCGATCGCGGCCATGGACGCCGAGGTGGCGGAGTCCCGAGCCCTGTACGCGCCAAGCGACGTGGGCGTGTTCAGCGACGTCGAGCTCGCGAACCTGACCGATTCCGCCATGCTGACGACGACGTACGGCCGGCTCCGGGACATGGCGCGGGCGTGGTTCACTCCTGGCTCGGCGGTCGAGGGCGACGCCCACGTGCTCGCCGAGGTCCTGGAAGGACTCCGGGTCGCCAACGCGGTCGCCTACTACGAGGGGCGCGAGGAGGCCGGCAACTGGTACCCGTGGCAGATCGCCGCCCCGCGCCGGCTGGGCGACACGATGGCGATCGTGTATGACCACCTGCCCGCTGCCGACCGCGATCGATACGTGGCCGCGATTCGGCACTTCGTGCCCGACCCGTCACAGAACGGCCACAGCGGTGCCAACCGAGTGGACACCTGCATGGTGGCGGCCATCGACGGCATCGTTTCGGGGAGCAGCGAGCGAATCGCCCAGGCCCTCGACGGACTGCGCGTCACGTACCAGTACATCAAGCACTCCACCGAGGACGGGTTCATGCCCGACGGGTCGTTCCTGCAGCACACCGGCGTGCCGTACAACGGCTCGTACGGGCTGACCCTGGTCGCCGGCATCAGCAGCACGGTCGCGCTCCTGGCCGGATCGCCGTGGGAGATCACCGATCCGACGATCCACAACTTGTTCGGCTTGATCGATCTCGGTTACGTCCCGCTGATCCATGACGGCCGGATGATGGACTGCGTCAACGGTCGGACGATCGCTCGTCCGCCGGCCATCGAGCACACCCAGGGTCAGGCGGCGATCAACGCCATCCTCGGGTTGGTGCCGGCCGTCGACGCCCAGACCCAGGCCAGGTGGCGGGCAGCGTGCCGGGGTTGGCTGGAGCGCGACACGTACCACCCGCCGTACGAGGGACTCGGCGTGGCCGCCGCCGCTCGGTTTCACGACCTGCTGACCGACGCCGGCGTCACGCCGAGCCCTGAACCCGACGGGCACTTCTCGTACGGCCCGATGGACCGGGCCGTCCACCGCCGCAACGGATGGGCCGTCGCGATCGCCATGCACAGCCGCTGGGTCAAGGCGTTCGAGGCCAACAACGGCGAGAACCGCAAGGGGACGTACACCGCCAGCGGGATGACCTACCTGTACGACGGCGACAACGGGCAGTACAGCGACAACTTCTGGCCGACCGTCGACAAGATGCGCCTGCCGGGCATCACCGTCGACACCACACCGCTCTCCGACGACATCGGGTGGCGGACCTCGACCGCGCTGTGGGCCGGCGGTGCGGCCCTGGACGGCAGCTTCGGTGCGGTCGGCATGGACGTCCAGGAGCGGGTCTATCCCCTCGCCGCCCGCAAGTCGTGGTTCTGCTTCGACGAGTACGTCCTCGCGCTCGGCACCGTCATCGAGAGCCCGACCGGCAACTCGGTGGAGACCATCGTCGAGAACCGCCACCTGCATGCCGACGGGAAAAACGAGCTGCGGGTGGACGGCAGCCTCCAACCCGATGACCAGGGCTGGACCGGCACCTTCTCGAACGCGCGATGGGCGCACATCGACGGCGTGGCCGGCTACGTCTTCCCGGCCGGGCTCACCGTCAACGCCTTCCGGAACGAGCGGACGGGCAGCTGGGCCGACATGAGATCCGGCGGTGATCCCACGCCGATCACCCGCCGGTATCTGACGCTGTGGGTCGATCACGGCGCCCATCCGTCCGGCGACACCTACGCCTACCTCCTGGTGCCTGGGGCGTCCGCCGCGCGCACCGCAGAGCTGGCAACGGATCCGGACCTGGAGATCCTGTCCGACACCAAGGACCTGCACGCCGTTCGCCAGCCGTCGACCGGGATCACCGCCGCCAACTTCTGGGACGCCGGCACGGTCGGCGGGATCACCGCCGAACCACCCGCGAACACCGACGTGCCGACGCTCGTCTTCGACGACCTGGACCCCACGTTCGAGATCGTCAGCGGGACCTGGCTGACCGGCCAGGGCAACGGCCGCTGGAACGGGCACCAGCACCACGCGCATCCCGCCGGTGGAACGGCCGTCGCCCGGTTCCACATCACGGTTCCGGTCTCCGGCCGCTACGGCGTGGACGCGTGGTGGTTCGACGGCGACAGCCGGGCGACGGACACGCCGTTCGCCATCCAGCACGACGGCGGTGTGACCGAGCGGCTGATCGGGCAGCGCACGTTCGGCTCGCGCTGGGTGCCGCTCGGGGCGTTCGACTTCACCGCCGGCAAGGCGTACTACGTCGAGGTCCGCGACGGCACGAACGGCGTCGCGGTGGCCGACGCCGTTCGGCTCGGTCCGATGCGACACCGTGGCGGCTGCTCGGTGCTCGTCCGGGAACGCGGCAGCGAACTGAGCATCGCCGTGTCCGATCCCACCCAGGAGCAAGCTCGGTTGCGGCTGTCCGTCGAACCACGTGGGCGTTACCGCACGTGGACCGGCGACGACACCGTCGAGGTCGTCGAGTTCGGCGACAAGATCACGATCGCAGTCGATACCAGCGCCGGCGATGCCCGCAGCCACCGGGTCACGTTCCACCGCAGGCCACCACGCGGCTGAGGGCGCAGAGGGCCCGCCATCGTGGTCCGCACGGCGCCGCCACCGTCGTCACACCTACGCCCCGCGAACCCTGGATCGGAAGGAAACCGAACAGTGACGCCTGACCTCCGCATCTTCGTCGCTGTGACGCGGCACGAAGTGGACCTCCTGTTCCATCCGACGGCTCGGGAACGGCTCGGCGGGCTCGGGGAGGTGACCTTCGCGGCATCTGGCGCGAGGGCCGCGCTGCCCGCCGGCTTGGCGGACTCGTTCGATGTCGTGATCACGTCGTGGAGCACGGCGCCGTTCGAAGCCGGTGCGCTCCTCGGTGCCCGGCTGCGCCTGGCCGCGCACAGCGCGGGCTCCGTGCGCGCCCGGATTCCGAGAAAGCTGCTGGAGCAGGGGCTTCGGGTGACTCAGGCCGCCGAGGCGATGGCGCCCGCGGTCGCGGAGCTGGCCGTCACGCTCACCCTGGTCCTGCTCCGGAACGTGCACGTCCACGACCGCGGGCTGTGGACCGGCCGCGACTGGGCGAGCGCCCGTCAGCCCGACCTGGGGCGGGCGCTGTCCGAGCAGCAGGTGGGCATCGTGGGCATGAGCCGCACTGGCCGGCACTACGCGTCGATGGTCCGCGGCATGGGCGTCCGCAAGATCCGCGCCTACGACCCCTACGCCGACCCGGCCGCCTGCGCGGACTTCGGCGTGGAGCTCGTCGGCCTGGACGAGCTGTTCGCCCGCAGCCAGGTAGTCGCCGTGCACGCGCCGACCACCGAGGAGACGCGGCGGATGATCGGCGCCCGCCAGCTGGCGCTGCTGCCCGACGGCGCGGTCTTCGTCAACACGGCGCGATCGTGGGTGGTCGACCAGGACGCCATGCTCGCTGAGCTGGTGTCCGGACGGCTTCGGGCCGGTCTGGACGTGTTCGACACCGAGCCGCTGCCGCCCGGCAGCTCGTTCTACGGGCTGCCGAACGTCGTGATCACTCCGCACGTCGCCGGTGGGACGGTCGAGGCGCGGTTCCACCAGGGTGACGTCGTCGTCGGCGAGATCGAACGCTTCGTGGCCGGTGAGCCGCTGGCCCACGAGATCACGCTGGACACCTACGACGTCCTGGCCTGAACCCGGCCTGACCGGGACGAGTGAACGGAGGGCTGATGCGACAGGCGACGATGACGTGGATCGACATCCCGGCCGGACGGATCGGCGTCGATCCCGAATCGGGCGCGGTGGCAATGGTGCGGCTCACCGAACCGAAGACACACTTCGTGCGCAGTTCGACGGGCCGTGGTCTGCTGCGCCTCGCCGTCCCGCTTCCGGACTACCCCTCACACTTCATCGAGACCGGCATCCACGGGCGACCGGAGGTCGAGCACGACGACGGCACCCTCCAGCTGACCTATCGGGAGCTCGCCTCGAAACATCACCGGGCGGCGCTGCACGTGGAGATCACGTTCACGCCGGCCGACGACGGACTCGTGCTGAGGGCTCGTGTCCACAACGCCGGGTCGGAGCGCGTCCCGCAGGTGTTGTTCCCCCGGCTGCTGGGGCTCGAGCCGATCGGCGGCACCAGCCGGGCTCGCCTGCAGCTCGGCCGCCGGCGCATCCTGCCGTTCCAGGAGCTGCGGATGCGGCCGGACGACGCCTGGTGGCTCGACCGTGGCCTGCAGACCTACGTGCCCTACGGCGCCATCGACTTCGCCATGAAGTGGCTCGACTACGGCGACTCCTCCCGCGGCCTGACGCTCTACTCGCGTGACCCGCGCTACACGACCCAGGGCCTGGTCGTGGCCCGTCCGGACCGTGGCGTCGACCGTGTCGACATCCACTGGGCGCACTATCCGTTCATCGAACCGGGCACGACCTGGGACAGCGGCGACTACGTCCTGCTCGTGCACCCCGGTGACTGGTACGCCGGGGCGCGGGCATACCGGTCCTTCGCCGCCGCGCGCTATCCGTACCGGGCGCCGCGCCGGATACAGGAGGCACTGGGCATCCGGTCCGTGTGGCCGGCGGTGCGCAACGCGCCGCCGACGTTCCCGATCGACGAGCTGCCCGAGTACGCCGCCGAGATCGCCGATCCCGACCTGGGCCTGGCCGAGCTGTGCGTCTGGCACTGGTGGGTCAGGAACGGCTACCCGATCGTCCTCGACCCCAGGCTCGGAACCGAGGACGACCTGCGCAACGCCCTGCGCCGGTGCCGCGAGGCCG
This sequence comes from Jiangella asiatica, assembly GCF_004349065.1. GTDB lineage: Bacteria > Actinomycetota > Actinomycetes > Jiangellales > Jiangellaceae > Jiangella > Jiangella asiatica. Next base: position 79,463 of record NZ_SMKZ01000011.1, read on the forward strand.
GCGTGCCGGTCTCGTTGTTCGTCAGCCACCACCTCGTCAGGAATGGTCCGGAGACCGACGCGGAGTGGCTCCACCTCGACGCAACAGGGCAGGCGGTGACCAGCGACTGGACCTACGGGCCCGGGTTCCTGCCGGTGTTCCCGGTCGCGTTCCTCGGCACCCACACCATGACCCGGGGCTCCGCTCTGTCATCCGGGTGGCGCGAGACCGGGCTCCAGGCCTACCGGCGCCTGCTCGATCTCGGCGCGACGTCGATCTGCTTCGACCAGTTCTCCGCCTGGCCCGAGCCCAACCTCAATCCCACCGCGGACGGCCGCCCGGACGAGGAGGGCGAGCGACTCCTGGCGTTCGGAAACCGGGCCCGGGCGCTCATCCGCACCGCGAGCCCGGGCGGAACCTTCTCCGGCGAGCACGTCACCGACGTCAAGGTGCCTGTCCTCGACTACAGCTGGGAGTGGTGCAGCGCGCACCAGCTTGCCGACGCGGCACCGTTCCGTTACGTCTTTCCCCAATTCCGCCTCAACGCGAACGTCAACGAGCATTCACGCGGTGCGCTGCTGGCGTTCATGGAAGGTGCCCTGCTCAATGTGATGCCAGGAAGCATGCACAGCCGGCGCCTCGCCGACTGCCCGGAGCTCCTGGCCGTGCTGCGCAAGCTCGCGCGGCTCCGGCGCCGGTTCCTCCGCTACTTCACCGCCGGGCAGTTCCGGTTCCTCGAAGGGCTGCGAGCCCATGCCTGCGCCGCACGGCTCTACACGCACGGCGATGACGTTTTGGTCATCACCGCGAACCCTACGGACCGGCCGGTCGAGGCCGCGATCGAGGTCGATCCGACGGTCTGGGGACGATCGTCCCGCCCCACCATCGCGACCGTCTACGACCTCGACTCTCGAGTCGTGGACGCGACCCCGGTCGAGCCCGGCACCACCGTTCGCATGTCCCTGACCGCGGACGACCTGCGCGTTGTCGAGTTCGCGCGGCGCCAGGAACCCGCCGCTTGACCAATCCACACCCCGCTCGTGAGACCCCCGTTCGAAGGAGTGAAGCCATGCCACAGGATCAAAGACATGACGACTGGACGCCGTTCGGCCGGCGCGCGTTCATCTACGCAGGTGCGTCCATCGCAGCGGCCGCCGCCACGGGTGCGGCGCCAGCGTGGGCCGGAACCCGGCTGGTGAGCACGGGCGAAGCCGCCGCCACCGGGACGACCACGGCGGCCGGGATGACGGCCGGCGAAGACCTCGGGATTGCGATGCGCAGCGTCAACGTCCGGACCGGTGCCGTGGGACGCCTGGACGGCCGGCCGGTCATTTACGTCGTCAGCAACGGCATTCCCGCGATCTTCAACGTGATCGACGCGCAGACGGGGGCCCTGATCACGGCGCACGAGATCACGAACCACGAGAGTTCGTTCGCGTTGAAGATCGCCCCCGACGAGTCCGTCTACTTCGAAGGACGGCCCGGCGGCCGGCTGTTCCGCTACCTGCCGGCGGAGGATCGGCTGGTCGACCTCGGACAGGTCACCGAGGACGCCTACCGGATCCCCAGCATTGCGGTCGACGAGGACGGCGTCGTCTACGGAGGCACGAACCCCGACGGGCACGCGTTCGCCTTCGACCCGAGCACCGGCGAGTTCACCGACTACGGGCCCATCGCCGAGGGTGAGACCTTCTGCCGCCTCGGTGCCGTCGGCGACGGCCTGCTCTACGCCGGCACGAGCCCGAACGGCCGGCTCTTCGCGATCGACCTCGCGACCGGGACGAAGTCCGAGATCCCCCTTCCGGAGCCGTACGCCTCGAGCGAGTCCGCCGCCACGCCGCGAGCCTGGGTCCAGGGCCTGTTGTTCGTGTTCGTCTCGCCCTCGCGCGCGGCCCTGGTCTACGACACCAGGACCGGGCAGTGGGCCGACGACCTGCCTCGCTACGGCGGCGACGCCGGGCCGACCGAGCAGCTGCGCACCGCGGTCTTCGCCGAGGACCTCGACAGCCGCAACCTCTGGGAGTACGACCTCGTCGCCCGGCGGGCCACGCTCACGGACTTCAACACCGGCCGGCTGGGCACGACGACGCGGGTCATCGGCCACACGACGCTCGCCGGCCGCGGCTTCCCAGGTCTGACCCTGGTCGGGATGGGCGTGACGGGCCGCATGTGGCACTGGAACCCCATCACCGGCGAGCAGCGATGGATCGACTCCGAGGTGCAGGGATCACCGGTGCCGATCCGCGCGACCGGTGGCGGGCCAGACGGCAACGTCTACGTCGGGCCGTTCTTCAGCTCCGGCGTCATGGCGCGGTACATCGTCGCAGAGGAGCGCTTCGAGCAACTGGACGGGCCGACGCAGGTCGAGGCCTTCGGCATCCACGACGGCAAGCTCTACCTCGGCACGTACACCGGCGCCGGCATCGCGGAGTTCGACCCCGTGCAGCCCTGGGACTATGGCCGGAACCCCCGTCAGCTGTTCAACCTCGACGGGTACGGGCAGGAGCGGCCCTGGGGTCTGGCCAGCGTCGGCGACCGGCTCGCCATCGGAACCACCGCGCCGGTCGGTTCGCTCGACGGCGCCCTCAGCTTCTACACCCCGGCCACCGGTGAGCTGAACGTCATCGGCACCCTCTTCGAGGGTCACGGCGTGCCCAGTCTGGCCGCTCATGGGCTGCTCCTCGCCGGCGGCACGTCAACCCGGGTTTCGAGCACCCCGCCGACCGCCCCCGCTGCCCGGCTCTTCCTGTGGGACGCCGCGGCCGACCGGCTCCTCTGGGATGGTGTTCCGTTCGAGGACGCGAAGGACATCGGCCATCTCTTCTTCGCCGACGACGGCCGGCTGTGGGGAGTGACGAACAACGCCCGAGTGTTCGAGTTCGACGTCGACAGCCGGCAGGTCCTCCGCTCCGCCGTCGTTCGGCCGGGCGCGGATGCCAACACCGGTTTCCCCGCCCTGTTCGCCGCGCCCGACGGCGGTACCTACGGCAGCACCGGCGACGGCGACCTGTTCCGCGTCGACCCAGCGACCATGGCCATCGAGATCATCGACACCGAGGCCGGACCCGCCACGCTTGGCCCCGACGGGAACATCTACTACGCCAAGAACGAGATCTCGCTGTACCGGCTGAGGCTCTGAGCCCGATGGAGAAGCCAAGGCCGACCGCGAGGTCCCAGGCAGCAGCGAGTCACACAAGCGAAGCGGAAATGCGCGACATCGTCGGCACGGAGGGCACGCGGGTGCGCTCAGGCGTGCCACCTCGGCCGACAGCCTGACGGTGGAGGTCGTTCGGGGCGGTCCGCCGAGGCCGTGATGAGGAGGACGCGTACTATCTGGCCCTGCCCCTCCGCGATTTGGGCAAGCTGCGACCGAATCGTCACGCGGGAGACGCCAACGCATGAATGCGCGGCCATCGCTGCAACCGGAGTTCGCCGAATGGGCGAGGTTGCTGGGCGACGACAGTGCCGCGATCCCGTTCTTGCGCTACTTGCCCGAGCGCCTCAGCCCACTCGGTGCACGAGCCGAGGCGGGCCTTCGCGAGCGGCTGGCCCAGGTTCCCGCCGCGCGTCGCGGTCGAAGGGACCCGCGGGCGGATCCTTCACGCCGGCTGAGATCCGAGCTCGCACCTATGATGGGTGGCGACGAGGAGTTGTCATGGATGCCAGCTCGACGACCGCGATCGTCGCCTATCGGGGTGTCTCCACCGACGAGGCCGAGATCTTCCGGTTCGTGCTGTCACAAATCCCCGGCTTCCGCACCGTGGTCGTCGGCACCGCGCTCGGGCAGGTGCCTGGCCTGGGAGGGGTCCAGATCGTCAACGCCACCATCGACGAGATCAGCACCCCCGAGATCGTCGCCGTCCCCGGCGGCGTCGGAGCGGACCGGCACCCTGAGATCGCCGCCTGGCTGCGCCGCGTGTCACCACGATGGCTGCTCGCGAGCTCGACGGGCTCCGCCTTGCTGGCGGCGGCCGGCCTGCTCGACGACGCCACCGCGGCAACCCATTGGCTGGCCGGTCCGCTCCTCGAACACTACGGAGCGCACCCGTCGCACGAGCGACTGGTCGTTGACGGCCCGGTCATCACCTGCTCTGGGGGCCCGGCCGCGTTCCAAGCCGCGCTGATCGTCGCCAGGACCTACGGAGGAGCTGAGCTCGTCACTCGAATCGGCGCTACCACAGCCACCGCCCGCCAGGACCCCGCCCGGCCGACGCGCCGCAACCTCTGGGCACGCCTGGGCGACGTGATCCGAGGGCGTGACCCCGCACCACCAGGGTCACCGCAGCAGACCGCACTCGAACGCGCACTCAGCGAGGTCGACCCCCTCGATCTCGGGGAGTTCACCGTGCTTCCCGACCGGCGCGGCGACGAACGCTGAGGCCGCGTCGTACTGGATCGTCGAAGGTGACCGACCTCGTCCGAGGCGACGCGGCGTGTCGTGCATCCGCGGCGCCGCAGGCCGCCGACGTGATCAGTCCTCTCTCCCGCGGTCATCGTCGTACGCGGTCTCCGACCGTCGCGCTCGGTGGCATCAGTGTCGCGCGGTCAGCTCACCCACGCACCCATCGTGTATGCCAGCCAGACCCGCCTGCGAGGATCGCCTCGACGACCACGCGAAGCTGGATCAGCTGAGAACATGCTGTGAAGCCGCTCGTCGCGGCCCACCGGCAAGCGGATGCCTGGTAGAACGAGCCGGAGGCGGAACGGGGGTCCGATGCGAGTGCTGGTTGTCGAGGACGAGCGGGCCTTGGCGGACATGCTGGCGAAGGGGCTGCGCCGGGAGGCGATGGCGGTCGACGTCGCGTACGACGGTGACGAGGCGTTGGAGAAGCTGGCAGTCAACGACTACGACGTGCTCGTGCTGGACCGTGACTTGCCTGGCGTGCATGGCGATGCCGTCTGCCGGACGGTCGTGGAGCGGGACGTGCGTACCCGGATCCTCATCCTCACCGCGGCGACGAACCTGCGCGACCGGGTCGACGGGCTGCACCTCGGTGCTGACGACTATCTGGGCAAGCCGTTCGAGTACGAAGAGCTCCTGGCCCGCGTCCACGCCCTCGCACGGCGCGCCGAGCCACGTCGTCCGCCAGTGCTCGAACACCGGGGCCTCGTCGTCGATGTGGCCCGCCGGGTGGTCACCCGGGACGGCCGGCGCCTCTCGCTGACCAGCCAGGAGTTCGCCGTGCTGACCGTGCTCGTGGAGGCTCGCGGCGCCGTCGTGAGCGCGGAGGAGCTGCTAGAGCGCGCCTGGGACGAGCACGCAGACCCGTTCACGAACGCGGTGCGCGTCTGCGTCAGCAAGCTGCGCGCCAAGCTGGGTGAGCCGCTGATCGAGACCGTGCCCCGGGCCGGGTACCGGATCTGAGATGGGTTGGCGCCGGCTGAGACGGACGACAGTGCGGGTCCGGCTCACCGCCCTGTACGGCGGTCTTGTGCTCGTGTCGGGGCTGGTGCTCCTGACCGTCGTCTATGTGCTCGTGCGGGGAACCCTCACCACCCAGTCGATCATCGACGGCGTCGACGAACCGGACCGTCCTGGGTCGTCCGGATCGCCTACCGGCCAGCCGGAGCCGCCTGACATGCAGGACGGCTGGCTGCCGGGCGTCGCGGCGAGCGCACGGGAGGCAGCCCTGGACAACATCCTGCTCTCGTCGACGCTGGCTGTCGCCGTACTCGCGGCGCTGTCCGTCGCCGTGGGGTGGTGGGTGGCCGGTCGCGTGCTGCGCAGGCTGCACCGAGTCACGGCCACCGCACGGGACCTGTCCTGGCAAGACCTGCGCCGCCGTATCGCCATGGACGGGCCGCGGGACGAGCTGAAGGAGCTGGCGGACACCTTCGACGAGTTGCTCTCGCGGTTGGACCAGGCGTTCGACGCCCAACGGCGCTTCGCCGCCAACGCGGCGCACGAGCTGCGCACCCCGCTGGCCATCGAGCGCACGGCGATCCAGGTGGGCCTCCGTGATCCAACGCCGGATCAGCTGCGGGAGGTTCGGGACCAGCTGCTGGAGACCAACCGGCGATCGGAGCGCCTGATCGACGGACTCATCGTCCTGGCGAGAGGCGACGCCGGCCTGGCCACCCGTGAGCCGGTCGATCTGGCCGTGGTGGTCGACGACGTCACCGAGCGCTTCGCAGCTCTCGCGGCCGAGCACGAGGTGACTGTCGCCGTCGACGCCCGACCCGTGAGGCTGGCCGGTGACTCCGCACTGCTCGACCAGCTGGTGAGCAACCTCGTCCAGAACGCGATCCGCTACAACCACCCGGGCGGACGGGTCGCGGTGCGCACGCTGACGCCGGTCGGCGTTGAAGTGACCAACACCGGTCCGCGGGTGCCGGCAGGCGACGTGGACCGGCTGTTCGAGCCGTTCCAGAGGGGCAACGCCACCAGGACCGGCTCTAACAGCGGCGCCGGGCTCGGGCTCTCGATCGTCCGGGCCATCGCCCATGCCCACGCGGGCGTCATCACCGCCACGCCGAACCCGGCCGGCGGGCTGACCATCCACGTCATCCTGCCCAGCAGCTGACCTCGCGAGCGACGTCGAGGAAGGCGGCCGACGGGTCTGCCGTCCCCCCTTCTCGACGCGGGAAGCCGGTGTAGCACACCACGATGCTCAGCCGGCCATCCGCGCTGCACATCGCGGTATTCATGTAGCCGTGGGTCTGCCCGCCGTGGCCCCACGTGCTGTCGCCCGTCGCGTGGTCGAACCGCTGCAGCCCGAGGCCGTAGTCCTGCCCGTCCGGGCCGCCAGCAAACGGCAGTGCGCCGAGCGGGGTCTTCATCTCGGTCAGCCAGCGCGGTGGCAGCAGCCGGCCGGTCATAAGGGCCTGGAAGAACCGGCTGACGTCGGTCATGGTCGACACCAACCCGCCACCGGCCCAGCCCTGCTCGTACCGGATGCTGACGTCCACCCATTCCCGTGCCCGGTCGTTGAAGTGGCCGTAGCCGTGCAGGAACGGCGCCGGTAGCTCTCGCCCCTCCGGCACCGACGTGTGGCGCAACCCCAACGGATCGGTGATCCGGCGTTGCAGCTCGTCGACGTACGGCCGCCCGGTGACCCGCTCGAGCACCAAGCCCAGGACGATGTAGTTCGTGGTGCAGTAGTCGAAGTGCTCGCCCGGCTGGAACCTCATGCCCTCGCCGACCGCCAGGTCGACCAGGTCACGGGGCGCGATCGGGGCGCGGGTCGCGTCGAAGAACTCGCGGTAGGAGGCGTATCCGGGTCGCAGCGTCGGGCTCAGCAGCGTCGTGTAGTCGACCAGGCCGCTCGACATGCCGAGAAGATGGCGGACGGTCATCTGATCGTCGGCGGGCACGACGTCGGGCAGGTGCCGACCGACGGGGTCGTCCAGCTTCAGGCGGCCCTCGTCCGCCAGCTGCAGCACCATGGTGGCGGTGAACGTCTTGCCGACGCTACCGAACCGGAACCGGTAGTCCACGCCTGAGCGGGCCAGCTGCCGTCGTTCCCAGTCCGCGTATCCCGCAGCGCCGCGCCAGCGCATCGCGTTCGCCACGACCAGCCCGGTCGCGCCCACCGGTTCCAGCGCCGGATCGTCCGAGCCACCCACCATGGCGCGCAACGCGGCGTCGAGCTCACTCTCACTCTGGCGCTTTCGCGTACCGCCCGCTGCGGCAACCGCTCGCGACATCGTCGGCACGCCGACCGCGACCGCGCCGGAGACGCCCGCGAGGCCCATGACGAGCAGGCGGCGTCGCGTCACCACATCACGATCGAACCGCTGGTACATCATCCATTTCCTTCCGCCGGTGACATGAACACCACCAGCAAAGACGACGGGATGTTTCCACAACCTTTCGCGATGCCCGGTCAGGTGGGCGTCAGCCGACCATCGAGGTCACCGCGCTTCGCGCGGCCGACCAGGTCGTCGAACTGGCCCGGGCTCATCTGGACCCGGTGCCCGAAGCCGTAGGCTCGTCCTCGCGTCAGCGGCGGGCGACGACGAGCCAGGCGCGGGCGTCGAAGATCACGCCCTCCGGGGTCGCGTGCGCGGCCAGCTGCGCACGCAGGCGCTCCCGGGCGCGTTCGAGATCGGCACCGGCGAACCGGCCGAGGGCCCTGCGCGGATCCCGCAGTTGCAACACCGCGTCGAACGCCGCGTCGACGTCCGCGCCGTACCAGACCGGTCGCGACAACTCCGAGAACTCGACGTCGCCGAAGCCCGCTGACTCCAGCAGCGAGCGGGTCGACACACGATCGGCGAGAGAGAACGGGCCGTCGTCACTGGGTGCCGGACCCGCGCCGCTCAGGATGGCGTCGATCAGCGGACCCGACCACTCGTTGGCGGCGCGTTCGCGCCAGACGGTCATCACAAGGCGGCCGCCGGGTCTGGTCGCCCGCGCGAGATTCGTGAACGCCACCACGGGTTCGGCGAAGAACATCGTCCCAAACCGGCTCATCACCACGTCGAAATCCGCATCGGGGAACGGGTGCGCCTGCGCGTCCGCGACGTCGAACGCGACGTTGCGCAAGCCCTCGAGATCGGCGAGCTCGCGCGCCTGCTCGATCCGCGTCCGCGAGAGGTCGACGCCGATCACGAAACCGTCGGTCGCGATCCTGGCCGCGTCGCGAGTGGGGCGACCGCTGCCGCAGCCGACGTCGAGCACCCGATCCCCTTTCCGGATGCCGAGCGCGGCACGGAAGAGCGGGTCGAGATGACGCATTTCACCGTCGTAGTCGAAGGCCACGGCGTCGACGCTAGCGAGGTTCACGCGACGGGGCCATCGCCCGGCGGCATGCCTACCTCAGGCCGTCTCGCCGTGACGCAACCAGCGATGACCGGGGGTCGCGAGAGAGAACCAGTGGTTGAACTGCGTCGTGATGGGTCAGTGTCTCACCGTGCCCATCGGCACCGGCGACGACGGGATGCCCGGTGCCGTGCAGATCGTCGGGCCGAGGTTCGGCGAGTCGGCGGTCTACCGCGCCGGCGCCGTCAGTCCAGGTCGGGGATCCGTCCGAGCTTGTCCGGGTTGCGCACCCCGTCGATCGCGGTGATCCGCCCGGCGTCGACCGTGAACGCGATGACCGTCACCACGCCGTCGTCCCCGTTGCGGATCACCAGTCCCGGAGCGCCGTTGACGTCGACGGGACGCGCGTCGAACGGGTCTTGGCCGTAGTGGACCAGCGCGGAGGCCACCCGGCCAGCTCCTCGCACGATGCGCGGCAGGGTGGCGACCTTGCCGCCCCCGTCGCTGCGCAGTACGACGTCCGGGTCGAGCAGCGCGATGAGCCCGGGGAGGTCGCCGGCCTCGCAGGCGGCCGTGAACGCCTCGACCAGATCCCGCTGCTCAGCTGCCGTGGCCGGCGTCCGCGGTCGGCCGTCCTCGACGTGCCGGCGTGCCCGTGAGGCGAGCTGGCGTACCGCCGTCGGCGTGCGGCCGACGACCTCGGCGATCTCGGGGAAGGGGACGCCGAAGACGTCGTGCAGCACGAACGCGGTGCGCTCGGCGGGCGAGAGCTGCTCCAGGACGACGAGCAGCGCCATGCTCACCGACTCGTCCAACGTCACCCGCTCGGCCGGGTCGTGCGACCGGGCCTCCACCAGTGGTTCGGGCAGCCACGTTCCGACGTACTGTTCCCGGCGCGCCCGCGCGCTGCCCAGGGCGTCGAGCGCCAGCCTGCTGACCGTCGTCGTCAGCCAGGCGGCGAGATCGCGGATCGTACCCGGGTCGTCCAGGCCCCGCAGCCGCAGCCACGCCTCCTGCACGCAGTCCTCGGCATCGATCAGCGAACCCGTGGTGGCGTAGGCCACCCGCAGCAGCCGCGACCGGTTGGCTTCGAACGCCCGCGCCAGCGACTCCTCCGCGTCCCGCACTCCCCTACCCATGCCCTGTTGACGACGTAGCCCGTCCCGGTGTGACACGGCCGCCTCCCGGCGAGGTCGATGTCACACCCCGTCAGGCTACGTCGTCAACAGGGCGCGGAGGCTCGGCCGCCCCGTGACGCCCGACAACCTTTCCGGGGAAGAGACCATGACTTTCACAGAGCTGAACCGAGGAGAGAGCACACGATCGGACCTGCCTCCGGGCGGGGTGTTCGCTCGCGTCGCCGGCTTCGCCCACCGCCGCCGATGGCTCGGCCTCCTCCTGTGGGTCGCCGTGCTGGCCGGCGTCTGGACCGCTGCCTCGGTCGCCGGCGACGACTACCGCAACGACTTCTCCCTCCCGGGCACAGAGTCCCAGCAGGCGGCCGACCTGCTGGCCGAGCACGGCGCCGCCCGCGCCGGTGACACCGTCCAGATCGTCCTGCACGACGACGGCGGCCTACGCGAGCCCGGCGTCGAGCAGCGCGTGGAGGACATGCTCGACGAGATCGCCGGCCTGCCCAGGGTCGACGGCGTCCGCAGCCTGTACGACGACGAGGCCGCCATCTCCGAGGACGGCACGATCGGCTACGCCACGGTGATGCTCGACACTCCGTCGGACGACATGCCGAGGGCTGACACCGAGCGCATCCTGGACGCCGCCCAGGAAGTCGAGGGCGACGGGCTCCGCGTCGAGCTGGGCGGCGACGCGGCCCGCCTGCTGGCCGAGGGCGGGACCGGCGCCGCCGAGGGCGCGGGCCTGCTGGCCGCGCTGGTCATCCTGGTCCTGATGTTCGGCACGGTCATTGCCGCCGGGCTGCCCATCATCATCGCGCTGTTCGCGGTCGGGTCCACCGTCGGTGTCATCATCGTGGCGTCGCACGTCTTCACGATCGCCGAGTGGACTCCGCCGATCATGATCCTGGTCGGCCTGGGCGTGGGCATCGACTACGCACTGCTGATCTTCGCCCGGTACCGTGCCGAGCTCGTGCGGGGCAGCGAGCCGGAGCGCGCCACCGTCAATGCGATGGACGCCGCCGGCCGTTCGGTGTTCTTCGCCGGCTGCACCGTCATCCTGGCGCTGCTCGGTCTCGTCGCCCTCGGCCTGGGCTCGCTGCAGGGCATGGCGCTGTCCGTCGCGCTGACCGTGCTGGTCACCATGCTCGCCTCCCTCACCCTGCTGCCCGCCCTGCTCGGCATCTTCGGCAGCCGCTTCGCCCGCCAGTTCACCCGCCGAGCCGAGCGGCGCACGGCCAAGGGCAAGGCCGCTGACGGCACTCGCTGGCGCCGGCTCGCGGCCGTGGTGCAGCGGCGTCCGCTGGCGGCCCTGCTGGCCGGGACGATCCTCGTCGGCGCCCTCGCCGTCTCTGCGTTGGGCGTGCGGCTCGGCTTCTCCGACGCGGGCAGCGACCCGGCCGACAGCACCGGCCGGCAAGCCTACGACCTGCTCTCCGAAGGGTTCGGCCCAGGGTTCAACGGCCCGCTGCTGGTGGTGACCGACGGCGGCGAGCAGGCCGGCGCCGCGGCCGCCACGGCGCTCCGCGACACCCCGGGCGTCCAGGCCGTCGCGGACCCGCTGCCCACACCGGACGGAGAGGCCGCGACGGTCCTCGTCTTCCCCACCTCCGCACCGCAGGACGAGGAGACCTCCGAGCTCGTGAGCACCCTGCGCGACGACGTGCTGCCGGAGCTGTCCGCGCAGAACGACGCGCAGTACTTGGTCGGCGGGCCCACGGCGGCGTCCGAGGACTACTCCGGCAAGGTCGGTGAACGCATGCCGCTGTTCATGGCCATCGTCGTCGGCCTCTCGGTCCTTCTGCTGATGGCGGTGTTCCGCTCCGTGCTCATCCCGTTGAAGGCCGCGCTGCTGAACCTGCTCAGCATCGGCGCCGCGCTGGGCGCGATGAAGCTCGTGTACCAGGACGGCTTGTTCGGCATCGAGGGCGGCCCGATCGAGGCCTACCTGCCGGTGATGATCTTCGCCATCGTCTTCGGGCTCTCCATGGACTACGAGATCTTCCTGGTCTCCCGGATGCATGAGGAATGGGTGCGATCGGAGAACAAGGACCCGTCCCACGCCGTACGGGAGGGTCTGGCCCACACCGGCTCGGTGATCACCGCGGCGGGCTCGATCATGATCGTGATCTTCGGCGCTTTCATGCTCAGTCCGGAACGGTTGCTCCAGCAGACCGGCTTCGGCATGGCGGTGGCGATCTTCGTCGACGCGGTCATCATCCGGTGCCTGATCGTTCCGGCGGCGATGCAGCTGCTGGGTCGCCGCGCCTGGTGGATGCCGGCACCGCTGCTCCGGCTGCTGCCGAAGGTGGAGCTGGAGCGGCACTGAGTCAGAGGTTCCACCCGCCGCGGGTGAGGCAGGCAGCCGATCGAGGGCCTACGGTCACAGCATCCGCCGAGTTGAGGGGACGACGATGCTGGGTAGGCGACGAGGCCGCCGCGAGGAACGCCTACAAGGTGGACGGGAAGGCGCTGCGCGTGCCAGGCGCCGCGCGCCGAGCCTCCGGGCGGGCGGTGTCATGATGCGTCGAAGCCGGACAGCAGCGCGTCGAGGGCGACGGTGAACCGGGTGGTGGCGTCGACGGCGCCGTCGTCGCTGAGGGCTTCGGCCATCAGGGGGTAGAGCTCCCGGTCGACGGCGTCGGCGGTGGTGGCGGCGTTCGGGGTGTCCCGCGTCCCGCTCGGTCGTGCCGTCGCCTCGACGAGGGCGTGCCCGAGCACGAACCCGGTGACGGCGTGGACGATCTGCAGGCCACGGCGCGGGGGGAAGCCCGCCGCCTGCAGCGAGACGAGCACTGCCTCGGTGGTCGCCAGGTTGCGGGTCGTCATGGCCGGCTGGGTGACCAGGAGCGGGATCACGTTCGGGTGGGCCGTCAGCGTGGCGTACAGCGATCCGGCGAACTCGCGCAGCGTCGCCCGCCAGGATGCGCCGGCCGGGTGCGGTGGCGCCGTCTCGGCGATGATGTGCTCGACGACGCCGTCCAGCAAGGCGGTCTTGTTCGGAACGTAGTGGTAGAGGGTCATCGCCTCGACGTCGAGCTCGGCGGCGATCTGACGCATCGTCAGCGCCCCCGGTCCGTCGCGGTCGGCCAGCCGTATCGCGGCCCGCAGGATGGCCGATCTGGTGAGTCCCACGCGTTGCCCGCGGCCTCGGCTCGGCGTCACGGCCACTCCTTCCGAGTCTTTGACAATTCTTACGACGTAAGTATAGTCGATGAAAGAATCATACATCGTAAGAATTGAGCGGCAGGACGCCGTCGAACCCAGGAAGGAACCACCCCATGACCACGACAGCACCCGCCCGGGAGTCCAGGCTCGACCACGTTCGCGGTGCCATGTACGCCGGACTGGCACTGACGGTGCTCGCCGCGCTGGCCCCGCTGATCGACATCGCCACCGTTGACACCATCGGCGACCACGTGCGCGACGCCTACCCGCGGTGGCCGGACAGCACCGTCGCCACCGAGCGCAACGCGATCGCCGGCTACCTGGCGGCGGTCTGGCTGATCGGCGTCGCGGGATGGATCTTGACGATGCGTGCCGTCGCCGGGCGCAGACGCTCGGCCCGGCGGATCGCGGTGACCATGTTCACCCTCGGCACCCTCGTCGCGCTCACCAACCTGAGCATCCCCGGTGGCGAGTACGAGCGCATCGTTCCCCCGGCACACGGGGCGCTGGGTCTGCTTCCGGTCGCGGTCGGGCTGGCCGTCACGGTGATGGTGCTGCGCCGCATACCGTCGCGTTGACGTGCGACGACCGTCGCTCCGGGTCAGGCACTGGCCTCAACCACCTGCTTGAACGCGTCATAGTCGGCGGTCACGCCGCCCTGCACCGATGTGGGCGGTCTCGTGCGGATCTCATCTGTTCGGGACGAACCCCGGCGCGGCATGGTCGGGTAGCCTTCCGAGTGATGCATCACCGTGGCACGAGCCGCGAGGAGAGGCGAGGCGGTTGACACACACCACCAGGGGCACCGCCACCGATCTCGCCTACGAGCGCCTGAAGCGGGCCATCCTCACGTGCGCGCTCGCTCCCGGCACCGAACTGCGCGAAGCCCTGCTGGCCGAGCAGTTCCAGCTCGGACGCACCCCCGTGCGGGGAGCCCTCGGCAGGCTCGTGCAGGACGGCTTGGTGGAGGTCCGGCCCCGCAAGGGCTACCGCGTCACGGATCTGAAGATCACCGACGTCAACGAGGTGTTCGAGCTGCGGCTGATGCTCGAACCAGCGGCCTGCGAGCTCGCCGCCGCCCGCGCGCCACGCGAGACGATCCGGGCCCTGCACGACCTCGCACACGCCGAGTACGACCACAGCGATCCCGGCAGCTACGAACAGTTCCTCGTCGACAACCGCGAGTTCCACGTCCGCCTTGCCGACGCGGCCGGCAACCACCGGCTGGCTCGCTCGATCCGCGCCCTGCTCGAGGAGATGCAGCGGCTGTTCTTCCTGAGCCTGACCGTGCGCGACACCAGCAGCGAGCAGATGCACGAGCATCACGCGCTCTACGACTCCATCCTCTCCGGCGACACGGCACTCGCCCGGAAGCTCAGCGCGGACCAGATCGAGCAGAGCCGGCGGCGCGTCATCGAGGCCCTCATCACCGGGTTCACGCCGAGTCCGTCCACTTCATCGGCGCCCCTGGGACTCTGACCTCGCGAGGCGAGTCCCTGCAGGCGTACCGGAAGACGACCACCCTTTCTGACCACGACCACTCCTCACCCGAAGCCCGCCGCGCCTACCATGAACCGCACGGCCGCACCGGCTGAAAGCGACGCGACGGTGCGACGACCGGTGTACGCCGGCGGGAGTAGCCCGGCTCGCCGAAGCACCCCGGTTACTCCTCGGGCCGGACGCGGCAGCCCCACCGCTGCGGCGAGGGTCGAGAGCATGAATCTCAGGCGACCCGGTGACCAACCCGGGCCTCACCCCGCTCCCCCTGTCGTCGGCCCGATCATGCGAGTCCTGCGGGCCCTGCACGCCCAGCCGCGCCGCGCCCTCGTGGGTGTGTTCCTCTTCGTCGTCGCGGCCGGAGCGATCGGCGGTCCCGTCGCGGGTGCGCTCGACTCCGACGGCGGCTTCGCTCCACCGGGCGCCGGCTCGGTGCGCGCGGTCGAACGGATCGAAGCGGCCACCGGCCTCGAACCCTCACCCGGAATCGTGCTCCTGGTCCAGACACCACCCGGCACGGGCGCGGCGGCGGTGGACGCGGCCACGTCGACCCTGGCCGACGTCGACGGCATCGCTTCGGCCGCCGCAGGGGGCGCCGCACCCGACGGCACCTCGGCGCTGGTCGTCGGCACCCTCGAGGCCGCGGCGGACAGCCAGAGCGTTGCCGAGGACGCCGTCGAGGTCTTCGCCGACGACCCCGGCGTGACGGTCGGCGGCGGCGCGGTCGCCGGCCTCCGACTCGGCCATCAGATCGAGGAGGACCTGGTCCGCGCGGAGATCTTCGCGTTCCCGGTGCTGGTGCTCCTGTCGCTGCTCGTCTTCGGCGGCCGCGCCGCCGTTCTGCCGCTCACCGTCGGCATCACCACCGTCCTCGGCACGTTCCTGGCGCTGACCGGGATCAACCAGGTGTACGGGCTCAGCGCCTTCGCGCTCAACCTCGTGATCGGGCTCGGCCTCGGTCTGGCGATCGACTACACGCTGTTCCTGCTCACGCGCTACCGAGAGGAACTGAACCGGCAGGGGCCGACGTTGGGCGCCATGGTCACCACGATGCGCACCGCGGGCCGCACGGTGGTGTTCTCCGCGGCGACCGTCGCCGTCGCCCTGGCCACTCTCGTCGCCTTCCCCATGGGTTTCCTCAAGTCGATGGGTCTGTCCGGTGCCGTCGTCGCGGTCGTCGCGGCCGCGGCCGCCCTGGTCGTCAGCCCGATCGTCTTCGGGCTCTGGGGTGCCAAGCTGGCCCGCCGCGGCGGCGACGCGGCCGCGGGCCGCTGGTACCGGATCTCGCACGCCGTCATGCGTCGTCCGGGCATGGTCGCCGTGACGACCGCCGCCATGATGGCCGTGCTCGCCGCCCCGGCTCTGCGCGCCGAGTGGACGCCGGTCGACGCGACCGTCGTCCCGCTGGGCGAGAGCGCCCGCGTCGTGTCCGACGCCATCGAGAGCGAGTACGGCGGCACCGGCACCACCCCCGTCACCATCGCCGTCGCGGCGAGCGACGCCGGCGAGGCAGCCGACGGTGCCGCCGACCTCGCCCGGCAGGCCTCGTCCCTGCCCGGCGTCGTCGCGCCCGCCGATCCCGTGGACCTCGGTGGCGGCGTCTGGCAGGTCGACCTCGAGGTCGCCGGGGACCCGGCCGGCGAGGACGCCCGCGCCGTCGTCGCGGACGTCCGCGACCTGGCCGAGGCGAACGGCACCGACGCGCTCGTCGCCGGCCCGGCCGCGGAGTTCATCGACCAGCAGAACGCGATCGCCGACAGCCTCCCGGTGGCCGCCGGGCTGCTCGTGCTGCTCACGATGCTGGTGCTGTGGCTGATGACGGGATCGGTCGTGCTGCCGGTCAAGGCGGTCGTGATGAACGCCCTCACCGTCGGCGTCGCCCTCGGTGCCATCACCTGGGTCTACCAGGACGGCCGGTTCACCGAGCTGCTCGGCTACACATCCAACGGCGGCATCGAGCCCACGAACTTCCTGATCACGGCGGCGCTCGTCTTCGCCCTCTCCACCGACTACGGCGTCTTCCTGCTCGGCCGGATCAAGGAGGCCAGGGAAGCGGGACTCCCCGAGCGGGAGGCGGTCGCGGTCGGGCTCGGCCGAACCGGCAGCGTCGTCACCGCCGCGGCGCTGCTGCTGGCGGTCGCGATCGGGGCGTTCAGCACCAGCGAGATCTCCTTCCTCCAGCAGATCGGCGTCGCGACCGCGATCGGCGTCCTGGTCGACGCGTTCCTCGTCCGCACCCTTCTCGTCCCGGCGCTGATGGGTCTGATGGGCAAGTGGAACTGGTGGGCGCCGATGTGGCTGCGGCGGGTGCACGACAAGGTCGGTCTGTCGGAGCGCGAGGCGGTCGCGGTCGAGCCGGCGAAGGAGCCGGCCACGAGCCCTGACCGGGTCTAGACGTACTCCCCCGGGAGGACGCCGAGCCGGACGCTCGTCATTACCGTAAGGGGCGTGGTGACCTCGCCAGCCCTCCTCCGCCGGCTCCGTGCCGTCCGCGATCACGTCGAGGACGTGGTCGCGGTCGGCCTGTGCGTAGCCCTGATGTGCGTCGAGCTGGCCCGGTCCGACGAGGCCGAGGTCACCGTCGCCGCCGTGGCCGCGATCGTCGTGGCCTCGCTGCCGGTGCTGCTGCGTCGTCGTGCGCCGGTGTCGGCGTTCGTGCTCGCGATGGCGCTGCTCTTCGCGGTGCTGACGGTCGCGGGCATCTACGTCACGATCGCGATCCCGGCCATGATCTGTGGCTACGGGCTGGCCGAAGCACGAGGACGCCGGGCCGCGTTGGGCGCGGCTTTGGCCGCGTTGCCGGTGGTGGTGCTGATGCTGCAGGTCTACAGCCCGCACGGGTATTTCACGAGGGACACCCTGAAGAACCTCGGCTTCGTCGCCCTTCCGCTCGCGTTGGGCGTCGCCGCGCACGACCGGCGCGCGTACACGGCCGCGCTGGTCGAACGGGCCGAGTCGGCCGAGCGGACGCGCGAGGAGGAAGCGCTGCGCCGGGTGGGCGAGGAGCGGCTGCGGATCGCGCGCGACGTCCACGACGTCGTCGCCCACGCGATGGTCGCCATCAACGTGCAGGCCGGCGTCGGCGCCCACCTCCTCGACCGCGACGCCGAGCAGGCTCGGTCCACCCTGCGCGACATCAAGAGGGTCAGCGGCGAGGCGCTCGGCGACCTGCGCTCGATGCTCGGGCTGCTCCGCGAGGACGACCACGACCCCGGGTCGGCGGCGCCGGTCCGGCCCACGCAGGGCATGGCCGAGATCGAGGATCTGCGTGAGGGCCTCGGCTCGGCGGGGGTCGAACTCGACGTCGACCTCGACCCGGCGATCGACACACTGCCGGCCGCCATCGACGCCACCGGCTACCGAATCGTCCAGGAGGCGTTGACCAACGTGATGCGCCACGTCGGCCCGACCTCGGCGCGGGTGCGGGTCACGCACCGCGACCACATGGTCGTGATCGAGGTCGAGAACGACAGGGGCTACGGTCCCACCCCGCTCGACGGCACCGGGTCCGGCAACGGGCTGCGGGGCATGCGCGAGCGGGCCGCCGCGGTCGGCGGCTCGCTCGAGGCCGGCCCGCGTGCCGGCGGCGGCTGGCGGGTCGCCGCGTCCTTGCCGGTGGGCGCCGCGTGACCGCCGCGATCCGGGTGCTGCTGGTCGACGACCAGACGTTGGTGCGCGCGGGGTTCCGGGCACTGCTGAACTCCGAGCCCGACATCGAGGTCGTCGCCGAGGCCGTCGACGGCGCCGAAGCGGTCCGGCTGGCCGGCATGCTGGTGCCCGACGTGGTGCTGATGGACGTCCGGATGCCCCACGTCGACGGGCTCGAGGCCACCGGCCGGATCACCGCCGACCCACGCCTCGCCTCCGTCAAGGTGATCGTGCTGACGACGTTCGAGCTCGACGAGTACGTCTTCGGCGCGCTCCGCGCCGGCGCCGCCGGGTTCCTGCTCAAGGACGTCGAGCCCGAGGCGCTGGTCGACGCCGTCCGGCTGGTGCACGACGGGCAGGCCCTGCTCGCGCCGCGAGTCACCAAGCGGCTGATCGAGGCGTACATCGCCGCCGACCCCGCGCCCGTCGCCGCTCCCGCCGCGGTCCCGGCGCCGGACGACCGCCGGCTGGACGACCTGACCCCGCGCGAGCGAGAGATCCTCGCACTCGTCGGGCGGGGTCTGTCCAACCACGAGATCGCCGAGCACCTCGTGCTCTCCCCGCTGACCGCGAAGACCCACGTGTCGCGGCTGTTCCTCAAGCTGGGCGCCCGCGACCGCGCCCAGCTCGTCGTCACCGCCTATGAGACCGGCCCGGTCACCGCCCCATCGGCAGGCTCCTGACCGGGTTGATCAGATCGTCACGGCTCGTCTCGTTGCATCCGCGGGCGCGCGGGACCCCGAAATGATCACGTTCAGCACGAAATCTCGTGTCGCACCATGCTCGCAATCATGGCGAGGCTCGGGGGATCCTGCTGAACGTGATCATTTTCAATGGTGACGGCTCGCGTATCACCGCCAGGTGCGGTCGACGGTCACCGCACCCCGCCGGCGATCGGTCGAGCGGCTAGCTCACGGGCCCTTCGCCGACGTTGAGGATGTTGCCGTCGGGGTCCTTGAACCATGCGCCCCGGAACGGTCCCATCTCGGCGATACCCCGCTCATCGGTCTTGAGTCCGGGCAGGTCGTACTGCTCGAAGGTCACGCCCTTGTCGGCGAGCTCCGCGACCGCCGCATCGGCGTCGGCGACGACCCAGGTCGCCACCGTCTGCTGAGGACTTCCCGCGAAGGTGCTCGAGTACAGGAGGAAGCGGGTCCCTCCCGACCGGTAGAAGACGCCATCGACCTCGTCAACCAGTTCGGCGCTGAACCCCAGCGTCCCCTCGTAGAAGGCACGTGCTCGTGCCAGGTCGCCGGTCGCGATCGTGGCATAAACCGGATAGTCGTTGAGCATGCCATCACCCCCCAAAAGCGAACGTACTCCTCTCCCGATTCGCTGAGAAGACACCCTGAGCGGCTGTTGTGAACACCTCGCCTGCCCAGCCCGTGACACAACCACATTGATCATGGCTCAACGCACGTTCCGGGGCGGCGCCCTGAAGGCCCGTCAGGCCATGATCAACAGACGAAGGGCCGCAATCGCCCGAGGGCGGTCACGTGTGCGTGATCGAGCACGGTCGTCAGGTACCGCTCGCGCAGTGGGTCGGCGGTGTCGCGCATCCAGGTGGCCAGCGTGCGGCGCATTGCCGTGAGCTGGTCGGCGCGCTCGGGGTCGCCGCTCAGGTCGGTCAGCGCGTCCGGGTCGGCGTCGAGGCGGTACAGCTCCTCCGGCGCGCGGGTGAGGTAGTGCTGGGTCCGGACGGCGACGGCCGGGTCGGTCGACGCGGCGGCGAGCATGGCCGGCCAGGTGCGGCCCTGCATGTTCTCGGCGCGGTAGGCCATGGCGCCGTCGGCCCACGCGTTCCACACGTAGCCGAACCGTTCGTTCTGCACGCACCGCATCTCGTACCGAATTCCGGCCGACGTCTCGTGGAAGACGGTCACCAGGTGGTCCCGCCGGTCCTCGTCCCCGCCGGTGAGGAGGGTGACAAGGGAGCGACCGTCGACGTCGTCAGGCGCCGGGACGCCCGCCGCGTCGCAGAACGTCGGCAGCAGGTCCAGCCCGGAGACGAACCGCCGGCTCACCACCGTCCCTGCGCTGGTGTGGCCCGGCCACCGGACGATCAACGGGGTCCGGGTGCTGTGCAGATAGCAGTTGGCCTTGGCGAACGGGAACGCCATCCCGTTGTCCGAGAGGAACACGACGAGCGTCCGCTCGGCCTGGCCCGACGCCTCGAGCGCCCCGAGCACCGCGGCCACGACGTCGTCGCACCGGCGACTGGAGCTCAAGTACTCGGCGACCTCCCGGCGCACGTCGGCCAGGTCCGGCAGGAAACCCGGCGGTGTCGCGGCAGCGGGCTCGTACACCCGGGACGGCCGGGGGATGGTGGCCCGCTCCGCCGCGGTGAAGTGCGACAACTCCTGGTCACTGCCGTGGAACGGCCGGTGCGGGTCGTGGGCGTTGGCCATCAGGAACCACGGTCGCCGCTGCGCCGCGGCGGTGGCGACGAACTCCGCCGTGGCCGCGGCGTAGGCCCTCGGGTCCCGGCCCATGCCGAGCTCGTCCACCTGCCGCACATAGTCCCAGCCGAACCGCGCCACCGGCTCCAGATGGTGCACCTTGCCCAAGATCCCGACGCGGTAGCCGGCCGGCCGCAGCAGGTCGGTCAGGAGCGGGACGCCGTCATGGATCGGTTCGAATCCCTCGGCGCCGTTGCGGTGCGGCCATCGCCCGGTGAGCATCGCCGAGCGGCTGGGCTGGCACACCGCGATGGGCACATGGGCTCGGCGGAACACGACGCCTTCGGTGGCCAGCCGATCCATGGCCGGCGTGACACCACCGGCGCCACCGAAGCATCCGGGCGTGTCCGCGCCGAGGTCGTCGGCGGTGATGAGCAGGATGTTGCTCACGCTCATGTGCCGGCTCCGTACTCCCTCAACGGGTTGCGCCCCCAGTGTGCGTTGGGCGTCAGATGATGCCATGGCGCAGGCATGTCCGCGGGGGTGTCGACGCGGTATGCCGACGCGGCCTTGCTGAGCAGCGCGATCCACGACGCGTCGGTGCCGGCCAGGTCGTGCTCCTCGTCCGGGTCCTCGACCAGGTCGAAGGCGTGGATCGGCCGGTCTCCGGGCCCGAGCTCGACCTTCGTCTCGCCGTCGGTGATCATCGTCCGGTCGTCGATCTCGGAGATGACGAACTCGCGGTGCAGGTCGTCGGCCCTGTCGTCCAGCAGCCGGAGCAGGCTGCGACCGCGCTGCCCGGCCAGGGCCGTGCCAGCGAGGTCGAGCATCGTGGCGGGCACGTCGATCAGCTCGACCAGCGCGTCGCGGACCAGGCCGCGACCGGCGGGGACCGCGTTCGGCGGGCGGACGATCAGCGGCACCCGGACCGACGACTCGAAGAACTGGCCCTTGCCGACCAGCCGGTGGTCGCCGAGCAGGTCGCCGTGGTCGCTGGTGAACACCACCCACGTGTTGTCCAGCAGCCCGCGCGTCTCCAGCGCCGCCAGCAGCCTCCCCAGCCAGGCGTCGATGAACGTCACGTTGGCCAGATAGTGGGCCCGCATCCGCCGGATCTCGTCCGCGGTGGCGTCGGGGATGTCCGAGCTGGCGATGCTCGCCCCGACCGGGTACCGGTAGTCGAGGGGACCCAGCGGCATGCCGGCCGGGTCGTACATCGAGGCGTACGGCTCCGGCGGATCGAAGGGGTCGTGCGGACCCTCGGGACCGACCCAGAGGAAGAACGGCTCGTCAGGCGCGTTCAGCAGCCACTGCTCCGCCCGGCCCAGCACCCACCCGTCGATGTGGTCGTGCTCGTCCAGGAACGAGGCGCGGGACCGCAACGGACCGTCAGAGGCCCGCTCGAGCAGGTCCGCGTGGAACGCGTCGAGCAGCCCCCGTGCCTTGAGGTGTTCGGTGTAGGCGCTCGCGCGCAGGTTGCCGCGGCTCATCTTCCCGGTGGTCTCGAACGGATCGTCGAAGCCCATCGCCCGCAGGATCGGGTCGGAGACCAGCAGCTCGACGTCGTGGAACCACGTGTAGTGCAGCTTGCCGACGTTCGCGGTGCGGTATCCCGCGTCGCGCAGGCACCGCACGAACGACGGCGCCTCCGGCCACGGCGAGGTGTCGTTGTCCAGGCACTGGTGCTGGTGCGGATAGCGGCCGGTGAGCATGCTGGTCCGGCTCGGCACGCACAGCGGGCTCTGGCTGTACGTGCGGCGGAACCAGGTCCCCTCCGCGACGAGCCGGTCGAGGTTCGGTGTCCGGACCGGGAACGTGCCGGCCGCCGCCAGGGCGTCCCACCGTTGCTGGTCGGTCATGACCAGCACGATGTTCGGCTTCTGGGCAGGTCCGGCGCTCACTGGGAGGTCCGAGGTACGCGGGCCAGCCGCAGCTCGTGGGCGCCGTCGGGGCGGGCGTACTCGAAGTACACGAACCAGGTGCCGTCGACCTCCACGATGTCGCCGTAGCGCACCGAGCCGCTGCTGTGTGGCGACGTCCGCCACGGCTGGTCCGGCGTGATGCTGGTCCACGAGGCGAGGTCGGCGGACACGGCCAGGCCGGTGCGCTCCTCGTAGTTCTCGCTGGCGTCGCGCGACCCGTCGTAGAGGCCGACGTAGCCGTTGCCAATGTCGACGACGGTGGTGAGCCGTGCCTGGTAGCGGTCCCAGCCGGCGCCGACCGGGAACACGTCCGGAGTCCAGCTGAATTGCAGGCCGTCCTCGCTGACGGCGAGCCCGGTCGGGAACGTCGTCATGTCGGTGACGTAGATGTCGGCCCTCTCGTGGGCCAGCCGGCGGTCCTCGTCGGAGAAGTCCGCGGCGGCGGCGTAGCTGACGAACAGCCGCACGCTCGACCCGTCGACGACCGGGACCGGGTCCTTGACGCCTTCGGTGCCGGTGGCGGCCGCCGTCAGGGCCGGGACCCGGGTGGTGAGGTCGAACGCGTCGGGGGTGCGGGCCTGGGCGACGTCGATCCGCCACCGGTTGTCGGCCGGGTCGACGTAGCTGACGTAGAGCAGGTACCTGCCGCCGTGGCGGACCAGGGCGAACCGCTCCATCGACGACGTGCCCAGCTCATCCTTCTCGACCGACCAGATGTCGGTGAACTCCACGCCGTCGCTGCTCGACGCGATCGCGCAGCGCCAGCCCCGCTCGGCCGCCTCGCCGCGGGGTCGCCGCTGCCGGTACGTCATCAGGAACCGGCCGTGCTCGGGCTCGTGGACGACGCTGGGGCAGCCGACCCAGAATCCTGACCGCGGGTGCTCCGGCGCCAGGACGGTGACTGCGTCCTCGACGTCGAAGCGCTCCAGGCCGGCGAGGTCGTGGACGGGAACCGATGTCATCGTGGTGTTCCTCTCGGGTGGTTCTGCGGTGCGGGGTCGGTGCGGCTGTCAGGGGCGCTGCACTGCGCCGTCGGTCCGCCTCGTCGCGGTCCAGCCGTCTCGGGTCAGGGGTGGCAGCGGCGGGAAGGCCGCGGCCAGTCGCTCGTCGATGTCGACGCCGAGGCCCGGCGCCGCGGACGGCCACAGGTGTCCGTCCGCGGCGACCGGGGTGCCCGGGAACACCTCCCGTACCGCGTCCGGGAAGGCGTAGAGCTCCTGGATGCCGGTGTTGGGCAGGGCGATGTCGAGGGCGAGGTTCGCGGCGTGCCCGACCGGCGAGACGTCACCGGGGCCGTGCCAGGCGGTGCGGATGCCGAACAGCTCGGCGGTCGCCGCCAGCCGCAGCGCCGGGGTGATGCCGCCGATCGCCGACAGGTGGCACCGGATGTAGTCGCACCACCGCTGCGAGACGACCGGGAGATACTCCCCCGGCCCGACGAACAGCTCGCCGATGGCGATCGGCGTCGACGTCTGTGCCCGCAGGGTCGGCAGCCAGCCGAGGTCCTCCGGCGCGACCGGGTCCTCCAGGAAGAACAGGTGGTACGGCTCGAGGTCCTTGGCCAGCCGGATCGCCTGCGACGGGGTCAGCCGCTCGTGCGCGTCGTGGAGCAGCCGCACCTCCTCGCCCAGTGCGCCGCGCAGGTGCTCGAACAGCCGCGGGATTGTCCGCAGGTACGCCTCGGCGTCCCATCCGTCGGCCGCGAGGCCGCGGCGGACGCCGTCGGCGCCGTCCGCCGCGACGACCTCCGGGTAGCCGTACGTCCGCACGCCCGGTACCGCGACCTGACACCGGACGTGCCCGAAGCCGGCTTCCAGGTGCGCGAGCACGGCGTCGGTCACCTCGTGGGCGTCGCGGCCGCGCGCGTGGACGTAGGCCGGCACCGCCAGCCGGGCACGGCCGCCCAGCAGCTGCCACACCGGGAGCCCCGCCTGCTTGCCCTTGATGTCCCACAGCGCCAGGTCGACGCCGGACAGCGCGTTGTTGAGCACCGGCCCGGCCCGCCAGTACGACGACAGCTGCAGGGCGTGCCAGCTGTCGGTGACGTCGGCCGGGTCGCGGCCGATCAGCTGCGGTCGCAGGTAGTCCTGGATCGCCGACACGACCGCGAGCGGCCGCTGGGCGAAGGTGGCGCAGCCCAGCCCGTAGAGTCCGTCGTCGCTCGTCAGCACCTTGACCACGACCAGCGGGACGCCAGCCGGTGCGGTGACGACGGTCCGGACGTCGGCGATGCGCACGCCGGCCGGATCGTCGCGCTGCCACGGCGGCGGCCAGGGATTCTCGGTCACGACTCCCCCTTTGCCTCGTGGGACTCGCCGCCGGCTGGGACCTCGCGGTCCGCGGTCGACACAGTGCCCTCCAATGCGTCGGCGTCGCGCCAGCTCCACATCGAACCGAGCCCGAGCAGCCGGGCCGCGCGGTCGCCGCTCCAGGCGCTCGCGGTGCCGGTCAGGCCGGCGCGGATCCGGGTCGACGGGTGGAAGCGGGCCACCAGCTGGGCCGTGGGCGTCGTGGACAGCGAGTCCGGTGCGAGCACGTTCACGCTGTGGTGGCCGTCGCGCACGTCCAGTGCCGCGACACAGGCCCGGGCGGCGTCTCCCAGCTCGACGTAACCCCACAACTCGCGCACCGACTTGCCGGCGCCGGGGTCGGCCGCGACCTGCCGCACCCGCTCCGCGACCATGTCCCGCGTCGCGATCCAGCCGAAGCGCGGGGCCACCACCGTCAGCCCGGTCGAGCGGGCGATCATCGCCGCCGTGTGCTCGTCGACCTGCTTGCTCAGGCCGTACGGGTCGTACGGCGTCAGCGGGTGGTCCTCGTCGATCGGCACGTACCGCGGCGAGAACGACGCCGGGCCGAACGTCAGCCCGTAGGCGGAGACGCTGGAGGCGACGACCGCGGTGCGGATGCCTCGCGCCGCCGCGGCGTGCAGGACGCGGAACGTCACGGCGGTGTTGTTGGCGAACACCGTCGCGGCCGGCGCGGCGTGCGGGCCAGGGATCGCGGCCAGGTGGATCACCTCGTCGCAGCCGGCCACCACGGTGTCGGCCGCGTGCGGATCGGCCAGGTCCGCGGCCCGCACCTGGACGCCGTCGACGACGCCCGGTGCCCGGTCCACCGCGACCACCGCCGACCCGGCCGAGCGCAACATCGTCACCACCGACCGGCCGAGCCGCCCGGCGGCACCGGTGACCAGAACTGTCCGGCTCACGGCCCGTAGACCTCCAGCTCCCGGATCGTCAGGTTGTTCGCGGCGGGCTGGCCGCCGACGATCCTCACCTGCCGCGCGGTGGTGCCGGCCGGCAGCGGGATGGCGTCGTCGCGCCCCGTCGGCTCGGTGATCGTCGCCACCGTCGTCCAGGGACCGCTCGCGGAGTCGGCCACCTGGACCTGGTACGACAGCGCCGTCTGGTTCGGGTTCCAGCGGACCAGGACGAGATCGACCGGCATGACTTCGCCGAGGCCGACGGAGATCCATTGGCCGCTCGACGGTGCAGAGCGCCACTCGGTGGTCCAGTCGCGGTCGACGGCCAACGCCGGCTGCCGGGTCTGATCCGGCGCCGACGACGCGTTGACCGGACGTCCGGCCGCCAGGTTGACCTCGCCGTCCAGCCAGGCCTGGGTGGCCAGGCGCTTGGCGGCCAGCAGGTCGAGATCCTTCTCGCGGTCGCCGGCACCCTGGACCACCACCCGCGTCCCGTCGAAGAACGTCGCGTTGGGCGGCATGGACGCCAGCGCCGTCTCCATCGCCTCGATGGTGTCGATCTCGGCAGCCGCGATGGGCTCCAACGCCACCCGGAACGCCGGGTCGTCCACGTCGGTGTACTGGTCGGCAACCCGGAGGCCTTGGAGGAAGTGCAGCCGCGACGTGAACACGTGCGTGTACAGCTCGGTCCAGTGCCGCATCTGGGCGAACCGCGCCGAGGTCCCGTCGTCCAGCTGGGCGCCGATCTGGTTGGCCCGGGCCAGCTCCGCGGCCACCTGCGTGAAGTTGGCGATGGTGTCCGGATCGGTGCCCCAGGGCCGGTACTGGGTGAACGGGTTGCTCTTCAGCCCGTCCGGGGTGATCGGTCGCAGCGCCGCCCCGCCGCCGAGCACGGCCGGGTTGAGGTAGATGGCCAGCCGCTGGTACCAGCTGTAGACCCGCAGGCCGGCCGGGTCGCCCGTGGCGTAGGACGGGTCGACCAGGGCGCGGTCGACCAGCGACCAGTAGCGCAGCACGTCCGGGGCACGGTCCGCGCCGAAGTCGGTGGTGGCGACCCGGTTCAGCAGCGGCTCCGGGTGCGCGGCGTCGAACGGGGTGGTGTCGGTTGGGTCGAACAGGCCCGGGTCCCAGATCATCTCCCGGATGACCGACAGGTTCGCCGAGTAGGTCCAGCCCTCCACTCCGCCCCACCACAGGTAGAAGTTCCGCACGCCGATCTCGGCCAGGGCATGCAGTTTGCTGGCGGCCGCGTGCGGTACCGGCAGCCCGATGACCGGCTTCACGCTTTCGCAGCTGCCGCCGGCGGAGACCAGCGAGGCGTAGTCCGGGCCCCACGTGGTCACGCCGGTCTCGTCGACGGTGTCGATGGCGACGTCGCTGAAGTTGGTCCGCCTGGTGACCCAGTTGTCGCCGTTGCCGTCCTCGTTGTAGAGGATGCCGACGCCGAGGTCGCGCAGCCGCGCCATGGTGGCAGCGTCGCCGCCCGCGGGGTACAGGTGCCACATCCAGGCCATCGGCGTGACGTCGCGGTCGCCGATGACGTCCTTCATGATCCGCATGATCTCGACGGCGACGTCGGACTTCTGGATGTCGCACGTTTCGCCGTCGGTGCCGGCACGGATGCTGTTGGGGGTCGGGATGTGGCTGTAGTCGCCGAACAGGGTCTCCAGGATCACGATGTCGTCGTGCTGGGCGAGTGCCGCGGCGAAGACGTCGGCGTAGGCCTGCGCGCCCCGCGGCGTGAACGGGTCGATGGTGCGGGTGCCGTCGCCTCGGACGCAGGTGGAGCTCTCGTTGGCCGGATCGTCGAACCATGCCGCACCCACCCCTGGCAGCGGCACCTCGTAGGCCAGCTTCAGGCCCCACTTCTCCCGGACGTCGGCCGGTAACGGGGCGCCGTGCTTCTCGCCCCACACCACGTTGATGTAGTTCTCCGCGTAGTACCGGCCCTGTTGGTCGTCGGTCCAGTCCGGCGGCGGGGACTGGGTGAACCGGTGCCCGCCCACCCTGTTGACGAACGCGGGTTCGGCGGCCTCGTTCAGCGCGGCGACGTCCAGGCTCGCCTCGCGCTCGATGTGCTGCTCCAGCCGGAACACCCCGTTCATCGCGCCCTTCGGGCTGGCGCCCACGACGTACAGCACATCCGTCGTGCCGTCGGTCCGCGCGTCGAGGTGGTAGGCCTCCGGCGAGTCGCCGGGCAGGTCGAACGGGTCACGACGGTGTGCGATGCCGGCCAGCGGGTGGTCGGCCACGGTGCCGACGACGATGACGCCCGCAGCGGAGCCGAGGTTCTCGCGGCGCAGCCAGGCGGTGGCGCTCAGGGTGGAGCCCGCCTCGCGTACCTCCAGTGGTGCCGGTGCGCCGAGGTGGTCTGCCAGCTGCCCGGCGAGGTGGTCCGCCGCGGTCCGCTCGACGGCGTCGGAACCGTGGACGATCACCCAGTCCGCCCCGACGGCCATCTCACCGGCGGTCGAGGTCAGGCGATCGGCGGTGACGGGTGCGGCGGTGGCGGGCGCGGCTGTCGTCGGGGGCGCCGCGAGCGACGCCACGAGCGCGGACGCGAGAGCGGTGACGGCGGGTACCACGCGGGTGCGTCGGAGCAACATCATCGTTCTCCCTGGGTCTGGTGGTCGGCGCCCGGCTCGGCGAGGTGGCAGGCGACGAGCTGCCTGCCGCCGCGCAGGTCGAGCGCGGGATCGTCGTGCGAGCAGCGGTCGATCGCCTTCGGGCACCGGGTGTGGAAGTGGCACCCCGACGGCGGGTCGAGCGGGCTGGGCACGTCGCCGGTGAGCTTGATCCGGCCGGGACGGTTCCGCTCCGCGGGGGTGTGCGCCGGAACCGAGGAGAGCAACGCCTGGGTGTAGGGATGGCGTGGGCTGCGGTAGATCTGGTCCTTCTCGCCGTACTCGACGATGCGGCCCAGGTACATGACGGCGACGCGGTGGCTGATGTGCCGGACCACGGCGAGGTCGTGCGCGATGAACAGGTACGACAGGCCGAGGTCGCGCTGGAGGTCCACGAGCAGGTTGACGATCTGCGCCTGCACCGACACGTCGAGCGCTGACACCGGCTCGTCGAGGATCAGCAGCGACGGGTCGAGGGCCAGCGCCCGCGCGATGCCGATCCGCTGTCGCTGCCCGCCGGAGAACTCGTGCGGCAGCCGGCCGGACCAGCGCGGGTCCAGCCCGCATCGCTCCATGAGCTCGGCCACCTTGGCCGGACCGGCGGCGTCGTACCGGCCGTGGATCCGCAGCGGTTCGGCGATGATCTCGTGCGTCGTCATCCGCGGGTTCAGCGACTCCGCGGGGTCCTGGAAGACGAACTGCATGTTCCGGCGGACGGGCCGCAGCGCCGACCGGCTGGCCGTCGAGATGTCCCGCCCGTCGAAGACGATCCGGCCCGAGGTCGGCCGCAGCCGCCGGATCACGGCCAGGCCGGTGGTCGACTTGCCGCAGCCGGACTCCCCCACCAGCCCGAGCGTCTCGCCGCGCCCGATGGTGAACGACACGTCGTTCACCGCTTGGACGGTCTGCCGCGGGCCGAGGAGTCCCGAGCGGACCGGGAAGTGGATCGTCAGGTTCTCCACGCGCAGGATCTCGCCGCCGGCGCGACCCATCGAGCTTCCGGCCGGGGTTCCGGCCGGCGTAAGTGCGGAGGTCGTCATCGGCCGTCTCCCGTCAGCGGCACCCCGGTCAGCTCGCTGACCCGGGCTGCCTCGGCCGCGGTCTCCTCCGCACTGATCTCCTCAGTGAAGTGGCACGCCGACCGGCGCCCCGCGGCGATCTCGCGCAGCTCCGGTGTCTCCGTCGCGCACACGTCGCGGCCGGCGCGGAGCGTGCACCGGGGATGGAAGCGGCACCCGGGCGGCGGGTCGGCCAGGTTGGGCGGCGAACCGGGGATCGGGACCAGCCGGTCGACGTCGGCGTCGAGTCGGGGCAGCCCGGCCATCAGCCCGATCGTGTACGGGTGCCGGGGCGCGGCGAAGATCTCCTCGGCCGAGCCGGTCTCGACCACCCGGCCGCCGTACATCACAACCACCGTGTCGGCCAGCTCGGCGACGACGCCGAGGTCATGAGTGATGACGATCGCGGCGGCGCCCGTGGCCGCCTTCGCGTCGCGCAGGACGTCGAGCACCTGTGCCTGGATGGTGACGTCGAGCGCGGTGGTCGGCTCGTCGGCGATCAGCAGGCTCGGCTCGTTGGCGATCGCCATGGCGATCATGACGCGCTGGCGCATGCCGCCGGAGAACTCGTGCGGGAACTGCCGCATCCGCAGCTCCGGTTGTGGGATGCCGACGACGCGCAGCAGCTCGACGGCCCGCCGCTCGGCCGCGCGCCGGCCGCCCGGATAGCGGTGTTCGCGCAGCATCTCCACCAGCTGCTTGCCGACCCGCACGACCGGGTTCAGCGAGGTCATCGGGTCCTGGAAGATCATCGCGACCGCGCCGCCGCGGACCGCCCGCAGCGTGCGCCGGTCGGCGTCGAGCAGTTCCCTGCCGTCGAGGCGCACGCTGCCACGCACCTCGACGTTGCCGGAGCGCGGTAGCAGCTGCAACACGGCCAGGACCGACGCGCTCTTGCCCGACCCCGACTCGCCGACGACGGCGACGGTCTCGCCGCGCCGGACCGTGAAGCTCACCCGGTCGGCCGCCTGCACCGATCCGTCGTCGCCGTGGAACGTGACCTCCAGGTCGCGGATCTCGAGGATGACGTCGTCGCGGGCATCGGAGCCGCTGTTCATGGCGCTGTCCTTCGTCGCTGCGGTCACGCGGCTCACCACACCCGGCTCTTCCGCCCCCCGAGCGACTCCCGCAGCGAGTCCGCCAGCAGGTTCAGTGCCAGCAGGAACACCGCGAGGGTGAGGCCCGGGAAGACGCCGTACCAGGGGGCGTCGCGCAGGTAGGTCCGGCTTTCGTTGAGCATCAGCCCCCACGACGGCTGTGGCGGCTGGGTGCCCAGGCCGATGAACGACAGGCCGGCCTCGAGCAGGATGCCCATGCCGATCGCCAGGCTGAGCTGCACCAGCAGCGGCCCGAGCACGTTCGGCAGGAGGTGCTTGACCATGATGTGGGCGTCCCGGCCGCCCAGGCACTCGGCCGCGACCACGTAGTCGCGTTCGCGCTCCCTGAGCGTCGAGGCACGGGCGAGCCGGGCGAAGACCGGGATGTTGATCAAGGCGATGGCGACCAGGACCTGGCCGGTTCCGGTGCCGAGGACGGCGACGACCACGATCGCCAGCAGGAGGCCGGGATAGGCCAGCAGCGCGTCCCAGATGCGCCCGGTGACCGAGTCGACCCACCCGCGGTAGTACGCGGACGCGATGCCGAGCAGGGTGCCGACCGTGGCACCGAGGAGCACTCCGCCGATGCCGACCGTCAGCGCGATCCGGGCGCCGAAGATGATCCGGCTGAGGATGTCGCGGCCCAGCTGGTCGGTGCCCAACCAGTACTCCCCGCCCGGCGGGGCGAGCACGGCGTCGCGGTCCTGGGCGATCGGGTCGTGCGGCGCGACCAGTGGCGCAAGCACCGCGGCGAGCGCGAACAGCGCGACGACACCCAGCGCCACCATGCCCTGGGGCGAGCGGACGGTCGTGGTGAGCGCCCGTCGCAAAGGGCGCCGCGGCCGCTGGCCCAGCCGGGTCGGTCGCGCGGCGCTGCCGTCGGCCGCATCGGTCGTGCCGGAGTCGGCGAGGCCGACCGGCTGGGCCTCGGAGAGCATGCGCGGCGCGGTCATGCGGCGACCTCCCGGCGGCCGAGCCGGATCCGAGGATCGATGCCGCCGTAGACGAGGTCCACGATGAGGTTGATCAGCGCGAACCACGCCACCATCAGCAGCAGGATTCCCTGGACGACGAGGTAGTCACGGTTGAGGATCGACTGCACCAGCAGCCGTCCCAGCCCCGGCCAGGCGAAGATCGCCTCGATGATCACGGCCCCGGACAGCATGTGGCCGAGCATGATCCCGAGCATGGTGACGACCGGGATCAAGGCATTGCGAAGCCCGTGCCGGACGACGACGCGG
Organism: Jiangella asiatica; assembly: GCF_004349065.1. Classification (GTDB taxonomy): domain Bacteria; phylum Actinomycetota; class Actinomycetes; order Jiangellales; family Jiangellaceae; genus Jiangella; species Jiangella asiatica. The sequence goes on from NZ_SMKZ01000011.1 coordinate 111,135, forward strand.
ACCCGGCTGATCCCTTTGGCGACGGCGGTACGGATGTAGTCCTCGGACAGAGCCTCGATCATGGCCGTGCGGCAGTACCGGATGAGGATCGCCATCTGGTCACTGGCCAGCGCGAACGCCGGCAGGATCAGGTACTTCGCCGCCTCGCCCGGGTTGTCGGTCAACGACGCGTAGCCGCCGGCGGGGAGGATCCCGAGGTACAGCGCGAAGACCAGGATGCCGATGATCGCGAGCCAGAAGTTCGGGATGGCGATGGGCAGCGCCGTCAGGGTGGTGACCAGCCGGTCCACGACGCCGTTGGGCCGCATGGCGGCCAGGCAGCCGAGCGGGATCGCGATGACGACAGCGATCAGGATACTGGTCAGCGCCAGCTGCAGGGTGGGCCCGACGCGGGTCATGATCAGCTCGGCGGCCGGCTGGCCGTTGACATAGGACGTGCCCAGGTCGCCGGTCAGGACGCCGCCGAGCCAGTCGATGAACTGGACGACGACCGGCCGGTCCAGCCCGAGCTCCCGCCGGACCTGTGCGATCGCCTCCGGGCTGGCGTCCTCACCGGCGACGAGGCTGGCCGGGTCGCCCGGAGCGAGGTGCAGGATCATGAAGATCAGGAAGCTCGACAGCAGCAGGACCGGGACGAACTGCGCCAGCCTCCCGATGACGTAGCGAGTCACCCCTCGTCCACCCAGACTTCCCGCAGGTCGAAGCCGCCGTTGGGCCGCCGCTCGCCCCAGCCGTGGACCGTGGCGTCGCTCGCCATCACGAGGTTGTTCGTGGCGATCGGCATGACGAACGACTCCTCCAGGAGCAGTTCGTTCAGCCGGCCGTAGATCTCCTCCCTGGCGGCGTCATCGGTGGCCGACCACAGCTCCTCGACCAGCGCGGTGTACGCCTCACCGGCGTAGTTGGACTGGTTGGTCTCGGGGTTGAACGGCCGGGAGAGCAGGAACAGCGAAGCGGGACTGAAGTTGGACGATCCGTACGGCCCGGACAGCAGACCGGTGTAGTTCGCCTGCTGCGACAACTCACGCCACCGGGGAACCTCAGGGGTCTCGACGTTCAGCTCCACCCCGATCGAGGCCAGGTCGGCCTGGAGGATCTGGGCGAAGTCCACCAGTGGTGCCTGGCCGCCGTTGCTCCACAGGTCCAGCGACAGCGAGTCGACGCCGGCATCGTCGAGGAGGCGCCGAGCCTCGTCGAGGTCGTAGGCCATCGAGGCGTCGATCTCCTCGTCGTACGCCGGCGAGGTCAGTGGCCACGGCAGCGCGGTCGGGTCGCCGATGCCGGACAGCGTCTGCTCGACGAACCGCTCGCGGTCGATCGCGTGGTTGATCGCCTGCCGCACCCGCGGGTCCGTGAGCGCTGGGTCGCTCACGTTGGCCGCGATGTAGTAGGAACCGGCCGGATCGGTGACGGTGACCTTCCAGCCACCGTCCTCGAGCCGGGCGACCTCGTTGAGCGGGACGTTGCTGACAGCGTCGAGCTCACCCGACTCCAGCTGGACGACCATGGTCTGCGGGTCCGGGGCCACCTGCACCACGACCTCGTCGAGGTACGGCAGCTCGTCGTCCCAGTAGTCCTCGTTGCGCGTCAGCGTGTAGCTGCGCTCCGGCTGCCACTCGGCGAGGGCGAACGGACCGGTGCCGTTGGCGACCGTGGTGGCGTCCGGGCCCTCGACGGTCGCCTGATCGACGATGTAGAGCATCTCCAGGAAGTCGAATATGTTCGGCAGCGCGCGGCTGAACGCGATGGTGACCGTGCGGTCGTCGGGAGTCTCGACCCCGGTGACGAGCTTGGCGAACGCGGCCAGCTGCGGCGCTCCCACCACGGGATCGGCCACCCGCTCGACGGTGTACTTCACGTCGGCGGAGGTCAGTTCCTTGCCGTCGTGGAACGTGACGCCATTGCGCAGCGTCAGCGTGATGCTCGTGGCGTCGTCGGCCAGCTCCCACGACTCGGCGAGCTCCGGTTGCGGCTGCAGCTCGTCGTCGAGCTCGACCAGGGTGTTGTACACCGCGTCGGCATAGAGCAGCTGGACCTCGCCGAGCACGTTGCCGTCGAGGCTCACGATGTCGGCCGGCCGGCCGATCGTGAGGCTGCCGCCGCGGACCGGTTCGCCGGACGAGCTCCCGACCTCGGTCTGGTTGTCGTCGCCCGTCCCGCCGGCGCTGTCGACGGGAGAGCAGCCAGCGAGAGCGAGGACGGCGACCGCTCCGCCGGCCATGATCGTGCGCGGCATACGCCGGAGTGCGTCAAGCCGGGTGGACATGGCCTGCCTCCTGGAAGCTTCGAAGAGTGAGGAGATGGTCAGGTGGTGCTGGTCGATCTGAGCGGGGTGGCCTCGCGGAGCACGCAGGCGACCGCACCCAGGGCGCCAGCCCGGTCGCCGAGCTGACCCGGCACGACGCGGAGCTGGTCGGCGACGATCGGCAACGCGTGGTCCAGCAGCGTGCTCTCCAGCGGCGCCAGGTAGTGCTCGCCCGCCGCCGCGAGGTCGCCCCCGATGACGACGAGCTCGGGGTTGAGCAGGTTGCAGACCCCGGCGAGGACGCGGCCCAAGGTGCCGGCGGCGTCGGCGAGCACCCGCCGGGCGGCCCGGTGACCGTCGTCGACCATCGACAGGATGTGGCCGATCGTCAAGTCTCTTGACATTCCCTGGAGCTGAGCCACCAGCGCCGGAACCGCCGCGTACAGCTCGAGACAGCCCCGGCTGCCGCACGGGCACACCGGGCCGTCGAGGTCCACCGGCATGTGGCCGAGGGCGCCGGTCGCGCCGATGGCGCCACCGAACACCCTTCCGTCGACCACGAGGCCGGCGCTGAGGCCAGAGGAGATCTTCACGTAGATGACGTTGCGGCAGCCCTGCGCGACGCCCCAGGCGATCTCCGCCAGCGCGCCGAGATGAGCGGTGTTGTCCATACTGACGGGCACGTTCAGGCGGCGGCTCAGGTCGCTGGCCGCATGTGCGCCGGCCCAGGGCAGCGACCGGCTCGACGCACCGACCTCGCCCGTGCGCTGGTCAACCGGACCCGGAACCCCGAGGCCGACGCCCACGACCCGCGACCACGGCATGTCTGCCCTGGCCAGCAAAGTTTTAGCAAGGTCGACACCGACGTCGAGACGGTTCTCCCACGGCAGCTCGGCCCCCAGGTCGTGCGACTCCTCCGCCAGGACCTCGTGCCCGAGGTCCGCCACGACACCCACGACGGCGTCGGCGCTGAAGTCCAGCCCGATGACCGCGCCCGCCTTGGGGTTGAGGCTCAGCCCGGTCCGCGGCCTGGATCCCTTGCGCTCGACGTCGTCCACCGCGGCGTACCTGTCGGTGTCGTCGCCGACCTCGACCACGATGCCCTCGTCGAGCAGGTCGGCGACGATGGTGGACACCGTGGTCCGGGAGACGCCGGCCCGGCGGGCGAGCTCGGCGCGGTGCAGCACCCCGTTCTCCTGCAGCAGGCCGAGCAACCGCTCGCGGTTGCTCTCGCGCAGGGATCGCAGCGACCCGTTGCCCGTATCCACCATGGTGCGGAGCATGGTGGACGCCTGGGACACCTGTCAAGAGTGTGAACGAAATATCGCCTGTTGGGTGATGTCCGTGCCCGCAGTATTGCGCCCTTCCTACGCATGCAGCCTCCGGTTCGGTTGTCAGCGCGGGTCGAGGGCGTAGCGGATGCCGGTGAGCCGCTCTGAGCGCTCCCACAGCTGGGTGGCGAGCGCGGCGTCTCGCGACCTTCGGTTCGAACGGACCACGGTCGGGTGGCCGTTGCGCTGCATGAGCCCGTCCGGCCCGATGCAGGAGCCGCCGTCGACACCGGGCGCGGTCGCGGCGTAGAGCAGCGGCAGCGCGCCCATCTCGGGGCTCTGCGCGCGCCCGCCGGCCAGGATCTTCCCCTGCAGGGACGTGTCCCGGCGCTGGCCCTCGGTCGCGGAGACGCCGGGGTGAGCCGCCACCGAGATGGTGCTCCGGCCGGCCGCCTCCAGCCGTCGCTGGAGCTCGTAGGCGAACAGCAGGTTGGCCAGCTTGGACTGCGCGTAGGCGAACCACCGCTGGTAGCGACGGTTTTCCCAGTTCAGGTCGTCGCGCACCCGGCCGAGCACGTGCAGCCCGCTGGACACGGTGACGACGCGATCACGCACACGATCGATCAGCAGGCCGGTCAGCGCGAACGGCCCGAGATGGTTGGTGCCGATGTGCCGCTCGAACCCGTCGGCCGTCACACCCTTCGGCACCGCCATGACTCCCGCGTTGTTCATCAGCACGTCGACGTCGCCGTCGAGGCCGTCGGCGAAGGCACGGACCGACGACAGGTCGGCGAGGTCGAGCCGGCGGGCCTCGGTGTTCCCGCCGATCGTCTCGGCCACGGCCCGAGTCGCGTCCACGTTGCGGCTCGCCATGATCACTCTCGCGCCGGCCCGGGCCAGCACGCGGCTCAGCTGCGCGCCGAGGCCGCTGTTCGCGCCGGTGACGACCACCGTGCGGCCGTTCTGGGCGGGCACGTCGACCGCCGTCCAGTCGATGTGCGTAGCAGGCATCGGAATCCACCTCCGTTGGTACGATACGGTATCGTATCATCGTACCGTACCGTACCGTATCCCGATGCGCTAGAGTGCGGACCATGCCAGATGCTCCACTGCGGATGGGCCGGTCTCGGGAGAGCGAGTTGCTCGACGCCGTCGTCGAGGTGCTCCGGGAGACCGGCTACGACCGCCTCACCGTCGACGCCGTCGTCGCCAAGGCCCGCGCGAGCAAGACGACTGTCTACCGGCGCTGGCCGACCAAGTCCGAGCTCGTCATCGCCGCCGTGTCGCACGCGACGAACGACCTACCGGTCAACGCCGACACCGGCTCGCTCCGCGACGACCTGCTGATCGTGCTGGAAGGGCTCCGGCTCGAGCTCGAGGGCTTCGGCGACCTCATCCCCGGCCTGGTCTCGGGTGCACGTCGCGATCCAGAGCTGGCGCGCGCGTTCCGCGAGAACCTCGTCGCACCCGGCCGCGACGGGGTGCTCGACATCCTGTCCCGCGCCAAGGCCCGCGGCGAGCTGCCCGCGGACGCGGACATCGACATGCTCTGGCGGCTGCCGCCGGCCATGATGTTCCTGCGGTTGCTGATCACCGGCGAACCGCTGGAGCGTGACTACGTTCGCCACCTCGTCGACGACGTCGTCCTGCCGCTCGCCCACGCCTCGCGGAGGTCCCCGGACCCGGCGTGACCGGCCGCTGGATCGGGCCGGCTGCGCGGCCGCGGGCGCATGAGGTCATCGCGGGATGAGGCGGACCACCGGGTACGTCCGGTCGGACTTGCTCTGGTACTTCGCGATCCGAGGCTGGGCGGTCGCGATGATCTCCCAGGCGCGGTCCCGTTCGGCACCCTCGAGAGGATGTGGCGTCACCGGAACGGGAGCTTCGCCGGGCAGCTCGATCGACACCTGGTCGGGGTGTGCCAGCAGGTTGGCGTGCCAGTCGGGGTGCTGGCTCCCGCCGCCCGACCCGACGATCAGCCGAGCGCCGTCGTCGCCGTCGGCGAACCACGCCAGCGGATTCGCCCGCGGCCGCCCGCTCTGGCGACCGACCGTGTTCAGGATCAGCAGGTCCATGCCCATGAGGTGGCCGCGGCCACCGCGGATCTTGCGGTTCGTCCGGGCGTTCGCCTTGTGCTGCATCCACCGCGAGAACGCGCCGGGCGTCCCGGGCTTGCGGTCCTGCTTGTTCTGCGTCATGTGCGCCTCCAGTCGATCAACGTGATCTCCACTGGCGGCTACGCTAGGTGCGGCCCGGAACCGGGCGCTTCTCGATTCCTGACCGGTCTGGCCGCGGCACCGTGAGAACGCGAGCCTCGGGCTCAGGCGCGGGTGTCGAGGAGTACGACGGTGCTGCGTCCGCTGCGCTGGCGCATACGGCGGGCCGAGGTGTAGTCGGCGGACTCGTACCAGCGCCTGGCGGCATCGACCGTGTCGAACTCGATGACCACGGCCGCCTCGGGCGGCACGTCGCCTTCCAACACGTCGATGCCGCGACCCGCACCGATGAGCCTGCCGCCATGGTGGTCGACGATCGCCTCGACAGCACGGAGGTATTCAGCGAAGGCGAACGGCTCGGTGACCTCTGTGGTTCCGATGATGATCCCGGTCATGGTCGCTTCCCTCCTGGCTGCCGATCATTGGTTTTCGCGTCCGGGTCAGGGGTGCTGGTCGGTGTCGCGCAGGTAGGTCAGCACCGCCATGATGCGCCGATCGACATGGGGTTGCTGATCGAGACCGAGCTTGACGAAGATCGCCGTGACGTACTTCTCGACCGACGACAACGACAGGTGCAGCGTCTCGGCGATGCCGTGGTTGTTGCGCCCTTCGGCCATCTGGCGCAGAATCTGCAGCTCGCGGTCGCCCAGCTGGGCCACGGGTGACTGGTCGGCGCGCCGACGGCGCTCGACCAGCCCTTCGACGACGAGAGCGTCGATGACCGAGCGCCCGGCCATGACCTCCCGCAGAGCGAACGTGATGTGGTCGACGTTGGAGACTCGGCTCTTGAGCAGGTACGCCAGGCCGGCGCTGCCGTGTCGGAGGAGCTCCATGGCGTAGGCGCTGTCGGAGTGCTGCGACAACACGACGACCCCCGTCTCGGGGTGGCTCGATCTGATCGCGTGGGCGGCCTCGATGCCTTCCATCCGGTGGTCCGGGGGCATCCGGATGTCGGTGATCACAGCGTCGGGCCGGAGCCGACGGACCGAGTCCAGCAGCTCGACGGCGGTGCCGACCGATGCCACGACGTCGATGTCGGCGCCGTCCTCGAGCAGCCTGCGCGTGCCTTCCCGGACCAGGTAGTGGTCCTCGGCGATGATCACGCGCACGGCTTGCGTCATCTCGGGCTCTCCGCCGCGGATGCCGGCAGCTCCGCTTCGACACAGGTTCCCCCGCCGGCGGGGCTGGTCACGGTGAGCCGCCCGCCCAGTGCTTCGAGCCGGTCGGCCATGTTCGCCAGGCCCGATCCGCGGCGTGGCCCGTCGTGGATGCCGCGGCCGTCGTCGGAGACGCTCAGCCGCAGGTGTCCGTCGTGACAGCTCAAGTGCACGACGGCGCGATGGGCGTGGCCGTGCTTGAGCACGTTGGTCAGCGCCTCAGAGGCGACGAAGTACGCAGCGCCCTCGATCTGGTCGGAGAACCTGGTCTCGCGCATCGCCGGCGTCGTCACCAGTGTCACCGCGATCGGCAACCGCTCGGCTCGGCTCTGGATCGCCTCGGCCAGGCCACGGTCGCTGAGCACCGGCGGGTGGATGCCCCTGGCCAGCTCGATCAGATCGTCGTGCAGGGTCGCTGCTTCTGCCTGCAGCTCCGTCAGGATGGCTTCGGCCCGCGCCGGGTCGCGAACCAGGTTGTTCCGGGCCAGCTGCACTTTCGCCATCAGCGCCACGATCTGCTGTTGCGCGCCGTCGTGCAGGTCCCGCTCGATCCGCCGGCGTTCCTCCTCGGTGGCGTGGACGATCCGCGCCCGCGAAGCCTTCAGCTCGTCGGCCTGGCGGCGGATGTCGTCCAGGCGGGCGCGCAGCTCGGCACCCAGCCTGGCGTTGTGCAGAGCCAGCGAGGCCTGTCGCGCGAGTGTGGCGAGCACCTGGAGGTCGTCAGGAGTCCACGCACCGTCCCGCCTGGGCCCGCACTCGATCGTCCCGACGGTCTCACCGCCGTGCGTGAGTGCGACCGCCTGCGAGGCCGCTCCGGCGCCCTCCCCCGACGTCGTGACCATCTCCCGGTCGACCGAGCCGTCGACCCGGACGTGCAGCACCACCCGTGCCCACGACAGCCGTAGCCCCGAACGGACGGCGTCGGCGATGATCAACGGCAGCTGCTGGCGGTCGACAGCCTCCTCGAGCGTCGCTCCGAGGTGGCCGAGCAGCTCGTAGCCACGCAACCGGCGGCCGAAGACCGCGCGGTCGGCCAGCCGTTCCAGCAGTCTGCGGGCCGGCTGGAAGGCCACCGTCGCCACGACGGTGAGGACGACCACCAGCGTCAACGGCAGCAGCCGGCTGCCGGCCAACCCGACGCCCGACGCCGCCCCGACGTACGCCAGGCCGATGGCCAGCCACAACGAGCCGTACACCAGCGATCGCCGCAGCACGACGTCGACGTCGAGCAGTTGATCGCGCAGGATCGCCAGCACGAGCGTGATCGGTACCAGCGCCAGCACCGCGTACTCGGCGGCGAACCCGGCGGCGTCCAGCCACGGCGACCGAGCATCGGCCAGGTCCACGATGGCCGCCGCCGCGGCGACGAACGCCGCCGCGACCAGAACCACGAGCAGCCAGCGGATCTGCCCGCGAGCACGCGGCCCGGACCACCAGTAGCGGAGCACCAGCAGGACGAACGCGACCGGGAGCAGCACGAAGCCCGACGACAGTTCCGCCGCTGGCTCGACAGAAGCCAACGCGGACACCGCGAGCGGGTTGGCGACGTCGATCGCGTCGTACTCCACGTCAACCGGCATCGTCGAGGCGGCTGCCGCCTGTCCGACGACGGCGAGCGGCACCGTCGCCACCACGATCGCGACGAACACCCGCTCGTGACGCCAGCGGCAGCGCCCGTCCGGGAAGAGCGCGAACATCGTGGCGGCCGACGCCTGCGCGGACACACCGAGAGCGCCGGCGAGCAACGCCAACGGCCACACTCCGTCGGGCGCGCCCCCGCCACGCAGGTACGCGTACACGACGTGGCTCAGACCGGAATGAGCCGCCCACAGTCCGCCGACGAGCACCATCAGCCGAGCGATCGACAGGTCGCGGCGGCGCCGGTACGCCAGCACGCCGACGGCATACAGCGGCGCCAGCAGCGCGAGGAACCAGGCGATGTTGCGCCACCGGAACGGCTCCAGCGCGACGACGCAGACGCAGTAGGCCACCAGGCCCGCCGCGCCCAGCACGACGGCGGCCCGGCACACCCACCGCGGGACCAGCACAGACACATCATGGCCGCCGAACCGCCGGCGCGACAGCCACCGGATCGCAGTGTCCGTTCCGGTCTACCGCAACCAGCGGTGCTGGCGGTCGCGGGCCGGTTTGCGGCACGCACGGTGTCGGCGGCCCGGCTGCCGCGCCTACCGTCGCCAGCCATCAGCTCGGACAACAGCGGAGGCAGCCATGCGCATGGACACACGCTGGGCACGCCTGGCAGCAGCCTGCGGCGCGCTCTACCCGATCGCACTAGTCGTCGGCGACGACGTCATCGCGCGCGGCGACGAAGCCGCACCCGATGCCGGAACGCCCGACGAGATCCTCGCGGCGATGATCGACAAGGACGTCACCAGCTTCTACCTCGGCAGGTCCCTCGGCGTCGCCGCCTGGATGCTCCTGTTCGTCTTCGCCGCGCACCTCGCGGTCACGCTGCGCCGCCGCCGCGGGAACGACGACGTGCTCCCGGCGCTGGTCCTCGGGTCCGGCGCGATCGTCACCGCGCTCGCCCTCGCCAGCGCGGTCTTCCAGATCCGGACCGTCCGCCGCGCCGGCGACGGGCTCGACCCGACCACCGCGGTCACCTTCCTCGACATGGGCTTCGGGTTCGGCCTGGTCGCCCTGCCCTTGGCCGTCCTGCTCGGTGCCGTCGCCGTCGAAGCCACCGCAGGCGCGATCATGGCACGCTCGCTCGGCTGGGCCGCCGCCGTTCTCGCCATAGCGCAGCTCGCCGGCTTCGTGCTTCTCATGCTCGACAACGCCGCGGGCTTCCTCGCCATGATGGCCACCTGGGCATGGTTCATCGCCGCCGGCATCAGCACCTGGCGCCGCGCCGCATACCTCGCGCCGTCGGACCCCCGCCGCAGCGCCGGTGTGCCAGGGGTCGTCGGTGAGGTGTGAGCTCTGCTCCTTCGGCGGTCAGCGCCCCTCCAGGCTCCGGCCGCCAAGGGATGGCGGCGGGTCGCCGTCACCGTCGGCGTCGGAGTCGGCCGGGTCGGAGCGCAGCGCGGTGGCCTGGCTGGTGCCGTGCATCGACCCCAGGGTGGCCGCGACGAAGGCGGCGCGGGGGTGCTGGACGGAGAGCAGCGAGACGATGTCGCGCCCGAAGAGGGTGGCAGCCGCCCAGATCAGGAGCACGCGGATCTTGCGTTCCCACGTCGGGATCGCCAGCACGTGGTAGCCCCGGTGGATGACCCAGGCGGCGAAGCCCTTGATGACCAGCCGACGGTACTGGAAGATCCCCTTGCCGAGCCCGAGGGTGGCGATCGTGCCCAGGCTGTGGTGTACGTAGGGGCGGGTCCGCTTGCCGCGCAGGTCGGCGACGACGTTGGCGGCGAGCCGCTTGCCCTGGCGCACGGCGTGCTGCGCGTTGGGGACGGTCCGCGCGCCAGCGACATCCGCGGCCAGGTCGGGGACGGCGGCGTTGTCGCCGGCGGCCCAGGCGTCCGGGATCGCGGCGTCGTCGGTGCCGATACGCAGGTCCGCACGCACCTGGAACAGGCCGTCCTCGTCCACGGGCAGGTCGGTGTGGCGGGCGACGACCGGGTTGCTCTGGTTGCCGGCGGTCCAGATCAGCAGGTGGTTGTCGTACTCCTCGCCGGTCGACAGCACGATGTGCCCGCCCTCGGCCGACACCAGCTGGGTTTTCAGGTGCACGTGGGCGCCCCGCTCCTCGAGATGGCGCACTACCCAGCGCCCCGGCCGGTCGGTGACCTCGGGCAGGATCCGGTCCCGCGCCTCGACCAGGTGGAAGTCCAGTTCGTCCGCGCTGAGCTCCGGGTACGACCGCAGCAGGGCGGTGGCCAGCGACAGCAGCTCGCCGAAGCCCTCGACGCCGGTGAAGCCGCCGCCCACGACGGTCACCGTGAGCAGCCGCCGTCGCTGCGGGCCGGGCGGAAGCGCCGACGCCCGCTCGAACGCGGTCAGCAGCCGGTCCCGGATCGCGACCGCCTCCTCGACGTGCTTGAGCCCTATCGCCTCGTCGGCCACGCCGGGGATCGGAAAGGTCCGGGTGACCGCGCCGGCGGTGACGACGATCGTGTCGTACCCGATGGTGAGGTCCGGCCCGTCGGCGGGACGCACGGTCACGCTCCGGTGCGCATGGTCGATGTCGATCACACTGCCGGCGATCAACGTCGTCCGCCGCAGGTGGCGGCGGAGGGAGACGGCGACGTGGCGGGCCTCGACCGACCCGGCGGTCACCTCGGGGAGGAACGGCTGATAGGTCATGTACGGCCGTGGATCGACGACGGTGACCTCCGCCTCGTGACGCCGAAGCCGCTTCTCCAGCCGCCAGGCGGTGTAGAACCCCGCATAACCACCACCCACGATCAGAATCCTGCGCATGCCGCCTCCTCCTGCACTCACCAACACGACCGACACCGCACCGGTTCGTGACAGCATCAAGCATGCGTGGCCGCCGTGACAGTCCGGCATGCGGGCGTCGAGGACGTTCCCGAAAGGCACCACCATGAAGATCGTCGTGATCGGCGGCACCGGGCGGGCGGGATGCTGGTCGCGGACAACGCCGGCACACCGCTGGCCGTCGTCGGCCTCCACGTGAGAGAGCGCGGCGTCGAACGGCTATTCGTCATCGTCAACCCGGACAGGTTGCGACAGTTCGAGCCTGTGGTCCGCGTGCTGGTGGCGGGCGGGACCAGCCGCGTTCTGCTTGACGCAACCCCCCGGCGGCCGGGGCCGTCTGAAACCCAGTCTCCCGCTCTTACCTCGCGGCTCGACCAGCACACGCGGACCCATGGAGACCCGAGGCCTCCCGTCTCCAGTCAAAACCGGATCGGCCGTTTCGTACCCACGATCGCGGCGAGGATTCGTGTCACGCCGTCGGCACGTTTGGCCACCACGAGGACTTCGTGTGCATCACCAGGCCCACAAGCATGGTGCGACACGGGATTTCGTGCTGAACGTGATCATTTCGGGTCCCGGGCGGCTGGGGCGGCGATGCCAGGAGACTCGGCCGCGAAGCCCAGTTCGTCACGACGGCGCCGGAACGAGGTCATCGTCGCGGCGTAGTCCGAATCCGTGGCGAGGTTGCGCAGCTCCGCGGGGTCGATGTCGAGGTCGAACAGGACCTCGGGACCTTCGTCGCCGTAGAACTGGTACTTGAGCGCACCCCGCTTGATCATGAGCCGGGAGCCGTCGAACTGCGAGACCGACTCGTCGTCCCACTGTGCCGAGTCGCCCGTCATGAGCGGGACCAGGCTCCTGCTGTCCAGGCCGTCGGGAGTCGGCACGCCGGTGAGCTCGCAGAGGGTGGCGAACAGGTCGCAGAGGTTGACGTTGTCCGTGACGGTCCGCGCGGCGAACCGCCGCGGCCAGCGGATCAGCAGCGGGACGCGGACGCTGCCCTCGAAGAAGCGTTGCTTCTCCCACACGCCGTGCTGGCCGAGCATCTCGCCGTGGTCGCTGGTGAAGACGATGACCCAGTCGTCGAGGTCCTGGCCGGCGTGCCTCAGCGCGTCGAGTACCCGGCCGAACAGCCGGTCGGCCGTCTCCACCATCGCGTAGTAGGCCGCCACCGCGCGCCGCTGCTCTCGCCGCGAGACCTCGACCCCGGAGCGGACCACGTGCCGGTCCCCGCCGAGCACCGGGTGGTCGAACAGCTGCTGCTCCTCGTACAGCGGCACCCGGTTCAGGTAGTACTCGAAGAGGTCCTGATGTGGCGTGAGGTACGGATAGTGCGGCTGGTGCAGGCTCACCTTGAGCAGGAGGGGAACCTCGGGAATCGCTCGGTCGTAGTAGGTGTCGACGAAGTGCTCGTGGATGTACTGCAGGGCGCCGGCCACGGTGTACTCGTCGCGGGCCACGTACGGCGACCGCCCGATGCCGGCCCGCTTGACCTCGGTGAGCTGGGACCACTTGTGCGTGGCCGGCGTCGGCAGGCCGCAATACGACTGCTCGTCGAGGCCGGCGATGTGCGGCGGCGAGACACCGCTCTCCATCCCGATCAGATGTGTCCACCCCTGGGCCTGGTCGGCCCCCAGGTGATGGAGCTTGCCGGCGGCGACCGTGCGGTAGCCGAACCGCGCGAGCTGCCGCGCGAAGGTGAGGTGTCCCGGCGCCAGGTCCTCCCCGAACCGCTCGACACCGCAGTGACGCGGGAACTGCCCGGCCATCATGGCCTGGCGACCGGGAATGCAGATCGGCGCCGGGGTGTAGGCGTTGTCGAACACAACCGAGTCGCGGGCGAGATCGTCCAGCACCGGCGTCCGGACCAGCTCGTCACCGGCGAAGCCGGCCACATCGAAGCGGTGCTCGTCGCTCATCAGGAACAGGACGTTGGGCCGGCGCGGTGTCGTCATGCCGTGACCGCCTGTGGGAGGACGACCTCGGCCGCCAGCGCCTGGCGGATCGCGTCAAGCGTCGGCGACCGGGTCCAGGACGCCTCCCAGCTCCCGGGGTTCGCCGAGCCGAGCACCGCGCACACCAGCCAGTGCTCGCCCGGTCCGTGGCTCCCGCGCAGCGTCGGCAGCGCGGCGCGTGGGTGGAGGAGATTGGTGTTGGGGCCGGTCAGGACGACCTCGCCGTCCCTGGCCGACAGCAGGTCCCGCAGCCCGCTGACTCCGGTCGCGCACGACGCGACGGCCGCGTCGGGGCCGCTCAGCAGCTCGGCCGGCTCGTCGTCGTCGCGGCCGACGGCCCATCCGCCCTCGGCGCTCCACAGCGTTCGGGCGGTTCTCAGCCGGTGGACCCGCACGTGCCACGGGAGCCACGGCACCAGCCAGGTGTCGACGTCGACGTCGGACCACGGCCGCCACCGCGCCCACACGACATCGTCGTGGACCCGCGTCTCGTCCGGATCGACGCGGACCCGCCAGTGGAGGTCGTCGTCGCTGAGGGCGAGCATCGAGTCCGCGGCCCGGTGCTCCAGGCCACGCTCGCTCGCCGGCACGCTGAAGCCGAAGGCAGTCGAGTAGGCGAACTTGGCGTACTTCTCGCCGCCGTGCCGGAACCTCGACCCTGGCTGGCCGGCCGCCAGCGTGAAGACGTGGCCCCCCGACCGGTCGCGGCAGTGGACCATGCCGGGAGCGGGCTGGCTCGCCACGTCGTCCAGGTCCGGCATCGGCGCCTCGTCGGCCTGCCAGAACGGGTGGCTCTCCGGCAAGGCGAGCGGCAGGAACGCCTTCATCGCCCAGTACGGGGAGCCCGGCGAGTTGTACCCGTCGGCCATCATCAGGTTCGGATAGCCGTACCCGATCGTCAGCACGTCGCCGTTGTCGGTGATCGGGCGCCGCGCCCACCAGCGCATGCCGCGCAGCAGCACGCCCTTGACCACCCCCCACGGCAGCTCCTCGACTCCCCCGTAGGCGAGGGCGCCCCAGAACCCCAGCTGGGCGAATCGGTAGGCCAGGCTGCGGCCGTACGGCACGGCGGCGCCGTCGTCGGCGAACCAGTGCAGGTGCTCGTGCGCGAACTCGGCCGCCCGCTGCCTGAACCTCAGCGCACGTCCCGGATCGCGATGGCCGGCCTGTTCGGCGTACACCAGGCCGTAGAAATGCATCGCCCAAGGAACGTAGTAGTCGCACCTGCCCGTCGGCCCGTCCTGGTACCAGCCGTCGTACAGGTAGAACGTCTCGAGCCGGTCGAGCGCGGCGGACTCCGCTCCCTCGTCGTACTCCGCCGCGCCGACCCTCTCCAGGCCGAGGTTGACGATGACCCGGAAGAACAGCCAGTTGTTGTCGACGACGTCCACGCGGTTGATCGACGAGAGCCATCGCGCGACGTTGTCCTTGACCGGCGCCGGCAACGGAGCCCAGAGCTGGTCCGGCACGAGCGCCAGCGCGAAGCCGATCGCGGCCATCTCCACCAGGCGCTGGTCGCGGTCGGCGGGCGGCCGCCAGAACTCGGGATGGCCTGGATCGGTACCGGAGGCCAGCCCGGCACGGATCGGCGCCCAATCCACCTCGCCGCCGCCGGCGGCCAGCGGCGCGAGTCCCCAGAGCGGCCGGGCGAAGCCCTCCAGTTCGGCCGCCACGTTCGAGAACTGAGCCGCGGTGTACCCCAGCCGCGCTCTCGCACCGCCAGGGCTGAGCCGGCGGGCCACCGGCACCCACAGGTCATGGACCGCCCGCTGAAGATCGGCTCTGGAGTCGAACGGGTTCTCGTTGAGTGGTGTCCTCACCAGCGACTCAGACGTCACACACCCACCTGCTCGTCGTCGGACTCCCACGCGATCAGCGCGTCGATGGCCCTTCTCCGCTCCTCGTCGGTGAAGCGCGGCGCGGTCGTGCTCGCCGTTGGCGACGGGCCGTCATAGGTCTGGCGCAGCCCGCGCACACCGTCCTCGATCACGAACGACGCCCGCCGGAACACCTCGGCGCCCGGTGCGAGCACGTCGCGGACGCAGTGGTAGTCGGCCTGCAACCCGTCGCGGGTGACGGTGTTCAGGAGGTAGCCGCGCAGGTTGGTGTAGAAGCGCAGGTGCGGGTTGAACTCGAAGGCGGGGTGGACGCCGGGAACCCAGTCCTCACCTGTGCCGCCGGACGTGATCGAGGTGGTGATGAGCTCCGAGCCGACGACCGGTGCGTCGGGTGAGTCGTAGTCGAGCTTCAGGTCACAAGCCCAGTGGGCGTGGACGTCACCGGACAGCACGACCGGGTTGCGGACGCCGGCGTCCACCCAGCCTCGCGTCACCCGCTGCTGCGATCCGACATAGCCGTCCCAGGCGTCCATCTTCAGCATGAGCTCACCGCTCCGGTCGATCAGCCGCCGGACGAACGCGCCCTGCTGGGTGATGAAGTCCCAGCGGGCGCGCGACCGACGCAACCCGTCGACCAGCCAGTCCTCCTGCTCGAACCCGAGGATGGAGCGGTTCGGGTCGAACGCCTCGGGACAGGTGGAGAACTCGGCGCCACAGGCGTACGGGTCCCGGTACTGGCGGGTGTCGAGGATGTGGAAGCTGGCCAGGCGGCCCCAGTCGACCCGGCGGTAGAGCTGGATGTCGATACCGTCGGGCTCGGAGAACCTGCGCAGCGGCATGAACTCGTAGTACGCCTGGAATGCCGCCGCCCGCCGGCGCAGGAACTCCTCGACCGGCTGGTCGCCGCTCGGCGTCTCGTCGGCCCAGTTGTTGTCGACCTCGTGGTCGTCGAACACGACGAGCCACGGCGCCCGGGCGTGCGCGGCCTGCAGGCTGGGGTCCGAGCGGTACTGCCCGTGCCGGACCCGGTAGTCCGCCAGCGAGACGATCTCCCGGGGCGGCAGATGAGCACGGCCGATGGAGCCCTGGCCCGGGCCCTCGTAGATGTAGTCGCCGACGAAGACGACCAGGTCGACGTCCTGTGCCGCCAGGTGCTCGTACGCCGTGTAGTGGCCGGCGGCGTAGTTCTGGCAACAGGCCAGGGCGAACGTGAGTGCGTCGTAGTCGGAGTGCTCCCGGGGAGCCGTCCGGGTCCGGCCCACCGGGCTGACCTCGGGTCCGGCGCGGAAACGGTAGTAGTACTCACGGGCCGGGTCGAGCCCCGTCACCTCGGCGTGGACCGAGTGCCCCAGCTCCGGGGTGGCCCGCTCGATCCCGGTGGCCACGACCTGCCGGAACGCGGTGTCGGTCGCCACCTGCCAGCGGACCGGCACGACCCGGCTGGGCATGCCGCCGAGGCCGTCGGGTGCGAGCGGGTCCGGTGCCAGCTTGGTCCAGAGGACGACGCCGTCGGAGCGCGGCTCACCGGACGCCACGCCCAGGGTGAACGGATCGCCGGGGAAGCTCGGCGACGCCCATTCGGCGTGGGCGGAGTTCCCGGCGGCCGCCCAGGCCAGCCAGGCACCGGTGGCGCCCGCCGCGCCCAGCAGATGACGACGGGTGATGCGTTCGGCCATGTGCGCTTCCTCCTCTGTCGGGTCGCCCGGCGCAGGACGCCGGGCGCGGGTGTCGCCGGCTCAGTTCGGCGTCGAGATCGTGCTCGTCGTTCCGCGCAGGGTCAGGGCCTCGGCGTGATGGCAGGCGACGGCGTGGTCCGTCCCGACGCCGCGCAGGAGCGGGACCTCGGTGCCGCATCGATCCGCTCGGACGTACGGGCACCGGGTGTGGAACGAGCAGCCGGGCGGTGCCGCGGACGGGTCCGGCAGGTCGTCGGAGAGCCGGGTCCCGCGGCGGTTGGCCCGTCGATGCGGGTCCGCGACCGGCACCGCCGAGAGCAGCGCCTCGGTGTACGGATGACGCGGCGTGTCGAACAGCTGCGCCGTCGTGGTGGTCTCCACGATCTTGCCGAGGTACATCACGGCGACGCGGTCGCACAGGTGCTCCACGACGGACAGGTCGTGGCTGATGAACAGGTACGTCAGGTGGTACTCGTCGCGCAGGTCGGCCAGCAGGTTGAGGATCTGCGCGCGGACGGAGACGTCGAGGGCGGACACCGCCTCGTCGGCGACGACCAGGCGCGGCGTCGTGATCAGCGCCCGCGCGATGTTCACCCGTTGCCGCTGGCCGCCGGAGAACGCGTGCGGGTAGCGGCGCATGTACTCCGGGCGCAGCCCGACGCGGGCCAGCATGTCCGCCACCCGCTGTTCCATCTCCGAGTCGATCCGGTCGCGGCGCAGTGCGGGGTTGCGGAACGGCTCGGCGAGGAGCTGGAGGAGCGTCATGCGCGGGTTCAGCGAGCTGAACGGGTCCTGGAAGATCATGCGGATCTGGCCGCGGTAGCCGCGCAGCTCGGAGTCCGGCAGCCCGGCGAGGTCGACGGCGCCGTTGTCACCGCGGTAGGTGATCTGTCCCGAGGTCGGCGCGATGGCCCGCACGATCGCCCGCCCGAGAGTGGTCTTGCCGCATCCGGACTCGCCGACCAGGCCCAGGGTCTCCCCCGGCTGGATGGCGAGGCTCACTCCGTCGACGGCTCGCACGTGTCCCACCGTGCGATTGAGCAGCCCGCGTTTCACCGGATAGTGCATGGTCAGGTCCCGCACCTCGAGCACGGGCGCACGATCGTCCTCCGGGGCGGGTTGCGGCCGGTCACCCGTGACGACCGGGGCCGCGGGAAGCAGCGGCAGCTGGGCGCGCCCCGCACCGGGGTCGACGACGGACTCGTCGTACAGGTGACACCGCGCCAGCTGCCCGCCGTCGACGCTGTGCAGGTCCGGCAGCCGCTCGTGGCAGACGTCCCCGATCAGTGCGTGACAACGGGTGTGGAACGGGCACCCCGCCGGCCGCTGCAGCGGATGCGGGACGATCCCCTCGATGGCGGCCAGCCGACGCGCACGGTCGCCCCGGCTGCCCATCCGGGGTACCGACGCGATCAGAGCCTGGGTGTAGGGATGGCGCGGTGAGTCGAACACGTCGGTGACGGAGCCCTCCTCGACCACCGTGCCGAGGTACATGACCGAGACGTCGTCGGCGATCTCCGCGACCACGCCGAGGTCGTGGGTGATGAACAGCATCGCCATGCCGGTGTCGTCCTGCAGCTCGGTGAGCAGATCGAGGATGCGGGCCTGTGTCGTGACGTCCAGGGCGGTGGTCGGCTCGTCGGCGATGAGCAGCGACGGCTCGCAGGCCAGCGCCATCGCGATCATGACCCGCTGGCACATCCCGCCGGAGAGCTGGAACGGGTAGGCGTGCATCCGCTGGTCCGGCCGGGGGATCCCGACCCGGCCGAGGAGATGGACCGCCTTCTCGGTGGCGTCCTTGCGCGACAGCGGGAGGTGCAGCTGGATGGCCTCGACGAGGTGATCGCCCACGGTGTACATGGGTGAGAAAGCGGCCATCGGCTCCTGGAAGATCATCGAGATGTCGGCTCCGCGCATCGCGCGCATCCGCGCCCCGCGAGGGTCCAGCGCCGCGAGGTCGGTCGGTTCGGCCGTCTCCTCTCCCCCGTGCCACCAGATCCGCCCGGCGGCGATCCGGCCGGGCGGGTCGATGAGCTGCAGGATCGACCGGGCGGTGATCGACTTTCCACACCCCGACTCGCCGACGAGGCAGGTCGTGCGGCCCCGGGAGATGCTGAGGTCCATGCCGTCGACCGCGCGCACGACGCCGTCGTCGGTCGTGAAGTGGGTCTTCAGTCCCTGCACGTCCAGCAGGACATCGGATCTGCTCACGGTCGCTCCTCGGTGCCGCGGCGGGCGGTCATGACTGATAGGGGTCGGCGGCGTCGCGAAGGCCGTCGCCGAGGAAGTTGATGGCCAGGACGGCGACGACGACGGCGACCCCGGGCAGGAGCAGCCACGGCGCGGTCTCCAGCGCGCGCACGTCGACGTCGCTGAGCAGGACCCCCCAGCTGATGGTCGGCGGACGCAGCCCCAGGCCCAGGAACGACAGGGACGTCTCGGCGAGGATCATCGCGGGAATGGACAGCGTCATGGCCGCGATCAGATGACTGGCGAACGACGGCAGCATGTGGCGCCCGATGATGCGTCGCTGACGGATGCCGTCGAGGTAGGCGGCGGTCACGAAGTCCTCGCCGCGCAACGCCAGGAACCGGCCCCGGACCACCCGGGCCAGGTCGGTCCAGTTGATGATCGACAGGATCACGGTGATAGCCAGGTAGCGCTGGAGCGGACCCCAGTCGCGCGGCAGGGCGGCCGCCAGCCCCAGCCACAACGGGATGGCCGGGACCGACATGAAGAACTCGACAAGCCGCTGGATGACGGCGTCGGCCTTGCCGCCGAAGTAGCCGGAGACGCCGCCGAGGACGACGCCGAGGGTGAAGGCCATGGCCAGCCCGACCAGGCCGATCGACATGGAGATGCGAGCGCCGTGGAGGATCCGCGACAGCTGGTCGTGGCCGGTCCTGCTGGCACCGAGCAGGTACATCGGCGGACCGTCCGGGTCGGCCGGACCGATGAGGTGGATGTTGGTGCTGATCAGGCCGAAGAGCTCGTACTCCGGACCGCGCGCGAGGAACTCGACCGGCACCTTCACGCTCGGGTCCTCGCGGAAGGTCAGCGCCAGGGTCTCCGGGTCACGGGTCTGCTCGTAGCCGTTGACGTACAGGCCCCAGTCCCACTCGTCCCCCGAGGTGTCGACGATGTGCAGCTGCTGCGGCGGCGCGAAGGCGTAGTCGGCGTTGATGTCATTGGGGTCGTAGGGCGCCAGGAAGTCGGCGAAGATCGCCACCAGGTAGAGCAGGCAGGTGACGACCAGCCCGGCCATCGCCAGTTTGTGCCGGCGCAGCGCCCGCCACACGAGGGTGCGCTGGGATGCGACGGCGAGCTCGGCGTCGGGCTCGCCGCCGCGGGGTTCGCTGGCGGAGGGCGGCACCTGGTCCACGTCAGAAGGTCGGCTCACGGTTGTCCTCTCAGGCCAGGCGGTGCCGGATCCGGGGATCGAGCCAGGCCAGCAGCAGGTCGGAGATCAGCGTGCCGACCACGGTCATGACGCTGACCAGCAGGATGATCGAGCCGGCCAGGTACATGTCCTGGCTGCGCAGCGACGACAGCAGCAGCGGCCCGGTGGTCTCCAGCGACAGCACTGACGAGACGATGACCTCGCCGCCGATCAGGACCGGCAGCACCCACCCGATCGTCGAGACGAACGGGTTCAATGCCACCCGCATCGGGTACCTGAGCAGCAGCCGGGGTTCTGGCATGCCGCGGGCCCGCGCCGCCACCACGTACGGCTTGCGCAGCTCGTCCAGCAGGTTGGCGCGGAGGATCCGGATGAGGCCGGCGGTACCGGCGGTGCCGAGGACGACCATCGGCACCCACAGGTGGCCCATCAGGTCCAGCACCTTTCCCAGGTTCCAGGCGGCGTCCTGGTACTCCGGTGAGAACAGCCCGCCGACCGAGCTCTGCCCGAACACGTTCAGACCCACCCACATCAGCGCGAGGGCGAGCAGGAAGTTCGGGATGGCCAGCCCGAGGAAGCCGATGGTGGTGGCGACGTAGTCGGTGATCGAGTACTGCCGGATGGCGGAGTACAGGCCGATGGGAAACGCGATGATCCAGGTGAAGACCACCGTCGCGGCCATGAACACGATGGTCAGCGGCAGCCGATCGGCGATCATCCCCGAGACGGGCCGGTTCCATTCGAAGGAGCGGCCGAAGTCGCCGTCGGAGATGATCCCCCAGATCCACGTGAGGTACTGGGTGGGCAGCGGCTCGTCCAGCCCGTACCGCGCGCGCAGGGCCGCGACCTCGGCAGGGTCGACCTGTTCCCCCTGCGCGCTGAGGTTCGTGACGTAGGTGGTCAGGAAGTCACCGGGGGGCAGCTGGATGATGACGAACGTCACGATCGAGATCATCACCAGGGTCGGGATCATCAAGGCGACCCGCCGGACGACGAAGGTCAGCACGTCCGTCAGGCCTCGATGAAGTACTGGCTCGGGCTCGACCCGCCCGGCGTGGCGAAGTCGAACGACTCGGGCATCTCCGCGGGCACGTTGTGGAAGTCGTCGCGGACGATGCCGTAGCCGGTCGGGACCCGCAGCGTGCCGATGACGTAGAACTGCTCGTGCGCGATCTGGAGGATCTGGCGGAACAGCTCGTCGCGTTCGTCGGCGTCCGGGGTCTGGGCGAACTGCCAGAAGAGCTCGCACTGCTCCTTGGTCGCGGCGGGCGGCTCCTCACCCTGCGTTCCTCCGGACTGGTACCACTGGGCCCACAGCGGGGCGAACGCCTGCTCGAAGCGCATGGTCGGCAGGTAGAAGAACGGGCGCCGGGTCTCGTCACCAAGGCCGCCCGGGCCGACCCACACGCCGGCGTCGTGCTGGTTGGCCTCGGTCCGCTCCTTGAACAGTGAGCGGTCCTCCGGCCGGGTGCGCGCGTTGATGCCGACCTCGCTCCAGTACCCGACGACGAGGTTCATCGCGTCAAGCCAGTACGGCACCACGCCCGGGTCGGAGACCTCGACCTCGATGGAGAACGGTCGGCCGTCCGGGCCCAGCCGGAAGCCGGCGCCGTCGCGCTCGGTGAGGCCGGCCCGGTCGAGGGCCTCGTTGGCGAGGTCGAGGTCGTACTCGAGGTACTGGGTGGCCAGCCCTTCGTCGAAGAACTTCGAATCCGGCGACGGCGCGGCCTGCCACGGCTCGCCCTCCTCCTGGAACGTCGCGGTGTTGAGCTCCGCCCGGTCGATGGCGTGCGACAGCCCGATCCGGAAGTCCTTGGTGCCGAAGATGGCCCGCTTCACGGGGTCCTGGTGCGTGAGGTTGAGGAAGATCACCATCTCGTTCATGAGGCTGCTGCGCAGCGTCGTGAACGTGTAGCCGCCCTGCTCCCTGCCGTCGGCGAGGACCGGCTTGTTGGCGAGGCTGGTGACGTGGCGGGTGTGGAAGGAGAATTCGCCGTTCGTGGCCTTCAGCAGGATGACCTCCGCATCCGAGATCACCTCGAACGACACGCGGTCGATGTACGGCAGCTGCCGGCCGTCCGGATCCGTCTTCCAGTAGTACGGGTTGCGCTCCGCGGTCACCGTGGTGGCGTCGCCCAGCGCGCTCGTGAGCATCCAGGCGTTCAGCGTCGGCTTCTCGGCGTTCTGGTAGGTCTCGGCCCGCGCCAGCATGAGCTCGGTCCACGAGCCGAAGCCCGCCGCGGCCGCCGCCGCGTCCACGCCCTGGGTGTAGGCCGGATGGAACTGCTGGAGGTAGTGCCTGGGATAGGTGGTCAGGGCGTCGCCGGTGTTGAGGAGGGCGAGATTCTCGATGAACAGCCCGTTCGGCTCGGCGAAGGTGAAGCGCACCGTCTGGTCGTCGACCCGCGTGAGCGCGGCCACCTGTCCGCCGTTGGTCAGGAAGGTCGGCGCCGCGGGCGAGATCTCCTTATTCATCAGGAAGTCCTCGAACGCGAAGACGATGTCGTCGGCAGTGAACGGGGTGCCGTCGGACCACTTCATCCCCGCCCGGAGCGTGATGACGAACTCGTGACCGTCCGGCGACTGCTCGACGGACTCGGCGATGTTGGGGACGGCCTCGGTCCACTCCGGGTTCCAGCGCAGCAGCGGGTCGTAACCGACCGTGCGCTGCAGCCAGGCCTCGTCCTCGGGGCCCAGCAGCGCGCTGGACCAGGTGCCGCCGTAGACGCCGACCCGATCGACCGGTTCCACCACGGCGGGGTTGCCCGGGAGCCGTTCACTGAGCGGCGGGAGCTCGCCGGCCTCGACCCTGGCGGCCAGTTCTGGCGCCTCCATGAGGTCCGTACCCGCAGCGTCGGTCGGGCCGGAGTCACCCGCCGGGTCGGTGTCGAGCCACGAGCACGCCGGCAGCGCCACGAGGCCGGCGGAGGCGCCACCGGCGACGAGAAGGTCACGGCGTGAGATCCGTCTGGTCGTCCATGGGCGATCGGTCATGGCGCCTCCTCGCTGAGGTCCCTGGGAATGACGCACAAAGCTATAGCGCTTGCCACAACGTGTCAACGACACATCTTTGCTGGTTGCACACTGTGAAACGACGCCGTGGGTCGTCACCGAGATCGCAGGCGGTCTCCGCAGGTTACAAGCACTTTCATAGGCACATACTGGGTTCGGAGGACAGGTTGCCTGGCAATGACGTCAGCAGCTACCATGACGGCCTTGCGCAAGCGCTTTCTGTCGCGTCGGACACGCGGACACAAGCCACGGTTGACCGAGATGCTTGGATGAGGTGCGGAACGATGAGGGAGCGGTGTACCGATGACTGAGAACGTGACAGCGGCGCCCGGCCGCGCGACGCTCCGTGATGTCGCCGCCCGCGCCGGCGTCTCCATGTCGACGGTCTCCCGCGTTCTGGGCGGGGGTTATCCGACGGCGGCCAAGACGAAGGAGAAGGTCCTCCGCGCCGTCGAAGAGCTCGACTACGTCGCCAACGCCCACGCGCGTGCGCTGGCCGGCGGCGGGTCGAAGACGGTGGCGATCCTCGTCGGATCGGTGGCCATCGAGTTCCAGGCGTACATCGCCCAAGGCGTCGAGGAGCAGGCCACCGACGACAAACACCTCTGCCTGGTCTGCTCCACCGGCGGCGACCCCGAACGCGAGCTCGCGTACATCCAGCTCATGCGTGAGCAGGGCGCCCGGGCGGTCGTCCTGGTCGGCACGGTCGTCGCGGACGAGGCCTACCACGCGAGGATGCGGCAGTTCGCCCAGGCGCTGGATGCCGCCGGCTCACGCCTCGCGCTCATCGGACGGCCGCCGCTGGCCCGCGACGTCCCGGCCGTGGTCGTCGAGTTCGACAACGAGGGCGGCGCGTACGCGGCGACCAGCCACCTCCTGACCCAGGGACACGAGCGCATCCTCTATCTCGGCAAGCAGCCGGGCCAGACCACGGCGGAAGGCCGCCTGGCCGGTCACCTGCGCGCGCTGGCCGACTTCGGCGTCGAGGCCGACGAGTCGCTGATCGTCGCGGGCGAGTTCGGCCGGCTGCCCGGCTACCAGATGATGAAGGCACGCCTGGAGTCCGGGCCGGTCGACTTCACCGCGATCTTCGCCGGCGACGACCCCGCGGCCGCCGGCGCCATCCAGGCACTACGCGAACACGGCCTGCGCGTCCCCGACGACGTCTCGATGGTCGGCTACGACGACCTCGCAGTGGCCTCCGACCTCGGGCTGACCACCGTGCACATCCCGCACGAGGAGCTGGGCCGCGCCGCGGTGCGCCTGGCGCTGCACCAGGCCGACGCTCGCGGCGAGGAGTCCGGCCTCGTCCACCGGAAGCTCGCCACCCAGCTCATCGTGCGGGACTCGGTGCGGCCCAACGTCGGCGCACGAAAGCGCTGACGGCGTCAGCCCTTGACGGCCCCACGGGTCAGACCCGCCACGATCTGCCGGTTGGCCACGATCGCCATCAGGATGATCGGGACGGCGGTGACCACGCCGACCGCGGCCATCGCACCGAACTTGATCTCCTGGGGCTGGATCAGCGCGGCGATCCCGACGGTGATCGGCGCCTCGGTGCCGCCCGCGGTGAAGACGAGGCCGAAGAGGAACTCGTTCCAGACCTGAATCGCGGTGAAGATGGCGACGGCGGCGATGCCCGGAGCGGCCAGCGGGAGCATGACGGCCCGGAACACCCGCAGTTCGCCGGCCCCATCGATCGACGCCGACTCGCGCAGCTCCCCCGGGATGGTGTCGAAGTAGAACTTCGTCATGATGACGGCGAAGGGCAGGTTGAACACCGTGTTCAGCAGGATGAGCCCGCCCAGGGTCCCGACCAGCTCGTAGTTGAGTAGCGTCACATAGAGTCCGGGCACCAGCGTCATGGGCGGGATCACCTGCAGCAGCCCGGCGACGGTGAGGATCGCGAGCACCGTGCGCCGCGACCACCGCAGCTGGCTCAGGCTGTAGCTGGCGAAGCTGCTGACGACCAGCGTCAGCGCGGTCGCCGCCACGACGAGCACCAGGCTGTTGACCACCTGGGTGCCGAAGACGGCGTCGGGGGCGAAGATCTCGGCGAAGTTGTCCCACGAGAACTCGAACTCCCAGTCCGGCGACACGATCGCCCGAGGTCGCTGGAGGGCGATGATCGCCATCCAGATCAGTGGGACGACCGTGACGACGCCGGCCCCGGCCAGGATCGCTCCCGCGATCCAGCGGCCCGGTGCGTGTCCTCGACTCGGATGCCTAGAAGCCACGGGAAGTCCTCCGGATCAGGGAGCGGACGGCGAACGACAGCAACAGGACGGCGAGCACGAGCGCCACCACCGTGATGCTGAGTGCGGCGCCGTAGCCGTACTCGAACGAGTCGAAGAACACCGACCGCAGATAGATGGTGATGACCGTCGTCGCCGTGCCCGGCCCGCCGAAGGTGAGCAGGTACATCTCGTCGAAGGCCTTCACGCCCATGATCAGCCGGATCGCCGCCGCACCGGCGATGGCCGGCGTCAGCAACGGCAGGATGATGTGGCGCACCTGGCGCAGGTAGCTCGCGCCGTCGACGCTGGCCGCCTCGAGCACCGAGGTGTCGATCCCGCGCAGCGCCGTGTAGACGAAGAGGAACACGATCGGGGTCCAGTGCCACACGTCGACGACGATGATGCTGGCCATCGCCCCGATGTTGTCGCCGAGCCAGGCCTGGGGATCGGCTCCGAGCGAGACCAGGACACGGTTGAGCAGGCCGATCTGCGGGCTGAGGATCAACAGCCAGACGACGCTGATGACGACCGGCGCGACGATGGCCGGCCAGATGATGAGGTTCTGCGCGAACCGCTGCGCCGTGACCACGCGGTCGGTGGCGAGCGCGAGCACGATGCCGAGGACCAGGGTCAGCAGGACCGTCGCGGTGATGAAGACGGCGGAGTTGCGCAGCGACACCACGAACGTCTCGTCGTCGAGCATCCGGATGAAGTTGTCCAGGCCGACGGACTCCCACTGGAACTCCCCGGCGACCAGCCGGACCCGACCGAACGCCATCCAGACCAGCAGGCCGACTGGGTAGGCGACGAGTCCGGCGAAGACAGCCGCGAGCGGTGCGACGCTCAGGTACTTGAACCACGGGAACGGCCTGCGGGCCGTAGAGGTCGTGACAGCCGGCGCCGTCCGGGGCGCGGTGTCCAGGCGTGTGGTCATTCGAGGAACCCCGCATCCGTGACGACCTCGGTGAGCGCGTCCTGCATCTCGTGCACGGCGTCGTCGAGGCTCATGCTGCCGGCCAGGTACTGGCTGATCACCGGATCGGTGATGTCCAGCATCGCCGGGGTGAACGGGTAGCGCAGTCCGCCGCGGACGTCGTCGGCAGACTCGATGATCACGCGCAGGTCGGGCCGGTCACTGACGACGTCGCTGCGGGTCGTCACTCCCCCGTTGTCCGCCCACGCCTGCATGGTGTCCTTGCTCGTGAGCCAGGTCAGAAAGTCGTAGGCGAGCTGGGTGCGCTCCTCGGGCAGCCCGGTCGGCACCCCGAGCACCCAGGTGCCACTGACCGGGGTCCGGCCGGGCAGCACCGCATAGCCGATCCGCCCGGCGACGTGTGAGGCGTTCGGGTCCTCCAGCGGCGCGGCGTTGGCCGTGACCAGCGCCGACTGAAGCACCGTCCCGCCCTGCATCAGCGAGATCGCCTCGGCCTGCGCGATGGTCTGCGGCGCCGGTGGGCCTACGTCGGCGAGCGCCTTGAACTGCTCGAGCGCGGCGCGGAACTCGTCGGTGTCGATGGCGGGGGTCCAGTCGCCGCCGGCCTCGTCGGTGAACCACGAGCCGCCGTAGGAGAACAGCACCGCGCTGAAGTCGTAGGTGGGTGTCTTGCCGCGCGCGACGTAGCCCTCGTCCACCGCCCCGTCGGCGACGGCACGCTCCGCGTTCGCGACGACCTCGTCCCAGTCGGTCGGCACCCGCAGGCCGAGCTGCTGGTAGACGTCGGCCCGGTACATGAACTCGTGGATGTTGCCGTTGATCGGCAGCGCGTACGGGTCGCCGTCCAGCGCGGTGGTCCGGGTCCCCGTGTCCCAGCGGCCGACGCCGTCGAACTCGATGAGGTCCGGGTCCCACGAGAAGTCCGGGTCGACGTCGGTCAGCGGCTGGACCCACTGGTTGTCGTAGAACAGTCCGACCCACTGCTCGTTGATCAGGAACAGGTCGAAGGCGTTCGAGCCGATCTGGGCGGCATTGGCCTGCTGGGTCATGAGGCCGTCGAACGGGAACGAGGTGAGGTTCACCTCGATTCCGGTCTCGGCTTCGTACTCGGCGATGATGTCCTGGTACGCGCCGAGCCAGGGCGCCTCGACGGCGGACAGGTTCAGCTCGGTCAGGTCTCCGGGCGACGCGTTCGGCCCGGTCGACGAGCAGCTGGCGGCCGGTGCGGCGGCCACCAGCGTGGTCAGGAGCACAGCGGCACGACGTCTGCGTCGTGTCATGCGAATCTCCTCTGGTCGGGGTGGGTCGGCGACTCACCGTGGTGTGGATCGAGGTCGTGCCCGGCGAGATCGATCAGTCGGCGGTACAGGTCGTGGACGACGTCCGGGTGGTCGAGCCAGGCGTTGTGCTGCTCCCCGGGGTCGGCGTCGAGGTCGAACAGCTGGCCGGCCGGGTCGTCCGGGCCGACCGGCTCGCCACCGGGGCCGGACAGCCCGCCGCCGGACCCGGTGGAGAAGATGGCCTTCCAGCGGCCGCGGGTGACGGCGAAGGCGCCGCCCATGCTGTGGTGTACGAGGACGTCGCCGGGGCTGCCCGGCGCCCCGCGGAGCTGTGCCGACCGGTCGGTGCCGTCGGGTGCCGCGCCGGGCGGCAGCGGCAGGTCCAGGAGCCCGGCCAGGCTCGGCATCAGGTCGATCAGGCCAATGGGGGTGGCACTGGTCGCTCCGGCCGGCAGGACGCCGGGGAGCCGCATGACCAAGGGCTCGCGGTGCCCGCCGTCCCAGAGGTCGCCCTTCTGTCCCCGCCATGGGCCGTTGGGCCGATGCACGTCGAGGTCCACCTCGTCGGCGAAGATCGTCGGGGCGCCGTTGTCGCTGGTGAAGATGACGAGCGTGTCGTCGAGCACCCCGGCCCGTTCGAGGGCTTCGGTCACCTGCCCGACCATCCAGTCGACGAAGACGACGGAGTCGCCGCGCACCCCTGCCTCCGAGCTGCCGCGGAGGAAGTCCGGCGGCACCTGCGGACGGTGCGGGGCCGAGGGCGCGAAGTACAGGAGGAACGGCTCGCCGGCGCTGTGCTCGATGAACCGGACCGCCTCGGCGGTGAACCGCAGGTCGACCTCGCGTTCGTCCCAGTCCCGGGTCTCGAGGCCGGGCCGCTGGCCCGGCAGGAACCGGCGCTTCTCCTGCTGTGGCAGGCCGAGCGTCCGGTCCTGCCGAAGGAGGGCGTACGGCGGCATGTTGAGCGAACCGGCGATCCCGAAGAAGTAGTCGAAGCCGAGGTCGACCGGCCCGCCGGTGAACGGCCGGGCGTAGTCGATGTCGGCGCCGAAGTCCAGGTCCTTGTCGCGGTGCCGGGCCAGGGGGTCGCCCAGCTCGTACTCCAGCGGATCGCCCGCGAACGCGTCCCACGTCGAGTCGTCCCGGTGCCTCCACCCCAGGCCGAGGTGCCACTTGCCGATGGCCGCCGTGCGGTAGCCGTGTTCCTGGAACACCGACCCGAGGGTCGGCCGGCCGGGCTCGATCAGCGCCGGTCCGTGACCCATCAGGACGCCGCTCTTGAGCGGGCTGCGCCAGCTGTACCGGCCCGTCATCAGGGCGTACCGGCTCGGGGTGCACACGGCGGACGCGGCGTGGGCGTCGTGGAAGCTGACGCCCTCGGCGGCCAGCCGGTCAACCGCCGGCGTCCGGATCCGGGTGGCGCCGTAGCAGCCGAGGTCGCCCCAACCGAGGTCGTCGGCGAGCACCAGGACCACATTGGTGTGGCTGCGCGGCATCAGAGCCGACCTCCCGTCCGGTCCTCGGGCGTCAGCCGGTCGCGCTCCATCTCGTCGAACCAGCGGTCGAGCTCCGCCTGCATCCTCGCGACCACGCCGGGGTGGTCCGTGGCGACGTCCCTCTGCTCGCCCGGGTCAGCCGCCAGGTCGAACAGCCGGGCCGGCGGTGCGTCGATCGCCTCGGGTGGTGGCGGGTCGGTGTCGTCCACGTCCACGTAGCTCCCGCGGCGGCGTTTGATGTCCACGTCGATCGCCTGGTCGCGATCCCGCAGGTCCAGGGTCGCGGGCACCGCCGGGCGGACCAGCTTCCACCGTCCGTCGCGCATGGCCGCGTTCGAGTCCGGCCGCGGCCGGTACCGGGTCCACTGCCAGAACCGGGGCGTGTCTTCGACGGCCTGGCCCAGCAGCAGCGGCGAGACGTCGCGGCCGTCCAGCGGTAGCGAGGACGAACCGGAGGCGCCGCCGCTGCCCGCGCCGGCGATCCGCAGCAGCGTCGGAAACCAGTCGGTCAGGTGGACGAAGGCGTCGCTGCGGCCCGGCGCGACCGTGCCCGGCCAGTGCACGATGGCCGGCACCCGGATCCCGCCGTCATAGACGTGTTGCTTCGAGCCCGCCAGCCCGGCATTGAAGCGGGCCGCGCAGCGATCGCCCTCACCGGCGTGATCGGGGCCGTTGTCGCTGGTGAAGACGACTATCGTCCGTTCGGTGAGCCCGGCGTCGGCGAGCGCGCGCACGATCTGGCCGACACCGCGGTCCATGGCCTCGAGCATCGCGTAGATCGTGGCCACCACCTCGGTCCGCCCGGCGGCGCGGTGCTTCTCGACGAGATCGGCGGGCGCCTGGAACGGGAAGTGCGGTGCGTTGAACGCCACGTGCAGGAAGAACGGCCGGCCGGCGTGGCGGCGAATGAAGCCCGCGGCCTCCTCCGTCAGCACGTCGGTGAGGTACCGCCCGTCGGCCTCCATCGGTGTCCCGTCGTGTTCCAGGTGCCAGTCCCAGTAGTCCTGCCAGCCGCCGCGGAACCCGGCGAACTCGTCGAACCCCCGGCGGGTCGGCGCGTACGCCTCGCCCACGGCTCCGGTGTGCCACTTGCCGACGATGCCGGTGCGGTAGCCGTGGTGCCGCAGCACGTCGGCGATCGTGACCTCGTCGAGCCGCAGCCGATCGGTCCCGCGCGCCTCCAGGGTGTCGATGACGCCGGTGCGCTGCGGATACCTGCCGGTCAGCAGCGCGGCGCGGGCGGGAGCGCAGACCGGCGAGGCCGAGTAGTGCTGTTCGAGGACGAGCGACGTCGCCGCCAGGTCGTCCAACGCGGGGGTGGAGCTGATGCCGCCGTTGACGAATCCGAAATCGCCGAAGCCCATGTCGTCGGCAACGATCACGACGATGTTCGGACGGGCTTCCGCGCGGACGGGGCTCATGCGCCTGATTCAACACAGTCGCCAGCCGGCGGCTCAACAGCAGGCGCCTGATACTTCGATAAGCTCTTCTTATGCAGCTACGTCAGCTGGAGATCATCAGTGTTTTGGCCGATGAATTGCATTTCAGCCGCGCGGCGCAGCGACTGGGCATTTCACAATCGGCGTTGAGCCAGCAACTGCACAAGTTCGAGACCGAGCTCGGCGTGCGGCTGGTCACCCGCACGAGCCGCGAGATCAGCCTGACCGAGGTCGGTGAGCAGGTGCTCGAGGCCGCCCGGCAAACACTCGCGGCCGTCGACCGCACCCGGGTGATCGTCGACGACCACCTGGCTGGACGCACCGGCCGGATGGTGATCGGCTCTCTCGGCGCCGGCCTCAATGGCCCGCTACCTGGAATTCTGCGGAAATTCCGGCAGGTATCGCCGCGCAGCGTGATCGAACTGATTCACTCGCGCGACAGTGCCACTCAGGAGCGCGGAATTCTGTCTGGAGAATTGGATGCGGCGGTTGTGCGCCGGGTCGCCAACATTCGGTCGCTGGAAACGACGAAGATCCTGGACGAGTCGTTCGTCGTGTATCTTCCGGACGACCATCGACTGGCCGCGCGGACCACGATCTCGCTGGGTGAACTATTCGACGAGAGTTACGTCTTCTGGCACCGTCACCTCGGTTCGTCGTTCTACGACCTGCTGATCGACGGCTGCCGGGCGCAGGGGTTCGAGCCACGCATCGAGGCCCTCGGCGACACCCTCGAAGCCCAGCTGGCGCTGGTGGCCGCCGGCATCGGGATCTCGATCCAGGCGGCGTCGATGGCGTCGATCGCGCGGTCCGGCACGGTCGCCATCCCGCTCGACCCGGCGGACCTGCGTGCCGGCTTGTGGTTCGCCTATCGCCGCTGGAACCGCTCCGCGCTGGTGGAGAACTTCCTGTCGGTGGCGAAAGACGTGGTCGGCTGACGTCACGGCGCCTCCTCGTCGTCCAGGGCGGCCAACTCGGTGGCGATCTCCGCGAGCGTCGCCCAGGGCAGCACGCCGATCATTAGAGCCGCGGCCCGGTAGAGCGACATCTCCGAGCAGATCTCCCCGAACGGCCCGACCGCCAGGGACGGGCTGCGGCGACGCAGGATGGCGGCCGCCTGCGCGTCATCCAGGAGCACGCCGACCGGCGTCCGGACGCTGAGGCGGGACCACGGGAACTCGTCGACGGGCGGTGCCGGCCGCGACGAGGCCAGCACCTGGTCGTGCTGTGCTTCGCAGAGCAGATGCTCGCGGCCGACCGGTCCCGCCACAGGCAGGCCGAGGCGGACGAACTGACTTTCCGGGGCGTCGGCGGCGCGCATCAGCTCCACCAGGGCGCCGGCCATCCGCAGCTCCACGTCGGTGTCGATCACGGGATACGCCTGCTCGGGGTCGTCCCACAGGTCGAAGAGCTGGCTGCCGAACACGAACGGATTCGTGCCCGCATGCCCGGCGGTCCGCAGCACCGGCATCTGCTTGGTGAAGGAGAAGCCCGGATGCAACCGCGCGTCGCGCAGCTCCGCGGCGCTGAACCGGCCCCGCATGTGCGTCGGCATGAGGGTGTGTTCGTACAGCGGAGCGTTGTCCGCCGCGGCACAGGCACGCATGTAGACGTACCGGCCGTCGGTGACCGAGACGTGCCCGCCGAACGCACCGAACAGGCCGAACTCGCGGACCGGCGTCCCCGCCTCGATGACTCCCGCCAACGGCGCGCCCTGCATGTCCGGCGTCCGCTCCACCCCGAAGAACTCCAGCAGCGTGGGACCGAGGTCGATCGTCTGGACGAGGGCGTCCCGGCGCTCGCCGGCGACACGAAAACGCGGATCCCAGATGAACAGCGGCGTGTGGATCGTCTCGTCGTACCACGGCGGGACGCTCTTGCCCCACCAGCCGTGCTCGCCCAGGAGAAAGCCGTGGTCCGTGTAGACGATGAGCATGGTGTCCTGCCACAGCCCGAACTCGTCCATGGCGTCCAGCACCCGCCCCAGCGACGCGTCGCACATGGTCACCAGGGCCGCGTAGTGCCTGCGCACGCGCTCGCGCACGGCCTCGTCCTCGACCACCTGCATGTAGTCGGGCCAGTCGTAGTCCGGTCCCCCGTCGTCGCCGGGATAGCGGGCCTCGAAGGAGGGGTCGCTGAAGAACGGCTCGTGCGGGTCGAACGTCTCCAGCTGCACGAACCAGTCCTGCTCGTCGCGGTTGTCGGCGATGAACTCCAGGCCGGCATCGAACGTCAGGGTCTGCGGGTGGTCGGCGAGGCCGCTGAGGTAGCGCCGGTTGATCTGGTCCTGCCGCCAGGTGCCGCTGCGCCGGATGCGCAGGTCGTCCGGGACGGGCGGGTCGGCTGCCCAGCCCTTCCACGGGTCGCCCTGCTGCCCGCGGATCAGCGAGAACGTGCCGTAACGGGGGTGATAGGTGGCACCGCCGTCCTCCCAGTAGTGCAGGTGGTCGGTCGAGAGGTGGGTCGTGACCCCGGCGCGCCCGAGCATCTCCGGCACCGAGTCGTCGAACGGCTCCAGCGGGCCCCAGCCGCGGTGCAGGAAGTTGTACCGGCCGGTGTGGAGCTCGCGGCGGGCGGGCATGCACGGCATGCTGCCGGCGTAGCTGTTGTCGAAGGTCACCGACCGCGCTGCCAGCCGCTCGAAGTTCGGCGCGATGGTCCCCGATGTCGGGTCGTACGGCGGCAGGTGCCTGCGGTTCAAGCTGTCGAACATCACCATCACGGCACGCATCCGGGGCCTCAGTCCGTCAGCCTGTCTGCCCGGCCAGGTCCGGCTGTGCGTCGACCAGCCGCGACGACGCCGCGGGCCGGCCGATGCTTCCGTCGAGCAGTGGGTCCGCCGTCGCCGTCATCCATCGCTCGAGCCGGCCGCGCAGGCCCGCGACCACCTCCTGGTGCCCGGGGTCGTCGGCGAGGTCGGTCAGCTCGGCCGGATCTGTCAGCAGGTCGTAGAGCTCCAGGGCCGGCCGCGACGCCAGGTGCGCGTCGCCCATGCCCCGCCGCGTCGGGCTCTCCTCCAAGTCCTTGGCGAGCGTGAGACGCGGACCGTCGGCGAAGTTGCGGATCAGCTTGTACCGCTGGGTTCGCACGGCCCGGATCGGGTCGTACCCGTCGTGGTAGGTCTTCTCGAGGTAAAGCTCCCGCTCCGCCGGACCGGCCTCTCCACGCAGGTCGCCGACCAGGCTGCGACCCTCCCACTCCGGCCGCGCCTCTCCCCCGGCGGCCTCCACGAGCGTGGGCAGGATGTCGAGGTGGCTGACCATGCTGGTGACGCGTGCGGGCCCGGCACGCCACGACGACGGCGGCCGGACGACCAGCGCCACCTCGACGCCCGGGTCGTACAGGGTTCCCTTGGCCCGGGGGAAGGCCGCGCCGTGGTCGGTCGTGACGATCACCATCGTGCTCGCCGGGTCGCAGAACTCGTCGACGGCACGCAGCACGTGCCCGACGGCCTGGTCGAACTGCCGGATGGCGCCGTAGAAGCCGGCCAGATCCTCCCGCGTGTGCTCGTTGTCGGGGAGGAACGCGGGCACCTCGACCGTCGCGGGATCGGCGAACTCGTAGTCCTCCGCGCGCCACGGCCGGTGCGCCTCCCACATCCCGACGGTGAGCAGGAACTGCGCGTCGTCGTCCCGTCGCCGCCGAAGCCACGCCGCCGCCTCCTCGGCCACCGGCAACGCGCGCGGTAGGAAGCCCATGCCGCGCACCTCGTCGAAGCCGACGACAGTGGGGTCGGGGTGCTCGTGCTGAAGGCCGACGAGGGCGGTGTGGTACCCGTGCTCCGACAGCACCTCAGGCATGGTCCGCACGCTGTGCCGGTAGCGCCACCCGTCGTGCGCCAGCCCCATGAGGCCGTTGACGTGCGGCGACCTGCCGGTGAAGAGCGACGACCGGGCCGGGGTGCACAGCGGCGCGGTCGAGAACGCGTTGTCGAAGACGACCGCACCGCCAGCGAAGGCGTCCAGGTTGGGGCTCGGCACCGCGGTCCTGCCGTGACACGACAGGAACCGGCCGACATCGTGGCCGTGGATCAGGACCACGTTCGGGCGTTCGGACACAGACACGAGACTCCTTCGTACCGCACCACACATCATCAGCGTTAACGTTAACGTATCTCAAGCCGGCGGCGGAAGCTCACCCGAGCCGCGCGGGATCAGCCGGGCCGGCACCGTCACCCGCTCGGGCCCGCCGCCGGTTCCGTCGATCGCCGCCACGACGAGCTCGGCGGCGAGCCGCCCCATCGACGGGGGGTCCTGGGTCACGACCGTGACCGGCGGCTCCGCCAGCGTGGCCGCCTCGAAGTCGTCGAAGGCCACGAAGGCACAGCCGCTGCCGCGTTCCCGAAGTGCTGGCAAGGCGCCGGCCGTGAGCAGGTAGTTCGTGCAGAAGATGGCCGTCGGCGGGTCGGCCCGGTCCACCAGCCGTGCCGTGGCCCGCGCACCGTCCACCCTCCCGTGCGGCACCCGCATGACCAGGGCCGGGTCCACGGGCACGCCGTGCGCGGCGAGGGTCTGCCGGTAGCCGGCGAGCCGTTCCGCCGCCGGGAAGCCCGTCGTGCTCGCGATGATCGCGATGCGGCGGTGCCCGCGCCCGAGCAGGTGCTCGACCGCCGTCCGAGCACCGCCGCGGTTGTCGACGAGTATGGCCGGCGCCTCCACTCCCACCGGCGGACCGCCGACGAAGACGACCGGGCGGCCACGCTGCAGCTCAGGCGCCAGGTACCGGTGGTCGTCGTCCTCGGAGACCAGCAGCAGCCCGTCCAGGCCCCGGTCGATGAACGAGCCGACCAGGGCCCGTTCGCGCACCGGGTCCCGGCCGGAGCTCGCCGTGACGACGATCAGCCCGTGCTCGCGCAGTGCGGCGTCGGCGGCCACCGCGATCTCGGTGAACATCGGCGTGTACGGGTCCGGAACCACCATGCCCAGCAGCGACAGCCCGCGCTTCTGCCGCAGGCTGGTCGCCATCCGGTTGGGCCGGAACCCGAGCGCCTGGATGGCGTTCTCGATGCGCGCCGCCGTCTCGGGGCCGACGCCGGGCTTGCCGTTGACCACCCGCGACACCGACATCGCGCTGACCCCGGCCGCCCGCGCCACGTCGCGGATCGTCACCGCGGCGTCGGGTGCGCTCGCGCTTCCTCGTCCAGCCACTCGAACTCCAGCGTGGGTAGCGTCGACAGCCGTGCGCCGCAGTGGTCGTGGCAGCAGCGGCCAGGTCTCGGCGGTGCGTTAACGATAACGCATGCCGCGCGACCATTGACGGTCAGTTGTTGATGACGGCCGTTGTCGCCAGGGCCCACTCACCGGACCGGTGATCCGCGCGTCGTGCACTACGAACGCGCCACACCGGCCGAACCGGTGCACCTGGACGTGAAAGCAGACGATCGGGATCGCCGACGCTGATGGCGCTGGGTCGGGTCGCTCCCGACCGGGTCGCAACCCGGCAGACTCGATCGCCCGACACCCCGTCGAGCGACGTCTGGGTCGGACGTTGTCGGTGGGTCGGGGTGGGGTGGTTCACATGTTCGAGAAAGAGGGTCTGGCTGCTGGTTTGTCCGCTGGTTTGCTGGTCGGTCGTGACCCGCGGACCGGTGTGTGGGTCAGTTACGAACCCTGGGAGCTTCCCGACGACCTGCC
>NZ_SMKZ01000120.1 GCF_004349065.1 Jiangella asiatica
CTGCCGAGTGCGTCGATGAGGCGATGGTAGGTGTTGCGGCGGGGCTGTTGGCCGGGGTCGATCCAGGGTGGTGGGACGAACTCGGGATGACGGTCGCCGCCGATGCGGACTGCCCAGCCGCGGTGGTGCACAGCGCGGTGGTGGTGTCCGCATACGAGCACGAGGTTGTGCAGGTCGGTGGTGCCGCCGTCGGCCCAGTGCCGAATGTGGTGTGCCTGGGTCCAGGCGGCGGGGCGGGAGCAGCCGGGGAACGCGCAGCCCTTGTCTCGGGCGACGAGGGCGATCCATTGGGCGGAGGTGACCGTGCGGTGCTGTCGTCCCACGTCGAGGGGCACCCCGTGCGGATCGGTGAGCACCCGGGTGATGCCGGCGTCGCAGGCCAGCCGGCGCAGCGCCTCCGGGGTGATGGGGGTGCCCCACATGGTGGCTGCTTTCGGGCAGCCGGGCTGCTTGCGCAGGGTCGGAAGCGACGCGGTGATGGTGATGTGCGGGCGAGCGCCGCGGCCGCCGGGAAGCAGGTCGCCGGTGTCCATGGCGCGCCGGCACAGCTCGATCAGTGCCTGGCCCGTCCGGGTGGCGTGCCCGCGTGGGTCCGGGGCGCCGTCGGTGGCGGGGACGGGTGCGGCCAGCGAGGCGAGCGCGGTGGTGATGAGGTCGGCGGACTCGGCGGAGAAACAGCCGTACGCCCGGACGGTGCCGTCGCCGTTGTCCACGAACCCGAACATCGTCTTGGCCTCGGCCCGCTCCTCGGCCCGGTCGTTGTCCAGCGCGTGGGCGCCGGCGGCTGCGTCGTGGTCGGTGCCGCCGTCACCGCCGGTGCGCGTGGCTGTTCCGTCGCCGCTGTCCTCGCCGGTTCCGGTGCGGCCGGTTTGGGCCTGTTGTCGGCAAGCCAATTCATGCGCGCCGGTGACCGAGGTCGCGAGATGTGAACCCAGCCGGGCGAGGCTGCGCGGGTCGTGGCGAGTGGCGTGCACAGCCAGGAACGCCTCACACTCGGCCCACACGATGGCGTCGAGATCGGCCGGCAGCCGCCCCAGCGCCCGCCGGACCACCTGAGCATGCTCGACCGAGATGCTGCCCGCGCGCAGCGCCCACGCCGTGCACGGCAGGAACCGCCGAGCGGCTCGCGACAGCTCCCGCACGGCTGCCACCGG
>NZ_SMKZ01000121.1 GCF_004349065.1 Jiangella asiatica
CCTGGAGGTGTGTTGGGTTGTCTGGTGCTCGGGTTGGTGTCATTGGCACGGATAACACGCATGCGTACACGTACTGCGCTTTCTTGAACGGTTGGGCCGAGGACGAACCCATCCCAGTGCGACTGCCCAGCGGTGCGGCGGTCCCGGACATGTACCTGTGGGCATCGCTCCTGCGTCGCCTGGAGAACCAGCCCGGCTCCGGTGTGCCGGTCCGCGGCGCACGGGTCGTGTCGATCTGGAGCGAGGACCACACCGACGCCCAACGTGTCGCCCGCGCCTGCCAGATCGACTCGATCTGCGCCACCCCCGAAGAAGTCTGCGACGGCGTGGACGCGGTGATGATCCTCAGCGAACGCCCCGAAACCCACCTGCCCTACGCCCGCGCCGCGCTGGAACGTGGACTACGAACCTACGTAGACAAACCACTGGCTGACACCCCAGACGCCGCACGAGAAATCTTCACCCTCGCCGAACGCCACGGTGCTCCCTGCTACACCGGGTCCGCGGTGCGCTGGTCACCGGAATTCCTAGCAGCCCGCGAGCACATCCGAACCAAGCCCAACCGCGCCAAGGCCCTGCACGTGCAATGCCCGCTCGGCCTGGACCTCTACGGCATCCACGCCATCGAGCTCGCCAACCTCTTCCTCGGCCACGACGTGGACACCATCCACACCACCACCGGACCGGACCGCCAGATCGTCCTGCTCACCTACACCAACGGCGCCACCGCGCTCTTGGACCACCTCAACTTCCTACGCTGGCCCACCTACGCCGCCACCATCCACGCCGACACCTGGCACCACCACGTCACCCTCGACGACCCCGCACCCACCCTGCTCGCCTTCACCAGAACCTTCGCAGACTTCGCCAACGGCGCACCACCACCGGTCAACCCCCAAGAATCACTCCACCTCATCAACATCCTCACCACCACACAACGATC
>NZ_SMKZ01000122.1 GCF_004349065.1 Jiangella asiatica
GCCGCGCTCGCCGAGGTCGACCCGGCCGAGCTGCCCACCCACGATGTCGTGCTGGTGGCGCGAGCGTGGGAGCGGCTCAAGGCCCACGCCGAGGCGCAGCAGGTCCGGGTGTTCGCCGAGCTGGCCGCGCGCCCGGAGTACCACCGCTGCTCCTATCCCGACACCGCCGCGGGAACGCACGAGCATCGCGCCGTGCAAGGCGCCGGCAGCGAGATCTCGCTGG
Organism: Jiangella asiatica; assembly: GCF_004349065.1. Lineage (GTDB taxonomy): Bacteria > Actinomycetota > Actinomycetes > Jiangellales > Jiangellaceae > Jiangella > Jiangella asiatica. Next base: position 224 of record NZ_SMKZ01000122.1, read on the forward strand.
CGCTGGCGTGGTCACCCGGACGGGCCACCCACCGCGTGGCCGCCGCGGTGGAACTGGTCGACGACCTGCCCGCCACCCTGGCCGCCCTGGCCGCGGGCCGCATCGACGGCGACAAGGCACGCCTGATCGCCGAACGCACCCGCTGCCTGCCCGACCTGGCCACCCGACGAGCCGTCGAGGCCACCGTGCTCCCAACCGCCGAGCGCAAGACCCGCACCGCCCTGGACGCCCTCCTGCGCCGCGAAGTGATCACCGCCGACCCCACCGCGGCCGAACAGCGCCGCCAAAGCGCCGCCGACCGGCGCCGGGTCGAACGACCCGAACCAGCCTCCCCCGGCGCCGAAGACGGCATGGCACAACTGTTCCTCTACGGGCCGGCCGAAGACCTCACCGCCCTGTGGACCGCCATCGACGCCGCCGCCCGCCACACCCACAACCGAGGCGACCACCACACCCTCGACCAACTCCGCTTCGACACCCTCACCGGGCTCGGCTGGACCGCCCTCAACCTCGGCCACCTCGGCTGCTGCCACCCCACCTGCCTCGCAACCAGCCAGACCAGCAGCACCGACACCGGCTCCGACACGACCACCGCCGCGAGCGA
>NZ_SMKZ01000123.1 GCF_004349065.1 Jiangella asiatica
CTGCCGTGTCGGCGCCGGGTTCCTGAGTGCCACCGCAGCCGCCCAGGTGGCCGGTGGTCAGCGCGGTCCACCCGAGCCCGGTGGCGATGTCGAACCGTAGCTGATCGAGGGTGCGCGGGTCGTTGCCGCCGCGGGCGGCGCGGGCGGCTGCGTCCAGCGCGGTCCACAGCGCGGCCAGGTCTTCTGCCGGACCGGTCAGGCACATGATGCTGGTGCCGTCGGCGTCACCGTAGGCAGTAGGCCGCTGCACCCGCCGCTGCTCCCGCCCCCGGCAGCGGCGTTCCTCGGCCGCGGCCGGGTCGGTGGTGATGACCAGCCGGTCCAGGTCGCGGGACAGTTGCCGCAGGGTTCGCGCACCGGCGGTGGGCAGTACCTGCTCGACCACCCGGCCGCGCGCAGGCGGGTCGAGCACGCGGGTCTTCGCCGCGATCAGCTCCGCGCGCCGCTCGTCGATGGCGCCGGCGTCGAGTGCCGTCAGTGTGGCGGGGAGGTCCTCGACCAGCTCGACCCCCAGCGCCACCCGGGTATCGGCGTGCCCGGGTGTCCAGGCCAGCGCTGCGGACACCTCCGACCCCGCCGCCCGCACCCGGTCATGGGTGTGCCGCAACGATGCGGCATCAGCGTCCCCGCAACCCCGGCAGGAGGCGTAGTTCTCACGCCCGGTCAGCTCCGCCATCGCGCGCAGCTGCAGCGCCCGCAGGTGCGCGATCTGCCGCTCCG
>NZ_SMKZ01000124.1 GCF_004349065.1 Jiangella asiatica
CCCATTGCCAGATCCCGTCGGCGGCGAGGTGGCGGGCGGTGTGTGCGGGGATGGGGCCGTAGCCGTCCAGGTGGCCCGGCTCGTCGGTGAGCCCGATCAGGGAACGCAGCGGGACGGTGACGTGCACGGTGACCGGGCGGCCCTGCGCCGAGGCGAGCGGGATCGGTGCCGCACCCCCGCGACCCGCACCGGCGCCGGTGTCGGCGGCGTGGTCGCTGCCGGTGGGGGCGATGGTCTGGGTGTGCAGGGTTGTCCAGGCCAGCGCGGCCAGGGCGTCGGCGCGGCGCTGGGCTGCCGTGCGCGGCTGGTGCCCGGCGGTGGTGTCGTGGCGTTTGAGGGTGTGGGCGGCCGCGTCGAGGACGGTTTTGACCGCGATGGCGTCCTCGGCGGGCAGGTGCGCCTCCAGGTAGGCCATCGCGTCCGGGGCCGCGGTGATGGTGACATCGCGGCGTTCCCGCGCGGCCTGGCAGCGCTGCTGGGTGCTCACCGGGGCGAGCTCGTGCAACAGTTGGGTGATCCTCCGGCGCAGGGCGACGGTGTCCATGGTGGATGCGCCCGGCAGCACCGCGGCCTCGACCCGCCGCCGGACCTGCCGGTCCTGCCCACCCAGCTCACCGGTGATCACTTTCGCGCGCCGCTCATCGATCACCC
>NZ_SMKZ01000125.1 GCF_004349065.1 Jiangella asiatica
CCGGAGGCCGGCTTCACGCAGACCGGGCCGGCCTCGTTCATCTCCACCGCCACGGCCGTCGACGAGCGCACCGTCCAGCTTGCCTTCACCGAGCCGACACCCGAGGGCCTCGTCCTGGACTGGATGTCCGGATTCCCCCTCGTGCCCGCCGCGAGCAACACCCCGGCGACGCTGGAGACCGAGCCATCCGGCTCCGGACCCTTCCTCCTCGACACCTTCGAACGCGACCGCCGCCTCGTCCTCACCAAGAACCCCGACCACTGGAACAGCGAACAGCCACGCCTCGACGAGATCGAGGTCCGGTTCTTCCGCGACGACGAAGCCCTCGTCGCCGCGCTCGAAGCCGGCGACGTCGACAGTGCCGCCTACATCCCCCCACGCCACGCCGAGCGCCTGGAAAGCCGGTTCACCCTGGTCCAAGGCGGCGGCCGCATGGACATCTTCTTCATGAACGGCTCCATACCCCCGTTCGACAACAAGGCACTACGCCAGGCCGTCGCCCGCGCCATCGACCGCGAACGCATCATCGAACAGGTCCGCTTCGGCCTCAGCGAGCCCATCTACGCCCCGTTCATGCCCTCCTCCCCCGCGTTCGACCCCGCCTACC
>NZ_SMKZ01000012.1 GCF_004349065.1 Jiangella asiatica
GGGGTGGACCAGGAGGGGGAGCTGGGCGGCCAGAAAGGCCTCGCAGTGCCGGGCCAGCTCGTCGTAGGCCTTGTCGCCGACCAGCGCGCGCAGCTCCGGCTCGTTCGTCACGTAGACCGGCTCGGGGGCGACGTGCGCCTCCGTCGCAGTAGTGCAGTACCAGTCCATGTCGTGCCCGCCGGCGCCCCACCCGGCGCGCTCGTACTCGCCGATGGTGATCTCCAGGTAGGTGCTGCCGTCCGGCCGTTCGGCCTCGCGGTAGGCCCTGCGGATCGGCAGCTGCCAGCACACGTCCGGCTTCGTCTCCAACGGATGCTGCCCGACCTTCACGGCGTACGCGTGCAGCGCGCAGCCCGTCCCGCCGGCGAACCCCGGCCGGTTGAGGAAGACGCAGGCCCCGTCGACGATGCGCGTCTTGCGCTCGCCTTCGTCGTCGGTCGCGACGACGCCGCCGCGCAGGCCCTCTTCGCGCAGCTGCCAGACGTCCGGGCCCAGCTGCAGCGCGGCGGCGCGCACGCGCTTCTCGTCGTCGCCGTCGGAGAAGTGGGCGCCGTGGGTGCAGCAGCCGTCGTCGGGCCGCTCGGCGTAGATGCCCGGGCAGCCGCGTCCGAAGATGCACGTCCACCGCGAGGTCAGCCAGGTCAGGTCGCAGCGCAGCACCTGGCCGTCGTCGGCGGGATCGGTGAACTCCACCCAGGCCCGCGCGCTCTGTGTCCGCAGCTCCATCTCACCGAGAGTACGAGGCATGTGCCCGTCGGACACGGGTATCGTCGAGTCCGTGCGCATGGGTGTGCTCGACGTGGGTTCCAACACCGTTCACCTGCTGCTGGTCGACGCTCACCGCGGCGCCCGGCCGCTGCCGGCGTACAAGGAGAAGACCGACCTGCGCCTGGTCGAGCTGCTCGACAAGTCCGGCTCCATCGGCAAGGACGGCGCACAGCGGCTGGTCGAGTCCTGCCGGCGCGCGGTGGAGGTCGCCGAGGACAAGGGCGCCACGTCCATGCTGGCCTTCGCCACCTCCGCGCTGCGTGAGGCCGTCAACGGCACCGCCGTCCTCGACCAGGTCCGCGAGAAGGCAGGGGTCGACCTGCAGATCCTCTCCGGTGAGGACGAGGCCCGGCTCACCTTCCTGGCGGTGCGGCGCTGGTACGGCTGGTCCAGCGGCCGGCTGCTCAGCTTCGACATCGGCGGCGGCTCACTCGAGATGGCCGCCGGCATCGACGAGGACCCCGACGTCGCGGTGTCGCTGTCGCTGGGCGCTGCCCGGCTCACCGGCGACTGGTTCAGCGCCGACCCGCCGCCGAAGGAAGAGGTCCGGGCGGTGCGCCGGCACGTGCGTGCCGAGATCGCATCCGTCGTCGGCAGCGTGAACCGCTACGGCGTCCCCGACCAGGCGGTCGCGTCCAGCAAGACGTTCCGCTCGCTGGCCCGGGTGGCCGGCGCCGCGCCGTCGGGCGAGGGACCGTACGTCCGGCGCACCCTGAGCAGAGACGACCTCCAGGACCTGGTCAAGAAGCTGGGCTCGATGTCGGCAGCGGAGCGCGCCAAACTACCCGGCGTCTCTGCCAGCCGGGCCGGGCAGCTGCTGGCCGGTGCCATCGTCGCCGACGCGGCCATGGACCTGTTCGAGGTCCGCTCCGTCGCCATCTGCCCGTGGGCGCTGCGCGAAGGGATCATCCTGCGCCGGCTGGACCAGATCGAAGGGGCCGGTTTCGGCGAATCGGACGATTCGGGTTAGAGTCGTCTGGCCGTTACCGGCCCGTGACCTCGACCCCCGGAGGACCGCCGCTCGTGCCCCATGCTCGACACGCCGTACGTCGACACGGCACGACGTCAAGGCACAAGCGGCGCCACGCACCGCGCCTTCTGCGGTTCGTGCTGCCGGTCGCCGGGGCCGGTGCGGCCGCCGGTGCCGCCGTCGGGGTCATCACCATGTCCGCCGACCCGGCCGGCACGACCGCCGCGATCGCTCCGGTCTCGCCGGTGCCGTTCGAGGTCGGTGGGCTGCGTGAGGACGCCGCCGACGACGCCGCGCGGTCCGACGAGCGCGACACGCCGTCTCCGCGGGCCGGCGCCGGCCCGACGGTGACACCGTCGCCCACCCCGACTCCTACGCCCACGCCGACTCCCACCCCGACGCCCGCGCCGACTTCTACCGGCTTCCCGCCGATCGAGGGCTGTGACGCCACCCCCGCCGATGACGACGTCCCCAACGGCGAGCTGAGCGACGCGCACCTGTGCCCCATCGGCGAGGAACACCAGCTGCAGCCCGAGGCGGCCGCGGCGTTCGTGGCGCTGGATGCCTACTACCGCGCCGAGACTGGCGAGAGCCTGGTCGCCTGCGTCACCGACTCCTACCGCAGCTACGACGAGCAGGTCGACGTCGCCGACCGCAAGCCCGGCCTGGCCGCGGTCCCCGGCACGAGCAACCACGGCTGGGGCCTCGCTGTCGACATCGGCTGCGGTGCCAACACCTTCGAGGGTCAGCTCTACGGCTGGCTCGACGCCCACGCCGAGGACTTCGGCTGGCACAACCCGGGCTGGGCCCAGCCCGGCGGTTCCAACCCCGAGTCGTGGCACTGGGAGTACGACAGCAGCTTGCTGCCTTAGGCGGGCGCGCGATGGCGCGATCTCGTGCGGTGAGCGCGGCCCCGGGCCGCGGCCGGGCGCCTTACCCTTGGGAGCGTGTCCGAACTGCGGCAGAGTGCTTCCGGGGTGCTGCGCGTCCCCGAGGCACCGGTGGGGCTCTCCACGGCGTCGGTATACCCGCAGGGGGTCGCGTCGGCCTTCGAGATGGCCGCGTCGCTGGGCTACGACGGCGTCGAGCTCATGGTCTGGACCGACCCGATCAGCCAGGACGTCGACCAGGTCGAGGAACTGACGCAGCGTTACGGGCTGCCGGTGCTGTCGGTGCACGCGCCGTGCCTGCTCATCACCCAGCGGGTGTGGTCGCCGGACCCGACGGTGCGGCTCACTCGGTCGCTGGAGGCGGCGCGGCGCCTGGGCGCGTCCACCGTCGTCGTCCACCCGCCGTTCCGCTGGCAGCGTGAGTATGCGCGCGGGTTCGTCGAACTGGTGGCTCGGCTGGAGGACGAGTTCGGCATCGACGTCGCGGTCGAGAACATGTACCCGTGGCGCGCGGCCGGCCGCGAGGTGGCCGCCTACGCGCCGGACTGGGACCCCACCGACGAGGAGTACCGCAACATCACGCTCGACCTGTCGCACGCCGCGGTGGCGGGCATGGACGCCCTGCGGATGGCCGAGGCGCTGGGCGACCGGCTCAGCCACGTGCACATGACCGACGGCACCGGCTCCGCACGCGACGAGCACCTGATCCCGGGCCGGGGCAAGCAGCCGTGCTCGGCGCTGCTGGAGCGACTGGCCCGCATCGAGTGGTCGGGGACGGTCATCCTCGAGGTGACGACACGGCGGGCGCGAACCACCGCCGAGCGCGAGGCCGATCTCGCCGAAGCGCTTGCGTTCACCAGGCTCAACCTGGCCGCCTCCGTGCAGACGGCGTTCGCCGTCGGCCCTGATGGGACGGCGCAGCTGGTCGCCCGCGGCCCGGCGGCCTGACGGCTCGAGATCCACCGCGGGCGCTCGAACGCGCCGAAAACGTGATCGCCTCCGGCGCGGGGACGGCCGTCGCCGAGCAGCACGGGGGGAGATTGCCGCAGGAGAATGCGGTTCGGGCAACCTCTGCCCCGTGCTCTCAGCTGTCAGCCAAGGGCACCGATGACGGTGCCGACGGCTGGGTCAGTTGCTCTGCGGCAGAACCTGGGTGCCCTCCGGCAGCATGCCCAGCAGGTCCAGCAGCTCCTGCTCGGTGAGCTCGTCGGGGGTGACACCCTCCGGCAGCAGCTCGGTCAGCTTCTCCTGCATCTCGGCCGGGATCTCCTCCGAGCCGTTGCAGGCCTCGTACTCGCCGCTCTGGTTGCCCAGCAGGATGTTGAACGGACCCTGCCAGAACCAGGGCAGGATGCACGCGTTGTCGGCGATGCTGCTGCCCTCGGCGTCCTCAGCGGCACCGTTGCAGGCCGAGTACGACCCGTCCTGGTTCTCGACCAGGAAGTTGATCGGACCCTGCCAGAACCAGGGAAGGACACAGGCGTTGTTCAGGATGTCGACCTCGGGCAGTGCTTCGGTGCCCGGGACGTCGACGCGGTCGGACTCGGCTGCCGAAGCCGAAGCTCCGAACCCGACGCAGGCGGCGAACGCCACACCTGCGACGAGAGCGCCGCGCAGTACGTTCTTCACAACAATACTCCTTGACTGATCAAACTGTGTTGCGGGCGGATGGTGCCTTGATGCGCATCAGGCTGAAAGCTTTGACGCGCGGGACGGCTATGTCAAGCGTGTTGTCGGAGAGTCACCTGATTGGTGTGACACGTCCGGCAGGGCGGTTCCAGCTGATCGCGTCGGTTCGGCTCTGAGCTGGGCTTTCAGACAGGTCGCGCCCGGTGTCGACCCATTTGGCAGAAGTCCTGAACAATGTCGGTACGGTGTATGAAATGTGCGCAGGCGACGGAATTCGCGGCTCAACTCACCGGGAATGTGGGACATCTGCGCCGATATGGCCGCGACGTCGGCATGGGTGCGTTGGCGTAGGATGGACGGAATCGTGGAGGACGAGAATTCGCCCGGTGCGGCGGTTGACGAGACGGTGTCCGCGGCGGCAGATTCACCGAATGGTGAATTGCCGGTTGGGCGGGACGCCGTGATGGGACGAACCCAGGCTCGGGGCCGCTCGGGCCGACGCCGCGGTGCGCCAGACACCCGCGGCGAGATCCTGGCTGCCGCGCGCGCCGAGTTCGGCGAGCGCGGGTACGACGGTGCCACTATGCGCGGCATCGCCCGGGCCGCCGCCGTCGATCCGGCGCTCGTGCACCACTACTTCGGCACCAAGGAGAAGCTGTTCCTGGCCGCCATGGAGATCCCGTTCGACCCGGTCATCATCAGTGAGCGGATCGCCGACACGACCAGCACTATGGGCATCGGCGAGCGCGCCATCCGCACGTTCCTCGGTGTCTGGGGCGACCCGGTCGGCCGGGCACCCATCCTCGCGATGCTGCGCTCGGCGATGCGGCACGAGGCCGCCGCGACGCTGCTGCGCCAGTTCATCACCCGCGTCGTCCTCGGCCGCGTCCTGGTGGCGTTCGAGAGCATGCCCGACGGTGCGCTGCGGGCCGAGGCGATGGTGTCGCACCTGGTCGGCCTGGCCATCGTCCGCTACGTGGTGAAGCTCGAGCCGATCGCCTCCGTGTCCGACGAGGAGCTCATCGCCCTGGTCGCCCCGGTGCTGCAGCGGTACTTCGACGGCGGACTTCCGCCGTCGCCGGGCTGACCGTCGGCGGAGCCCGCGACCCGGTCGCGGGCGTGACGTCATTCACATCCACCCCTGGGTTGACGTGGCTACCGCGCGAGCGCAATATTCATCACATGATGAATTACGTCCCGGAGCACACGGTCGACCCCACCGGCCACGGTGTGCCGGCGATCCGGATCCGAGGGCTGCGCGTCGTTCGCGGCCCGCTGACCGTGCTGGACGACTTCGACCTCGACATCCGTCGCGGCACCCTGACCGGGCTGCTCGGCCCCTCCGGGTCGGGCAAGTCGACGCTGATGCGCGCGATCGTGGGCGTGCAGCAGGTGGCGGGCGGGACCGTCGAGGTCCTGGGCGAGCCGGCCGGCTCCAAGCCGCTGCGCGACCGGGTCGCCTACGTCACGCAGGCGCCCAGCGTCTACGCCGACCTCACCGTCCGGCAGAACCTGCGCTACTACGCCCGGGTGCTCGGCGCGCCGCTCAGTGACGTCGACCGCGCCATCGAGCAGGTGGAGCTCGCCACCCACGCCGATCACCTGGTCGGCCGGCTCTCCGGTGGCCAGCACTCACGGGTGTCGCTGGCCACCGCGCTGCTCGGCGAGCCGGAGGTGCTGGTGCTCGACGAGCCGACCGTCGGCCTCGACCCGGTGCTGCGGGTCCAGCTGTGGGAGCTGTTCAACCGGCTCGCCGCCGACGGTGCCACGCTGCTGGTGTCCAGTCACGTGATGGACGAGGCCGAGCGGTGCGAACGGCTGATCCTGCTGCGCGAAGGCATGCTGCTGGCCGACGACACCCTGGCCGGCCTGCTCGCCCGGACCGGTGCGGCCGACGCCGAGGGCGCGTTCCTGGAACTGATCGAGAAAGCGGAGAAGAAGGAGGCGGGCGACCGATGACGCCGCGCATCACCCTGGCCACCGCCACCCGCGTCGTGCAGCAGCTGCGTCACGATCCGCGCACCATCGCGCTGATGCTGGTAGTCCCGAGCCTGCTCATGGCGCTGCTCTGGTGGGTCTACGACGGCGGCCCGCTGTTCGACCAGATCGGCCCCGCGCTGCTGGCGATCTTCCCGTTCCTCGTCATGTTCCTGGTGACGTCGATCGCGACGCTGCGCGAGCGGACGTCCGGAACCCTGGAGCGCCTGCTGTCCATGCCGACCGGGAAGCTGGACTTCCTCCTCGGCTACGCGCTGGCGTTCGGCGTCGTCGCACTGGTGCAGGCGCTGATCACGTCGACCGTGGCCGTCGCGCTGCTGGACATGCAGGCGGCCGGGCCGACCTGGGTGCTGATCGCCGTCGCGGTGTTCGACGCGCTGCTGGGCGTCGCGCTGGGGCTGTTCGTCAGTGCGTTCGCGTCGACGGAGTTCCAGGTGGTCCAGTTCATGCCGGCGCTGATCCTGCCGCAGTTCCTGCTGTGTGGCCTGCTGGTGCCGCGCGACCAGCTGCCCGACGTGCTCGAAGCGATCTCGAACGTCCTGCCGCTCTCGTATGCGGTCGATGCGATGACCGAGGTGAGGGCGAACGCCGACCCGGCCGTCTGGGCCGAGATCAGCGTGGTGCTGGCCTTCTCCGTCGCACTGCTCGCCCTCGGCGCCGCGACGCTGCGTCGTCGTACGCCCTGAGGAGCCCGGCGCCGGCGATCGGTGCCGTACCCTGGCGGAGTCCGTGCATAGCGCAGCCGTCGGCCATGAGCGACGGACGTGAGGAGAGGGCACCGACTTGGCAGGATCGATGGTGCGGTCGGCGTTGCTGGGTGCGTCGCGCAGCGACCGGCTGCGGCTCGCGGTGGAGCGGTTCCCGCTGACCCGCAACCTGGTCGCTCAGTACGTCGCCGGCACCGACCAGGCCGACGCCGTCCGGGTGGCCGGCGAACTGGTGGACGAGGGCCTGACGGTCACCATCGACCACCTCGGCGAGGACACCTTCGACCGCGCCCAGGCGGTCACGGTCGCGCAGGCCTACGTGTCGCTGCTGGAGGCGCTGCAGAAGGCGGAGCTCGGCGTCGAGGCCGAGGTGTCGGTGAAGCTGTCCGCCGTCGGCCAGGCGCTCAGCGGCGACGGGGAAGCCATCGCGCTGGAGAACGCTCGGCAGATCTGCCAGGCCGCGGCCGAGGCGGGCACCACGGTCACCCTCGACATGGAGGACCACACCACCACCGACTCCACCCTCGCCATCCTGCGCGAGCTGCGCCAGGACTTCCCGAACACGGGCGCGGTGGTGCAGGCGTACCTCAAACGCACCGAGGCCGACTGCCGCGACCTGGCGTACGAGGGCTCCCGCGTGCGCCTGTGCAAGGGCGCCTACGACGAGCCGGCCAGTGTCGCCTACCAGGACCGCGGCGAGATCGACCGGTCCTTCGTGCGGTGCATGAAGGTGCTGTTCGGCGCAGACGGCTACCCGATGATCGCAACGCACGACCCCCGACTGGTCGAGATCGCCGGCTCTCTGGCCGCCCGGCACCGGCGTGAGCAGGGCAGTTACGAGTACCAGATGCTGTTCGGCATCCGGCCGCGCGAGCAGCGCCGGCTGGTCCGGGCCGGTGAGCGGGTCCGCGTCTATGTCCCGTACGGCCAGGAGTGGTACGGGTACCTCATCCGTCGGCTGGCCGAGAAGCCGGCCAACCTGGCCTTCTTCCTTCGATCGGTGGCGAGCAAGAAATGACGGTCGCGATTCTCGGTGTCGGTGTCATGGGCGAGGCCCTGCTGTCCGGTCTGGTCCAGGCGGGCAGGCAGGTCTCCGAGCTGCTGGTCACCGACCGGCGGCCGGACCGCGCCGCCGAGCTGACCGAGCGGTACGGCGTCGAGGTGGTCACCAACGCCACCGCCGTGAAGCGCGCCGACACCGTCGTGCTGGTGGTGAAGCCCCAGGACATGGGCTCGCTGCTGGACGAGGTCGCCGACGCGGCCCGGCCCGGGCAGCTGTTCGTGTCGCTCGCGGCCGGCATCACCACGTCGTTCATCGAGTCGCGCCTCCCCGACGGCGTCGCCGTCGTGCGGGTCATGCCGAACACGCCGGCGCTGGTCGACGAGGGCATGGCGGCCATCTCCGCCGGTTCGCACTGCGACGAGGCCCACTTGCGCGAGGCCGAGGAGCTCATCCGTTCCACCGGCAAGGTGCTCCGGGTGCCGGAGAAGCAGCAGGACGCGGTCACCGCGATCTCCGGTTCCGGTCCCGCGTACGTGTTCTACGTGGTCGAGGCGATGATCGAGGCCGGCGTGCACATGGGGCTGCCGCGGTCCACCGCCACCGAGCTGGTCGTCCAGACACTGGTCGGCTCGGCCAAGCTGCTGCGCGACACCGGCGAGCACCCGACCGTCCTGCGCGAGCGGGTCACGTCGCCAGGCGGCACGACGGCGGCGGCGCTGCGGCTGCTCGAGGAGGGCCGGGTCCGCGCCGACTTCCTGGCCGCGATGGAGGCCGCGCGCGACCGCTCCCGGGCGCTGTCGTCGGGCGAACCCGTGTGACCTCAGCATGTCCCACACCGTGCACGTCGCCTGGGACGAGTCGCTGATCCGCTATGACTTCGGCCACGGGCACCCGCTGAACCCGGTCCGCGTCGACCTCACGATCCGCCTGGCGCGCGAGCTGGGTGTGCTCGACGGGCCCGGCGTGCACGTCGCGGTCCCCGAGCCGGCCGACGAGGCGAGCCTGCGGACCGTGCACACGCCCGAGTACATCCAGGCGGTCCGGGCCGCGGGCGCCGACCCGGACACCGTCGACGTCACGCACGGGCTCGGCACCGCGGACGACCCCTGCTTCGCCGGCATGCACGAGGCCAGCGCGCTGGTGGCCGGCGGCACCATTGCCGCCGCCCGGGCGGTCTGGTCCGGCGCCGCGGTCCACGGCGTGAACATCGCCGGCGGGCTGCACCACGCGATGCCGGCCAGCGCGTCCGGGTTCTGCGTCTACAACGACCCCGCGATCGGCATCCAGGCGCTGCTGGATGCCGGCGCGGAGCGGGTGGCCTACGTGGACGTCGACGTCCACCACGGCGACGGCGTGCAGGCGATCTTCTACGACGACCCTCGGGTGCTGACCATCAGCCTGCACCAGTCGCCGCGCACGCTGTTCCCCGGCACCGGCTACCCCGAGGAGACCGGCGGTCCCGGCGCCGAGGGCAGCGCCGCCAACGTCGCCCTGCCGCCGGGCACCGGCGACCGCGGCTGGCTGCGCGCCTTCCACGCCGTCGTGCCGCCGCTGCTGCGCTCGTGGCAGCCGCAGATCCTGGTCACCCAGCACGGCTGCGACAGCCACCTGGAGGACCCGCTGGCGCATCTCGCGCTCACCGTCGACGGGCAGCGCGAGTCGTACCGGGTGCTGCATGAGCTCGCGCACGAACTGTGCGGCGGCCGCTGGGTCGCCACCGGAGGTGGCGGGTACGCGCTGATCGAGGTGGTGCCGCGGGCGTGGACCCACCTGCTGGCGATCGCCGCGGAGAGCCCGGTGGACCCGGCGACCCCAACGCCGCAAGGCTGGCGCGACCACATCATGGCCCGCTACTCCCGGCGGGCGCCGGCGCGGATGACCGACGGCGCGGACCCGTCGTTCGCCGACTGGTCCGACGGGTACGACCCCGCCGACTGGCTGGACAAGGCCGTCGTCGCAACCCGCACCGCCGTCTTCCCCCTGCATGGCATCGACCCGTCCTTCTGAACCCCGCTGGGGATCGAGAACACCGTCCGCACCAGATCGACTGTGCTCGCGAGACGGGATGGGCGAGTCGCGACGTGGAACCAGCCGTTCGTTGGGTGGGGGCCGGGCAGGGTTCGGTCGGGCATCCGCGAGGAACGAGCGGCGGGCGGGCCCGGCCCCCACCCAACGAACGGCGGACCTCCACCATAAGAACGGGCCCCATGCCGGACGAGAGGTCACAAGATCGGATCAATCGGGACGGCCGAGGGGTTCACTTCTCGATCCCCCTTTCCCATCCGTCACATCCGCCACTACCATCAAGCCAACAGCGATGCCGACCACGCGCGCCCGACCGATGGCGACGCCGGCACGTCGTGGAGGGGCGATGACGACGAACGGACCGGAAGCACCACTGGGTGAAGTGCGCTTCCTCACCGTCGCCGAGGTGGCGACGGCTATGAGAGTGTCGAAGATGACCGTGTATCGCCTGGTCCACGCCGGTACGCTGCCCGCGGTCCAGGTGGGCCGGTCGTTCCGCATCCCGGAGAGCGCCGTGCACGACTACCTGCGCGAGTCCTACGTCCGCGGTATGCAGGCGGGCTGAACATCACGATTGGACGACGCCCCGGACCTGCCGGGTACGCTTACGTTCATGCGCGCGCCGGCGGTGCGCGCGGCAGGTGCCAGTCCGCGGGCCACGTCAACCGGCCGGCGAGTGGACGAACGACCGACCGTATCTGACGAGTGAGGGTGCCCAGTGGGCTCTGTGATCAAGAAGCGCCGCAAGCGGATGGCGAAGAAGAAGCACCGCAAGCTCCTGCGCCGCACGCGCGTGCAGCGTCGCCGCATGGGCAAGTAAGAGCAACACGCGGGTTTCTCGCCCGCATCGGGGGAACGCGCGGCGGAGAGCGGGGCACGGTGTCCAGGGTTGTCATGGTCGTCGGTGTCGCCCGGTATCTGGGCGGCCGGCTGGCTCAGCAGCTCTCCGCCGATCCCGCGGTCCAGCGCGTCATCGGCGTCGACGTCGTCGAGCCGACCGAGAACATCGGTGCCGCCGAGTTCGTGCGCGCCGACATCCGCACGTCCGACATCGGCCGCGCCATCCAGCGGACGGCGCCGGACACCGTCGTGCACATGAACATCCTGGCCACCCGCTCCGATGCCGGCGGCCGGGCGCCGCAGAAAGAGATCAACGTCATCGGCACCATGCAGCTGCTGGCGGCGTGCCAGCGGTCGGAGTCGGTGCGCAAGGTCGTGGTGAAGTCGTCGACGACGGTGTACGGCGCCGGGCCGCACGCGCCGGCGCTGTTCTCCGAGGACATGGTGCCCGGCATGGTGGCGCGCGGCGGCTACGAGAAGGACGCCGGGGAGGTCGAGGCCTACGTCCGCGGGTACTCCCGCCGTCGCCCCGATGTCGGTGTCACGATTCTGCGCTTCGCCAACGTGCTCGGCCCGACCATCCGGACCGCGCTGTCGGAGTACTTCGTGCTGCCGGTCGTGCCGGTCGTGCTGGGCCGCGACCCGCGCTTCCAGCTCGTGCACGAGCAGGACTGCCTGGACGCGCTGCGGCTGGCCACGGTCGAGGACCGGCCGGGCATCTTCAACGTCGCCGGTGACGGCTTCCTAGTGCTCAGCCAGGCGCTGCGGCGCGCCGGCCGGCCCGCGCTGCCGCTGCCGACGCTGGGCACGCCCCTCATCGGTGGTGTGCTGCGCCGCACCCGGGTCGCCGACATGGACGCAGCCATGGTGAGGTTCCTCACCCACGGCCGCGGCGTCGACACCACCCGGATGCGCACGGCGCTGGGCTTCGATCCCGCCTACAGCACCCGCGCGACCTTCGACGCGTTCGCCGCCGCCCGCAGCCGGGGCGGGCTGCTCGAGCGCGACCGCGTCCGCGCCGTCGAGCAGACGCTGCGCGGTGTCCTCACCGGGGAGACTGGCCATGGCCGATGATCCCCAGACCACCGGGGCGCTGGACCGCGTCGCCGTCACGCTCGGCCGGGCGCTGCGCGATCGCCTCGGCGTCGACGGCGCCCAGCTCGACCGGCTGGTCGAGTTCCTCGGCCGTCGGCTGACCGGCGACTTCGAGGTCGACGCGTTCGGGTTCGACCCCGAGCTCACCGAGACGGTCCTGCTACCGGTGCTGCGCCCGCTGTACCGGCGCTGGTTCCGGGTCGAGGTCCGCGGCATCGAGAACATCCCCGACACCGGCCCCGCTCTGGTGGCCGCCAACCACTCCGGCACCATCCCGGTCGACTCCTTGATGACGCAGCTGGCGGTGCACGACGAGCACCCGCGCCACCGTCACCTGCGCACGCTCGGTGCCACCCTGGTCTTCCAGCTGCCGGTCGTCTCCGACCTCGCCCGCAAGGGCGGCTCCACGCTGGCCTGCAACGAGGACGTCGAGGCGCTGCTGGACACCGGCGAGCTGGTCGGGGTCTGGCCGGAGGGGTTCAAGGGCGTCGGCAAGCCGTTCTCGGAGCGGTACAAGCTGCAGCGCTTCGGCCGTGGCGGGTTCGTCTCCGCGGCCCTGCGCAGCGGGACACCGATCGTCCCGTGCTCGATCGTGGGTGCCGAGGAGATCTACCCGCTGATCGGCAACGCCGACTACCTGGCCCGGCTGCTCGGCCTGCCCTATTTCCCGATCACGCCGACGTTCCCCTGGCTCGGCCCGCTCGGCCTGGTGCCGCTGCCGTCGAAGTGGTTGATCGAGTTCGGCGAGCCGATCCGCACCGACCAGTACCCGCCCGGCACCGCCGACGATCCCATGGTGGTCTTCGAGCTGACCGACCAGGTCCGCGACACCATCCAGCGCACGCTCGTCGAGCTGCGCGAGCTGCGCGGTCCCGCCTTCGGGTGACCCCGCGGCTGGCTCAGCGGCGCTTGCGAGCCGCCGCGATGCCGACGGCAGCGCCGGCGACGGCTCCGGTGCCGGCCGCAATGCCAAGCGTCGTGTTGCGCCGCCGACCGCGGTAGTCGCGGATGCGCCAGCCGTGCTTGCGCGCGTGCCGGCGCAGCTTGCGATCCGGGTTGACCGCGCACGGGAACCCGACCAGCGACAGCATCGGGATGTCGTTGGCCGAGTCGCTGTATGCCGAGCAGCGCGCCAGGTCCAGGCCCTCCCGGGTCGCCAGCGAGCGCACCGCGGCGGCCTTGTCCTCCCCGTGCAGGAGGTCGCCGACCAACCGGCCGGTGTAGTGGCCGTCGACGTGCTCGGCGACGGTGCCCAGCGCGCCGGTCAGCCCGAGCCGCCGCGCGATGATGGTCGCCACCTCGACCGGCGCCGCGGTGACCAGCCAGACCCGCTGGCCCTGGTCGATGTGCAGCTGGGCGATCGCCTGGGTGCCGGGCCAGATCTTGTCGGCCATTCGCTCCTCGAAAATCTCCTCGCCCACCTCGGACAGCTCGTCCACCGACCGGCCGGCGATGAACGTCAGCGCCGCCGCCCGTGCCTCGTGGATGTGGTCGGGGTCCTCGCTGCCCAGCATGAACTGCAGCTGCTGGCTGCCGAAACGCAGGATGTCGCTGGTGCGCAGCAGGTCGCGGGCGTGCATGCCGCGGGCGAGGTAGAACAGCGACGCGCCGCGCAGCAGGGTGTTGTCGAGGTCGAAGAAGGCCGCTGCGCGGGTGTCGGACGGTAGCTCGATGCCGGCGATGGCCTCGGCCGTGCTGGCGGCGGCGTCGGCGGCGGCGCCCGTCTCCGCGGCACCGGTCCGGTTCCTGCGGCTGCGCAACCACGCCATGGTCGCCAAGACTAACGGCGCCGCGCCCTGTCCCGGTCGCACTGCCGGTGGGGGCGTACGGTGACTTTGCACTGGCCGCGCATACGCGCCGGTGCGTACCTGCGGTCAGTGCAAGAGGCGTCGGAAGGATCGCCATGAGCGAAGCGGTTCGCGTGCGGCTGCTTGGCCGGCCCGGCTGCCACCTGTGCGATGACGCGCGATCCGTCATCGAGGAGGTCTGCGCGGAGCTCGGCGTCGGCTGGGAGGAACGCAGCATCGCCGGCGATCCGGAGCTGGAGCGGCGCTACGGCGAGCAGATCCCCGTGACCTTCGTCGACGGCGCCCAGCACGACTTCTGGCGGGTGGACGCCGACCGCCTGCGCCGTGCGCTCACCGCCCCCAGCGCTCCGTGATCATCAACTGTTTCGTGCGCCATGACCCACGGGATGGTTGATGATCATGGAGGAGAGTGGCGATGCCTATATAGAGCATGTGGGCCGGAACAGCAACTTTGTGCATCCGTTCACAAGTGGCCTAGTGTAGGGCGCATCGTACGTTCTGCCGGTGCGGGTTCGACACCCGCCCCCCGAATGTCGCCATCCGCGCCGGCCTACCGGGGAGTGTCGTGACCCGAAACAGCCGCCCGTCGCCCGCACCGACACCAGCCGCGGCACCGCCGCGCGGTGTGCCGGAGGCAACGGTCGCGCGGCTCCCGCTCTATCTGAGGGCGCTCACCAACCTGGCCGAGCGCGGCGTCGCCACCGTCTCGTCGGAGGAACTGGCCGTCTCCGCGGGCGTCAACTCGGCGAAGCTGCGCAAAGACCTGTCGTACCTCGGCTCCTACGGCACCCGGGGCGTCGGCTACGAGGTCGACTTCCTGCGCCACCAGATCTCCCGCGAGATCGGGCTGACCCAGGACTGGGCCGTGGTCATCGTCGGTATCGGTAACCTCGGGCACGCCCTGGCCAACTACGGCGGTTTCGCCTCCCGCGGCTTCCGCATCGCAGCACTCGTCGACGCCGACCCGAACCGGGTCGGCGAGCTGGTGGCCGGCCTCAAGGTCCGCCACGCCGACGAGCTGGAGCAGGTGGTCGAGGAGCTCGGCATCGCGATCGGTGTGGTGGCAACCCCGGCCCGCGCCGCCCAGCCGGTCTGCGACCGCTTGGTCGCCGCCGGCGTCACCAGCATCCTCAACTTCGCACCGGCCATCGTGCAGGTGCCCGAGGGTGTCGACCTCCGCAAGGTCGACCTCTCCACGGAACTGCAGATCCTCGCCTACCACGAGCAGCGCAAGAACGGCGCCGCGCTGGCCCTCACCGCCGAGCAGGCCGCCGAGCTCGCCGAGGCGGTGAACGGATGAGCGTCCTGGCCATCGGCGTGTCCCACCGCAGCGCGCCGGTCGAGGTGCTGGAGAGCGTCGCGCTGGACCGCCCGGGCGTGACGAAGCTCCTCGACGACATCCCGTCCTCGGACGAGATCGCCGAGGCCGTCGTCATCGCCACCTGCAACCGGCTCGAGCTCTACGCCGACACCGCCACGTTCCACGGCGGCATCGAGGAAGCCAGCTCGCTGCTCTCGCTGCACACCGGTGCCCCGATCGAGCTGTTGACGCCCTACCTCTACGTGCACTACGGCGACCGCGCGGTCTCGCACCTGTTCCACGTGGTCAGTGGCCTGGACTCCATGGTCGTCGGCGAGGCGCAGATCCTCGGCCAGATCCGTGACGCATTCCGGCTGGCGCAGACCTCCGGTGCCACCGGGCGGGTGTTGTCGGAGCTCTTCCAGAGCGCGCTGCGGGTCGGTAAGCGGGCACACGCCGAGACCGGAATCGATGCCGCCGGCCGCTCCCTGGTCACGCTCGGCCTGGCCCGGGTGCTGCCTGAGGTGGCGGCCGAGGGCTGGTCGGCCGGCCAGGTCGGCGGTTCGTCGTGGCGCGAGCTGGTGCGTGGTTCCAGCGCGCTGGTCATCGGCGCCGGTTCCATGGCGTCGCTGGCCGCGACCACGCTGCACAGCGAGGGCGCTGAGGTCGTCGTCGCCAACCGCACGCTGAGCAAGGGCGCCCGGCTGGCCGACGCCGTCGAGGGCCGGTCGGTGCCCATGAGCGAGGTCGCGGCGGCGCTCGACGACGTCGACCTCGTGCTGTCGTGCACCGGTGCTGCCGGCGTGGTGCTGCCGTACGACACCGTCGCGGCCGCGGTGAGCCGCCGCCGCGGCCGGCCGCTGGCCATCGTCGACCTCGCGCTGCCGCGCGACGTGGACGCCGGCGTGGCCGACCTGCCCGGCGTGGTCTTCGCCGACCTCTCCCGGCTCAGCACCGCCTCCGACGACGACGTCTCCGACGCCCGCTCGATGGCCGGCGACGTCGCCGCTGTGCGGGCGATCGTCACCGACGAGGTGGCCGCGTTCGCCACCGCCCGCCGGGCCGCCCAGGTCGCGCCCACCGTCGTCGCGCTGCGGTCCATGGCCGACGACGTCGTCGACGCCGAGCTGACCCGGATGGCCGGCCGGCTCCCCGACCTCGACGAGCGCACCCGCGCGGAGGTCGCCCGGACTGTCCGGCGCGTGGTCGACAAGCTCCTGCACGCCCCGACCGTGCGGGTCAAGGAGCTTGCCGCGCAGCCCGACGGCGCCTCGTACGAGGTGGCGCTGCGCGAGCTGTTCGCGCTGGACCGCCGCTCTATCGACGCCGTGGCCAAGCCGGACCCCGTCGCCGACGCCGAGCGGACGGAGTCGTCATGACCGGCCGCACCACGACCCTGCGGCTGGGCACCCGCGCCAGCGCGCTCGCGCTGGTCCAGGCCCGGTCGATCGCCGACGCGCTGCGCGAGCGCGGCCATGACGTCGAGCTGGTCGAGATCACGACCAAGGGCGACGTGTCGCGGGCGCCGCTGGACCGCATCGGCGGCACCGGCGTGTTCGTCACCGCGCTGCGCGACGCCCTGCTCGACCGCCGTGTCGACCTCGCCGTGCACTCGCTCAAGGATCTGCCCACCGCCCCGGCCGACGGGCTCGTCGTCGCCGCCGTGCCCGAGCGCGAGGACCCGCGCGACGCACTGTGCGCCCGCGACGGGCTCAAGCTCTCCGACCTGCCCGACGGCGCCCAGGTGGGCACCGGGTCACCGCGCCGGGAGGCACAGCTGCGGGCGCTGGGACTGGGCCTGACCGTCGTCGGCCTGCGCGGCAACGTCGACACGCGGCTGGGAAAGGTGGCCGACGGCACGCTCGACGCGGTCGTGCTGGCCCGCGCCGGGCTGTCCCGGTTGGGCCGGCTCGATGCGGTCTCCGAGGTGCTCGACCCCATGCAGATGCTGCCGGCACCGGGCCAGGGCGCACTGGCTGTCGAGTGCCGCGCCGACGACGACGAGCTGGTCGGCGCGCTGGCCACGCTCGACGATGCCGCCTCCCGGGCGGCGGTCACCGCGGAACGATCCCTCCTCGCCGTGCTCGAGGCCGGTTGTACCGCTCCGGTAGGAGCGTACGCCGAGGCGGCAGAGGGTGAAGATGGCCTCGAGCTCTACATCCGGGCCGTCGTGGCATCTCGCGACGGAACGATGAGTATCCGCAAGTCAGCCACCGGATCCGTCGAGGGGGCCGAACGGCTCGGGCGCGAGCTCGCGCACGAGCTGCTCGACGACGGCGCCGAGGCAGTCATCGACGCCCGTGATCCGGCGTCGTAGGAGGAGATAGTCACGTGACCACTCCGAGACGTGCGCAGCAGCGCACCGAAGAAGGTGGCGTCGCGTTCGTCGGCGCCGGTCCCGGTGACCCGGGGCTGCTCACCCTCCGGGCGGTCGAGGTGCTCGGTGGAGCCGATGTCGTCGTCATCGACGAGCCGGCCCACCGCGCGATGCTCGCACACGCGCCCGGCATCATCGAGGTCGTCGACGTCAGCGCCGACGACGAAGGCGTCACCCTGACCGCGGCGGCGCGCGGGCGCCGTCTCGTGCAGGCCGCCAAGGGGGGCCGACGGGTGGTGAGGCTGCTCAGCGGCGACCCGTTCACTCACGCCACCGGTGCCGACGAGGCGCTGGCCTGCGCCAAGGCCGGCATCCCGTTCGAGCTCGTCGCCGGTGTCGCCACGGCCACATCGGTCGCCGCACACGCCGGAATCCCGCTGGTCACCGGCCGCCGGCGCAGCGTCGAGATTCTCGACGTCGGCGGCAAGGTCGACCTGCGGTCCTGCGCGGCCGACACCATTCTGCTGACCGGGGTCACCGAGCAGCTCGGCTACGTGGCCGAGGCGCTGGTCGAGGCCGGACGGGTGCCGTCCACACCAGTCGCCGTCGTCACGTCGGGCAGCACCGTCGAGCAGCACACCGTGGTGTCCACGCTGGGGAGCGTCGCCGCCGACACCCGCGCGGCCAAGGTGGCCGGGCCGTTCGTCGTCGTGGTGGGCGACACCATCGAGCACCGCGACACCCTGTCCTGGTTCGAGACCAAGGCGCTGTTCGGCTGGCGGGTCCTGGTGCCGCGGACGAAGGAGCAGGCCGGCGTGCTGTCCGCGGCGCTGCGCCGCTCCGGTGCGGTGCCGGAGGAGGTACCCACCATCTCCGTGGAGCCGCCGCGCAACCCGCAGCAGATCGACAAGGCCGTGCGCGGCATGGTCGAGGGCCGCTACGAGTGGATCGCGTTCACGTCGGTCAACGCGCTGCGCGCGGTCAAGGAGAAGCTGACCGCGTACGGGCTGGACGCTCGGGCGCTGTCCGGGCTGAAGGTGGCCGCGGTCGGCGAGAAGACCGCCGAGGCGCTGCGGGCCTGGGGCATCGAGCCCGATCTGGTCCCGTCGGGGGAGCAGTCCGCGATCGGTCTGCTCGCCGACTGGCCGCCGTACGACGAAGTCCTCGACCCGATCAACCGGGTGTTCCTGCCCCGCGCCGACATCGCCACCGAGACGTTGGCGGCCGGCCTGGCGGAGATGGGCTGGGAGGTCGACGACGTGACGGCGTACCGGACGGTGCGCGCCGCCCCGCCGCCGGCCGAGACCCGCGACGCCATCAAGACCGGCAAGTTCGACGCGGTCGCGTTCACGTCCTCCTCGACGGTGCGCAACCTCGTCGGCATCGCCGGCAAGCCGCACGCCTCCACCGTCGTCGCCTGCATCGGTCCGCAGACGGCGAAGACGGCCGAGGAGCACGGCCTGCGGGTCGACGTGCTGGCGCCGGAGCCGACGATCGAGGCGCTGGCCGACGCGCTGGCGCAGTTCGGGATGGCGCGGCGGCAGGCGCTGGTGGAGGCCGGGGAACCGGTCCTCAAGCCGTCGCAGCGACGTCGCGCGTCTGCCCGTCGTAAGAGCGCCCAGTAGTAGCTGAATCTCGCGGTTCGGCCGAAATGATCACGTTCAGAATGATTGTGTGAGCGCGACGGGTCTTGCGGGCCTGGTGCGACACGAGGTTTCGTGGTGAACGTGATCATTTCGGGGTCAGGAAAGGAACGCAGCACCATGGGATACCCGGACGTCAGGCCGCGGCGGTTGCGCCGCACCTCGGCGATGCGGCGGCTGGTCGCCGAGACTTCGCTGGAACCTCGGCACCTGGTGCTGCCGATGTTCGTCCGCGAGGGCGCCACGCAGCCGCGTCCCATCCCGTCGATGCCCGGCGTCGTGCAACACACCATGGAGTCGCTGCGCAAGGCAGCGCTCGATGCCGTCGAGGCGGGCGTCGGCGGGCTCATGCTGTTCGCCATCCCAGCGCGGAAGGACGCGGTGGGCTCTGGCGGCGTCGACCCGAAGGGTCCGCTCAATGCCGCCATCCGCGAGGTGATCGCCGAGGTCGGCGACTCCACCGTCGTCATGGCCGACCTCTGCCTGGACGAGTTCACCGATCACGGGCACTGCGGTGTCCTGGCGCCCGACGGTTCTGTCGACAACGACGCCACGCTCGAGGTGTACGGGCGCATGGCCGTCGCCCAGGCAGAGGCCGGCGTCCACGTCGTCGGGACGAGCGGCATGATGGACGGCCAGGTCGGCGCGGCGCGGCAGGCACTGGACGCCGGCGGCCACACCGACGTCGCGATCCTCGCCTACGCCGTCAAGTACGCCTCGGCCTTCTTCGGCCCGTTTCGCGACGCCGTCGAGTCCTCGCTCACCGGCGACCGCAAGACCTACCAGCAGGACTTCGCGAACGCCTACGAGGCGCTGCGCGAGACCGCCCTCGACGTCGAGGAGGGCGCGGACATGGTGATGGTGAAGCCGGCCATGTCGTATCTCGACGTGGTAGCCCGGGTGCGCGACATGGTGGACGTGCCCGTGGCCGCGTACCAGATCTCCGGCGAGTACGCGATGATCCAGGCCGCCGCCGAGCGCGGGTGGATCGACCTCGACCGGGCCGTGCTGGAGTCGTTGACGTCGATCCGCCGGGCCGGTGCCGACATCGTCCTCACCTACTGGGCCGTCGACGTCGCCCAGCGGCTGCGGGCGGCACGCTGACGCTCGCCCGGCTGTCGGCGGCGGCGGCGGGTAAGGTCGCCGTCGACGTAGTTCGAGGGAGCACAGTTTCATGCACCAACAACGGGAGCAATGGGGTACCCGCGCCGGGTTCCTGATGGCGGCCATCGGCTCGGCGGTCGGGCTGGGCAACATCTGGCGGTTCCCCTATGTGGCCTACGACAACGGCGGCGGCGCGTTCCTGCTGCCGTACCTGGTGGCGCTGCTGACCGCCGGCATACCGCTGCTGGTGCTCGAGTACGCCGTCGGGCACCGCTACCACGGCTCGCCGCCGCTGGCGTTCCGCCGGCTGCACCGGCGCGCCACCACGCTGGGTTGGTGGCAGGTCGCCATCTGCTTCGTGATCGCCGCCTACTACGCGGTCATCATCGCCTGGGCGGTCCGCTACATCGGGTTCTCCATCGGCCAGGACTGGGGCGACGACCCCGAGGCCTTCCTGCTCGGCGACTTCCTGCAGGTGGGTGACCCGGGCTGGGTGACGTCGTACGTCTCGGGCGTGCTGTGGCCGCTTGTCGCGGTGTGGACGTTCGTGCTGGTGGTGCTGGCGCTGGGAGTCCGGCGCGGCATCGAGCGGGCTAACCGGGTGTTCATCCCGCTCCTGGTGGTGCTGTTCCTCGTGCTGGTCGTGCGCGCGCTCTTCCTCGACGGCGCCGGTCAGGGACTGAACGCCCTGTTCTCGCCCGACTGGGACGCCATTACCGACGGCGGCGTGTGGGTGGCCGCGTACGGGCAGATCTTCTTCTCGCTGTCGGTCGGATTCGGCATCATGATCACCTACGCCTCGCACCTGCACGGCCGCTCCGACCTGACCGGCTCGGCCCTGGTGGCCGGCTTCGCCAACAGCTCGTTCGAGATCCTCGCCGGTATCGGCGTCTTCGCCACGCTGGGCTTCATGGCGGCGGCCAACGGGGTCGCCGTCGACGACGTGGCCGAGGCCGGCATCGGCCTGGCCTTCATCGCGTTCCCGCAGATCATCTCGACGCTGACCAGCGGTGCCGGGCTGTTCGGCGTCCTCTTCTTCGCCTCACTCGTGATCGCTGGCATCACGTCGCTCATCAGCATCGTCCAGGTGATGGTCTCGGCGGTGCAGGACCGTACCGGGATGCGCCGGGTGCCGGCGGTGCTCACCGTCGGCGGGTCCGTCGCGCTGGTGTCCGTCCTGTTGTTCCCCACGGCGCAAGGGCTGCACTACCTGGACGTCGCCGACCACTTCATCAACCAGTACGGCATCGTGCTCGCCGCCCTGGTGGTCGTGGTGGTCGTCGCCTGGGTGCTGCGCCGGTTGCCGATGCTGCAGGCGCACGCCAACCTCACCTCGACCGTGCGGCTGGGCGCGTGGTGGCAGGTCGCGCTCGGTCTGGTCACGCCGGTGATTCTGGCCTGGATGCTCTGGGACAGCCTGCGCCAGGAGTTCGAGGAGAACTACGCCGGCTACTCCGGTGAGTTCCTGGTCAGCGTCGGCGGGGGCGTGGCCCTCGGCGCGATCGCTGTCGGCGTCTTGTTGTCGCTGTTCCCATGGCGTGGCCGCGACGAGTTCCTGCCGGTCGAGCTCGACTCCGTCGGCGGGAGGGAACGCGCATGAGCACCGGAGCCGTTCTGATGTTGATCGTCGCCATCCTCATCGTGTGGGGAGGGCTCGTCGCGAGCATCGTGCATCTGCGTCGTCATCCCGACCTCGGACCGCCCGACCGTGACTGAAGCCGGACATTACATCTGGATTCGTCCGCTTACTTGACTGGTTCCAGAAAAGGGCCGAGGATCGTCTCGTGCCCACCGACGAGCAGCTCCGCGACGACGCCGCCGCCCGGCTGCGCGCCGCCGGTCTGCGGGTCACGGCCCCCCGGGTTGGTGTCCTGGTGGCGCTGGAGCGGGAGTCACACGCCGACGCCGACACCGTCGCCCGCCACGTCCGGACATCGCTGGGCGCGGTGTCCACGCAGGCCGTCTACGACGTCCTGCACGCGCTGACCGAGGCGCAGCTGCTGCGGCGCATCGAGCCGGCCGGATCCACGGCGCGGTACGAGACCCGGGTCGGCGACAACCACCACCACATGATCTGCCGGGGCTGCGGCGTCATCGTCGACGTCGACTGCTCCGGAGCGGCGCCGTGCCTGGTACCCGCACACGCTCACGGCTTCGACGTCGACGAGGCCGAGGTGACGTTCTGGGGTCGCTGCCCGGCGTGCCAGAACGACGACGACACTCGTGACAAGGAGAACGGATGAGTCCCACCCCGCACACGACCAGCAACTCCGGCGCCCCGGTCGAAAGCGACGCGCACTCGCTGACCGTCGGCCCCAACGGTCCGATCGTCCTGCACGACCACTACCTCGTCGAGAAGCTGGCCCAGTTCAACCGCGAGCGGGTGCCGGAGCGGGTGGTGCACGCCAAGGGCGGCGGCGCGTTCGGCGTGCTGGAGGTAACCGAGGACGTCAGCCAGTTCACTCGGGCCGCGCTGTTCCAGCCGGGCGCCCGCACCGAGGCGCTGGCGCGGTTCTCGACCGTTGCCGGTGAGCAGGGCAGCCCCGACACCTGGCGCGACCCGCGTGGTTTCGCGCTGAAGTTCTACACCACCGAGGGCAACTACGACCTCGTCGGCAACAACACCCCGGTGTTCTTCCTGCGCGACACGATCAAGTTCCCCGACTTCATCCGTTCGCAGAAGCGGCTGCCGGGCTCCAACCTGCGCGACAACGACATGCAGTGGGACTTCTGGACGCTGTCGCCGGAGAGCGCGCACCAGGTCACCTGGCTCATGGGCGACCGCGGCCTGCCGCGCACCTGGCGCAACATGGACGGCTTCGGCTCGCACACCTACCAGTGGATCAACGCCGCCGGCGAACGCTTCTGGGTCAAGTACCACTTCCGCACCGACCAGGGGCACGAGTTCCTGACCCAGGCCGA
Source organism: Jiangella asiatica (assembly GCF_004349065.1). Classification (GTDB taxonomy): domain Bacteria; phylum Actinomycetota; class Actinomycetes; order Jiangellales; family Jiangellaceae; genus Jiangella; species Jiangella asiatica. The sequence goes on from NZ_SMKZ01000012.1 coordinate 23,020, forward strand.
CGCCGACCGCATGGCCGGTGAGGACGCCGACCACCACATCCGCGACCTCTACGAGGCCATCAACCGCGGCGAGCACCCGTCGTGGACGGTGCACGTGCAGGTCATGCCGTACGCCGACGCCGCGGACTACCGGTTCAACCCGTTCGACCTGACCAAGGTGTGGCCGAAGGGCGACTACCCGCTGATCAAGGTCGGCACGTTGCGACTGGACCGCAACCCGGAGAACTACTTCGCGCAGATCGAGCAGGCCGCGTTCGAGCCGAGCAGTTTCGTGCCCGGTATCGCCGCCAGCCCGGACAAGATGCTGCTGGGCCGCATCTTCTCCTACGCCGACGCGCACCGGTACCGCATCGGCACCAACTACGCCCAGCTGCCGGTCAACGCGCCCAAGGCCGAGGTGAACTCGTACTCCAAGGACGGCTCCATGCGGTACTCGTGGGCGTCGCCGGAGCGTCCGGTGTACGCGCCGAACAGCCACGGCGGCCCGGCGGCCGATCCGTCCCTGGTGGGAGACGCCGGCTGGGAGTCCGACGGTGAGCTGGTTCGCGCGGCGGCCACGCCGCACGCCGAGGACGACGACTTCGGTCAGGCCGGCACCCTGGTCCGCGAGGTGCTCGACGACGCTGCCCGCGACCGGCTGGTGGGCAACATCGCCGGTCACGTGAGCAAGGTCACCACCGACGAGCTGCGCCAGCGCGTCTACGCCTACTGGTGCAGCGTCGACGAGACCCTCGGCAAGCGCGTCGAAGAGGCCGTCGGCCGCTGACGTGACCGCCCGGTCCCGCTCGGCGCGGAGCGGGACGGGGGCGGCGTTCTGACTGATCGTGCAGCTTGCGAGAATGGCCTGGTGACCTACGACGACGTGCCGCGCAGTGCGGAGCTGTTCGACCGTGCGCGGGCCGTGACGCCCGGCGGGGTCAACTCACCGGTGCGGGCGTTCCAGGCCGTTGGCGGGACGCCCCGCTTCATCGAAAGCGCCAGCGGCGCCTATCTCTACGACGTCGACGGGCGCGAGTACGTCGACCTGGTCGGCTCGTGGGGGCCGATGATCCTCGGACACGCGCATCCGGCCATCGTCGAGGCGATCCGCGCCCAGGTCGGTCGCGGCACCTCGTACGGCACGCCAACCCGGCCAGAGGTGGAGCTGGCCGAGGAGATCGTCGCGCGCACCAGCGTCGAGCAGGTGCGGCTGGTCTCCAGCGGCACCGAGGCCACCATGAGCGCCATCCGGCTGGCCCGCGGCGCCACCGGTCGGGAGAAGGTGGTGAAGTTCGCCGGCCACTACCACGGGCACGTCGATACGCTGCTGGCCGCGGCGGGCAGCGGCGTGGCCACGTTCGCGCTGCCCGACACCCCCGGCGTCACCGGCGCCTCTGCCGGTGACACCATCGTGCTCCCGTACAACGACACCGCGGCGGTGAAGGCGGCGTTCGCCGAGCACGGCGACCAGATCGCCTGCGTCATCGCGGAGGCCGCCGCTGGCAACATGGGCGCCGTCGCGCCAGGCGACGGTTTCAACGTTTTCCTGCTCGACACCGCCCATGAGCACGGCGCGCTGCTCGTGCTCGACGAGGTCATGACCGGCTTCCGCGTGTCGCGCTCGGGCTGGCACGGCCTCGACGGCGTCACCCCGGACATCACCACCTTCGGCAAGGTGATGGGCGGCGGCTTCCCGGCCGCCGCGTTCGGCGGCCGGGCGGACATCATGGGACTGCTGGCGCCGGCCGGCCCGGTCTACCAGGCCGGCACGCTTTCGGGTAACCCGGTGGCGACGACGGCGGGCCTGGCCACGCTGCGGCTGGCCGACGACGCCGTCTACGCCCATTTGGACTCCACCGCGAAGGCCGTGGGCGACCTCGTCGGCGAGGCACTGTCCGCGGCCGGGGTTCCGCACGTCGTCCAGTACGCCGGCAACCTGTTCAGCGTGTTCTTCGTCGATGACACCGGTCCCGTCACCGACTTCACGTCCGCCAAGCGCACCGACACCAGGCGGTTCGGCGCGTTCTTCAACTCCCTGCTGGCCGCCGGGGTCTACCTGCCGCCGTCGGCGTTCGAGGCGTGGTTCGTCAGCGCCGCGCACGACGGCCGGGCGCTGGACCGCATCGCGCAGGCCCTGCCGGCGGCAGCCGCTGCGGCCGCTGCCGCCGGTGGCGCAGGGGTGGTGTCGTGACGGAGACGACGAAGGTGCACCTGCTGCGGCACGGCGAGGTGCACAACCCGACGAAGGTGCTCTACGGCCGGCTCGCCGGGTACCACCTGTCCGAGCTGGGTCAGGCGATGGCGCAGCGGGTGGCCGACGCCGTCGCCGACCGCGACGTCGTGCTGCTGGCCAGCTCGCCGCTGGAGCGTGCCCGTGAGACCGCGGCACCGATCGCGGCCGCCCTGGGCCTGGAGGTTCGGCTCGACGACCGGCTGCTCGAAGCTCTCAACGTGTTCGAAGGGCTGACCTTCGGCGTCGGCGACGGCTCGTTGCGGCACCCGCGGCACTGGCGCAACCTGCGCAACCCGTTCCGCCCTTCCTGGGGCGAGCCGTATCGCGAGATCGCCGTCCGGATGCTGGCGGCCATGGACGACGCCCGCCGCGCGTCCGCCGGCCACGAGGCGCTGCTGGTGTCGCATCAGCTGCCGATCTGGACGGTGCGTGGCGCCATCGAGGGGCGCCGGCTCTGGCACGATCCGCGCCGCCGCGAATGCGCGCTGGCCAGCCTGACAACCGTCACGTACGAGGGCGACACCGTCGTGTCCGTGGCCTACACCGAGCCCGCCGGCGACCTCCTGCCGCGGGCCGGCAAACCGTTTTCGGCGGGTGCCTGATGCGCCGGCTCGCGCGCGCCGCGACGTCCGTCGTCGCCGTCGTCGCCGTCTTGATGGTCGCCGCCTGCAGCGACGGGCAGGTCGAGCGCAGCGACAACGCCAACCAGGCCGGCTACATCGCCGGCGACGGCACCATCGGCATCTACGAGCCCTCCGAGCGCGAACCCGCGCCGGAGTTCGGCGGTGAGCTGCTCGACGGTGGCGAGTTCAGCCTGGCCGAGGCCGCCGGCGACGTCGTCGTGCTCAACATCTGGGGCTCGTGGTGCCCGCCGTGCCGCAAGGAGGCACCCGACCTGCAAGCCGTGTACGAGACGGTGGCCGGCGACGGCGTGCAGTTCGTCGGCGTCAACATTCGCGACAACAGCAAGCGGGCGGCCACCGCGTTCGAGGACGAGTTCGGCATCACGTACCCGAGTGTCTACGATCCCAAGGCCGACGCGCTGCTGGCCTTCCGCGACACCGTCCCGCCCAGCGCCATCCCAAGCACACTGGTGATCGACCGCGAGGGCCGCATCGCCGCCCGCATCCTGGGCGGCATCGGCGAGGCGTCGCTTCGCGACATCGTCACCGAGATCGCGGCGGAGGGGCCCGCTGAGAGTTCGTGAACACCTTCGGCGACACAGTTCTGACCGGTTCGCTGGCGCTGGCCATCCCGGTCGCAGCGCTGGCCGGGCTGGTGTCGTTCCTGTCGCCGTGCGTGCTGCCGCTGGTGCCGGGGTATCTCGGCTACGTGACCGGGCTGTCCGGTGCGGAGCTGGCGGCCGGGCGCCGGGGCCGGGTCCTGCTCGGCGTCTGCCTGTTCATCCTGGGCTTCACCGTTGTGTTCGTATCGTATGGCCTGCTCTTCGGTGGCCTGGGCAGCCTGCTGCTGGAGCACGGCGACGTCATCACGCGGGTCCTGGGCGTGGTCACCATCGTGCTGGGGTTGCTGTTCGCCGGCTGGCTGCCGGGCCTCTCGCGCGACTGGCGCACCGACGTCCGGCCGGCGGTCGGGCTGGCCGGTGCGCCGCTGCTGGGCGCGGTCTTCGGCATCGGCTGGACACCGTGCATGGGCCCGACCCTCTCCGCGGTGCAGTTCCTCGCGTTCGACGAGGCCAGCGCCGGTCGAGGCGCGTTGCTGTCGTTCGCCTACTGTGTGGGGCTGGGGCTGCCGTTCCTGGCTGCCGCGGTCGCCTACCAGCGGGCCGCCCGGTGGTTCGGGTGGGTGCGCCGGCATCAGCGGGCCGTGATGCGCGCCGGCGGCGTCATGCTGATCGTGCTGGGGGTGCTGCTGGTGACCGGGGCGTGGAACGAGCTGATGGGCTCTATGCAGGGTTGGGTCCGCGGCTTCGACGTGGCGGTGTAGGGGTGTGGGGTCGATGACGACGCAGACCGACCAGCGGCCGCCGGTGGACAAGCGGCCGCCGCCGCTGAGCGGGCTGGAGCTGGCCCGTTGGGTGTGGCGGCAGCTGACGTCCATGCGGGTCGCGCTGATCCTGCTGTTCCTGCTCGCGGTCGCGGCGATCCCCGGCTCGGTGATCCCGCAGACCGATGTCAACCCGCTCCAGGTCCGCGACTTCCGCGCCCGCAATCCAACGCTCTCGGAGTGGTACGACCGTCTCGGGATGTTCGACGTCTTCTCCGCGCCCTGGTTCGCCGCCATCTACCTGGCGCTGATGGTGTCGCTGATCGGCTGCATCCTGCCGCGCAGCTGGCAGCACTGGAAGGCGATCCGGGCCCAGCCGCCCAAGGCGCCGCGCCGGCTGTCGCGGATGCCCGCCTACCGCCAGGTCGAGGTCGACGCGGCGCCGGACGAGGTGCTCGCGGTGGCCCGGGCCGAGCTGCGGTCGCGGCGATACCGGCTGCGCCGGGCCGGCACGGAGGGTGAGGCGGACTCCGTCGCCGGCGAGGTCGGGCACCTGCGTGAGACCGGCAACCTGATCTTTCACCTGTCCGTCGTCGTGGTGCTGCTGGCGGTGGCCCTGGGCGGGCTGTTCAGCTACCGGGCGACGGTGCTGGTGACGGAGGGCTCGGGATTCAGCAACCAGGTGATCCAGTTCGACAGCTTCTCGGCCGGGGCGCTGTTCGACACCACCGACCTGCCGCCGTTCTCCATGGACGTCGAGTCGTTCCAGATGGAGTTCGTCGACTCCGGCGCGCAGCTGGGCCAGGCCGACAACTACGAAGCGTCGGTGACGGTGGTGCCCGAGCCCGGCGCGGAGCCGGAGTCGCACACCATCCGGGTCAACGAGCCGTTGGACATCGACGGCACGTCCGTCCACATCCTCAACCCCGGCTACGCGCCCGCGTTCACCATCCGCTCGCCGGACCAGACGGTGCTCGCGGAGGGCCCGGTGCCGTTCCTGCCCGAGGATGGCAACTTCACCTCCAGCGGCGTGGTCAAGGTGGAGGTGCCGCCGGAGCTGGGCGAGGACATCGGCCTGCAGGGGTACTTCCTGCCCACGGCGGAGGTCGACCAGAACGGCCCGCGCTCGGTCTTCCCCGGCGCCCGCAACCCCGCGGTGTACCTGACCGCCTACCACGGCGACCTCGGGCTCGACGACGGCCAGCCGCAGTCGGTGTACCGGCTCGACACCTCCGCGATGGAGCAGTACGTGCGGGCCGACGGCGAGCCGTTCCGGGCCGAGCTGACCGTCGGCGAGACCATCCAGCTGCCCGACGGCAACTACATCACCTTCGACGGCTACGTGACCTGGGTCAACCTGCAGATCGGGCGCAACTCCGGACGCGAGATCGCCCTCATCGGCGCGGTCACCGCGGTGATCGGGTTGATGGGTTCGCTGTACGTGCGCCGGCGGCGGGCCTGGGTGCGTGCGAGCGTCGGAGCCGAGGGGCGTACCGTGGTCGAGGTCGCGGGGCTGCACCGCACCGAGGGCTCGGGCGCCGATCGCCTCACCGACGAGATCGGTGCCGTCACCGATGGGCTGCTGCTGCGCCTGAACGGCGCGGAAGGGGAGAGGGAGAGCTGATGGACCTCGACGCCGTCGCCGAGTGGAGCCGCTACGTCGTCTCTCTCTCGGTCTTCGTGTACCTGGGCGCCTGGCTGGCGTTCTGTGCCGAGGCCGGGTTGCGCAGCCGCATCCGTCGCCTGCTCGAGGCTACGGCCGCGGTGGACACGCCGGCGACGGAGCTCGTGGGCGTGAGCGCTGGCGCCGGCTCGGGCTCCGCTGGTGGCGGGGTGTCCGACGACGCCGACCCGGCGGCTGGCGCCCCCGAGAGCCTGCTCGAGCGCGCCGAGCGAACCGGGCGGAACGGCCGGTCGCTGCTGGTCCTCGCCACGGTGGTGCTGGCCGCCGGCGTCACCATGCGCGGCATCGGCACCAGCCGGGCGCCGTGGGGCAACATGTACGAGTTCTCCATCACCGGAGCGCTCGTCGCGTCGCTCGTCTTCCTCGTGCTGGCCCGCACCGTCGTCGGCCGTGCCGTGGCCGTCTGGGCCGTCCTGCTGATCTTCGTCACCCTCGGCCTGGCCGTCACCCTGCTCTATGTGCCGCCGGGGCCGCTGGTGCCGGCGCTGCGCTCGTACTGGCTCGTCGTGCATGTGGGCGCCGCCGTCGTCGCGTTCGGCCTGTTCACCGTCTCCGCCGTCGTCAGCGGCCTGCAGATCGTGTCCGAGCGGGCCGCGGCCCAGGGCCGGACGACGGGGTTCGGCGCGGCGCTGCCCGAGTCGTCCACCCTGGACCGGCTGAGCTACCGCCTCACCGCCGTCGCGTTCCCGATCTGGACGTTCGGGCCGCTCATCCTCGGCGCCGTCTGGGCCGAGGTCTCATGGGGCCGGTACTGGGGCTGGGACCCCAAGGAGGTGTGGGCGCTGATCACCTGGCTCGCCTACGCCGCCTACCTGCACGCGCGAGCCACCGCGGGCTGGAAGGGCTCCAAGGCCTCGATCGTCTCCCTGGTGGGCTACGCCACCGTGCTGTTCAGCTACTTCGGCGTGAACATCTTCTTCAACGGCTTGCACTCCTACGGCGGCCTGTAGACCGGAAGCGGTCACGTCCGCCCCGATCCGGGGGCGCGAGACCTCGAAATGATCACGTTCACCACGAAATCTCGTGTCGCACCATGCTTGTGAGCATCGTGGTGCGCGCATAGGCCTCGTGATGCCCGTGGGCCATCGACGGGCCGGTTCACACTGGCTCAGAGGCGCTCATTGCAAAGGCGCCCGCGACGTCGTGCTGGGCCGGCCGGGGGGCGCACCGGCGGGGCGCCGGGATGACGGGCAATGGCTGGTCAGCGGGAGTCGTCCTCGTCGTCGCCGCCGTGGCGGGACTCGTCTTCCCGCTTGCGCAGCTCGGCCTCGGCGTCCTTGCGCTCCTGCTCGCTCGTGGGCTCGTCCCCGGGCTTGTCGTCGCGGCGGATCTGCTGCTCACGGCGGCGGAGGTCGGCCTCCCACTCGCCGAGCATCTTCTCGTGGCGGGTGTCGATGTCGCGTAGCTGCCGCAGGAACTCGGGGTCGTCGTCGGGGGCGACGGGCCGTGGCGCTGGGGCGGCGGGTCGGCGCGACTCGCGGACCTTGCCGATGGTCAGCCACAGAATGGGCCCGATGAGCGGGACGAGAACGATGATGGCCAGCCAGATCACACGGTTCAGCGACCGGAATCGCGCGGAGTCGGTCTGCAGGCAATCGATCAGCGCATAGACCAGCAGCGCGATCGCCACCACGATTGGTAGTACCCGACCCACCGTGAAGACCTCCCCAGCCTATGTCCGTTCCTGCCACCAGACTAGGTGAGCCGCCGGTCGAACCGCACCCCGGAGGCCCCGCCGTTCCTCGGAGACCATCGCGCCGCGCCCCCGGCTGGGGTGCGCGGCGCGGTACGGGTCGTGAGAACGCGATCAGGTGAAGAACCGGCGGCGCGGGCGCGCACCGGCTCGGGCGGCGGACACCCGGCGCGCCTGCTCCGCCTCGCGGCGAAGGTCATCCAGGCGGGCCTTGGCGAGTTCCAAGCTGTACAACTGTGCTCCTTCAGGCAAAATCATAAGAGTATCTAAGGCAAACTTGCTTTTGCCCCTAGGATTCTAAATTACGAAGACGTAACAGATCAATCTCGGTACGGGTGATGCTCACCACGTTGCCGACCCGCTGACGAGCACTGCGAGGATGGAGCGTCATGGACACCGTCGATGCGCGTTTGGTGGCGGCGTTGCGGGCCAATGGCCGCGCCTCATACGCCGAGTTGGGGCGGCTGGTCGGGCTGTCGGGGCCGAGCATCCAGGAGAGGGTCCGGCGGTTGGAGGAGCGCGGCGTCATCACCGGCTACCGCGCCACCGTCAATCCCACCGCGCTCGGGCTGGGTCTGACCGCCCTGATCGGCCTCGTGTTGTCGGACTCGGCGGGTCACGACGAGGTGGGTGCGCGGCTCGAGGACGTCCCCGAGGTCGAGGACTGCTGGTTCATCGCCGGTGACGAGGCGTACATGCTCAAGGTCCGAGTGGGCGACGTCGAAGGTCTGGAGCGGCTGCTGAACCGGTTGGTGCGCGTCGAGGGCGTCGCGCGCACCCGGACCACGCTGATCATCTCTGCCCGCTTCGAGGACCGGCAGGTCGAAGCGAGCGACGAGGAGCTGGTCGGCAGCCGCTGACGGGGTGCGTCCAGCCCGGGATTGTGGGTAACGGATCGCGTGTTGGTACCTGACGGGTACGAGCGAGCACAACCACGCAAGGGAGGGGTCATGCCCACGATCAACAGTCCGTTGACGGACGATGCCTACAAGGTCGTGACCGAGGCGCTGCGCGACGCGCTGATCGACCTCATCGACCTGTCGCTGCTGGGAAAGCAGGCGCACTGGAACGTCGTCGGGCCGCGGTTCCGCACAATCCACTTCCAGCTCGACGAGGTCGTCGACGCGGCACGCAAGCACGCCGACATCGTCGCCGAGCGCTCGGCCACCGTCGGCAGCCCCGCAGACGGCCGGGCCGAGACGATCGCGCGCGACACCCAGATCACCCGCCTCGACGCGGGTTGGATCCGCGACGACGACGTCGTGGCGGCGTTCACCGGGCTGTACGAAGGTCTCATCGCGCGGATGCGCCAGCGCGCGCAGGACGTCGAGCAGGCCGACCCGGTCAGCAACAACATCCTGCTCGACGTCGTCGAGGAGCTGGAGAAGCAGTACTGGATGTGGCAGGCCGAGCGGTCCTGACCGACGAGCATGGGCGATGATGCTCCCGTCCCGAGTCGCTGTGGAACGGAAAACGGTGAGCATCATGCCCGACGCCTCCGGCCTGGTCACGATCGACGACGTACGTGCGGCGGCCGGCCGGTTGGACGGCGTCGCGGTGCGCACACCGCTGGTGCCGGCGGCCTGGGCCGGCGGTGAGCTGTGGCTGAAGCCGGAGGGCCTGCAGACCACCGGCGCCTTCAAGCTGCGCGGCGCGTTCAACGCCGTCGCCCTGCTGGACGACGACGAGCGAGCCCGCGGAGTCGTCACCCACTCCAGCGGCAACCACGCGCAGGCATTGGCCTGGGCGGCGGCGGCACAGGGCATCCCGGCCACCGTCGTCATGCCGGACGCGGCGGCACCGTTGAAGGTGGCGGCTACCAGGGCACTCGGCGCCGACGTCATCATGGTGCCGTCGGCGGAGCGGGACAGCCGGGTCGAGCAGCTGCGAACCGAACGCGGTCTCACGTTCATCTCACCGTTCGACCACCCCGGGGTGATCGCCGGCGGCGGAACGGTCGGGCTGGAGATCGCCGCGGACCTGCCGGACGTCGACACCGTCCTCGTCCCGGTCGGCGGCGGCGGGCTCATCTCGGGCATCGCCGTCGCGATGGCCGCGGCGGCTCCGAGCGCCCGCGTCGTCGCCGTCGAGCCAGAGCTTGCCGCCGACCTCGCCGAGAGCCTGGCCCGCGGCGAGCGGGTTCGCTGGGACCCCGAGCGCACCTACCGCACCATCGCCGACGGCGTCCGGCTCCCAGTGGTCGGGGAGCTGACGTGGCGGCACATCCAGGCCCATGTGGACGAGGTGGTGACGGTGCCCGAGGACGCGATCCTGGCCGCCATGGCGGCGATCGCCACCCGCGGCCGGATCGTCGCCGAACCAACCGGCGCGCTGACCACCGCGGCGTTCCTGACCGACCCGGGCCGATTCGGCCGGAGCGTGGCCGTCGTCTCCGGCGGCAACGCCGACCCGACGCTGCTGGCGAAGGTCCTCATGGACGCCGCAGGCTGGACCCCTCGTCCAGCCAGCCGGTGACGCCGCCGATCATCTTCTTGACCGGCCGGCCGAGCCGGGCCAGGCGCAGGGCGGCCTTCACACCTGGAGGAGATCGCCGGCAGGCTGGCCGCGCTCGGCAGCGTCACCACCTCCGTCATCTACTCCTCGCCGCTGATCTCCTTCGTCCTCTCCGGCACCACGGACAGCGGCGTCACGGGCAGCTGATCCGGCGCAGGGTGAGGTCCAGCTCGGTGACCCGTCCGGGCGCCACCCGAGCCGACACCGTCCGTGGAACCCAGACGTCGCTGCCGGCGAAGACCCGTAGCGGGTTCTGCCCCACCGGCAGCCACAGGGTGTACGAGCCGTCGGCGCCGGTGCGCAGGTCGTGGGTCTCGTCGCGGGCCTCGATCCACACGTCCGTGCCGCTCAGCGGGACGGTGGACCCGTCGCAGGCCACCCCGGAGACGGTGCCGGACACCGCACCCCAGGTGCGCGGCGCCACTGTGTCCAGGACCAGGTCGACCTCGCGCTGGTCGTACGGGGTGTCGTCGCCGCGCACCAGGAGCGTGCCGTTGTAGGCGCCGGGCTCGTCGCCGGACACCGTCAACGTCACCTCCATGCTCTCGCCGGGCGCCAGCGTCGTCGCCGGTGCCGCCGTCTCCAACCAGGCCGCGTCACGGTCGCTGGCGCAGTCGGTGTAGCCGGGCAGCGTCTCGACGAACGGGCTCTCGGCGTAGCCGGCGAACCCGCCGCCGACCCGGGTGAAGCCGCAGGTGCTGCCGCCGCGAGCCAGGTTGTTCGCGGTGGCCGGCAGCTCGCTCCACGCGTCGGTGACCGGGTCGTAGGCGAAGCCGGCGGTGACGGAGTCGTGGTAGCGCCCGCCGTTGACGCCGCCGGAGACCAGCAGCTTGCCGTCGGCGACGGTGTGCCCGGCGGCGGCGAGGTCGAGCGGCAGCGGCGCCACCGGCGTCCAGGTGTCCATCTTCGGGTCGTACTCGTACGCGGAGGTCATGGTGGGGACGCGGATCAGGAAGCCGCCCGCGCAGTACGCCTTCGCCTCGATCGCGCCGCACATGGGCTCCGCGATAGGCTCGGGGTAGTCGGCGACCTGGTCCCACTTTCGGGTCGCGGGGTCGTACCGGAATACGTCGTCGGTGCCGCAGTCCTCGTCTTCGCTGCTGAGGCAGCCGCCGACCACGTAGAGCTTGCCGTCCAGGACGAAGCTGCCCCCGCCGGTGACCGGGATCGGGGCGCCCGGCTCGGTGGTCCAGGTGCCGGCGGCCGGGTCGTAGACGTCGGTGCCCTCAGAGATGCCGCTCTCGTAGATGCCGGGCTCGCGGCCGCCGGTGACGTAGAACTTGCCGTCGATGAACTCGCCGACCGGAGCGGACCGTCCGGTGGGCATCGCGGGCAGTGTCGCCCAGCTGCCGACGGCGGGGTCGTACACCCACCCGCGGGTGATGCCGATATCGAACCCGCTGCGTCCGCCGACGGAGTAGATCTTGCCGTCGTGCATGCCGGCGACGTTCTCGACGATGTCCACCGGATAGTCGGGCAGCGCCTGCCAGGCGGTCGCCGCGACCTCGGCGGCGGTACCTGGAGTGGCGGCGGTCTGCTCGCCGCGCGTGTGGTCCTCGGTGCGCGGGACGAATGACCCCGGCCGCTCGGCGAGCGTGACGCCGGTGGGCTCGGTGCCGTCGTTGGTGACCGTGACGGTCGCGGTGGCCGGCTCGCCCAGCTCCGCGTCGAGGTCGAGCGACGTGACGCTCGTGGTCAGCATGCCGGCGCCGAGCTCGACGTCCGCCGTCGCGGTCGTGCCGGTGACGACGTCGGCGGTGATCGGCGCCTCGCGGTACTGCAGCCGCGACGCGGTGAGCTCGCGGGAGCCGGTGCCGGGGACGAACAGCCAGTAGAAGCCGTCGTCCGCGCTGGTGGTCGAGGCGGTGCCGTCCGCGGCTCCGACGCTCGCGCCGGCGACCGGCTCGCCGGTGTTGCCGTCGGTGACGTGGCCGGTGACCATCCCGCCGTCGATCGGGGCGCAGCTGCGGTCACCGACATAGACGTCGTCGAGCTGCCACCAGTTGGCGGCGGTGTACGGCCCTTCGTGGTAGCGGAACCGGACCTGGACCTCGTCCTGCCCGGCCGCCTGCGGGATCGGCACGACCTCCGCGCCAGGACCACGTACGGGCTCTACCTGGTGCCACACGGTCTCCCAGGTGGCGCCGCCGTCGAGAGACAGGTCGACGTCCGCGATGCCGGCGGCGCCGCTGTCGTAGACGAAGGTGTCGAAGTCGCTGGCGAAGCCGATCTCCGGTGCGGCAAGGTCGGTGAGATCCATCACCGGCGTCACCAGGGAGGTGTCCTGCCGGTTCGGGTAGCTGTAGAAGTAGCTGTCGACGATGGCGAACCCGGCCCGTCCGCCGGTGAGGTTGCCGCGCTCGCCCGGGTCGTCGAACCGCCAGACCTGCTCGTCGCCGATGCCGTCGACGACGCTCCAGCCGTCCGGCAGACCGTCGTCGAAGCTCGCCGCCACCCCGGCGGACTCCAGCTGGTAGCCGGGGGCGAAGCAGCGTGCCGGATCGATCGCGAGGACCACGTCCGCGGTGGCGCCGGCCTCGACCTGCGTCGTAACCGGCTCGTAGCCCGGGTACCGGCTGGTCACCGTCACCGTGTGGGTACCCGGCGGGAGGTCGAGCTGGTACTCGCCGGTCGCCGGGTCGGTGAGCGTGGTGGCGTCTGGCTGGCCCTCGACACTGACCTGGGCCCACAGCGGCCAACCCTGCCCGGAGCCGTCGCGGACGGTCCCGGTGACGGCGGCCGTAGCCTCCTCCGCGGCGGCGGTGGACCCCGTCACCAGGGCGGCGCCGGCCACGCCGGCGGCCGCGATCATGGCCAGGGCCCGGCGGGCGCGGGTCGTGCGAGGGTGCCTCATCAGCGCTGCTCCCTGTCGGTGGCGCCGGGCGGTCATCGGCCGCACCCGGACTGGCGGAGGGTGATGTCCTTGATGGCCGGCTTGCCCGGGCGCACCCGGGTGGTCGCCGTGATCGGCTGCCACCCGCTCTTGACCACGATCAGCTCGATCGGGTTGGCGGAGCGGTCGAACCACGTGCCGTACTCGCCCTCGCGGTCGGTGAGCAGCGTGCGCGGTCCGGTGGCGGTCTCCAGCTGGACCACCGCACCTGGCAGTGGCGCCACCGTTCCGTCGCAGGCCTGCCCGCTGACCGTGCCGCCCAGCTGCCCCCAGGTGTCCGGCGGGGCGATCGTCAAGTGGACGGGGACCCCGGCGGCGTCGTACGGGGTGTCGTCGCGGGCCACCAGGGCGGCGGTGAGCTCGCCGGGCTGCTCCACCGCGGACGCGTCCAGGGTCACCGTCACCTCGGCCGTCTCACCGGGCTGCAGGGTCACCGTCGCCGGGTCGGTCGACAGCCAGCCGACCGCGTCGGTCGAGCCGCAATTCGCCCAGCCCGGCAGCAGCGCCGTCGCCGCCGTCAGCGCGCTGCCGGCGTTGCCGCCGACGGTGTGCAGGCCGCAAGCGCTGCCGGCCCGGTAGAGCGGGAGGGGCGCGTTCGGGATGGACGACCAGGTGTCGGTCGCAGGGTCGTAGGCGAAGCCCTCGTTGGTGATGACCCTGTCGCCCTCGGTGACGCCGCCGGAGATGAGGAGCCTGCCGTCGGCGGCCGTCGCGGCCGACCCCCACAGCGGCATCGGCAGGTCGGCGACGCGCTCCCAGGTGTCGGTGGCCGGGTCGTAGGCGTAGGCGGAGGAGAGGTCGTTGGCCTCCAGGCCGCGCACGCCGCCGGCGCAGTAGAGCTTGTCGCCGATGCCGCCGCACGACAGCAGCGCCGCCTCCTCCGGATAGTCGGCCACCTGCTCCCAGCGGCCCGCCGCCGGGTCCAGCCGGAGCACCGTCTGGTCGCCGCATTCGCCGCCTGGACAGCCGCCGACGACGTAGAGCTTGCCGTCGTGGACCGCGGAGCCGGCGCTGGTCATCGCCTGGGGCATGGTCGGACCGGTCGACCAGGTGTCGGTGTTCGGGTCGTAGACGTCGACGTCCACCCGCTGTGCGCCGGTGGTGCTCCAGCCGCCGGCCGCGTAGAACCTGCCGCCGACGAAGCCGCCGTACGGGCGCTGCCGGGGGCGCGGCATGGCGGCGAGCGGCTCCCATTCGCCGGCCGCGTCGCTGTACACGTAGGACTGTGCGGTGGCGCCGCCGCCGTTGCTGCCACCGAAGGAGTACAGCCGGCCGTCGTGGTACCCGACGGCGCTGTCGTAGACGGCGGACGGGTAGCTGGTCAGCAACGCCCACGGTGCGATCGGCTCACCGGCCGGCGGCGTCGCCTGCTGGGCCGTCCCGGTGGCGACACCGGGCTCCAGGTCGGGCCCGGTGCTGAAGTTGCCGCTGATCCGCTGCGTCGGCGCGCCGGCGCCCTGGGCGACCGGGGCCGCGGTGCCGGGACGCTCGGTGAGGTCGACGGTGGCCGGTGCGCTGCCCTCGTTGGCGACGGTGATGGTCGCGGTCGTGCTGGAGCCCAGTTCGGCGGTGGCGTCGACGCCACCGCCGTCGTCGAGGGTGACCAGGCCCGCCGGCAGGTCGAGGCGTACCGGCGTGACGCTGTCGGCGGTCACCGCCACGGTGGCCATCTCATCCGCATAGCGGGCTCGGCTACCCGTGAGCTGCCGCTCCCCAGCCGCCGCGAAGCTCCAGAAGAACCCGTCGTCGAGGCCCGCGTCGTCGGGGGTGGCGACGGCGGTGAGCTCGGCCGGCGGAGCCAGGTCGCCGGTCACCGTCGCACCGACGATCGGTGCCGCGGTGTTGGCGTCGTGGACGTGTCCGAGCACGATGCCACCGTCGACGGTGTCGCAGTTGCGCTGGCCGACCACGACGTCGTCGACCTGCCACCGGCCGCTGAACGCGGAGTCGAACGTGAAGCGCAGCCGCGCGTCGGGCCTACCGGCCGCCGCCGGGATCGGGACCTGCAGCTCGTCGGTGATCCCGACGAGGCCGCTGTACTCCCAGACCGTCTCCCAGGTGGTGCCCCCGTCGACGGACAGGTCGATGCCGACGCTGGCGGCCGAGGAGTAGTTGGTCTTCAACCACAGCGCCGGGGTGTCGACGCCGGTGAGGTCGATGACCGGGGAGACCAGGTCGGTGTCCTGCCGGCCGTCCTGGGGATACCAGACGCTGAAGACCGAGGCGTAGTTGCCTTCGCCGCCGGTGCGGTTGCGGTCGTCGCCGTGCGGGAACTGCCAGACCTGGCCGTTGCCGACGTGGTCGACGACGCTCCAGCCGGGCGGCGCGGCGTTCGGGTCGAACGTCTCGGTGTAGACGGTGTCGCGGTCGCGCTGCGCGTACCCCGGGGCGGTGCAGGCGTACTGGTCCGCGGTGAGAGCGACGTCGTGGGTGGTGTCCCCGGTCAGTTCGACCTGGGTGGTCTCAGCGACGTGGCCCGGGTACTCGGCGGCGACGGTCACCTCGTAGGCGTCGCCTGCGGGCAGCTCGATCTCGTAGCTGCCGTCCACCGGGTCGGTGTAGTACGTGCCGTCGGGGACGCCGTCGACGGTGATCGTGGCGTAGAGCGGCCAGCCGTGGTCCGAGCCTTCGGTCACGGTGCCCGTGAGCAGCGCGGTCTCGCGCGGTTCGAGGGCCAGCCCGAGCGTGGTGGTCTCGTCGGTGCGGACGGTGGCGGTGCCGCCGGCGTCGGCGTAGCCGAAGACCGAGGCCGTGACGTCGAACTCGCCGACCGGCGTCTGCACCGACCAGGTGCCGTCGGGCGCCGTGGTGAGCCTGCGGTCGGACGGGCCGGCGACGGTGACGGTCGCGCCGGCCAGCGGCTCTCCGGTGGCGGCGTCGGTGACCGTGCCGCGCAGCACGCCGGTGTCACCGCGCGGTGCCGCCTCGATGGCGGCGTAGATGTCGAGGTACCCCTCGCCGTACACGTTGTTGTCCGTCGCCGTGCCGCCACAGGTCGTGTCGTCGACGTCGATCGCCTTCTCGTCGAGCAGTGCCCGGGTGGCCTCGATGTCGCCGGCCACGGCCGGCGCGGCCGACCACAGCAGCGCCACCGCGCCGGACAGGTGCGGCGTCGCCATCGACGTGCCGCTCCAGCTGGCGTAGCTGTCGCCGGGGACCGACGAGCGCACGGCGACGCCCGGTGCGGAGATGTCCGGCTTGGTCTCGCCCTCGGCGCCGGGGCCGCGGCTGGACTGCGCGTCGATCACGCCGTTGGCGTCGTGCATGCCGGCGCTGTAGGTCACCGCTGCGTCGCCTGGGTTGTTGGCGCTGCCGCACCACGGGCCGGCGTTGCCGTTGGCGAAGGCCGGGAAGATGCCGGCGGCGATCCAGGCCTCGATCAGGTCGTCGTACCACCGCTCGGTGGTGGTGCCGCCCCAGGAGTTGTTGACGACGTGCGGGCGCAGGTCCGGCCGCGGGTTCAGGCCGTTCTGATCGGTCGGTGCCAGCATCCACTCGCCGGCGGCGAGCAGGGCGTAGCCGGAGCAGCCGTCGCCCTCGCAGCCCTTGGCCGCGATCCACCGTGCGCCGGGCGCGACGCCGATCTGGGCGCCCTCGCCGGTGCCGGTCATGGTGCCGGTGACATGAGTGCCGTGCCCATCGTTGTCGCACGGCTGCGGGACACTGCCGGCGCACAGTTGGGTCGGGTCGTACCAGCTGTAGTCGTGGTCGAAGGTGCCGTCGCCGTTGTTGCCGCGGTACTGGTCGACCAGTGCAGGGTGGTCGAACTGCACACCGGTGTCGACGCTGCCGATGACGATGTTCTCGCCGCGGGTGCCGAAGTCGACCCAGGCGTCGTCCGCGCGGATGTCCTCGATGCCCCACTCGACCGCGTCCTGCACGCTCAGCGTCATCGCCTCGTGGCGCGGCTCGGGTAGTGCGTACTCCCCGGCCGGGGTCAGCTCGACCACCTCGGTCCGCCCGGCGAGCTGGCCGGCGAGCTCCTCGGAGCCCTCGAAGACGTAGATCGCGTTGGTGACGTGGAAGGCGTGGTAGTCCACGCCGGCGCGGTCGAGCTGCTGGCGGACGGCGCGCTGGCTGCGCTCGGCGGTCGTCGTCAGGGCGTCGAGGACGGCGGCACCGCGCTCGTCCCAGTCCTCGATGGCGGCCGCGGCCGTGAGGTCGGCCTCGTCGTCGAACGTGACGAGGAAGTCGGCGCCGTCGCCGTCCTCCAGGTCGTCCAGCTCGTCGGCGAGGGTGGCATCGATCTTCGCTTCCGGTGCTGCGGAGGGGGTCGCCGGGTCGGGGTGACCGGCCTGCGGAGGAACGGCCTGGGCGGTGCCGGCCAAGAGGACTGCGGCCAGCAGGGCGGGTACGGCGGCCGCGGCCGGACGCCTCGGGGTGTGCCTCACGCGGAGCTCCTCGGATCACGAGTCGGAAGCCGCGTCATCGGCGGCACGAATCAGCACAAGAGGGGTGATGCCGACACGTGTCCGCGAAACTATCGGCGCCGTCGCGGGAACGCACGACCTGAGACGTGACGCACTAGAGTCACGTCTCAGCTATGACATCGCACCCGCCAGATCCCGAACCGGTCAGCCGCCTGTCCGGCATCGGACTGACCCAGGCCGAGGAGACGGTCTACCGCGCGATGCTCGACCTGGGCCCGGCCGCCAGCGGCGACCTCGCCCGCAGGGTGGGTTGGGGCGAGCGCGAGGTGCTGGCCGCGGTGCAGTCGCTGGAGGCGGCAGGGCTGGCCGGGCGTACCGCCACCCGGCCAGCCCGGTTCACCGCGGCGCCACCGGAGGTGGCGTTCGAGCCGCTGCTCATGCACCGGCAGCAAGAGCTGCAGGAGGTCCGGGCCGAGGTGCACCGCCTCCAGCACAGGTATCGCGAGAACCTGCTGGTGACATCTCCGGCGGACGCGCTCCAGCTGGTCACCGAGCCGGCCGCGATCGTGCAGCGGTTCGAGCAACTGCAACTGTCGGCGCGCTCGGAGGTCATGGTCTTCGACAAGCCGCCGTACGTGGGCTCCATCGAGGGCAACATCGAGATCGAGCTGCGCATGCTGGCGGCTGGGGTGCGCTACCGCGGCCTCTACGACCAGCAGGCGCTCGCCGAGCCGGCGAAGGTCCGCGCGCTGAGCGAGCTGATGGAGTCCGGCGAGCAGGCCCGGGCGATGGCCGAGCTGCCGATGAAGCTCGCCATCGCCGACCGCCAGGTGGCGATGCTGCCGCTGCGGGTCGAGGAGAGCACCGGCGCGCTGCTGGTGCACGCGTCGTCGCTGCTGGACGCGCTGTGCGCACTGTTCGAGACGCTCTGGAACGCCGCCGCGACGGTGAACCTGGCCCGTCCGGGCGGGCTCGACGAGATCCTCGGGCCCGACGAGCACCTGCTGCTCGGGCTGATCGCGTCCGGGGTCAAGGACGACGCCATCGGCCGCCAGCTCGGCGTCGGTCGGCGGACCGTGCAGCGGCGCATCACCGAGCTGCAGCAGCGCCTGGGCACCACCACCCGGGTCGGCCTCGTCGTCGAGGCCGCTCACCGCGGTTGGGTATGAGCGCGGCTTCGTCAGCGCGTCAGGCGACGTCGACGGGGGCGACCCCGCTGATGCGATGCACCGCGAACGAGCGGACCTCGCCGCTGCGGTGGTCGAACGCGGACAGCCAGCCGCCCTCGAGCCGGGCAGGGTCGACCAGCCGCTCGGTGGTGGCGCCGTGGTGGTCGACGTAGCCGATCCAGACCGTGGTGCCGCTCTCCAGGGCACGACGCAGGTCGGCCAGCGTGGCGGCGGCGCCGGTACGGCCCAGCCGGCCGGGTGCGGCGTCGGGCGGACGCTCGGCGCGTGAGCGGTCGCCGGCCCGCAGCGCTCGGACCGCCGCCCCCAAAAGCGTCTCCTCCGGCACCGACGGCTCGGCGAACCCCGGCCGCGGCACGGTCCGGACCACCGCCCGGCGCGGCTCGGCGCGCCCGATGACGATGGAGCCGTCGGCCGCCTCCGGCACCGGGCTGAACCCGAGCTGCCGCAGCCGCTCGACCAGCGTGTTGGCCGGCAGCGAGGACGCCAGCACGGTGGGTGCCAGCCGCCGCAGGCCCAGGCTGGACGCCCGCGGCTCGGCCATGATGGCGGCCAGCACGGCGTGGTCGTCGCAGCGGACGAACGACTGCGCGCTGCCCACCCGCAGCTGGCCGTGCGTGCGGGCGACATCGTCGACGAGGTACGTGAGCGGCTGCGGCACCGGCGTCCGGGAGATGGCGGCGAGGAACTCGTGCACGTCGGCCGCGGACCGCCCGGCGTCCAGGGCCCGGCGCAGCGACCCGGCGGTGAACCGGTGCACCGACGCGCCGCCGCGGCTCTCGACGTCGGAGATCAGGGTCAGCTCGCGCTCGAGGTCAGAGCGCAGCGGTCCGGGTGCGACGGCGGTGAGGTCGGCCTGGAGCAGCACGTGGTCCAGCGGTTGCGGCAGGCAGGCGCGGATGGCGTCGGCCGCGGCGCCGACGGCCTTGTCGTCGACCCGGCCGGCCAGCAGCGGGCGGACGAAGGAGGCCAGCGCGCCCATGCCGGTGACGCCGACCTGTTCGGCCTCGCGCAGCGTCCAGCGGACGAGGTCGTCGCGGAACCGGCCGCCGCGCCGCGGTCGTCGCCACTGGACGGCACCGAGCACACCGACGAGGTCCGGCGCCGAGCCCGGGGGCAGATCGGCCAGTTCCTCCAGAGCCAGCCGCCGGTACTCCGGCGCGGCCGGGCGCTCGAGGTCGCGGCCCAGTGGCGCCACCGGACGATCGCGCTCGTCGCGGCTGCCGGCCACGCCCGCGACCCGGGTGGTGGTCAGCCAAGCCCGCGCCAGGACGGCCCAGCGCCGCGCCGGCTCCTCGCGCCGCCACGCGTCGAACTCCGGCGTCGGCAGCCACACCTCGTCGACGTCGTCGCTGGCAGCCAGCAGACCGGCGGCGAGCGCGATCTCGGCGATCAGCGCCCCGCCGGCCTCGTCGGTGTCGAGCAGCTCCGGCAGGCGGCGCAGGTCGCGTACGCCCAGCCCGCCGGTGCGCAGCACCGCCGGCGGCTCGGCCGACCAGGTGTCGAGCAGCAGTTCGACCTTGCGGACCAGGTCGAACGCGCCCGCGCCGGCGGTCCGGTCGACGGTGTCGGGATTGCGCTCGGTGACCGGCGGCCGCGGCGGCGCCGTGAGGACGTCGGTGTGTACGCCGCCACGCAGGTGCAGCGCGATCTCGCGGGGCAGCACGACCGTGGCGGAGTCGACCGGCACCAGCAGGCCCAGCGCGAGCAGCTGGTCGATCGGCGTCCGCGCGGACTCTCTGTCGACGTCGCGCAGGGCGTCGTCGATGCGGCCGGTGGGCGGCCCCGGCGTCAGCGCCGCGAGGGCGGAGCGGGCGTCGTCGGTCAACTGGTCGAGCAGTGCGCTGAGGGTGGTGGGATCGCTCAGGTAGGTGGCGAGCGCTTCGGCGGCGGCGCCGTGGTCGCCGTTCGACGACAACCCGAGCACACGCATGATGGTGGTCAGCCGGCTCGGCGACAGCGCCAGCAGCGCCTGCCGCGCCGGCGGTCCCAACCCGGCCGGATGCGGGCCCAGGATCTCGCGCACGATGTGCGGCACCCGAATGTCGTCGTCGGGCCCCCACGCCAGGGCCTGCGCGCGCAGCGTGCCCAGGGAGACGTCGACGGAGCCCGCCTCGGGCCCGGCCAGCGGCAGCGCCGCGCGCACGCCGTCCACCCCCACCGGCGACGGCAGCACGACGAGGGCGTCGAGAACCTGCAGTGTGAAACGGTCGAGACGATCGAGCGCCCGCACCGCCGAGGCGCGCGTGGTCGCGCGCGCCGCCAGCTGGCTGACGTCGACCGGGACCGGGACAAGCAGGTCGGGCCGGGCGCGCAGCAGCGCGGCCAGCTCGTCGTCTGCCCGGGCACGCAGATCCTCCGCGAGGCTGCGCGCGGGCGTGTCGTTCCCGGTCACCCGCTCTACGGTACGGCGTTCATCAGGCGTGACGCGACCTGCGGCCGCTCGTCGGCGCTCAGAGCTGGCGCAGCCGTTCCAGGAGCTCGGCGCTGCGCTCGGCCGCCTCGGCCCGCGCCTCGCTGTCCGCCGCTCGCAGCTCCTCCGTGATGTCGGGGTCTACCGGAATCTCGAGTGGTTTGCGTCGCTCGACCGTCACATGCGCGACATTACCGGGCACCGCCGTCGCCGGCCAAGGTGCGGTTCACCGATGCGGACGCCCCGTCAGGATGAGTACGACATCCTCCAGGTAGGCGTGCCGTTCGTCGGGATCGGCCGGCAGGACGCCTGGCGTGGAATGCGCGAGCTCGCCGTGTCCTAGGTACGCGCTGTACGCGAGCAGCGCGCGACGGCGCGCGTCGTCCGGCGGGAATCCCATCCGCTGGAAGAGGGAGACGATCAGGTCGATGCGTGCGGCGGTGACCCGGGCGAGTACGGACGACACTCGCGGCTCGCCGGCCGTGGCGAGCAACGCCGGGCCGACGGCGTCGCGTTCGGTCATGCCGATCACTCGGGCGATCAAACGACGCAGGAGCGTGACGGGGTCGTCGGAAAGATCCGCGATCTCGCCGATCACGTCGGTGGTGGTCCGCTCCTCCCAGCGGGCCAGGGCGGCGTCCAGCAGGGCCTCACGGTTGGCGAAGTGCCAGTAGAAGCTGCCTTTCGTGGTTCGGAGGCGGGCGGCGATCGGTTCGATCGCGACCGCGGCAACGCCACGTTCGGCGATGGCGGCCAGCGCAGCGTCGGTCCAGTCGTCCTTGGTGAGCCGTCGCTGAGGGCTTGCGTCGCTGCCGACCATTGCCATACGGTACCGTACGGATACCATACGGCTACGTATGGTGGGTCTCCGAGGGGGTCGTCGTGCCCTACGACGTGATCGTGGTCGGCGCGCGGGTGGCAGGTTCCACCACCGCGATGCTGCTGGCCCGGGCCGGGCTGCGGGTACTCGCGGTCGACCGGGCGGCATTCCCCAGTGACACCGTCTCCTCGCACCAGGTGCAGGTGCCTGCGGTCGCGCGCCTGGCCCGTTGGGGTCTGCTCGGTCGGCTCCGCTCCGCCGGGACACCCCCGACCCGGGCGGTGCGGTTCGACGCCGGGCGGATCGTCCTGGCAGGCGCCTTCCCCGCATCCGGAGGCGTCGACGCCATGTTCAGTCCACGGCGCACGCTGCTGGACACCGTCCTCGCCGATGCGGCCCGCTCCGCCGGGGCCGAGATCCGCGAACGGTTCCGCGTTGAGCGACTGGTGTGGCGAGACGGCCGCGTCGCAGGAGTACGCGGACGGTGCGGCAGGGGCCCCGAGGTGACCGAGACGAGTCAGCTGGTCGTCGGGGCGGACGGGAAGCGCTCGCTTGTCGCTGCCGCCGTGGGTGCTGTCGCCTACCGGGAGCAATCCGTGCGCACGTTCGCCAGCTACGGCTACTGGTCCGGTGTCCCTCTGGATGGCGGCGAGCTCTACCACCGTCCCGGGTGTGCCGCCGCGGCGTTCCCCACCAACGACGACCTCACCATGGTGTACGTCGCAAGCCCGCTGAGCGAGTTCGCCGCCGCCCGGCGCGACCTCGATGGTCATCACCTGCGGCAACTCGACGGCTGCGGCGACCTCGGCGCGCGGGTGCGCGCCGGTGTCCGCGCCGAGCGGTTGCGCACGACGCCGGATCAGCCCAACGTCCTGCGCACCTCGTTCGGTCCCGGCTGGGCGCTGGTCGGCGACGCCGGCGCCGTCATGGACTCGGTGTCCGCTCAGGGGATCGCGCACGCCCTGGCCGACGCGGAGTCGTTGGCCCACGCGGTCGTCGCCGGACTCAGTGGGTCTCTGCCGCTCGCGGCCGCACTCGCCGAGCGGCACCGGTTGCGCGACCGTACCGTGCGGCCGATGTTCGACCTCACCCTCCGGCTCGCCGAGCTACGGTCCCGCCGCGTCGATCACCTGATGTTCGCGGCGCTCGCGGATCGGCCCGCCGATGCCGAGCGGTTCTTCGGCGCGCTGTCCGGCACCGTGCCGGCCGACCGGTTCTTCACGCCGCGCACCGTCTTGCCCTTGATCGGCGCGGCGGGCTGGCGCCGGCTGATCGGCTGACCACCGGGCGGAGCGGGCGCGGCGATCCCGTGCCCGCCGTACGGCTCGATGATCGTCGTGTCCCGGGCATAGACGAGACCGTCAGGCTCGGAGTCCGGGGTCACCGCGCCGAAACCATCGTCGAATCGCGCCGGCCAATGCGTCGGCCAGCTCAGCAGCGTCCCGGTCGCCCACGTGCAGGACCCGCAGTCTCGGCAGCGGGCTGGTCACACGATCGGGACGCTCCAGGCCGGCCGCGGCGAAGGACGACAGCACCACGTCGAGGTCGGCGGCGCGGCACAGCAGCTCGCCGTGCTTGTCATGGACTCGACCCAGTCGCCGGCGCCTCGGATCGAACCTCTCCGGCCCGTCCCGGGCTCGGTCCTGACGGCGATCGGTTCGGACGGCTGCGTGATGGGAGCTCCAGACGGTCCGGGGGCCAGTACGTACCGCAAGCACCGGCCGCCGGACCGCTGATCAAGGGAGCCGGTCGAGGCCCGGCCGCGTCAGATGATCAACCGCGGGCCGGTCTGCGGCAGCGCCCCGATGGCTGCTTCCTGCAGCACGATGTGTCGTGCCACCGGTGCGTCGACGCCGCGCTCGACCATCCGGCGGGCGATCAGGCCGGCGACCACCGGGGTGGCGAACGACGTGCCGGACCAGATGGCGTGTCCGTTCGTGAACCGCGTCGACGTCTTGTCGACATAGGTGTAGCTGCCGTTCGGGAACGGGACCACGGTGCTCTCGCCCGACGTGTAGGTGTCGACCCAGTATCCGAAGTTCGACCACGACGTGCGGGAGTCGCCATTGCGCGTCAGCGAGCCGACGGCGGTCGTCCAGCTATAGGCCGCCGGCCAGAACGGCACGTCGGTACCGTGGTTGCCGGCCGCGGCGACGATCACGGTCTTCGGGTGCCGGCTCAGGACGCGGCGGTAGAACATGTCGAACGCCTTGGGCGTGTTGCCGGGGCGGGCATAGAGGCCGGCCTGGACGCTGATGACCTCGACGCCGGCATGCACGACCTTCTCCAGGTCCTCGACGATGGCCAGCTCGTCGACGGCACCGCCGATCAGGCAGTCGCGCACCTCGACACTCACCGACTGGGCACCGGAGACCGCGAGCAGCCGGGCGGTCGCCGCCGTGCCGTGGCCGCCGTAGGGGCGGATCTGGTCGGTGCCCGGTACGAACACGTCGTCGTCGACCTCGTACTTCTTCACCGCGGCGAAGCGTTCGAAGCCGGAGTCCTTCGCCACCTCGGGGAGGAAGCCAGTGTCGACGACGGCGACGCGCGCTTCGCCCTGTCCGACGGGTTCACCGAGCTCCGGGATCGGCCCGTAGAGCGGAATGGGCTCGGTGGCCGGACACATGGCCATATGGCCCTGCGCATCCAGCACATGGTTGGGAGCGACGATCCGCTCGTCACCCAGCTCTCCGGCCAGCTTCGCGGCTACCTCGTAGGCGTCGGTGCCGGGGAGGTGTATGACGACCAGGCCCACGGGTCCCTCCGAGACCTCGGGCCGGTCGAGCCGCAGCTTGTCGAAGGCGGCGAGGACGTCGTCGAGGTCGCGCTCGTCGCAGATCAACTGGCCCTGCCGGTACAGAAACTCGATCTCGGTCTCGTCGCGGTTCCACCTGGCGGCGAGTTCGAACCCCCGATTCTTCGTGCGACGGGCGCTGTTGTCGCGCAGCCGGTCGAACTCCTCGTGAAGCCTGTCACGATCGCGTTCCATGATTCCCCCTGTCATGATCCTGGCAAATGGCTACATGTTTAGCATCGGCACGTGGGCATCGGAAGTACGGCGAACATATCGGCCGCGGCCGATTTGCCCACGTTGGCCATGTCGAGCCCCGCCGAGGCGGTTCGCCGGGCCGAGCGTGTGCTCGCAGACGGCGCGGATGTCGTCGACCGGACGTACGCCCTCCAGGCCATCGCGATCGTGGAACGCGAACGCGGCGAGCTGCGGCGTGCCATTCGGACCATTCGTCGGGCAGTCGCTCTCTGCCGGAGCCACGGTCTCGATGAGCGGGCGTCAGACCTCGAAGCAAGTTTGGGCACGATCCTGGCCCTTGCGGGCCGGCGCCGTCCGGCCATGGCGTCCTTCGAGAATGCGCTGAGCACGGCGGACGACCTCGATCGGGCTCGCATCCTCGTTCGACGCGCCGCCGCTCACTTCTTCTTCGGCGGTCTCGAGGAGGCCAAGAAGGACAGCCGCGACGCCGTGTCCATCCTCGCCAGGCGCGGCGACTCCGTATGGGAGGCTCGCGCCCGCATCAACCTCGGCTACACGCTCTCCGGGCTGGGCGAGTACCGCGAGGCCGACGAGGCGCTGGCAGCGGCGCAGGGCCTCGCCGAGGCTGGCGGACAGGACTACCTCGCGACGATCGTCGTCCACAACCGTGGCGACTGCGCACATCGCCTGGGCGACTTGCCACGTGCCTTGCGACTGCTCTACGACGCACGGCGGAGGTATGAGGAGCTCGGCGTGGTGCCGCCGGAGGTGGTGCGGGACCTGGCCGTCGTGCAGTTGGCGGCCGGGTTGACCGAGGATGCGGCCCGGACGGCCGACGAGATGGTGGCGCGGCTGGAGAGCACCCGCGACGCCGCCTTGCGGAGGGCCGACGGGTTCATCGCCGCGGCCATCGTGCACCTGGCCGCGGGCAACCACGAGCGCGCCATCGACCTGGCCCGCAAGGCAGCGCGATCCAGCGCCCGGCAGGGCCACCGCGACGCCGCGCGGCACGCGCGCGTCGTCGTCCTCCGGGCGCAGGCCGCGACCGGCCACGTCACCAAGCGGCATGCCCGCTCCGCCGCCGCGCTGGCGGCGGAGCTGACCGACCGGTACTCGTCGGAGCGGCTGGACGCGCTGGTACTGGCCGGGCGGATGGCACGCTCCGCGGGCCTGCCGGAGCTGGCCGCGGAGAACCTGCGGGTGGCGGCCGCTGCCCGGCACCGCGGCTCGGCGCTGCGCCGGGCGTCGGCCTGGTACGCACAGGCGCTGCTGGCCGAGCAGCGCGGCGACCGGCGCGGCATGCTGCACGCGTGCGCCCGCGGGCTGGACGTCCTCGATGCGCACGCGGTGTCGTTGGGCGCCACTGAGCTGCGCGCCCGTGCGACCGTCCACGGCACCGACCTGGCGATCCTGGCGACCCGGCGGGTGGCGGTCGACGGGTCCGCGCGTGAGCTGCTGCGGTGGACCGAGCGGTGGCGCGGCAGCCTGCACTCGCTGCCCTGGCCCGATGCCCGCTCCGACGGGGAGCTCGCGGCCGAGCTGGGCCGGCTGCGCTCGGTGGACAGTGTGCTCGGCACGGGCGGCGACACCGAGGCCGAGCGACGCCGGGTGGAGGAGCGCATCCGCCGGCACGTGCACGGCCGCGCCGGCGACAGCACCGGCCGCCGGCGCCGGTTCGACGTCGGCGACCTGCTCGACGCGTTGGGTGACCGGACGCTGGTGAGCATCGTCGGCCTCAAGGAGGAGCGGTTCCACATCGTCGTGGCCAGGCACGGCCGGTTGCGGCACCTCGTGGCGGGCGAGGTCGCCGGCGCGCTGGAGGAGGTCGAGTACGCCCGGTTCGCGTTGCGCGGCGCCGCGCTGGCAGGCGACGCCGTCGCCGGTGCCATGCTGGCCGCGGCCGAGCCGGGGCTGGCCAGGCTGCAGGAGACCATGCTCGGCCCGGTGGCCGCCGAGCTGGGTGACGGGCCGGTGGTGCTGGTGCCGCCGTCGACCATGCAGGCGATCCCGTGGGGCGCGCTGCCGGCGTTGCGGGAGCGGGACGTCACCGTGGCGCCGTCGGCGGCGGCGTGGCTGCGGGCACGCACCAGCAACCCGCCCGGACGGCGACGGGTCGCGCTGATAGCCGGCGCCGACCTCGCGTCGTCGGGCGCCGAGGTCGGGGTGCTTGCGGGCGTGTACCCGGACGCGACGGTGCTGTCCGGCGACGCCGCCACCGCCGAGGCCGCGCTGGCCGCTCTGGACGGCGCCTGGCTCGCGCACGTCGGTGCGCACGGCCGGTACCGCGGCGACAACCCGATGTTCTCGGCGTTGGAGTTGGCCGACGGGCCACTCACCGTCTTCGACCTGGAGCGGCTGGCCGCGCCGCCGTACCGGCTGCTGCTGACCGCGTGCGAGTCCGGCGTCGGCTCGCCGACCGGCGCGGACGAGCTGCTGGGCCTGACGACGTCGCTGTCGGCCCTGGGCACCGCGGGTCTGCTGGCCAGCGTCGTCCCGGTCAGCGATGCCGGCAGCGTCGACCTCAGCCTCACCGTGCACGAGCGGCTGCGCGCCGGCCACGACCTCAGCACCGCGCTGCTCGCGGCGCGTCGGGCCGCCGCGGACCCGCGAGGCCGGGCCACCGCGTGGGCATTCCTGGCTCTCGGCGCGGCGTGACCGTGCGTACGGTTCGATGTCACCGAGAGTGATCCGGGTTACACGAATGTCATCAAACCACGCGTAAGGTGGCCGCCGTGGGCCTCGTCATCGGTTTCGATCTCGATCTGACGCTGGTCGACTCCGCGGACGGCATCGTGGTGTCCATGACGGAGGCGGCTCGGCGCGTCGGCGCCACCATCGACCCACATCAGCTGCGCCCACTGATCGGCCTGCCGCTGGACGTTACGCTGCGCACCTTCCTCGACGAGCAGCGCGCCGAAGAGGCCAAGCAGATCTACCGGGCCATCTATCCCGAGCTGGGCATCCCGGCGACGAAGCCGCTGCCCGGCGCCGCCGAGGCCATCGACGCCATCCACCACCATCGCGGCCAGGCCATCGTCGTCAGCGCCAAGATCGAGTCGGCGGTGCGGGCCGTACTCGCGCACGTCGGCCTGCCGGTCGACGACGTCATCGGCGAGCGGTTCGCCGAGACGAAGGGCACGGCGTTGCGCGAGCGCGGCGCGGACGTGTACGTCGGCGACCACCCGGGAGACATGATCGGCGCCAGGTCCGTCGGCGTCTACGCGATCGGGGTCACCACCGGCACGCACGACCCGGTCGCGCTGCGCGAGGCCGGTGCCGACGTCGTCTTCGCCGACTTGCTCGACTTCCCGTACTGGCTGGACGACTTCGTCGGCAACCCGACCTGACGGCTGCGCGTCCGGGGGCGGTATGGAGGCTCACCGCACCCCGGCGAGCGACCCGAAATGATCACGTTCAGCAGGATTGCCCGTGCGCTACCAGGGTTGCAAGCATGGTGTGACACGAGATCTCGTGCTGAACGTGATCATTCCGAAGCCAGGGGCCCGATCTCCGCGACCAGCGTCTTGGGGCCCTGCCCGGCGCCGCTGAGCTTCGTTACGTAGGTGCCGAGGTCGTCGGCCTCGACCAGACCGGGCAGTGAGCCGCCCTCGCGCAGCGGCTCGACGTACCGGACCGCGCGAACCTGAGGTAGCGCGGCAACCGGCGCCACGACCGGAAGGCCGACCATGGAACCGACCGTACGACATCGGATTGATCGCCCCCGGAGAGGCCCGCGGGGCGGCGTCCGCCGTACTCTTGTGACGTCTCCCGGTCAACGGGAGAAATGTCCGAGTACCCCCGACACGAACGAGGTCCGCCGTGCCAACGGGCAAGGTCAAGTTTTTCGACACCGAGAAGGGCTTCGGCTTCCTCTCGAAGGACGAGGGCGGCGACGTCTTCGTCCACTCGTCCGCGCTTCCTGCCGGTGTGACCGCCCTCAAGCCCGGTCAGCGGGTGGAGTTCGGTGTGGCGGAGGGCCGGCGGGGCGAGCAGGCGCTCTCGGTGCGGGTACTCGACCCCCTGCCGTCGGTCTCGGCGGCCACCCGCAAGAAGCCCGACGACATGGTCACCATCGTCGAGGACCTCATCAAGCTGCTGGACGGCCTGTCCAACACCTACCGTCGCGGCCGGCACCCGGACCAGAAGACCTCGCGGAAGGTGGCGACGGTGCTGCGCGGGGTCGCCGACGACCTCGAGCTCTGATCACTCGTCGGGACGGGCCGGTGGCGGAGCCGGCGTCGGCTGGTGTGCTCGGGGACGCACGCGCAGCGCGAACACCAGCCCGACCGCCATGACGATGGTCGCGACCGTCATCCCCACCCACGGGACCAGCGGCAGCACGATACCGACGCCGCCGCCGACCACCCAGCCGAGCTGAAGCAGCGTCTCGGACCGGGCGAAGGCGTTCGAACGGTTCTGCTCCGGCACGTCGCGTTGGACGATCGCGTCGAGCGAGAGCCGGCCCAGCTGCTGGGCGAACCCCGCCGCCAGGCCCACCAGCACCACCGTCAGAAGGCTCCAGTAGACGGCGGTGACGGCTGCGCTGGCCGCGGCGAACCCCACCAGCACGAGCACCGTCCGGTCCGGGCTGCGCGCCTGGACGAGTGCGCCGACGGAGGACCCGGCGGTGCTACCCAGCCAGGCCGCCGCGGCCACGATGCCCAGCAGGAGAAGGTCGGACAGCCCGGCCACCGGCTCCTCGCGCAGCACGAACGCCATGAACATCGTCAGGAACCCCGACATCCAGCGCAGCGCGGCGTTGGCACGCAGCGCCCGCACGACGGCCGGGCCGACGCGGAACTTCCCGGACCCGTCGCCGCCGTCGGACAGTGACGCCGACTCCTCGCCGGCGGACAGGTCCACCCGTTTGGGCAGCAGGATGGCCAGCACCGTCGTGCCGACATAGGCGAAGAACGCGGCACGCAGCGGCCAGTCGTCACCGATCTGGGTCAGCAGGACGCCGACCGGCGCGCCCACGAGCGTCCCGAACGTGGCGGCGAGCTGGAGCCGGGAGTTGGCGGCCACCAGGGTCCAGCCCTCCGGCGGCAGCAGCCGTGGCACGGCCGCGGCCCGGGTGACGGCGTACGCCTTCTGCCCGACCAGCACGCCGAGCGCCGCCGGGTAGAGCCAGACGCCGTCGTCCATGACGGCGTCGGCGGCCACCCACGCCAGGAAGCCACGCCCGGCCGCGGTGAACCCGATGGCCCAGCGCCGGCCGTGGCTGAACCGGTCGAGGAACGGCCCCAGGACCGGGGCGACGACGGCGAACGGCGCCATCGTCAACGCCAGGTACAGCGCAACGTTGCCGCGCGCCTCGGTCGTGGAGACGGAGAAGAACAGCGTGCCGGCCAGGGCCACGGTGACGAGGGCGTCGGCGAACGCGCTGGCCGCGTTGAGCTCGATCAGCCGGGAGAGCCCGGTCTGACCGGCGCCTTTGGCCTCGGCGGCGCGGTGCAGCCGGTTGGCGCTGACCTTGGCCGCGCGGGACGTGCCGGACGCGGCCGTGCGGGCGGCCCGTGCCGACGCACCGGCGGCGCGGCGGAACCGCTGCGAGCGGTTCGGCTGCGCGGGCTCGCCGGTGCCGCCCTCGTCGGGTGGGCCGGGCGGGCCGTGCAGCGGATCGGTCGGTGGCACACACCCATCCAACCTCATGCGGCCCATCCGGCAGGCAGCTGACCCGCCAGAGGACGCGGAGTGTCGATCATGGCCGGAGTTTGCGAGAATCAGGTTTGTGACCCCCGCATCGGCCCGTCCCCGGGCAGCCAAGGCCGACACCGTCCTCGTCAAGGCCGTCGACGACGCGCGCGCCGCCGCCGTCGCCATCGGCAGCGTCGACGCCGTCGGCGACCACCTCGGTCAGGACACCGAGGGCGACCGGGTCGTCACGCACTACTTCGGCTGCCTGCTGCCCGGCTACGTCGGCTGGCGCTGGGCGGTTACCGTCACCCGTGCGTCGCGGTCCAAGGCGGTCACGGTCAGCGAGTGCGTTCTGCTGCCCGGCGCCGAGGCCGTCCTGGCGCCGGCCTGGGTGCCGTGGGAGGAGCGGGTCAAGCCCGACGATCTCGGCCCCGGCGACCTCCTGCCGGTCTCCGACGACGACTACCGCGTCGAGCCGGGCTACGTCACCCCCAGCGATCAGGACACCCTCGAGGTCGTCCGCGACCTCGGCCTCGGCCGCGAGTGGGTGCTGTCCCGCGAGGGCCGCGACGACGCCGCGCAGCGCTGGTCCGACGGCGACACCGGCCCGAACACCGAGATCGCGAAGGCGGCGCCGGGGCACTGCGGCAGCTGCGGCTTCGCCGTCCCGCTGGCCGGCTCGCTCGGCGGCGGCTTCGGGGTGTGCACCAACGAACGCACTCCGTTCGACGGCCGGGTCGTCGCGCACGCCCACGGCTGCGGCGGCCACACCGACGTCCGGCTGCCAGCGCCGTCCGAGGACGCTCCGGAGCCGGTCGTCGACACCCTGAGCTATGAGCTGGTCCCGCTGGAGCTCGACCAGCCCTGATCCTTCCTGTGGACGTCTTCGGCACCGCCGCCCTGCGTGAGCGGGTGCTCGCCGCCTGGGCGGCATCGCCGGCTCGGTTCCGTGAGGACGCCAACGCCGAGGAGGAGCTGGCCCGCGGCGCATACCGCGACCGCGTGGTCGTCGAGCTGGCCCAGAACGCCGCCGACGCCGGCCGCCGCGCCGGCGACCCCGCGCGGCTGCTGCTCCGGCTGGACGGCCGCACCCTGGTCGCGGCCAACACCGGCGCGCCGCTCGACGCGGCGGGCGTCGAGGGTCTGTCCACCCTGCGCGCGTCCACCAAGCGCGACGAGGAGTCCGTCGGCCGGTTCGGGGTCGGCTTCGCCGCCGTCCTGGCGGTCACCGACGAGCCGCGGGTGCACACCGCCGGCGGCGACGGCATCCGCTGGTCCCGCCACGACGCCCGCGCGGCCGCCGCGGCGGTGCCAGGCCTCGCCGGCGAGCTCGACCGCCGCGGCCACGCGGTCCCCGTGCTGCGGTTGCCTTTCGCCGCCGCCGCACCGGTGCCGGCCGGCTACGACACCGCGGTCGTGCTGCCGCTCCGCGACGACGACGCCGTCGCTCTCGTCCGGCGGCTGCTCGACGAGATCGACGACGCTCTCCTGCTGACGCTGCCGGCGCTGGCCGAGGTGACGGTCGAGGTCGACGGCCACGGGCTGACGCTCGCCGCGGGTCGGCCGGTGACCCTCGCCGGCGGGCTGCAGGAGCGGCGCATCGGGGACCGGACCTGGCGGTTGAGCACCCGCTCCGGGTCCGCCGCCGACGAGCTGCTGGCGGACCGGCCGTTCGAGGAGCGGTCCAGGCCGGTGTGGTCGGTCACGGTCGCCGTACCGGTCGGGCCGGGCGGCACCCCCGGCCCGCTGCCGTCGTCGGTCCCGGGGGTCCTGCACGCACCGACGCCGACCGACGACCGCACCGACCTGCCGGTGCTGGTCATCGCGAGCCTGCCGCTGGACTCCTCCCGCCGCCGGGTGGCGCCCGGCCCGCTGACCGACCACCTGGTCGAGCAGGTCGCGCAGGCCTACGCCGCACTGGTGGCCGGGCTTGCACTGGCCGCCGGTGCCACAGTGCTCGACCTGGTGCCCGGGCCGCTCGGCGTGGACGCCGTCGACGCCCAGGTGCACCGGGCGGCCCGGACGGCGCTGGCCGCGACGCCGTTCGTCCCGGCCGCCGGTGGTGACCTGCTCCGGCCCACCGAGGTCGTCCTGGTCGACGGACTCGGCTGGTCGGCGTCGGGCGGCGCCGCGGCCCTGGCGGGCGTCGTCACCGGACTGCCCGAACGTGACTGGTGGCGCGACGACGTGCTGCCCGGCCTGGGTGCCACCGTCGTGCCGCTCGCCGACCTGGTGGACGAACTGGCCGGGCTCGAGCTGGACCCGCCCGGCTGGCGGGCGCTCTACGACGTGCTGGACGGCTCGGACCCGGAGGCGATGGGTGCGTTGCCGGTGCCGCTGGCCGATGGGCGCCTGGTCCGCGGCCCGCGCGGAGTGCTGCTGCCCGGTGACGTCGACCCCGAGCTGCTGGCGCCGTTCCGACTGCGGGTGGTGGCGCCGGACGCCGTCCACCCGCTGCTGGGCCGGCTGGGTGCGGCGGAGGCGACCGCGGCATCGGTGCTGCGCGATCCTCTGGTGGCGGGCGCCGTGACCGACCTGGCCGACAGCGACGACGACCCCGAGGCGGTGGCCGGCGCGGTGCTGCGGCTGATCGCCGAGACCAGGCTGACCTGGCGCGACGAGCCGTGGCTGGCCGAGCTGCCGCTGCCGGACGCCACCGGCGCGGTCGGACCGGCCCGCGAGCTGCTGCTGCCCGGGTCCGCGGTGCTGTCCGCGCTCGACGCGGACCCGGACGAGTTCACCGTCGCCCCCGAGGTGGTGGCGCGGTTCGGGCCGGGCACGCTGCGGGCGGTCGGGGTGCGCGACGGGTTCGCCGTCGTCCGTGACGCCGACGTGCCGCTCGATCCGGACACCGAGCACGACCTCGACGACGAGCAGGGCTGGGTCGACGCGACGCTCAGGTTGGTCAGGGCGCGGCCCGCGGAGGCGTTCATCGGCGAGTTCGTCGCCGTCGCCGACCTCGACCTCGTCCGCGACGACGCCTGGCCCGACGTCCTGGGCTGGCTGGCCGGCGACGCCGAGGCGCGGGCGGCCGTGGTGGAACCAGCGCTGCTCACGCTGCCCGACGGATCGCGGCGGGCGGTCGCGTCGTATCCGGCGTGGTGGCTGCGCACCCACGCGGTGCTCGACGGCCGGCCGCTTGGGCGGTCCAGCCTGCCGGGTGCCGACCGGGTCGTGCGAGCCCTGCTGCCGGTGGCCGACGTGCCGGTCGACGACGCGTTCGCCGCCGCCGTCGGCCTCGTGCGCACGCTCGCCGACGCCGATGCGGACGCCCTGCTGGACCGGCTGGCCGACGACGACGTCGCGCTCGGCGCCCCGGACCTGACGGCCGTGTACGCGGAGCTGGCCGGCCGCGATCCGTCCACGGTGCGGCCGCCGCAGCGGCTCCGGGTGCTGGACGGCTCCGGCAGCCGGGTGGTGCCTGCCGGCGAGGCCGTTGTCTGCGACGGGCCGCACTGGCTGCAGCTCGGCCTGACCGGTGTGGTCCCGGGGCCGGTGCCGCTTGCCGACGTCCTCGACACCGACCTCGCCGCCGACGTCATCGACGCCGACCTGTCCGCGGGCGGGCGGCGACAGCCGGTGCCGGACGCGGCCGCGGCGGTGCTCGGCCGGGTGCCCGGGACCTACGTCGAGCACGACGACCTGCGGGTCGGCGGCGTCGAGGTCGACTGGTGGGTCGACGGCGACGACGTCCACGCCGCGACGACGGACGGGCTCGCCCGCGGACTGGCCTGGGTGACCGGGCGCTGGGACCGGCGCTGGCTGTTGGTCGAGGCGCTCAGCGAGCCCGAGGCGCTGCCCCGCCTGCTGGTCGAGGATGCCTTCGAGTAGCGAGCGCTGGTCGGCGCACCGGTCAGAAGCGCCGGCCGCCGCCGGAGCGCCGGGACGACCGCCGGCTCGAACCGCCGCCGAAGCTGCTGCGCCGGCGCCGGCTCCTGCCGCCACCGAAGCCACCGCCGAACCCGCCGCGGCCGTCGTCGTCGCCCGAACCGGACTGCGACATCGCGGAGCTGATGCCGCGCCCCAGTGAACGGCTGAAGCGGCCCAGCCGGGCCCGTGGCCGCCGTGACTCCCAGCGGCTCCAGAGGTCGCCGCGGGCGCGGCCGTGATCGTCGTGCGGGAACCGCCAGTAGTTGTCGTCGCTGGTCCAGTAGCCCTCGATGTAGGCGACGAGGTCCTCGCCACCCTCCCAGTAGTTGCGCTCGCCGGCCGTGCGGGCGATCGGGGCCTGCGCGGTGTCGAGCCGTCCGGCGCACTCGTCGCAGACCGGGACCTCGCGCTCGGCGCCGTCGGTGGGTGACCACTGGCGCTGCTGGGTGCTCGGGCCGTGCCGCGGGTCGAAGAAGCACGGTGGCGTCGGCTCCGGGATCGGTTTGCCCTGCCGCAGCGCGACCAGGCACGCCAGCTTGTAACGGGCCGACCCGAGCATCGACGTGACCGCCTGCACGTCGTCGTCACCGGCGACGGCGTCGAGCCGGTGCCGGGCCTTCTCGACCGTGTCGAGGACCTCGCGGCTGAGCTTCGACTGCTCGATGTCGGCGGTCGTCGGCAGCTCGGACACCCGCTGCGACAGCTCGATGACCTCGTCGTTCAGCATCGGGCGGACGACGTCGAGGTGGCGCTGCTCCTCGGCCTTGCGCCGACGGCGGTTGGACAGTGTCGTGCCGCCCCACCAGAGCCCGAGGACGCCGGCCGCGCCACCCGTCCACGGTGCGACGTCGACGTAGAGCGGCCGGTCGATCTCGGAGGCACGCTCGATGAACCGCTCGATCATCGGGCCGTAGGACGGTGCGCAGCAGTCGACGGCTTGGTCGACGGCGTCGCCAACGTAGTACGTCGGGCCCTCCTCGCTGTGCTGTACCGCGTTGAAGCTGCGTCCGTCGTGCGAGGAGTCGGCGACCGTCATGACGGCGTACACGCCGTCGACGCCGACGCGGTCGTACAGCTGGGACGCCAGCTCCTCCCCCTCCCAGAGCAGGTCGGCGCTCACGAACTCGTCCTCGCCGCGCGGGTCGAGCTTGCCCGCCGGGACGACGGCGATGCGCATGTCGACCGGAGCGTCGGCGGCGGCCGCGTCGAGCTCGCTCTCCCACTCCGGGTCGAGCTCGTCGGCGACGTCCGGGTCGACCCAGACACCCGGCTCGGCCAGCTCGAGCGCGACCTCGTCGAAGTAGCGCTCGACGTCGGCCTCGTCGGCGACGGAGGACGGAGCGGCGACGAGGACTGCGGCCGTCGCCGCTGTCGCGGCGGCCGCGAGGCGGTGCGCGGACCTCATCGGTGTGTCTCGGTCAAGCGGTCGCGGCAGGCGGCGCAGATCGGGACTTCACGGGCGCGGCCGCCGGCCGGCGTGTACATCCAGTCGGTCACCGACACTCCATGGCGCTGGTCGAAGAAGCAGTCAGCGCGTCGCGCCGGCGGCGGCTGACCGGCCAGGCGCGCTCGTCCGCACGCCAAACGCCACCGACCGTACTCGACCGTGGCTCGAACCGCACGCAGCACGGTGTCGTCGGGTGCGTCGTCGACCGCCGAACCGGCCTCGGCGTAGGCGTCCATGGCCGACTGGACGTCGGCCGCGACGGTGGGGTCGTCGACGGCGAGGTCGGCGGCGTCGAGCTCCTCGCCGAAGCGGGTGACGTCCTCGCGGGCCAGCTGCTGACGCTCGGCCAGCGAGTCGGTCTCGTCGTCGAGGACCTCGAAGGACGGCCGATACGGCGCCGGCCCCGCGGCGCCGCCCGCTCCCTGACGCCGTCGCCGGCGCCACCAGAGGAGTGCGCCGGCCAGCACCGCGAGGACGGCGACCACGACGAGCACGGGAACCACCCAGCCGCCGGAACCGTCCTCAGCGGGCGCACCGGGCAGGCCGAGCTCGGTGAGGACGTCGTCGAGGACGGCGACCTGGTGCGAACGGGTGTACCGGTCGAGCGCGGCGTCGAGCGCCGGCCCGACGGGTGCGTCGATGCCGACCGCCATGCCGTAGGTGGCCGCGCCGCCGAAGACCACCAGGTAGGCGCCGTCCGGTGCGCCGGCATCGGCGAGTGCGTCGAGGAACGCGCGGCCGCGTTCGTCGTTGGAGCCGCCCGGCATGTCCGACAGCGCCACCGCCGGCACGACCGCGATGTACGTGGGCGGATCCTGCCCCTCGACCCGCGCCGTGAGTCGCTGGGCGTCGTCGTCGGAGACGATGGAACGCTGCCCCGGGTCGACGAAGACCGGCGCGGACTCCCAGCCGGCCAGTACGTCGGCGACGTGGCCGTCGGCGGGCGCGGGACCGGAGAGCTCGACGGCGGCCGGGGCTGCGGCCAGGCCCGTCCCGGCCAGCGCGAGTAGCGCCGCCGTGAGAGTCAGCCGCATGCGGCGAGAAACCTCTGGGCACGGCCGTTCATGGTGCCGGCCGCCTCCCGATGGTGCTCACGCGGTAGCGAGGAGTCGGCGAACAGGTGTGTGGTGACCCCCGGATACGAGAAGTACTGGTAGGCGGCGCCGGCCGCGCTGACGGTCTCGGCGAACTCGTCGTTCAGGTCGTTCTCGCGGAACGGATCGTGCTCGCCCTCGTGCACCTGCGCCGGCACCGACGACGGCCACAGCTCGGCCCCGACGGCGCGCAGCGGCACCGAGCCGTGGAACAGCAGCGCACCGAGGGCACCGGGCCGTGACGCTGCGAGCTGGATGGCGGGCAGCACGCCGTTGGAGTACCCGGCGTACACGACGCGGGACGGCAGCCCGGCGACCGCCTCGCCGGCGCGTCGCAGCAGCTCGGGCTGGCCGCCGTACCCATCGAACCAGGCGAACGCGTCGTCGTAGTCGTCGAACACCGCACCACCGTAGAGGTCGGGGACGTGGACGACGTGGCCGGCCTGCCGCCACTGCGTGGCCGTCTCCAGCACGCCGGGACGCAACCCCAGCACGGAGTGGAACAGCACGATCTCGGTCATGGTCTGGGTTGTATCAGCCGGCACCGACAACACCCGCTCGCTCCGTGATCACGGCGTCAGCTGACACCGAGCAGGTCCTCGATCGGGGCGATGGCGAAGTAGACCACGAACATCGCGGCGACCACCCACAGCAGCGGATGCACCTGGCGGGCCTTGCCGCGGGCGAGCTTGATGATGACGTAGGCGAGAAAGCCGGCGCCGATGCCGGTGCTGATCGAGTACGTGAACGGCATCAGCGCGACGGTGAGGAACGCCGGGATCGCGAACTCCAGGTCATCCCAGGAGATCTCGCGCACCTGCGACATCATCAGGAACCCCACGAGCACCAGCGCCGGGGCGGCCGCCTCGTTCGGCACCATCGCGACCAGCGGCGCCAGGAACGTCGCCAGCAGGAAGCAGACCCCGGTGACGACGCTGGCCAGGCCGGTGCGGGCGCCCTCGCCGACGCCCGATGCGGACTCGATGTACGACGTGTTGCTCGAGACGGACGCGGCACCGCCGGCCGCGGCCGCCACCGAGTCGACGACGAGGATCCGCGCCGTGCGCGGCGGGTTGCCGTCCTCGTCGAGCAGGTCGCCCTCGGCACCGACGGCGACCATGGTGCCCATCGTGTCGAAGAAGTCGGCCAGCATCAGCGTGAACACGAACAACACGACGCTGACGACGCCGACGGCCTCCCACGACCCCAGCAGGCTGAACTCACCCAGCAGCCCGAAGTCCGGCAGATCCACGACCTGGTCCGGAACCTGCGGCGCGTTGAGGTTCCAGCCGTTCGGGTTCTCCGCCGACGTGCCGAGGTCAGCGACGGACTCGACGATCACCGCGAGCACGGCGGTCGCGACGATGGTCCACAGGATCGCGCCGCGGATCTTCAACGCGTAGAGCACGATGACCGCGATCAGGCCGGCGCAGAACACCGCGACCGGCAGCGTCGTCAGCGAGCCGCCCGCACCCAGGCCGATCGGCGGCGACGGGTTGCCGGTCGAGCGGACGAACCCGGCGTTGACGAACCCGACCAGCGCGATGAACAGGCCGATCCCCACGCTGATCGCGGTCTTGAGCTGCCGCGGGACCGCCGCGAAGACGGCCTGACGGAACCCCGTCAGCACCAGGACGAGGATGACCAGGCCCTCCATCACGACCAGGCCCATCGCGTCGGCCCACGACATCTGGCTGGCCAGCCCGAAGGCGACGAACGCGTTGAGGCCGAGGCCGGTGGCCAGCGCCAGCGGGTAGTTGGCGAACGCGCCCATCGCGATCGTGAGCACGCCCGCGACGAGCGCCGTCGTCGCCGCGACGGCCGCGAGGTCCGGCTCCGCGCCACCGCCGAGGAAGACGCCGTCGACGTCCGGCACGGTGCCGATGATCAGCGGGTTCAGCACGATGATGTACGCCATCGTGAAGAAGGTGACCAGGCCACCTCTGACCTCACGGCCGACGGTCGAACCACGTTCGGTGATCCTGAAGTACCGGTCCAGGGCCGTCGTCTCGGTGGGGGACGAGGTCATGCGCTCCTCCGGTGCGTGAGGGGGTGTCGCGGCGGGGGTTTCGCGGGTGAGGATGCCAGAAGATCGCTGGGAACGTGAGGCAGCTGACGATCGAACGGCTCGCCCCGCCGGCCCGGGCGGGGCTAGCCTGGGTGACATGGGGAGACGGCGACGGCGTTCCAACGACGCGCCAGAGGTCGAGGCGGACGACGTCCAGCCGCTCGACGTCGACGGTGTTCGCACCGTCGCTGTCCTGACCATTCTCTGGGCGGTCGCCTTCGTCCTGCTCGCGCTGCGCATGGATTCCCTGGAGGCCGAGAGCCGCGGCTGGTGGCTGTGGACCTGCCTGGCCGGCGTCGGCCTGGGGCTGCTCGGCCTGGAGTACACGCGCAAGCGGCGTGACGCCATCGAGGAGGCGCGCGAAGAGGCTCTGCTGAACGCTGAGCCGGCTGGCGCCGAGGACGGTGACGTGCCGGTCGAGGCGCCCGAGGAACGGCCGGCGTCCATCCCCGCCGAAGCAGCCGGCCCTGCCATGCCGCCGGAGGCCGACGACACCGGCCGGTCCCGTTCGCGCCGGCGCTCCCGGCCCGACGCCGTGACGCGCCCCATCGACACCGACGGGAACCTGCCCCCGATCCGCGACGCCGGGCCTGGGCCCGCGGGGACCAGGGTCGACGCCCCACCGGTCCGGGACGCTGGACCTGGACCTGGACCTGGGCCTGGACCTGGGCCTGGGCCTGCTGTGACGCGAGCCGACCTCCCGCGTCTGCCGGGTGAAGGACCGGCAGCCGCGCCGGGCGAGCAGCCGACCAGCCGACCCGGTCCGCTACGGCCGCCCGTCGAGCGGGCGACCGGGCCGAACCGGGTCGCGCCGGCCGATCCCGCGTCGAGCGGGGAGCGGTCCACCGCCCCGGGCCGCACTCGTGGTGCTGAGCGCGCGACCGGGCCGAACCGGGTCGCGCCGGCCGATCCCGCGTCGAGCGGGGAGCGGTCCACCGCCCCGGGCCGCACTCGTGGTGCTGAGCGCCCGTCCCGGCAGAATCGGCGCACGCAGCCCTCCGAGCTCTTCGGCGACCTGGGAGCGGACTCCGCCTCGTCGAGGTCGCCGGGTCGCCAGCCAGCGCCCGCGTCCGACGACGAGCCGCTGCTCGACACGACCATGGG
Source organism: Jiangella asiatica (assembly GCF_004349065.1). Classification (GTDB taxonomy): domain Bacteria; phylum Actinomycetota; class Actinomycetes; order Jiangellales; family Jiangellaceae; genus Jiangella; species Jiangella asiatica. Next base: position 62,962 of record NZ_SMKZ01000012.1, read on the forward strand.
TGGTCGCCGGGCGCGCGACTACGACACCGCCGACGAGGTCGAAGAGGTAACCGAGGGTGGCGGCACGCAGTACCGCGGCCGCCGAGCCCGGCGCTCCGACACTGCCTGACATCGCCGTGACACCACGAGGATCTCTCGTGGGTCACCATGCGCGTAGCTGCTGTGGCATCACGAGGCCTTCTGGTGCGTCACGAGGCTTGCAGGCCTGGTGACGCACCAGAAGTACTGGCCATGGTCACCGCTTCCACCCGAGGCCAGGAGCGTCGGCTACGTATACGCCTGGCATTTAGCAAGGGTAATGAGTTAAACTAAGCAAAGTGTCAACCTCGAAGATCTCATCCACCTCGTCGCCGGCCCGGTCCGGGTCGGCGCAGCCTCGCACCCAGGCCGGCCTCGCCAGCTCCCTCCGCATCGCCATCGGCCGGTTGAGCCGGCGCATCCGCAACGAGCGCGAGGACGACTCGCTGACCCTCAACCAGCTGTCCGCGCTGGGCGTGCTGGTGCGCAAGGGCCCCATGCCGGTCGGCGAGCTCGCCGCCTGCGAGCGGGTGCGTCCGCCGTCCATGACCCGCACCGTCAGCGGGCTCGAGGAGCTCGGCCTCGTGGTCCGCGAGCCCGAGCCGGGCGATCGCAGGATCGCCGTCGTCCGTATCACCGAAGCCGGGCTCGCGCGTACCGCGGCCGATCGCAAGCGCCGCGACGCCTGGATGAACCATCGGCTGCGCGAGCTCTCGCCGGACGAGCGGGAGCGGCTGCGCGCCGCCCTGCCCGTGCTCGAGAAGTTGGCCGGACTGTGAGCCCTACCTTCAGCTCCCTCCGACACCGTGATTATCGTTTGTACTGGTCAGGCATGTTCCTGTCCAATGTCGGCACCTGGATGCAGCGCATCGCGCAGGACTGGCTGGTGCTGGTCGTGCTCGGTGGTGGCGCGCAGGCGGTCGGCATCACGACGGGGCTGCAGTTCCTACCGTTCCTGCTGGTAGCGCCGTTCGGTGGACTCCTCGCCGACCGGTTCTCCAAGCGCAAGCTGCTGATCTTCACCAACGCGTTCATGGGCACGGTCGGGCTGGCGCTCGGCGTGCTCACGCTGACCGGCCTGGCCGAGATCTGGCACGTCTACGTGCTGGCCTTCCTGTTGGGCGTCGGCACAGCGCTGGACAACCCGGCGCGGCAGGCGTTCGTCTCCGAGCTGGTGCAGAAGGACGATCTCACCAACGCCGTCGCGCTCAACAGCGCGTCGTTCAATGCCGCGCGCCTTGTCGGCCCGGCGGTGGCGGGTGTGCTGATCGGCCTGATCGGCACCGGCTGGGTGTTCGTCCTCAACGCGGCGTCGTTCCTCTCGCCGATCCTCGTGCTGGTCCTGCTGCGGCGGCGGATCGCCCGGACTACGCGCAAACGCGAGAAGGCTGGCACGTTCTCGCAGCTGCGCGAGGGGGTGCGTTACGTCCGGTCCCGGCCTGACCTGATCATGGTCATGACCATCATGTTCGGGCTCGGCACGTTCGGCATGAACTTCCAGATGACCATGGCGCTGATGGCCACCGACGTCTACGGCAAGGGCCCCAGCGAGTACGGCCTGCTGGGTTCGGTGATGGCGGTCGGCACGCTGTCCGGCGCGCTGGTCGCGGCGCGCCGGCGGGTGCCGCGGCGCCGGCTGATCGTCGGCGGCGCGGTGCTGTTCGGTGCGTTCGAGATCATCGCCGGCCTGATGCCTACATACGTGCTGTTCGCGGTCGCGCTGGTGCCGGTCGGTGTCATCGCGATGACGGTGCTGACGGCGGCCAACGCGTACGTCCAGACCACAGTGCCGCAGTACGTCCGTGGGCGGGTCATGTCGCTGTACATGATGATCTTCATGGGCGGGACGCCAGCCGGTGCGCCGGTCATCGGGCTGGTCGCCGACGCGTTCGGCGCGCGCTGGTCGCTGCTCGGCGGAGGCATCCTGACCATGGTGTTCGCGATCGGGGCGCTGGTCGTGCTCGCGCCGAAGAGTGGCGTGGTCGTGCGCACCCGGCTGCGGCCGCGGCCCGGCCTCGTCGTTGTGGCCAGGCCGGTCGAGGACGCTGCCGCGGTGGCCAGGCCGGTCGAGGACGCCGTCGTTGTGGCCAGGCCGGTCGAGGACGCCGCCGTGGTCACATCCGCTCCGGAGCCTCGATCCCCAGCAGGCCGAGTCCCTGCTGGAGCGTCGCCGCGGTCAGCCGGCACAGTGCGAGCCGATTGCCGTGCGCCGGTGGTGGCGCGGTCAGTACCGGGCACGCCTCGTAGAAGTCGGTGAACGCCCTCGCGGTGTCGTAGAGGTACGTGCACAGCCGGTGCGGCTCCAATGTCGCGGCGACCTCGGTGAGCGCGTCACCGAACCCGTCCAACGCGATCGCCAGCGCGCGTTCGGCCGGGTGCATGCCGGCCGCGGCGTCGACGCTGACTCCGTCGTCGCCGGCTCCGCGCAGGATCGACCGGATGCGCGTGTGCGCGTACTGCAGGTACACCCCGGTGTCGCCGGAGAAGGAGACCATCCGGTCGACGTCGAAGGCGTAGTCCTTGACGCGCGACGTGGACAGCTCGGCGTACTTCACAGCGCCGACGCCGGCGGTCTCGGCGATCCGGTCCAGCTCCGCGGTGTCCAGCTCGGGGTTCTTCTCGCCGACGACGGTCCGTGCGCGCTCGACCGCGGCGTCGAGCAGGGCGGTGAGCCCGACGGTGTCGCCGGCGCGGGTCCGGAACGGCCGGCCGTCGGCGTCGAGGACGGTGCCGAACGCGACGTGTTCGACGTCGACGGTGTCGGCGAGCCAGCTCGCGCGGCGCGCGGTCTCGAACACAAGCCGGAAGTGCAGTGCCTGCCGCGCGTCGACGACGTAGAGGATGCGGCCAGCGCGCAGCTCCTCCAGCCGGTAGCGGATCGTGGCCAGGTCGGTGGTGTCGTAGCCATAGCCGCCGTCGCGTTTGCGCAGGATCAGTGGGATCGGCCGGCCGTCCGGCCCGGTAGCGGACGCGGAGAAGACCACGACCGCGCCGTCGCTGTCCTCCGCGAGGCCGGCGTCGCGCAGATCGCGCACCACCGCGTCGAGCCGCGAGTTGTAGAACGACTCGCCGGCTGAGTCGGCCGGCGTCAGGAGGATGCCCAGCCGGGCGTAGATCTCCCCGAACCCGCGCTCGGACTCCGCGACGATGTCGCGCCAGGCCGCGACGGTGGCGTCGTCGCCGGACTGCAGCGCCACCACCCTGGTGCGGGAACGGTCGGCGAACTCGGGGTCGGCGTCGAACGCCGCCCGCGCGTCCCGGTAGAGCTGGTTCGGCGCGGACACCGCCGAGGCACCGTCGGCCAGCTCGGCGCGGTGCCAGGTCGCGTCCGGATGCTCGTCGAGGTACTGGATGAGCATGCCGAACGGCGTGCCCCAGTCGCCCAGATGGTTCTGCCGGATGACGTCGGCGCCGAGATGGGCGAGCACCCGGGCGAGGCTGTCGCCGATCACTGTCGAGCGCAGGTGCCCGACGTGCAGGTCCTTCGCGATGTTGGGCGCCGAGTAGTCGATGACGGTTCGCCGGCCGGCCTCGCCGCGCGGTACGCCGAGCCGCGGAGCGGCCAGCCGAGCCGCCACCTGCTCCCACAGCACATGATCGGTCACGCTCAGGTTGAGGAACCCCGGCCCGCTGACCTGGACGTCGCGGAGCAGCTCGGTCTCGGTGCCGCCGCCCGGACCGAGGTGGCCGGCGAGCTCGGCGGCGAACTCGGCCGGCCGGGCGGCGACGTGGCGGCTCAGCGCGAGCGCGCCGTTGGACTGGAAGTCGGCGTGCTCGCTACGTCGCACGACGGGGTCCGCGTCGGTCAGCTCCGGCCAGGCCGAGCCGATCGCGGACGACACCGCCGCCGCGACTCGGTCTCTCAGCGACTCGACGTGCTCGGACACCGTGGGACTCCTCCTCAGGTCGATGGCCGGCCATTCTCCCAACCCGCCGTCGGCGTCGGCCATGGAATATTGGGCGCATGCGCCAGCAGCGGAACGCCGTCCGGTGAGGCTGTTCGTCGCCGCGGTGCCGTCGCCGGACGCCGTCGCACACCTGGACCGAGCCGTCACCCCGATCCGGGACGGTGACCACGACCGGCGGTTGCGCTGGTCCGACCCCGCCGGCTGGCACGTCACGCTGGCGTTCTACGGCGACCTGGACCAGGCGCGGCTGCCCGACCTGACCGAGCGAGTGCGGCGCGCGGCCGGGCGGTACCAGCGAGCCCGGGTGCGGCTGTCCGGCGCCGGGCGGTTCGGCGCCGCGGTGCTGTGGGTAGGCGTCGACGGCGACACCGAGGTGCTCCGGCGGCTGGCCCGGTCGACGGTAGCCGCGGGCCGGCGCGCGGGCACCACTCACCGGGAGCAACAGCGGTTCCGGCCGCACGTCACCCTGGCACGGTCACGACAGCCCGCTGACCTTCGGCGATACGTCGAAATCCTGGCCGACTACGCTGGGCCGTCGTGGACGGTGGAGGAGCTGACCCTGCTGAGCTCGCATCCGGGACCGCCCGGTGCCGGTCCGCGCTACGAGGCGCTCGCGACCTTCCCCGTCGGTGCCGAGCCGAACACCGTCAGAGCAGTGCGGCCACGGCGACGACGACCAGCATGACGATCAGCGTCACCGACACCAGCTGCCGCGTGGTCTTCGGCCGCACCACCGTCCCCCTCTCCACCTTCCGGCTGCCAGCGTACGCGCCTGCTCGGCCCCGTTGATCGACAGGACGCGACCACCGTTCGGGCGAGAGCGCAGTCGATTCGAACAGCGAGGGTTGACCAAAGAGGTGACTCCGCATCACCGCCAATTTCATTCGTCTCTGACCTGCGGCGATGCGTTTTGCCGCGCCGAATCCCGGCCACGCGGCCCATGCTCAGATGACCGAACGGATGATCCACAGCCTGCCGGGTCACACTCTATGGTTGTCACCAGGAACACGACGGGGGAATGGGTTCCAGCCGATGGCGGAACCGAACGACGCGCCCGGCCGCTGACACGAAATCGCGGCCGGGCGTTGTTTCGTGCCAGGGGTGCTTCGCCCCTCAGGCGCCGAGCTGCCCCACGACGTAGTCCACGCACGCCGTCAGCGCCTCGATGTCGGCGGGGTCGACGGCGGGGTACATCGCGATGCGCAGCTGGTTGCGCCCGAGCTTGCGGTACGGCTCGACGTCCACGATGCCGTTGGCCCGCAGCACCTCGGCGACGGCGGCCGCGTCGACCGCGTCGTCGAAGTCGATGGTGCCTACGACGAGCGAGCGGGCGTCGGGGTCGGTGACGTACGGCGCCGCGTACGGGCTCTTCTCCGCCCAGCTGTAGAGGTGGTTGGACGATGCCGAGGTGCGCCCGACGGCGAACTCGAGGCCCCCCTGCCCGTTGAGCCAGTCCAGCTGGTCGGCCAGCAGGAAGAGCGTGGCGACGGCCGGGGTGTTGTACGTCTGGTCCTTGCGCGAGTTGTCCACCGCGGTCGCGAGGTCGAGGAACGCGGGAACGTACCGGTCGGTGGCGGCGATCTCCTCGAGCCGGCCCAGCGCGGCGGGCGAGAACGCGGCGACCCACAGTCCGCCGTCGCCGGCGAGGTTCTTCTGCGGCGCGAAGTAGTACACGTCGGCCTGCGACGCGTCGACCGGCAGGCCGCCCGCGCCGCTGGTGGCGTCGACCAGCACGAGGGCGTCGTCGGCGGCGTCGTCGATCCGGCGCACCGGCGCCATGACCCCGGTGGAGGTCTCGTTGTGCGGCCACGCGTAGACGTCGACACCGTCCTCGGCGACCGGCCGCGGCAGTGAGCCGGCCTCGGCCTTGACGACGCTCGGCTCGTCGAGCCACGGCGCGGTCTTGGTGACGATGGCGAACTTCGACGAGAACTCGCCGAATGACAGGTGCTGTGCGCGCCGGCGGACCAGCCCGAACGCCGCTGCGTCCCAGAACGCCGTAGTGCCTCCGTTGCTCAGCACCACCTCGTAGCCGTCAGGCAGCCCGAGCAGCTGGGTCACACCGTCGCGGACGCGGCGCACGAGGTTCTTGACCGGGGCCTGCCGGTGCGAGGTGCCCATGACCTCGCCGCCCTGGGCCGCCAGCGCGGCCAGGGCCTCGGGCCGCACCTTGCTCGGGCCGGACCCGAACCGGCCGTCGGCGGGCTTGAGGTGGTCGGGAATCCGCACAGTGTCGGTCATGAGGCGCTCCGGTGTCGTGTCCGGTGGGTTACGTCAAAGTGACGACACTGTCAGAGCGGCTATTGTGCCGCATCGACCGAGCGGCTGCGAAACCGGGTGTCAGGCGGCCCAGTCGGGGTTCCAGCCGGGGACGGTGTCAGGTGTGCGGGCCCCCGGACCGGTGTACTTGGCCGACGGGCGCACCAGCCGGCCGGTCTTCTTCTGCTCGAGGATGTGCGCGCACCAGCCGGCGGTGCGGGCACAGGTGAACATCGACGTGAACATGGACGCCGGCACCTCGGCGAAGTCGAGGACGATGGCGGCCCAGAACTCCACGTTGGTGGCCAGCACCCGGTCGGGCTTTCGCTCGTGCAGCTCCGACAGCGCGGCCTTCTCGAACGCCTCGGCCACCTCGTAGCGAGGCGCGCCCAGCTCGCGGGCGACCCGGCGCAGCGTACGGGCCCGCGGGTCCTCGGCGCGGTAGACGCGGTGACCGAAACCCATGAGCCGCTCGCCGCGGTCGAGGACGCCCTTGACGTAGCCCAGGGGGTCGCCGGTGCGCTCGATCTCCTCGATCATGGCCAGCACCCGCGACGGCGCGCCGCCGTGCAGCGGGCCGCTCATGGCACCGACCGCCGCGGACAGCGCCGCGGCGACGTCGGCGCCGGTGGAGGAGACCACCCGGGCGGTGAACGTCGAGGCGTTCATGCCGTGCTCGGCCGCCGAGGTCAGGTAGGCGTCGACGGCGGCGGTGTGCCGCGGATCGGGCTCGCCGCGCCATCGGGTCATGAACTGCTCGACGATGCTGCCGGCCCCGGCGACGACGGCGTCGGGCACCTGCGCCTGCCCCGTCGCCTCACGGGCGGACTGAGCGACGAACGACAGCGCGGTTGACGCGGTGCGCGCCAGTTGGTCGCGAGCGTCGTCGTCACTGGTGTCGAGCAGTGGCTTGAAACCCCACAGAGGTGCCAGCGTGGCCACGGCACTCTGCACGTCGACGCGCACGTCGCCGGTGTGGACCGGCAGCTCCAGCGGCTCGGCCGGCGGCAGGCCGGGGTAGAAGCCGCCGTCGACCAGCAGCCCCCAGACGTTGCCGAACGGCACTCGCCCGACGAGGTCGTCGATGTCGACGCCGCGGTATCGCAGCGCGCTGCCTTCCTTGTCAGGTTCGGCGATGTGCGTCTCGAAAGCTACGACACCCTCAAGGCCATGCATGACCTCGGACATTCGGTCTCCATTCGTGGTGCGCTCGCGGCCCTTCTCCATCATGCCCCGCACCTGGTGGGTCTGGACAAGTTGCGACAATGTGAATGTGTGGTTTCCCACAGTGTGATACGCCACGTCGACGGATTTTCGGCCCAGTCCGAACCGATCCGGCTCAACTGTCCGGGACGGGTGACACAGTGGTTGCCGTGGAGGAAGGGCTGCCCCGGATGCGCCGCCGGTACACGGCCGGACGGCTGCTCGAACGTGATCTCGCCGCGGACCCGTTCGATGAGTTCCGGGCCTGGTTGCACGACGCCGTCGCGGCCGGTCTGGCCGAGCCGAACGCCATGGTCCTGTCCACCGTCGGCGCGGATGGCCAGCCGAGCAGCCGCACGGTGCTGTTGAAGGGCATCGACGACGGCGGCTTCGTGTTCTTCACCAACCGCGGCTCGCGCAAGGCGTTGGAGATCGAGGCGAACGCGCTGGTGTCCCTGTGCTTCCCCTGGATCGCGATGGAGCGGCAAGTATTGGTCTGCGGTGCCGCGGCGACGGTCCCGCGCGCGGCGAGCCAGGCCTACTGGGTGACCCGTCCGCGCGAGTCGCAGGTGGGCGCCTGGGCGAGCCGGCAGTCCACGGTCATCGGCGGCCGCGACGAGCTGGAAGCGGCGGCGGCCGACGTGGCGCGGCGGTACCCGGGCGACGTGCCGCTGCCGGAGTTCTGGGGCGGTTACCGTGTCGAGCCGTCCTCCATCGAGTTCTGGCAGGGCGGCCTGGCCCGCCTGCACGATCGGCTGCGCTACCGCCGCGAGGACGCCGGCTGGGTGGTCGAGCGGCTCTCCCCCTGAGAAGCCGGCCCCGTGCCACGAGCAAGGGCTCGGCGACGGCGGGGTGTCGGCACAGGCTCGCGTTCGCTGTGCCTCGTGATCATCAACGATCGGGTCCGTCACGAGGATGGTGTGTGCTTCACCATGCTTGTAGGCCTGGTGGAGCGCGGGAACGCCTGGTGAGGTCGCGGATCGTTGGTGCAGCCGGCCCTAAACGACGACCGGCCAGAAATGGAACGACCCGTGGGCTGCTTCCACGTCCATGCGGACGCGGCCCGGACGGACCAACGCCGGGAGCCCACGGGTCGGGTGACTGCTCGGTACTGCCAGCCACCAGGCCGGCGAACACGGGGGTCACCCCCAAGTCCTGCGTCGAGCAGGGCGGCTAGCGAGCAGCCACCTCACGAGTCCGATAGCTATTCACCGTTGGACCACCTCCTTTCCGTGTCCCTCAAAAATATGCGGCCACGGCTCCCGCGGCAATGGGTTATTCATGTGGTGAACGTCCGCCGGTGCGGCCTCACGACGACGGCAGGGCGATCCAGGTGGCGTGGGCGCGGCCGAGCTGCCGGCCGTCGGCGCCGTAGACGGTCGAGGCGGTCCAGGTCTTGCGGCCCTCGGTTTCCAGGAAACGGCCCATGACCAAGCACGGCTCGCCAGGCTCCGGCACGCCGGCGATGTCCGCGGTCATCCGGCCCAGCACCATCGGCCGGCCCTCGATGGGTGCGGACCAGCCGCCGGGGCAGTCCAGCGCCGCCCAGACCAGCTCGCGGCGCCCAGCCAGCTCCGACGTGACGTCCCACACGCAGGCCGTGCGGCCGTCGCCAAGCCGTCCGGGAAACAGCCGCAGCCCGTCGCCGGGCTCTCGCTCCGGGCCACAGACGAAGCACTGCGGGAACGGGTGCGTGGCGAAGCCCGGATACCGGCTGGCGGCGGCCGTCGCCTCGTCCGGCCCGACGGGGTCGACGGCGACCAAGTCACCGTCGTCCGCGGACACGGCTTCGGCGACCAGGGTTTCGCGGTCGACGAGCCGTAGCCCGGCGCCATCGGCGACGACGTCCAGCGGCGCCTCCAGCGGCGGAGGGGTGCGTAGCGTGACGCTCACCGGACCGCCGGCCAGCCGTCCGGCGAGCAGCCCGGCGAGCAGCCCGGCGACGTAGCCGCCGTTGCCGGAGGTAGTGGGTCCGCGGAAGCGTCGCGGCACCGTCAGCGTCATGCCGACGACGGTAGCGGTACCGTGCCGCTCGCACCCTTCGACCCATGGGAGGCGCAGGAGATGACGGTGATCGGCGGCGCGCGGATGGTCACGCCCGATGGTGTGGTCGAGGACGGGTGGCTGGAGGTGTCAGGGCGGCGGATCGCCGCGCTGGGCGTCGGTGCGCCACCGCGGCCGGCCGAGCGCGACCTGGGGGGACGCTGGCTGGTGCCCGGGTTCGTCGACATCCACTCGCACGGCGGCGGCGGTGGCAGCGTCGTCGGCGCCGACCCGGAGCAGGTGCGCACGTTCGCCGCCACCCACCGCCGGCACGGGACGACGTCGCTGATGGCGAGCCTGGTCAGCGGCGGCTACGACGACCTGGAGCGCGACGTGCGCGCGCTGGCCGAGCTCGTCGACGACGGGCTCGTGCTCGGCGTGCACCTGGAAGGGCCGTGGATCTCGCCGACCCGCAAGGGTGCGCACGACGAGTCCGCGCTGCGGGCGCCGGAGCCGGCCGCGGTGCGCCGGCTGCTCGAGGCCGGCCGCGGGACGGTGCGCATGGTGACGCTGGCGCCGGAGCTGGAGCATGGCTTGGACGCGGTGCGGACGGTGGTCGACGCCGGCGCCGTCGCCGCCGTCGGGCACACCGACGCCTCCTACGAGGTCACGACCCGGGCGATCGACGCCGGCGCGACCGTCGCGACGCACCTGTTCAACGCGATGGCGCCGGTGCATCACCGGCAGCCGGGCCCGATCGTCGCCCTGCTGGAGGACGAGCGGGTCACGATCGAGCTCATCCTCGACGGTGTACACCTGCACCCGGCGATCGCGCGGCTCGTTCGGGGCGCGGCCGGCGCCGGCCGGGTGGCGCTGGTGACCGACGCCATCGACGCTACCGACATCGGCGACGGCGACTACGTCCTCGGCGGGCTCGCGGTGCGGGTCACGAACGGCGAGGCGCGGCTGGTCGAGGGCGGGTCCATCGCCGGCAGCACGCTGACGATGGACCGGGCGTTCCGGTTCGCCGTCGAGCAGGGCGGGTTCACCGTGCTGGAGGCGGTCGCGGCGACGTCGGCCAACCCGGCCGGGGCGCTCGGCATCGCCGACCGCGTCGGCGCGCTCGCCGCCGGCCGGGACGCCGACCTCGTCGTGCTCGACGAGTCGCTGCGGGTCGAGGCTGTGATGTCGCGCGGGTCCTGGCTGCCGGAGCCCGCCTCGCCGTAGCGCCGCGCCGCGGTGCGGGTCGCGGCCTAGCTGTCCGACCAGACGCGCAGGACATGTGCGGCCGCCTGCTCGGCCGTCCAGCCGTAGGTCTCGGCCTTGCGCCGCAGCCGCTTGCGGTCGCGCTTGGACAGGTGGACCAGCAGCTCGGCGTCGTCGTCGGCGGGATGGCCCTTCTTCTTGTGCTTCTTCGCCGCCTTGGCGACTGCGGCCTCGTCGACAGCGAGTGAGGACAGGTGCGCGGCGGCGGGCCGGACGGTGCCGTCGGCGGCCCGCAGCAGAGCCGGCCGCGGCGCCGGCATGGACGAGCTCATCTGGCGGCTCCCTTCGCGAACGGGCCGGCATCGGACCTGGCCGCGGTGAGCAGCAGCTCGAGGTAGCCGGCGAAGATGCGGCCGACCTCGCGCGCACCCGGTGACGGCCACCGCTGGATGGGCAGGCACGCACCCTGCGCGCGGGAGACGGCCGACCGCTCCGGCACGACGGGGTCGAGGACCAGGTCGCGGTAGACGGCGATGAGCTCGTCGAGCCGATACCGGTGCTCGGCCGACCCGGTGCGGTAGCGGTTGACGACGATGCCCGCGGGCCGCAGCCGCAGGTTGTGGCCGCGGCGGACAGTGTCGACGGCGGCCAGCGCCTGCTGGGCGCCGGTGAGTGCGAACGCCGTCGGCTCGGCCACGACCACCGCGACGTCGCTGGCCGCGAGCGCGCTGCTGGTCAGCTCGGCCAGGCTGGGCGGGCAGTCGAGCAGGACCAGATCGACGTCGCGCAGGCCGCCCAGGGCCGTGCGCAGCCGGTGCCGCGCGGCCACGCCGTCGGCCGGGTGGTTGCGCCGTTCCAGAGCCGGCTCGCTGGCCAGCAGCCGGACGGTGTCGCCCCAACCGCTGGCGGTCAGGGCGTCGCCGATCGGCACTGCTCCGTCGGCGGCGAGCACGTCGTTGGCGGTGAAACGCACCTCGGCCGGGTCGAGCGCGGTGGTCGCGTTGCCCTGCGGGTCGAGGTCGGCGACCACGCACGGCAGCCCTGCGGCGCGGGCTGCGCCGGCCAGGCCGAGCGTGACGGACGTCTTTCCGACGCCACCCTTCAGACTCAGTACGCTGACGGTCGGCACCCATGTGAGTGTGCCACGCCGCCGGCCCCGCGTCTGCACTGTGTCCCGTTGCGAGCAGCGCCGTTCCGCGCGATCGGCACCGGAAAACGAGACGCGGTCGCGATAAGCTCGTGACATCAGCCCGCGCCAGCAGGGTTGGTCACGATCGACGGTGCCCCCGCGGCCCGAGGTCGTCCGGTCTTTGTGAGCAGATGCTAGGAGAGCCGTCCGGTGAGCGACCTCATCGATACGACAGAGATGTACCTCAAGACGATCTTCGAGCTCGAGGAGGAGGGCATCGTCCCCCTTCGAGCGCGCATCGCCGAGCGTCTGCACCAGTCCGGGCCCACCGTGAGCCAGACGGTGGCGCGCATGGAGCGCGACGGCCTGCTGCACGTCGACGAGGACCGCCACCTCGAGCTGTCGGAGAAGGGTCAGCTCCTGGCCATGCGGGTCATGCGCAAGCACCGCCTGGTCGAGCGGCTGCTCGTCGACGTCATCGGCCTGGACTGGGAGCTGGTCCACAACGAGGCCTGCCGCTGGGAGCACGTCGTCTCCGAAGCCGTCGAGCGACGGCTGGTCGACCTGCTGCACGAGCCGGCGGCCGACCCATACGGCAACCCGATCCCCGGCCTGGGCGAGCTGGGCAGTCAGATCCAGGTCGAGGAGTTCCGCGCCGGCGTCCGGCAGCTCAAGCACGTCAGCACCATCGACGGTGCCGAGGTCACCGTCCGGCACATCGGCGAGCCGCTGCAGGTGGACGAGAAGCTGCTCGCCAACCTGCGCGTGGCCGAGATCGTGCCGGGCCGCACGGTGCGCGCTGTCACCACCGACGGCGGCATCCAGATTCGCAGCGCCGAGACCGTGGAGCTGTCGGTCGCCGACGCCTCCCATATCTTCGTGAGCGTCCCGTGAGCGGCGCGGAGATCACCGTCGACGACCTCGCGCCGGTGTGGCGCGAGGGCGCGCACATCATCGACGTGCGCGAGCCGGGGGAGTACGTCGAGGCGCACATCCCGGGCGCGCAGCTGCTGCCGATGGGCTCGGTCATCGCCGAACTGGCGCAGATCCCGCGCGACCGGCCGGTATACGTCGTGTGCGCGGTCGGCGGGCGCAGCGCCCAGGTGGCCGACTACCTCGGCGCCCAAGGCGTCGACGCCCGTAACGTCGCCGGCGGCACCCACGCGTGGATCCGCGCCGGGCACCCGATCGAGACCGGACTGCCCGAGTAGAAGCGTTTGGCTGCGGCTTCGCCGGGGTCAGATGCGGCGGACGTGGCGCACGAGCATCGCCGGCGCGGTGCGCGCCGTGCGGCTCTGCGGCGCCACCACGCCGGTGATCTCGACGTCGTCGCCGGGCTGGGCCGCGTTGTCGAACGGGCCGAGAAGCTCGAACCGCTCGCCGGCGGCGTCGAGCTCGAGGAAGCCTTCGCGCTTGGCGTGCACGAGCTTGCCGCGGCGGGTGACCGCGGTCAGCGGATCGGTGAAGTCCGTGATGCCACGGGTATCGAACTGACTCCTCGTCATGAGGCACGAGTATGGATGGTTCGCGAGGCTCGCGCCTGGGAAATGCCCGGATTGGTCGGGGTAGGTGAGCGACGTCTCACGTGTCGTGGAACAGCGCGCTGACCGACTCCCCGTTGTGGATGCGCCGGATCGCCTCAGCCAGCAGCGGAGCGACCGACAGCACCGTCAGTTTGGGGTGAGCTTCGGCGGCGGCCAGGGGGACGGTGTTGGTGCAGACGATCTCCTCGACATCGGGCTGCTCGCCGAGCCGCTGGAGCGCTTTGTCGGCGAACAGCCCGTGCGTGCAGGCGATCCGGATGGACCGGGCGTCGCGCTCCCGCAGCCGGTCGATGAGCTCGATCAGCGTGCTGCCCTTGGCGATCTCGTCGTCGAGCACGATGATGTCGCGGCCCTCGACCTCGCCGATGATCGCGGTGATGGTGACCTTGTCGTCGGCGAACCGCTGCTTCGCCCCGGCGGCCACCGGCACGCCCAGCATGCGGGCGAAGGCCGAGGCGGGTTTGGCGTTGCCGAGGTCGGGGGAGACGACGACGGAGTTCGACAGGTCGTGGCCGCGGAAGTGGGCGGCGAGCTCGCGCAGGGCGTGCAGCTGGTCGACCGGAACGCTGAAGAACCCGTGCACCTGCGGCGAGTGCAGCGTCATCGCCAGCACCCGGTTGGCACCGGCGCTGACCAGCAGGTCGGCCATCAGCCGGCCGCCGATGGAGATGCGCGGCGCGTCCTTCTTGTCCGACCGGGCGTAGGCGTAGTGCGGCATGACGACGGTGATGCGTGCGGCCGAGGCGCCCCGGGCGGCATCGAGCATCAGGAACAGCTCGACCAGGTGCTCCTGGACCGGCGGGACGATCGGCTGGATCAGGAAGACGTCGTGTTCGCGGCAGTTGGCCTGGAGCTGCACCTCGAGGCAGTCGTTGGCGAACCGCTGGATGCGGACGGGGCTGAGGGTGGCGTCGAGCTGGGCGCAGATCTCCGCGGCCAGCTCCGGGTGCGCGCTGCCACTGAACACAGCGATGTCTCGCATGGTCGTGAGCCTCTCAGGAAGGGGGGCCGGGCCGGTCGTCGTGCGGAGCGAGCACCGCGGTGAAGATCTCACCGAGCTGACGCACCTGTTCCGGGGTGAGCGGGTCGAACAGGACGCTGCGGACCTCCTCGACGTGGCCCGGCGCGGCCTCGGCGAGCACGTCGAACCCGTCGTCGGTGAGTGTGGCGATGGTGGCCCTGCCGTCGGTCTCGTGCCGGCGCCGCCGCACCCAGCCGGCCCGCTCGAGCTTGGCGACCGCGTGCGACAGCCGGCTCGGTGACGAGCTGACCGTCCGGGCCAGCTGGGACATGGTCATGGAGCGTCCCGGCGCCTCGGACAGCATCGCCAGGATGATGTAGTACCCGTGCGGCATGCCGGCGTCGCGTTGCAGCTGGCGGTCCAGCGCGTCGCGGAGAAGCTGGTTGGCCTGCAGATACGTCCGCCAGATCCGCTGTTCGTCCGCACTGAGCCACCGAGTCCCGCGCACGGGGCCAGCATAGGTAGATGGTTGAGGGCTCAAGTGTGCGGCCCTATGATCACCTCGGCGGAGGGCACGAGGCGTGCCGTCGTCAGCCGGCCAGCGTCAGTGTGGCGCGCCGGACCGGCGGCTCGCCCGCCCACGTCGTCCGGTTGCCCGCGCCGGTGGTCTCCGGGCCGATGTCGAAGCCGAGCGCGGCCAGGAACCGGTCGCCGGCCGGCCAGGCGGTGCTCGACGTGGCGGTGACCTCGTCCAGCCCGGCCTCCCGCGCCTCGTCCAGCAGCACCTTCGCCACCGCTCGGGCGAGTCCGCGGCCGCGATGCGTAGGCGCGACCAGGAACAGCCCGACGGCGGCGGCGCGCCGGTGCGGGTGGCCGAGGACCGCGTCCACCAGGCCCACGATCTTCTCGCCGTCGCGGATGGTGAACAGCCGCTTGTCCTCGAACGACGCACCCTCGGGCAGGGAGTAGAACAGGCCCTGCACGTCTCCGGGGCCGGACGGCCCCCCGGTCACCGCCTCGAACCAGTCGTCGCAGGCGGTGAAGAGCTCCAGCAGGCCAGGCTCGTCGTCCGGCTCGATCTGCTCCCTCACGACGACGGGCCCGAAGTCGGTGGCGACGGTCCAGATCATGCCGTCACCATAACCGCCAGCGTCATCAACCTGTTGCCTCACGAGGATCGTGTGTGCTTCACCATGCTTGTGAGCCTGGTGGAGCGCGAGGACGCCTGGTGATGTGGCGGACCGTTGACGATCGAGCGGTACCAGGTGCTCGTCGCAACGGCGGAACTCACGCCGTGTTCGGGGCGTCGAAGTGATGTGAGGATCGGTCGGGCCGGGTTGGTCGCCGTCGCAGCGGCGGCGGTGCTTCTCGCCGGGTGCGCAGACGACTCCCGCACGTCCGGCGACGACCCGACCACGACGGTCTCCCCCACGGCTGAGATCCCGACGGCCACGCCCACGCCGACAGTGACGCCCACTCCCACGCCGACGCTGGAACCGACCGAGCCGGTGCCGCAGCCCACCACGCTTCCCGACGTCGGTGAGCTGACGGGCGTGCCGGAGCGGGGAGTCGAGTCGGGCTGCTGGCTGCTCGATGGGTATCTGCTGCTCGGCGCGGACGAGACGTTGCTCGCGTCGGGGCAGCCGCTGCGCATCACCGGACACGTGGAGCACGATGTCCTCACGACCTGTCAGCAAGGCACGCCGTTCCGGGTCGAGAACGCGGTGCCCATCCAGTGACCCGCCACCCGAACCACGGGCATGGAAAAGGGGGCAGGCCCTGGCTGCGGGACCTGCCCCCTTTCTCGTGCGATGGAGCCTCGAGCGGTCAGGCCGCGCGCGACACCTCGATGCGGGTCGGCGACGTGCCGGCGTAGGCGCCGGTCACCCGCACCGTCAGCACGCCGGCGTCGTAGCTGGCGCTGACGGCGCTCGGGTCGACCGGAGCGCCGAGCGAGACCACCCGGCGGAATCCGCCGTAGCGGACCTCGCGGACGCGACGGCCGTTGCCTTCCTTTTCGCGGGTGTCGCGACGCTCACCGCGCACGACGAGCCGGCGTCCCTCGACCTCGACCGTGACGTCGTTGTCCGGGTCGACGCCGGGCAGGTCGAACCGGGCCACCAGGTCGTCGCCCTCGCGAGCGACGTCGGCGGCCGGCGCGAACCCCGTCGCGGTGCGGGTCGCCGGGGCGTCCCAGAACGAACGGAACAGTCGGTCGACGTCGGGGAACGGGACGAGTGTGGTGCTCATGGTGTCTCCTTCGGTGTCGTATTCCTGGTACGACCAGGTCTGACACGTATAACTTGAGTCGACCAGACTCAATTCCCAGGAGGCGTTCGCCGACGGCGATCAGGCGCTCAGGCGGCCGCCGTCTCAGTCGGCGCGGTACCCGAGGTGGACGCTGCGGGCGCTGAGCGAGTACACGTCGTCGCGATCACCGAGCCATGCGTCGTCGTCCGGGTCGAGCAGCAGCGACCAGGCGCGGACGTCGTCGGCGTCGAGCTCACCGTCGGCCTCGGCCCGGTGCACCCGGTGCGCCAGCCCGTCGATGACCGAACGCAGGTCGCCCCGCCCGAGCGGAGTGGGCCGCTCGAACGTGAACGTGCGGGTCGTGACGTCGATCAGTCCCGTTCGGCGCAGCGCGGTCGGCCAGCCGTACGGCATCGCGACGCTGCCGGGCAGGCACTCGCGCATCCGGGCGAACCATCGATCCTCCGCGGCCAGGAGCCTGGCCTCCAGGCCGGGCACCCCGACGCCGACGTCCCAGGGCAGGTGCCGTGGCGGCAGGCCGCCCTCGGCCAGGGCCAGCCGGCCGCCGGGCGCGAGCAGGGCGGCGAGCGCGTCGATGGCGGCCTGCTGATCGGCGAGGTGATGGATCGACGACGACGCCCAGATGATGTCCGCGCCGCGGACCACCTCGGGCAGCAGCGCGAGATCGGTGTCGAGGTCGGCGCGGAGGAGCCTGAGGTGCCCGTCGTCGAACCCTGACTCCACGATCCGGCGCCGTGCCGTGTCGAGAACGGTACCGTCAGCGTCGACGCCGACGACGAACGCGGCCGGCGGCAGCTCGGCGCCGAGCGCCACGGCCATGCCGGCGCCGCCGCAGCCGATGTCGACCGCCAGGCGGTCGGCCGGCTGCACCAGCTCGTGCGCGATGGTCCGGTACCAGGCGGCGTCGTCGGCGACTGCGGCGCTGAGCCGGTCCGCCTCCTCCGCCCAATTGATCACGACGGATGTCTGTTTGCCGTTCATGCTGCCCCCCGTGGCGTCGACTCCGGCCGACCGGCAACCAGCCCACGGACCGTCACCCTCGTCGGCCAGCACCCATTGTGCGCCGTCGCGGCGCGTGTGGGTACCGCTGCCGGCGGTCCAGTTGCCGTGTCGAGCCTTTCTGGGAACGAGTCTCATTGAAGCACGAGCCGCGGCATGATAAAAGTGAGAATCGTTTTTAATGTCGGATTCACCTCGAACCCTCCGAACCGCACGGGAGTGCCGTATGCAGCAACCGGTGACCCGGTGAGCGTCGCCGCACCATCGTTGGATCGCAATGGCGCCATCGGCCCGGACGGCAACGGCGCGGCCAAGCGCCGGGCACCGGTCGCGGGCCTCGTTGCCGTGCTCGTGCCGGTGCTCGCCGTCTCGGCCGTCCTGGCCATCGGGCTGGGGCCGACGGTGATCGCGCCCGGCGACACGGCCCGTCTCCTCTGGGCAGCCGTCAGCGGTGGCCGGGTCGGCGCCGACGAGGCGACGACGTACCAGATCATCTGGCAGGTGCGCACGCCGCGCGTGCTGCTGGCGGGCGTCGTCGGGGCTGGGCTCAGCGTGGTCGGCGTCGGCGTGCAGGCGCTCGTGCGCAACGCGCTGGCCGACCCGTTCGTACTCGGGGTGTCGTCGGGCGCCTCCGTCGGCGCCGTCGCGGTCACCGTCGTCGGCGGTCTCGCGTCACTGGGCGTCTACGCGGTGTCCGCGGGCGCGTTCGCCGGTGCGCTGGCGGCGACCGCCCTGGTGTACCTCGCCTCGGCCGGCCGGACCGGGATGAGCCCGCTGCGGCTGGTGCTGACCGGCGTCGCGATGTCGTTCGGGTTCCAGGCGGTGATGAGCGTCGTCGTCTACTTCGCACCGAACAGCGAGGCGACCAGCACCGTGCTGTTCTGGACGATGGGCAGCTTCGGCGCGGCCACCTGGGGATCGCTCCCCGCCGTGGCGGTCGCCGTCGTCGTCGCCGTCGTCGTGCTGCGTCGGCTGGCCCGGCCGCTCGACGTGCTGGCCCTGGGCGACGAGACCGCAGCCAGCCTCGGCGTCGACGCCGGCCGGCTGCGGACCGGCCTGTTCGTGCTGACGGCGCTGACCACCGGTGCGATGGTGGCGGTCAGCGGCGCCATCGGCTTCGTCGGCCTGGTCATGCCGCATCTCGTGCGCATCATGGCCGGCGCCGGGCACGCCCGCGTGCTGGCCGTCGCGCCGCTGGCCGGCGCCGTGTTCATGGTGTGGGCCGACCTGGTGTCGCGGACCCTGGTCGCACCCCGCGAGCTGCCACTGGGTGTCATCACGGCCCTGGTGGGCGTGCCGGTGTTCATCGCGCTGATGCGCCGGCGCGGCTACCTGTTCGGGGGTCGGTGACGTGGACCTGCGGCTCGACGCGGTCAGCGTCGCCGTCGACGGCGCGAGCCTCGTGCGCGACCTCTCCCTCCACGTGGCGCGCGGCCGGGTCGTCGGGCTGATCGGCCCGAACGGCAGCGGCAAGTCCACCGCGCTGCGCTGCGTCTACCGAGCGCTGCGGCCGACCCGCGGCACTGTCCGGATCGGCGGCGACGACCTGTCCGCCCTGACCCTGCGGCAGAGCGCCAGGCGCGTCGCCGCGCTCACCCAGCAGGGCGGCAGCGACCTGGACTTCACCGTCGAGGAGGTCGTGGCCCTCGGCCGGGCGCCGCACAAGCGCGGCAACGAGCCGCTGACCGGCGCGGAGCGGGAGCTGTGCCGCCGTGTCATGGACCGGCTGGACCTGCTGCGCCTGGCCGCGCGCGGGGTGCTGTCGCTGTCCGGGGGCGAGCGGCAGCGGGTCCTGGTGGCCCGGGCACTGGTGCAGGAGCCGGAGGTGCTCGTCCTCGACGAGCCCACCAACCACCTGGACATCCGGCACCAGGTCGAGGTGCTCTCGATGCTCCGCGACGACGAGCTCACCGTGCTCGTCGTCCTGCACGACCTCAACCTCGCCGCGGCCGCGTGCGACCGGATCGGTGTCCTGCACCAGGGCCGGATCGTCGCCGAGGGCTCACCCGGCGAGGTGCTCACCGCCCAGCTGGTCCGCGACGTGTTCGGGGTGGAAGCCTGCGTGGTCGCCCACCCCGTCACCGGCTCGCCACAGGTGCTCTATTCGCTCGTCAGCACACCGGAAGGACGTTGGACATGACCCGTCACCGAGGTACCGCACTCGTCGTCGCGGCGATCACGGCATCGGTTGCCGCCGGCTGCGGCGCGGAGGTGGAGTCCGCCGGCGAGGCCGGCACGGTCACCGTCGACCGGTGTGGCGAACCGGTCGAGTACACGACGCCCCAGCGCGCCGTCGCCTACGAGGGCGGCAGCGCCGACAAGCTGTTCGCGCTCGGCCTCACCGACCATGTGCACGGCTACGTGATGCCGCCGGCCAACCCGCCGGTCGAGGAGTCGCCGTGGGCGTCGGAGTACGCCGAGGTCGAGTTCCTCAGCGACGACCTGCTCAACCGGGAGCTCGTCGTCGACGCCGACGCGGACCTCGTCGTGGCCGGCTGGAACTCCGGCTTCAGCGACCAGCGCGGCATCACCCCGGAGATCCTCGACGAGCTGGGCATCCAGAGCTTCATGCACACCGAGTCCTGTTTCAACTACCCCGGCCACCCCGAGCAGGTCACGCCGTTCGACGGCCTCTACACCGACCTGGAGCGGCTGGGCCGCATCTTCGGGGTGGAGGATCGTGCCGCAGAGGTGATCGCCGAGTTGCGGGAACGGGTCGACGCGGTCCGCTCGCAGGTGCCAGCGGGCGACCCCGTCCCCGTCTTCCTCTACGACTCCGGCACCGACCAGCCCTTCACAGCGGGCAACCAGGTGCCGCCGAACGACATCATCGAGTTCGCCGGCGGCCGGAACGTCTTCGCCGACCTCGACGAGCGCTGGACGCAGGTCGGCTGGGAGGCCGTGGTCCAGGCCGAGCCCGAGGTGATCATCATCCTGGACTACGGCGACCAGCCCGCCGAGGACAAGATCGAGTTCCTCCGCACCTCGCCGATCACCCGTGAGCTGCCGGCGGTCCGGGCCGGCAACTTCTACGTCATGAACTACAACGAGGGCATCAGCGGGCCCCGCAACGTCGACGGTCTGGAGGGGTTCGCGGAGTACCTGCGGACGCTGCGAGGTTGAGCCAGGCCAGGGCACTGTGGCCGGTCCTGCTGGCCGCCGCGGTCAGCCTGTTCCCGTTCACGGTCTACTCGACGTTCCTGGTGCCGATCGCTGCCGCCGCCGGCGCGGACACCGCCGCTGTCGGCGCACTGCGCGGGCTCGGCGGGGTCGCGGCGCTGGTGACCGGGGTGGCGCTCGCGCCGGTCGTCGACCTTGTGTCGAAGCACCGCAGCGGTGCCGCGGCCCTGGTGGTGCTGGCGGCGTCGTCGCTGCTGGCGACCGAGGGCAGCTATCCGGCACTGCTGGCGTTCTGTCTCGGCGTCGGGACGGCGACGGCGGTGCTGACTCCGTCGTTGCTGGCTGCCGCGTCCGAGGCCGCCGGTCCAGCCGAGGCCGCCGGCCGGGCGGCGACGCTCGTCACGGCGGTCGGCTCACTCGCCGCGGTGCTCGCTGGCCCGGCCATCGGCGTGATGGCGGGCTGGCGGGGCTGGCAGGGAGCGCTGGTCATCACCGCCGGGCTGGCGCTCGCGGTGGCCGCGGTGCTGGCTGCTCGGCCGGTGGCCCGCGGCGCGGTGCCGGCGTCGCGTGGGTCGTATCGGGGTGCGCTGCGGTCGGTGCTGACGCGGCCGCTGCTGGCCGCGCTGGTGCTATGCGCGACGCTGCGCACGGCCGCCTTCATGGGCCACCTCGCCTACCTGGCGGCGGTGTACGACGAGCGCTTCGGCCTCGACGCCCGGACCTTCACACTGGTGTGGACGCTCAGCGGCGCGTCCTTCTTCGCCGGCAACCTGGCCGGCGGCCGGTGGGCCAACGACGCGCGCGCGCCCGCCGCGCGGCCCCACCGGATGCTGGTGGCCGGCCTGATCGGCGCCACCGTCGCAGTCGTCGCCGTCTTCCAGGTGACGGTTTTCGGCTTGGCGCTCCTGGCCACGGCCGTGCTGGCGGCGAGCCACGCCGTCGTGGCGGCCGCCGTGACGACGCTGATCGTCCGCGGCGACCCGACGATCCGGGGCGCGGCGCTGAGCGTCAACGCCGCCGGCATGAGTCTCGGGGTGTTCCTCGGAGCCGCGCTCGGCGGTGCCGGCCTGGCCCTGGCCGGTTACGCGGGCATCGCCGCCGTACTCGGCGGTCTGACCCTGGTAGCCCTGGTGATCGCGGTGGCCGTCGGCCGGCGACCGCACTGATCCCGAACGGGGCTCACGTCACTCCTCCGGCAACGTGTTGTCCCACGTGGAACAACGGGAACGACGACGTGAGGAGAGCGATGAGCAGCTTTGACGCAGCCCGTGCGGCAGGCGGCCTCTTCCTCGTCGGCGGTGCGGCCATGGCGTTGGCGTATGACGCACGGCGTGCGACGCGCGATCTCGATGCGGACTTCGCCCGACCGAGGTCGTGCGAAAAGCCGCGGCCACTGTCGTCGAGAAACACGAGTTGGAAGAAGACTCGCTGAACGACGCGGTGAAGGGCTGAGGGCTCAGCCGTGGTGCTCAGCCGCAGCCGCAGGCTCCGCCGCAGCAGCCGCCTCCGCCGCCGGCGGGCTGGCTGGAGCCGCCGGTCAGGCCGACGGTGGTGAGCAGCTTGACGGTGTCGTCGTGGCCGGCCGGGCACGACGCGGGCGCGGCCGCGTCGGCCATCGGGCGGACGACGTC
The DNA here is from genome assembly GCF_004349065.1 of Jiangella asiatica. Taxonomy (GTDB): domain Bacteria; phylum Actinomycetota; class Actinomycetes; order Jiangellales; family Jiangellaceae; genus Jiangella; species Jiangella asiatica. The sequence goes on from NZ_SMKZ01000012.1 coordinate 85,194, forward strand.
GAACGTCGAGCCGCAGGCGCGGCAGCGGTACTCGTAGGTCGGCACGTCAGTCAGCGTAGCCGATTGCTGTCCTCGGCCCGGTTGAGCAGGAACGCGCGCTCCACGTCGTTCGCGGTGAGTTCGGCCGCGCGCCGGTACGCGGCGGCGGCCTCGTCGGTCCGGCCCTCCTTCAGCTCGACGTCGGGCCCGTCGGTGACGAGCAGGTCGTCAAGACCTGGTGGCGGCCGCAGCGTCGTCGCCGTCGTCGACGGACGCAGCGCCGCGCCCGAGTGCTCGATGCCGCGCTTCTCCAGGTAGGCGATGAACTCTCCGTGCGCGCTCAAGGCCCCCGGTGCGGACCTCGCCCGGCGCCGAGTCCCAGTCGGTGTCGGGTTCGAAGAGCAGGAGCATGTACTTCATGACGGCTCGTCCTTCCGTGTGGTGGCTGCCTACCACCCATGACGAACGGGGTACGGCGGAATCGACAGTAGGCTCGGCGAGGGACGAGTGGAGGGGTGCATGAGCGAGCAAGTCGATGTCGTCGTCCTCGGCCTGGGCGTGGGCGGCGAGGCCGTCGCGGGCGCGCTGGCCGAGACGGGGTTGAACGTCGTCGGTATCGAGGGCCGGCTGGTCGGCGGCGAGTGTCCCTACTGGGGCTGCGTCCCGAGCAAGATGGCCATCCGCGCGGCCGACCTGCTGGCCGAGGCAGGCCGCGTCGACGGCATGGCCGGGCACGCGGAGGTGACGCCGAACTGGGAGCCGGTCGCCACGCGCATCCGCGACGAGGCCACCGACGACTGGAACGACCAGGTCGCGGTGGACCGCTTCACCGGCAAGGGCGGCCGGTTCGTTCGCGGCTGGGGTCGCCTGGCCGGGCCCGGCCGCGTCGAGGTGGACGGCACGACGTACGAGGCCCGCCGCGCCGTCGTCATCGGCACTGGGGCCGCGCCGGCCAAACCGCCCATCGACGGGCTGGCCGACACCCCGTACTGGACCAACCGCGAGGCGCTGGAGGCCAAGGAGCTACCCGGCTCGCTGCTGGTGATCGGCGGCGGGGCCGTCGGGATCGAGCTGGCGCAGGCGTTCGCGCGGTTCGGCGCACAGGTGGGCATCGTGGAGTCTTCGGGTGGGCTGCTCTCGCGCGAGGAGCCGGAGGCATCGGAGCTGGCGGCAGCCGCCCTGCGCGCCGACGGCATCGACGTGCGGCTCGGCGCCCACGCCGTCGCGGTCCGCCACGATGGCGAGCGGTTCACCGTCACCCTCGACGACGGGGTGGACCTCGGCGCCGAGCGGTTGCTGGTGGCGGTCGGACGGCACAGCGATCTCTCCGCGCTGGGCGTCGACACCGTCGGCCTGGACCCGACGGCGCGGCAGGTCGAGGTCGACGAGCACCTGCGCGCCGGCGAGCGGCTCTGGGCCGTCGGCGACGTCACGGGCCACGGCGCGTTCACCCACGTGGCCACCTACCAGGCCGACATCGTCGTGCGTGACATCCTCGGCGAGGACGGGCCGCCAGCGGACTACCGCGCGCTGCCGCGGGTGACGTTCACCGACCCCGAGATCGGTGCGGTCGGCCTGACCGAGGCACAGGCGCGCGACGCGGGCGTCCGGGTCGAGACGGGCCTGGCCCAGGTTCGGTCCACCGCGCGCGGCTGGATTCACAAGGCCGGCAACGACGGCGTCATCAAGCTGGTCGCCGATGCCGACGCCGGCATCCTGGTCGGCGCGACGTCGGCGGGGCCGACCGGCGGTGAGGTGCTCGGTGCGCTCGCGGTGGCCGTGCACGGACGGGTCCCGGTGGAGACGCTGCGGCACATGATCTACGCCTATCCCACGATCCACCGCGGCATCCAGGACGCACTGCGCGACCTCGGCTGAGGCTTACGAGAGCCAGCCCATCGGGTCGGTGAACTCGCCGTTGACCAGCACCTCGAAGTGCAGGTGGCAACCGGTGGAGGAGCCCGTGGTGCCGACCCGGCCGATCAGCTCGCCGGCGGCGACCGTCTGGCCGGGGCTGGAGCTGAACGCGGACAGGTGGTTGTAGGTGGTCGTGACCTCCATCCCGCCGATGGTGCCGTGCGAGATGGTGATCTGGTTGCCGTAGGCGCCCTCGTAGCCGGTGGACTCGATGGTGCCCGGATAGGCCGCGTGGACGCCGGAGCCGCAGGAGGCGCCGAAGTCGGTGCCGCTGTGCAGCTTGTAGACGCCGGTCACTGGGTGGACCCGCATGCCGTACGGCGACGTGATCGGGCCGGTGGAGGGCCGGGCGAAGGTGCCGTCGCCGGTGGGCGGCGGGGTGTCGGTGCCGCCGTCGTCGCCGTCGCCGCGGTCGGGCTGGTTCTCGGCCTCGGCCCGCTCCTCGGCGGCGCGCTGGGCAGCCTCGTGGATGTCGCGGACCTCGCGCAACACCTCGCTGGCCTGCTGGGTCGCGGACTCCGCCTCGGCGAGCGCAGCGTCGGCCTGCTCGGAGAGCTCCGCCGCGGCCGCGGCGGCCTCGTCGGCGGCCTTCACGTGGCCGTTGGCGCGGTCAGCGGCGTTGGTGGCCTCGGCCTGGGACTCCGCCGCCTGGCGGATCATCGTCTCCTGGACCCGCATCAGCTCGTTGATGCCCGTCGACTGCGACTGGAACTCCGTTGGGTCCGCAGCACCCAGCTGGACCAGCGACCCCAGCTCGGAGTTGTTCATGTAGGCGTTGGCGGCGAGCTGGCCGAGCGACCGCCGGGCCTGCTCCGCCGCCTGCTCGGCGTCGGTGACCTGGCCGCGGGCGCGCTCAGCGCGGGCAACGGCCTCACGGGCCGCGGTCGCCGCGTCGAGGGATGCCTGGCTGGCCGCTTCGGCCCGTTGCTGAGCTTCCTGCTCGGTCTGCTGCGCGGCCTCGAACTCGGCCTGCGCCGCCTCGAGATCGGTGGCTGCCTCCTCGACGGAGGGGACTTGCCCATCGGCGGGGAGCAAGGATGCCTGACCACGGATGTCGCTGGCGTCGGTGCCGATGCTGGTGGTGCCGGTCGACGCGGCCGGCGTGGCCACCGTCGACGACGGCACCCCCCATGTCACACACCCGACGGCCGCGGCCGTCATGATCGCCCCCAGAGATCGTTTCCTCACTCGGGGCTCTTCCTGTCCTGGGTCATCGGCGGCTACTGTAAGCGACGTTTGCCCGGTATACAACCAATGGCTGTATCGACAGGGAGCCCTCATGCTCGACGCCGGCGCGGAGCTCGAGGCCTCGCTGCGCCCGCTGACCTGGCCTGATGTCGAGTTGTTCGCCGGTGGCGGAAACTTCCTCCGCAGCAGCGGAACGTGGCTCTACACGGCCACCCGTCGGCCGGTGCCGGGCGCCGTCGACGTCACCCTCGCGCGCCGCTACGCAGGGGTCGGCCGGGCGACGCGCGACGGTGTCGAGGTCGCCCTGCTGAACCGGTCATGGGTGGACGGGCCGCAGGCGCGCCCGGAACTCGCGTGGTGCGCCCCGTTCGGTACGCCGCCCGAGGGCCAGGGCGATGACCCGATCGCGGTCCCCGTCGCCGAGCTGGAGGCTCGCGGCCCGGTGGTCGTGGGCATGTCGGCACCGGAGTTGGAGCCGGCCGAGCTGCTGACGGCGTCGGCGATCGCGCGTCTGCTCGGGGTCAGCCGCGGCACCGTCAACGCCTATCACTCGCGCGGGCAGATGCCGCCGCCGGTCGCGACCCTCAACCACCGGCTGCCGCTGTGGACCCGCCCGATCATCGACCATTGGACCGCGAGCCAGACCCGCCGGCGCCGCCCGCTGCGCTAGTAGTTGCCCACCATGATCATCAACGGGTGGCGACGCCATGACGTCGCCACCCGTTGATGATCATGTGAGAGCCCCGCGCCGTCGGCTCCCTGCACGTCAGACGCTTTTGGTGCGCCCAGTGCACCGGGGGTCTGAATCGTTCGCGCGGTCGAAGACGAACTCATACGCGCCGTACATGCTGGATCCCCGGGACACCCGGACGTTGGAAATCTGCCGACTCGAGCTCCCGGCTGGGACATTGTCGCCGGAGATGTAGGTGTGCTTGACCGAGTCCGTGCCGCCGGTGTTGACGGTCTTGACGCGCGCCACGACGTTGTTCTTGTTGCCAAGACCAGTACCTAGCAGTCTCCACCGGTACGTGTCCGGATAATCGAATGAGCCGGAGGTGTGGTAGTCCAGCCAGAAGAACGCTGTGTATTGGTCATGGCCGACGTAGACATCGCACGCACCCTCCGTCGAGGCAGCGAGTGCATTGCTGGCCGTCAGCGCTAGTCCGGCGCCGACGACTGCCGAGGTGACCGCCCGAACGAGTCGCTTCGTCCATCGTTTCATGCGCAAATCCCATCTTTCGTGATCATCAACCGGTGGGGACGCCCATGACGTCGCCAACCGTTGATGATCACCGGATGTTTAGACTGGCGGGTCCCACCGCACAGTGCCGTCGATGTCCACCGTCACCAGCTCGCCGGCCGCGGTGAACATCGCCGCGTCGACGTCTCCGCGGCTACTGGTCGTGGTGCCCGACGCGTGATATCCCTCTGATCTGTGGATCAGTCCTCCGCCACGGCGGCCGCCCGGATGATCTCCTGGTCGATCCGGTTGCCCTGGGCGTCGGTCGCGCTGATCCGCAGCGACAGGTAGCCGTTGTGCCCGCGGGGCGGCCGAGCCGTCAGGTGGGCGGAGTACTCGTCGTCGGAGTTCCCGCGTACCCGCAACGGCCGCCAGGTGGCGCCGTCGTCGTAGGAGGCCTCGACCGTGACGTCGGTGATCGGGACGTCCGCGCCGGCGAGGTGGCCGACCGTCACCGACACCTCGGCGGGTCCGCGCCGCTCTCGCGGGCCGGGCAGCCGGTTGGTGAGGTCGGCGCCGAGATCGTGGTCGAGTGTGAGCAGCGGCACGACGGCGACCTCGTCGGTGTGCGTGGAGGTGAAGGTCCACGAGGTCGTCGACCGCGTCGAGAGCTGCGCCCACGGGGTCCTGTTGTCGATCGAGTAGTCGATCCGGTAGGTCTCCTCGCCCGGCGGCAGCGCGATCGTGCCGGAGGGCAGCTCGACGCCGGACACCTCGCCCAGCAGCTCGTCGCCGTGCCACACCTGGAACAGCCCGGCGTAGCCCTTTCCGAAGCCGTCGGCCGTGGCCTCGCCGAAGTTGCCGGCGGCATCGACGTAGCCGGCGGTGGGGATGATCAGGATGTCGCCGTCGCGCGCGAGCGGTCGGTCGGTGCGGAAGCCGGGGACCAAGGGCTGGCGCAGCCACGAGTGGTCCTGGACGCCGGGCCGGTCGTACACCGTCTCGGTGCTGGTCAGCCGCAGGGGAGTGACGAACGGCTCGGGCCAGAAGCTCCCGTAGGCGTCCTCAGGCGTCGATGCGCCGTACTCCCACGTGGTGCCCGGGTCCGCGACGTAGTAGTCCGTGCGAGCCGCTGGCGCCGATCGGACCGGGTACGCAATGCCGACCGAGTAGTCCCATCCGTCCACCAGCGGCCAGGCCACCTCGGTGAGGCTGCCGTCGACCTGGACGGTGAGGTCGCGCTCGACCGCCGCGAGATCGTCGGTGTCGGCGACGTGCCGCAGGTCGCTTGGGATCCGGTCGTGATACGCGTGGACCAGCTCGTACAGGTACGGGCTGGACGGCGTGCCGACGGCGCTGAGCTCCACCTCGCCGGTGCGCAGCCGCTCCAGCAGCGCCGTCCCGTCCTCGTGCGACAGGCGTACGGTCGGCACCTCGAGCCGGATCCCGGTCGCGCCGATCTCGCCGCTGGAACCGGGCTGGTCGTTGTAGACCGCCACCATCGTGGCGCCGGCGGCCGCCGCCGCGTTCGCCTGGTCTCCGACCGAGACGTCGTCGCTGCGCCGCACCAGCGCGAGCGCGCCGTCCAGGTCCAGGCCGTCGAGATCGCCCGGGGTGGCAGTCCCGGCGTCGACCACCGGCATGGTCGCCTCGCCGTCGAGCATCGGGAACTGCCAGCTGTTGTCGCTGAACAGATCGGCCTGGTAGTACGCCGGCCGCAGGTCTAGTCCGGACACGTCGAAGGTGATCTCCGGGGCGGCGAGCCGGTACCGTGACGACGCCGCGAACGAGCCGATCGTCACGTCGTCGGTGGGCTGCAGGAAGATCCGCTCCTCCAGCTGCGTGCCCGGTGAGCTCAGCAGGTTGTCCGTGGCCGCGACGCCGTTGTCCGCGACGCGCGCCCAGCCCATGTCGGCGGCCGCGCCGGGGTTGGCCCAGCTGTCGTGGTCCGGCGTCTCGATTTCGACCTCGACGGCTTCGCGGGCGTCGAGCACGACCGTCGCGTCGGCCGCCACCTCGACCTCCGGGTCGCCGACCAGGGCCGCGTGCAGCGGCACGGTCGTGTAGGAGAGCCCGTCGCTGTCCGCCCACGCCGGCTTGGTGTAGACGAACGACATGACGGAGTACGTGCCGGCGGGGACGCGCACGCAGCGGTCCAGCCCGGCCGGCTGCTCCGTGCATGGCTCCCACATCGGGTCGCCGGTCGCCACGTCGACCACCGGCGAGGCGACGAACGTGGCCCAGGGGATCGACGGCCGGCCGTCACGGGCGATCGCGCGCACCGTGAGATCGAAGTGCTGTGCCTCGACCGAGAACGCGACCGGCAGCCGCAGCGCGGCGGCGTCCGTGGTGTCGCCGACCGGAGTGGCGAGGAGGTAGCCGGCGTAGTCGCCGGGCGTGCCGCCGGCCACGTCCAGGGCGACCTCGGCCTGCGCCGTCGCGCCCGGCGCGATAGTGAGCCGGTCCGGGCTGATCGTGAGGCCCTCGGCGGCCGCGCCGGTGAGGGCGGTGTCCAGCTGGAGCGTCACCGGCTGGTCGGTCACGTTGCTGTAGGAGACGGTGCGGCGCAGCGGCTCGGCCGGGCCGTCCTCGGGGAACGGCACGAGGCCGAAGCTCAGCGAGCCGGAGCCGGCCAGGGCCGGGCTGTCCAGCACACGGCCCACGTCGATGCGGCCGCTGCCCTGGTCGAACACGCTGAACTCGTCGGTCGGCACGGCCGTCGACATCAGCGCCGCCTTGAGTTCCTGGCCGGTCAGCTCCGGCCGGGCCTGCGCCAGCAGCGCTGCGGCGCCGGCCACGTGCGGCGAGGCCATCGAGGTGCCGGACAGGGCGACGTACGGGTCGTCGCCGACCGCCGTGGCCTGGGCCGCGGAGATGCCCACGCCGGGCGCGGTGACGTCGGGTTTGGCGTCGTACCCCCGGAAGACCGGGCCGCGGCTGGAGAAGTCGGCGAGGGTGTCGTCACGGTCGACGGCGCCGACGGTGAGCGCGGACGGCGCGTCGCCCGGGCTGCCGACGCAGGCCGTGCAGCTGTTGTTGCCGGCGGCGATGACGAACAGGACGTCGTGCTCGGCCGAGAGCCGCTCGACCGCGCCGGTCAGCAGCGGCGCCTCGATGTGACCCGGGCCCAGGCCGAGGCTCATGTTGACGATGTCGGCGCCCTGCCCGACGGCCCACTCCATGCCCGCGATGGCCCACGAGACGAAGCCGCCGCCGGAAGCGTCCAGGACCTTGCCGCTGAGCAACTTCGCCCCGGGCGCCACGCCGCGGCGGGCACCGTCGGAGGCCGCGCCGGTGCCGGCGATGGTCGAGGCCACGTGCGTTCCGTGGCCATTGCGGTCGACGGTGTCCGCCTCCTCGGTGAAGTTCGCCGCCGCCTGCACCTGGCCGGCGAGGTCCGGGTGCGTGTCGTCGACGCCGCTGTCGAGGACCGCGGCGGTGACGCCGTCGCCGTCGTAGCCGGCCTCCCACGCCGCCGGGGCGGAGATCTGGCTGGTGCTGCGGTCCAGCCGGGCCTCCACCCGCGCGTCGAGCCAGATCTTCTCCACGCCTGCCAGCGACCCGGCCGCGAGCGGCTGGGCGCCGGCCTCCGCCAGTCCGAACACCGCCTGCGACAGGGCGTCGGTGGACCGGTCGGCGTCGACGGCGACCGCGCCGACGCTGTCCAGCCGCAGCCGTGGCTCCACGCCCGGCACGGCGGCCTCGCTCAGGGTGCGTGGCTGGTCGTCGGCGTACTCGAGGATGAGCGGGAGCTGGTCGCCGCCCGCGTCGTCCAGGCCCTGGTCGATCAGGGCGGTGACGTCGAACAGCGCGACATCCAGCCGGGCGGGCACGAGCGCGGCGACGTCCGTTGGCAGGACGTAGGTGGCGTCGCCGCGGGTGGAGACCTGGAACTGCGGTACGTAGCCGTCCGGGCGCGGCGAGGAATCGACCGTGATGGCCGGCTCGCCACCCGGCCCGTCGTGCACGTGCACCTGGTCGCCGGTGATGAGCGTGACGGTGACGGCGCCGCCGTCTGCCGTGCCGAACGACGTAGCCGGCGCCGGCGTGCCGCCGAGTGCGGCCGGCGTGCTTGCGCCCAGGGCCGCGACGACCGACGCGCCCAGCAGGACGGTGGCCAGCTTCGGTGCGGTGGCGTGCTGCTGCCGACGACCCATCACGACTCCTTCGCCCCATTCCGACCAGATCGACCACCAGTTTTCAGAGGGTGAACCGGTCGACGCCAGGTCCGGAGCATGGCGAGGTTTGGTCATGGCATCATCTGGCCATGCTGGAAGCGCTCGGGGTGATGCCGCAGGACGAGGAGCTCTACCGGGCGCTGCTGCGTCATCCCGGCGCCACCCTCGACGACCTCGCCGACGCCGGCGGGCTCGCGGTCACGACGGTGCGCCGGTCCGTCCGGCGCCTGGAGGACCTCGGCCTCGTGACCCGCTTGGCCGGCGCGCCGGTGCGGCTGATGCCGGCGCGGCCGGACGTGGCGGTCGAGGTGCTGGTCGCGCAGCGGCGGCAGGAGCTCGTCCAGGCCCAGCAGGGCGCGCGTGGCCTGCTACAGGAGATGTCGACCGAGCAGATGCCCGAGTCCGACGGGCTCATCGAGATCGTCCAGGGCCGGCAGGCGGTGGCGCACCGGTTCATGCAGATGGAGCAGACGGTGTCGCGCGAGCTGCTGGTGCTGGACCGGCCGCCGTACGCGCAGCCCGTCGAAGTGCCGAACCAGCGGGAGTACGAGCTGCTCGCCCGCGGCGTGCGCTGCCGGGGCATCTACGCGCCGGAAGGGCTGGAGCAGCCCGGCCGGCTGGCCGAGCTGCGGCGGCTCATCGAGGCCGGCGAGGAGGCTCGCACGTCGTCGGCGGTACCGCTCAAGATGGCCATCGCCGACGGCTCGGTCGCGATCCTGCCGCTCAACTTCGAGCAGATCACCGAGCAGGCGCTGGTCGTGCACGCCTCTACGCTGGTGGATGCGCTGGTGTCGCTGTTCGAGGTGCTGTGGGAGCTGGCGGTGCCGCTGGCGGGCTTCCAGTCGGTGCCGGACGGCGGGGTGGGCGGCGGGCTGCTGCAGCTGCTCGCGGCCGGCCTCGGCGACCAGGCGATCGCCCGGCAGCTGGGCGTCAGCCAGCGCACCTTGAGCCGTCAGCTGGCGACCCTGATGGAGCACCTCGGGGCCCGCACGCGGTTCCAGGCCGGCGTGCTCGCGGCCCGCCGGGGCCTCGATCGCGGGTGAGTCGCGCGGGTTATACGCGAAGCCCTCCTAGATCACCACGAGCCCCTCGCCCGAGGCACCCATCGGGTGTTCGGACCATTTCCGCGCCAGATCCGACATAGGCCGCGTTGCGTACCTAGTCTCCAAGACAACCGCAGGTGAACGGAGCGTCGCCGGCGGCAGGCCAGACGCGAGGGAGCCTGATGAGCGAGCTGTCGATCCATGTGCGGACCGAGCCGGTCCGCGAACGTTTCGTTGCCGTTCGCCCGCCCGTCGCTGCCGTGCCGACGCCTGCGACGGTGGTCGCCCGCCGGCCCCTGACGGCAGCGAGCGCTCTCGAGATCGCCGACCGGGCCGACCGCCGCCGGCTGCCCGCCGGCGAGCGCGCGGCCCTGCTCGTCGGCACCGCGGTATACGACCACGTCGACTACCCGCGGTTGTCGACGGCGGCCGCGGGGCTCCGGCATATGCAGCAGGTACTGGAGCGGCCGGACGTCGGCATGGCCGACGTCGTCCGCGTCGTCGCCGACGCCACCCGCACCGACATGATGCGTGCCATCGAGACGTTCCTCGACGAGCGTGAGCTCAGCGACACCGTGCTGGTGTACCTCGCGGGCTACGCGGGCGTTTCCACCCGCGACGGCCGGCTGTTCCTGGTCGCATCCGACACCGACCCCGCCGACCTCGAGGGCACCGCCGTCGCCGCGGACTTCCTGCGCCAGCGGCTGCAGGAATGCCGGGCGGCCAGCAAGGTCGTCCTGCTCGACCACTGCGCCGCCGGCGACGAGCCGGACCGGCTCTCGGTGCGTGGCCGTGAGGTGATGCCGGAACCCGCCGGGGTCTACGTCATCTCCGCCTCGCGCACACTGCGGCCGGCCGCGGACCTGGCCGATTCCGCGTCGACCCTGGGCACCACCAGGTTCACCGAAGAGATCGTCGAGGGTCTGCTCACCGGGCGGGTGAAGTCCGGCCTCGGCGCGTGGGTGACCGCCGACGACCTCGCCGCCTACGTCGTCGACCGGCTTACCGAACGCGGCGTCCCCGCCGACCGGCTCCCGGCGACGTCGACGCTGGCGGTCTCCGGCAACCACGTCATCGCCCGGTCCGCCGTCCGGGCGCTCAGCCTGCTCGACGGGGACCGCGCGGCCGAGCGCCCGGTCACGGCCCAGCCACGGGCCGAGAACCGCCACGAGGAGCTGGCCGATCCAGGCTGGCGCGACGTGATCGCGTACTACCGCGCCTGCCTGACCGAGCCACGCGCGCCCGAGGTGCTGCCGTCGCGCGACGAGGAGTCCGCCGACTGGTTCGCCATCGGTTCCGGCCCGGAGGTGCTGCTCAGCGGCACCGAGGCGATCGCGCGGGCACCGCAGGGGGTCGACACGTTCGACTGGAAGGAGCGTGACGTCTGGTACGGCTACCCGTTCGTCACGCTGGCCGGCGGGGGCCGCCGGCACTCCGCCAACCCGCTGGCCCCGCCGAGCGTGGCGCCGCTGCTGGTGCGGCGGGTCGAGGTGACGGTCGACGCTCGCGGCGCCGCGGCGCTGCGGCCCACCGGCCCCGTCGTGCCGCATGCGGGCGTGCTGCAGGCCTGCCTGGACGACCAGGAGGCGGCGAGTGTGCTCGCGACCTGGCGGCAGAGCTGGAAGCCCGGCGACCGCGAGCAGATGCTGGCCGCGATCCGGCAGCTCATGGGCCGCCTCGGCCTGACCGAGCTGGACGAGCTGGAGCCCGCCGAGCTGTCGGCCGACGACCTGCGCACCGCGACCCGCACCGGCATCCACAACGCCGCCTGCGTCCTCTACGTCGAGTCCGACCGGCCGACCGCCTTGGCCGTCAGTGCCGAGCTCGGCTCGGTCGCTGACCACCGGACCCAGATCCCGGGCACGGCCCTGGAGTACCTGGGCAAGCCGGTCGGCCTGCGCCGGGTGACCGGCACCGTCCCACCACCTGTGCTCCCCGCGGAGCTGGACGAGAGCCAGCAGGCGGTGCTGACCGCCGCGATGACCCGGCCGCTCACCGTCGCCGCCGCGCCGCCCGGCACCGGCAAGGAGCGGTTGATCGTCGACGTCGTCGCGACCGCGGTCGCCGCCGGGCAGAAGGTCCTGGTCACCTCGACCGACGACGCCGCGTTGCACGAGCTGGCGCGGCGCTGCGGCGCGCTGGCGCCGGGGCTGCTGATCAAGACCGGCGACGCTCAGGCCCGAGCGGAGGAGAAGCAGCTGGTCCGCGAGCTGCTCAGGTCGACGAAGGGCGAGCCGCGGGGTCGCCGCCGTAGCACCGTCGAGGCCGAGCTGGCCGCCGTCCGCGACGACCTGCACGAGTGGCGGCGGCTGCTGCGCGAGCGCAACGCCGTGGAGACCCGGCTGCGCAAGACGACCGCCGCCCGCGCCGCGGCGGCCGGTCGGCTGGGCCTGTCCGTCGGCGTCCTCGGCCAGGCGTGGCGCGAGCACGACGCCGCCATGCGGGAGTGGATCGACCGGGCCCGCGAGCTGACCGACGTGAAGTTCCTCGGCGGGTTCCGGCGCCGCAGCCTGGTCGTCGCCTACCTGCGGGCCCTGGGCGAAGGCGGCATCGACGCGGGCTCGCTGCGCCGGCAGCTGCTGGAGCCGGCCGCGTTCGACTCGCTGCTGCTCTTCGCCCGCGCGGAGCAGCGGCTGCGCGAGGACCGGTGGACCGTCGAGCAGCTGGGCGACGACCTCCTGGACGCCCAGGGCCGCGTGCTCACCGAGCGGTTCGGTGAGCTCTCCGCCGAACTGATGGCCGTCGTCGTCGCCGAGCAGGCGGCGGCCGCCCGCGACGAGCTGACGGCGCGGCGGCGGGCGCTGGAGCCCGGCGGCAAGGACCGCCCGGCCAGCCAGCGGCACCTACTGGACCACCTGGGCGGGTGGGCCGTCACCGTCGACGCCGCGCAGCAGCTCGCGCTGGAGCCGGGCATGTTCGACCTCGTCGTCCTGGACGACGCGCACCGGTGCTCGGTGGCCGAGGCACTGCCGGTGCTGTTCCGGGCCCGCCGGGCCCTGGTGATCGGCGACCCGCGGCTCCGGCCGCAGCAGCCGCCACTGAGCGACCACCGCATCCGCAAGGCCCGCGAGAACGCGGGCCTCAGCGCGGCCTGGCTGGAGCACCGCCGGCTGTCGTTCGGCGCCCACTCCGCCTACGACGCCGCGCTGGGCAACGTCGACCGGCCGATCCTGCTCGACCAGCACGACGGCTCGCACCCGGGTATCGCCCGCATCGTCGACGAGCACTTCTACGACGCGCGGCTCACCGTCGTCACCGACGTCAGCGGGCTGCGGCGGGCCACCGATGCCGAGAGCGGCGAGGCCACGCTGCTGCTGTGGGAGGACGTCAACGGCGCGCCGGAGCGCGGCCTGAACGGCGGCTCGTGGCGCAACCAGGCCGAGATCGACCGGGTCGTGTGGGCCGTCAACGAGCTGCGCGACCAACTGCCCAAGGACGCCGCCATCGCCGTCGTCACCCCGTTCCGGGCACAGGCGGAGGAGCTGCGCTCGCTGTTCCGGTTCGAGCCGGTGCGGGTGGTCTCCGTCGACGATGCCGAGCTGGCCGCCTGCGACGCGGTCGTCCTCTCGCTGGTGGCCGGCGAGGACATGCCGGAGCAGACCGTGCGCTGGGTCCAGGCGCAGGCGGACCTCTGGAATGCCGCCCTCGGTGCCGCCAGGTCGCACGTCGTGACGGTCGGCCAGCACGGGTTCTGGTCACGGCGCTCCGGCCTGCCGGAGCTGCTGGCCCGGCGGTCGTCGGTGCGCTCGTTCCACGTCCACCCGATCCCGCCGGCCTTCGCCGAGTCCGGTGGTGACGTCGACCCGCTGGTCGATCTGCTCTGCGAGCGGCTGACCGCCGCCGGACACGACGTCACGCCCAACGCCGTCGTCGACGGGTACCGGTGCGACGCGCTGGTGCGCACGCCGGACGAGACCGTCGCGGTGCTGCTCGACCGGGGCTGGCCGGCCGATCAGGACGCGTCGCGGCACGCACGCCTGCTGCTGCTCCGGCGCCGGCTACTGCTGGGCCTGTCCGCCTCGCCGGAGGGTCCTTCGGTGACGCGGGTGTTGCGGGTGCCGACCTGGCAGGTGCGCTCCGGCGAGCCGATCGAGGGCCTGATGGCCTGAGTCCGTTTTCGCCGAGTTTGACCAATTGTCATCGCGTATGGGCAAGATCGGCGTCACACGTGCCGTGACGTCGAGAGGACACGACCATGCGCATCCTTCGCCTCGCGCTACCCGCACTTCTGGCAGTCTTGGCCTTGATGGCAGGGGCAGTGGTACCAGCGGCCTCGACCGACGTCGCGCGGTCGGCCGCTGGTGAGCCGTCGCCGCGTGACCGGCCGCTCACCGTCATGAGCTTCAACATCCACCACGGCGTCGGCCTGGACGGCATCCTCGACCTGCAGCGGGTCGCCGACGTCATCAAGACCGAGGGCGTCGACGTCGTCGGTCTGCAGGAGGTCGACCGGCACTGGGGCGAGCGCAGCGACTTCGTCGACCAGGCCGCCTGGCTCGCCAGCGAGCTCGACATGCACGTGGTCTACGGCGCCAACCTCGACCTGGACCCGCTCGAGCCGGGCGCGCCGCGCCGGCAGTACGGCACCGCGATCCTCAGCGAGCGCCCCATCCGCGAGTGGAGCAACACCTTCCTGCCCAGGTACGAAGGCCACGAGCAGCGCGGGCTGCTGAGCGCCCGGATCAACGTCCGCGGCGTCTGGGTGACCGTCTACAACACCCACCTACAGCACAACGACGCCAACGAGCGGCTGGAGCAGGTGGCCGCGATCCAGGAGCTGATCGGCACCCCGGACCACTCCGTGGTTCTGCTCGGCGACCTCAACGCCACGCCGCAGTCCCCGGAGATCCAGGAGTTGGTCGACGACCTGGTCGACACCTGGGAGGCCGCCGGAGTCGGCGACGGCGACACCTACCCGGCCGAGGACCCCAACGCCCGCATCGACTACGTCCTCACCTCCGGCGGCGTCATCGCGCGCACAGCCGCCGTGGTGGCCACCGACGCGTCGGACCACCTCCCGGTGCGTGCCGACATCCTGCTCCCCGGTGACCGCGTCGGCCTCGGCAGCTGAGGGTCCGGTTTCGGGCCAACCGCCGCGCTGTCGGTCCGCCGGCCGGACAACCGGGCCGGCGAATTCGAGCAACCGCGGGATGGTTCCGGTCCGCGTATCGTGGCGGTATGACTCGACGGTCAGAAGAACATCGAGCCGAGGAGGAACCGATGACGACGGTCACGGTGCCCGACGAGCTCCTGACCATCGAGGATTGGGATGCACTCGAGGAGACTGACGCCAATCGGCGCTGGCAGCTCGCCGACGGTCTGGTCGCCGTGGCGCCGTTTCCGTCGCTCGACCACCAGGAGATCGTCACCAACCTCACCATCTGGTTGCGTGAGCACCTACCTGCGGATGTGCGCGCCATCCCCGGTGTCGCGGTCACCATCGAGGCGGGCTTTCCACCGACGGTTCGCGGGCCGGACGTCACGGTTCTCGTGCGGGCTCGGCCGAGAACGAATGTGCTGCGAGTCGACCCTGCGGACGTGCGGCTGGTCGCCGAGTTCGTCTCACCGGGGTCGCGCCGGCTCGATCGGGTGACGAAGGTGTCCGAGTACCAAGACGTCGGCATCCCGCTGACCCTCGACGTCGGTGCGCTGCTGACGCTCGACTGACGCGATGCGCGCCTGGCGGGTGACGTCGCCGGGGCCGATGGCGTCCCGGCCGCTGACCCTCGTCGACACACCAGTACCCGAGCCCGGGCCGGGTGAAGTGCTGGTCCGGGTGCTCGCCTGCGGCGTGTGCCGTACCGACCTGCACGTCGCCGAAGGAGATCTCCCGATGCACCGGGAGGGCGTCGTGCCCGGGCACGAGGTGGTCGGCGAGGTGATCAGCGCGGGCGACGGCCTCGCGGCCGGTGACCGGGTCGGTATCGCCTGGCTGCGGGGCACCTGCGGTACCTGCCGGTACTGCCTGCGCGGCACCGAGAACCTCTGCCCGAGCTCCGTCTACACCGGGTGGGACGCCGACGGCGGGTATGCGGAGTTCGCCATCGTGCCGGCGGCATACGCGCTGCGCCTGCCCGGCGGTTACGGCGACGCCCAGCTGGCGCCACTGCTGTGCGCGGGCATCATCGGCTACCGGGCACTACTGCGCGCCGAGCTGCCGCCTGGCGGGCGGCTGGGCGTCTACGGCTTCGGCGCCAGCGCCCACCTGGCCACTCAGGTGGCCATCGCGCAGGGCGCGACGGTGCACGTCATGACCCGCAGCCCGGCCGCTCGCGCGCTCGCCCTCGACCTGGGCGCCGCCTCGGCCGGCGACGCCGCGGTGCCGCCGCCCGAGCCGCTGGACTCCGCCATCCTGTTCGCGCCGGCCGGCGGCCTCGTGCCCCCGGCACTGGCCGCCCTGGACCGCGGCGGCACGCTCGCCGTCGCCGGCATCCACCTGACCGACCTGCCGCCGCTGAACTACCAGCATCACCTGTTCCAGGAGCGGCAGCTGCGCAGCGTCACCGCGAACACCCGGGCCGACTCGCGGGCGTTCCTGCGCTTCGCCGGCGAGCACCGGCTCGAGGTGACCACGACGCCGTACCCGCTCGGCCGGGCCGACCAGGCGCTGGCCGACCTCGCCGCCGACCGCGTCACCGGTGCGGCCGTCCTCCTCCCGTAGCCGCCGTCAGTCCGCGTCCAGCGCCTTGATCATGCGCTTGAGCGCCACCTGACGGTACGAGGCGTCCAGCAGCTCGCCGACCTCGGTCCAGTCGACGTCGGCGACGGTGAAGTCCAGTGCCAGCCAGCCGCTCGGACCCCAGTAGGCCGGTGAGTAGAAGCGCGGGTCCTGCAGCAGGGCGGGCCGGTCGTCCGGCTCGGGCTTGAAGATCACCGCGAACGGGTGGGCGGCGTCGCCCTCGAACACGGCGAAGATCTTCTTCCCGGCCCGGAACGTCGGCCGGCCCCATGCCTCGACTTCGACGGCTTCGGGGAAGCCCAGGCAGGCCGCTCGCAGCTCGGCCAGGTGCGGGTCGTCGTCGCTGTACATCCGCGGGTGCGCCATGGGCGACACGCTAGCCTCGGCGGATCTCGCCGGTGGACACCCGTTGACAACGGCGCGTCCTCCTATATTCTTCGTGTCGAAGAAATTCACCTCTGCCCGTCCCGGACCATCCGGGGTGCGCCTCCGACGAAGTGGGTGGTGAAGTGAGAGTCATCCGTCAGCAGCCGACAACCTCGGCTACCGCGCTGTCGCTCCCGTCGCGACGAGACCTGTTGAAGTGGGGTGTCGCGGCCGGGGCCGCGCTCGGGCTCGTCGGGTGTGGCTCCGACGAGACCGGCTCCCAGGGGCAAGGGGGCTCGGCGACGCCTCGGCGCGGTGGCACGCTCACCATCGCCCAGCCGACCGAAGCGAACCCCGCCCAGGCCCTGAACCAGAACATCGCCAACCAGAGTTGGCGCCGGGCCGTCTACGACTGTCTGGTCGACTTCGACCCCGAACGGCGCGAGGTGGTCGAGGGCCTGGCAACGGCCTGGGAGACCAGCGCCGACGGCAAGCAGGTCGTGCTGACCCTCCGCGACGGCGTCACCTGGCACTCCGGGCGGCCGTTCGGCGCGGACGACGTCGAGTTCGCGATCGACAACGCGATCAACTCGACCCCGTCGTTCCAACTCGCCTGGGCCTTCCAGAATCTCCAGGGCATCGACAAGGCCGGGAACACCGTCACCCTCGCCTTCTCCGAACCGGCGACATCGATCTACGACGCCTTGAGCCTCCTGACGATCATCGACCGGGAGTCACACGACGCCTTCGTCGACGGCACCGCGCACGTGGGTACCGGACCCTTCGTCTGGGGCGATTTCGCCCCCGGCACCAACATCACGCTGCGGCGCAACGAGAACTACTGGCTCCCTGACCGCCCGTACCTCGATGGCATGGAGGTGCGGTTCATCACCAGGTCCGAGGCCCTCGTCTCGGCGGTCCGCTCGGAACAGGTCGACATGGGGCTCAACCTCCTGCCGCTGGACCGGGGCACGGTCGAGCAGGACGGCCGCTTCGACGTCGTCGCCTACAACACCTACGGCGCGGCGCTGTACGTCGGCGCCAACGTCGAGGTCGAGCCGCTCAACCGCAAAGAGGTCCGCCAGGCCATCAACTACGCCATCGATCGGCAGCGGATCAACGACGAGCTGTACCAGGGACAGGGCAAGGTCAGCGCCGCACCATGGTCGCCGACGAGCCCGGCCTACGACGAGGGCTGGGCCGAGGCCTACTCCCGCGACCTGGACCGGGCCCGGAGCCTGCTGGCCAGCGCCGGGGCCATCGACCAGGTGATCGCCGTCGAGGCCAACGCCGCGCAGTCGAGGGCGGCCGAGATCGTCGCGTTCAACCTCAGCGAGATCGGCCTGGAGACCGACATCCAGATCCTGGAGCCGGCGGTGATCACCGAGCGGTTCCAGAACCGCAGCTTCGCCGGGCTCTACCTCGCCTTCCACGGCTGGAACACGTTGTCGCCGGTCAACGTGGTCTACAGCGCCGCGCCGTTGCGGGTCGACAACAACCTGTTCCGGTTCGCCTCCGACGAGTACGCGCGACTGGCCGGCGAGCTGGCGACCGCTGTCGAGGACGACCAGCACGCCGCGATCGAGGCGCTGACGGAGTTCATCCTCGACGAGGCGTTCTGCCTCGACGCGGTCCACACGTCGAACAATGTCGTCACCCAGCAGGACGTGCACGGCTGGGCCTACAACGTCTGGGACGAGATGCTCTTCGCCGACGCGTGGAAGAGCTGAGCCCATGCTGCGGTACACCCTGAGCCGGCTCCCCACGGCGGTCCTGACGTGCCTCGTGGCGTCGCTGGGGATCTTCTGGCTGGTCCAGCTGCTCCCGGGAAGTCCGGTGGCGATGGTGCTGGGCGAGCAGGCCACGCCCGAGGCGGTCGCGGCGCTGGAGGCCGAGGCTGGCCTGGACCGGCCGCTGGTCGTGCAGTACTTCGACTGGATCGGTGGCCTGCTCACCGGCGACCTGGGCGTCTCGTACGTCTCCCGGGTTCCCATCGGTGATCTCATCGGGCCCGCCGTTGGCGCGACGCTGGAGCTCGCCCTGGCGAGCCTGCTGCTGACGATCCTCATGGGGTTCGCCCTGGGCATCACCGGCGTCGTCGCCCGCCGTCGGCCGGCGGCCGTGGCCTACCGGCTGTTCTCGGCCCTGGGGTTCGGCGTCCCGGAGTACGTAGTCGGGGTGATGCTGGTCTTCGTCTTCGCGGTGACGCTGCGCGTGCTGCCGGCCGGCGGGCGGACGCCGATCCTGGAGGACCCGGGCGCCGGCTTCCAGCAGCTCCTGCTGCCCGCCATCGCGCTGTCCGTCCATTCCGCGGTGGTCGTCGGGCGGTTTCTCGAGACCGCCCTGAACCAGCAGCTGGACGAGGAGTACCTCGACACCGCGCGGGCCAAGGGCGCGTCGCGGCGGCGAGTGCTGTGGCGGCACGCGCTGCCGAACGCGCTGCCGTCGGTGGTGACCGTGATCGGCCTGCGGATCGGTCACCTGCTCGGCGGTGTCGTCGTGATCGAGACGATCTTCGCCTGGCCAGGGTTGGGCACAGTACTGGTCAACGCGGTCTCCGCCCGCGACTACCTGCTGGTCCAGGACCTCGTGCTGATCTCCGTCGTGGTCTTCATCGCAGTCCAGGTGGCCAGTGACCTGGCGCACGCCGCCCTCGACCCGCGCGTCCGGCTGGAGGTCTGATCATGAGCACGGTCGTCGAGACCACAGAGGTCGCGGCCCAGGCCCCGCGTAGCCGCGGGCGGATCCGGTCGGCTCTACGGACCCCCGCCGGAATGGTCGGCGCGGTCGTCGTGGTCGCGATCAGCTGCCTCGGGCTGCTCGCCCCGCTGCTGGCGTCGTCGGATCCGGCCGCGCAGCAGGCCGGCGCGTCCTTGCTCGGTCCAAGTACTGACCATCTCCTCGGAACCGACGAGATCGGCCGCGACATCTTCTCCCGGTTGCTGTACGGCATCCGGCAGAACGTCATCGTCGTCATCCTCGCGGTGCCGGTGAGCAAGGCGATCGGTGTCGTCATCGGCCTGCTCTCCACCATGCACCGCCGCATCGACACCGCGGTGCAACGGATACTCGACGTCCTCATCGCGTTCCCCAACCTCATCCTGGGCGCCTGCCTCGTGGCCTTCCTCGGCGCGGGATTCGGCACGGTCGTCGTCGTGATCGTCGTCATCGGCATCCCGATGGCGGCTCGGCTCACCCGCACGGCGGTCCTGACACAGCGCGAACGCGAGTACGTCCTCGGCGCTCGGGCCGTCGGCGCGTCCCGTCTTGGGGTGCTGTTCCGGCACGTGCTGCCGAACTCGCTGGACGCCCTCATCGTGAACTTCGTGCTCTCCGCCGCGACGGCGATCTTCGTCGAGGGCGGGCTGAGCCTGCTGGGCTTCGGCATCCAGCCGCCGAACCCGTCGCTGGGCAGCATGGTGGACGCCGGCCTGCCCTACCTGGCCGACCAGCCGTTCTACGCGCTCGCACCGGTCACGGTGATCACCGCTCTTGTCATCGGGTTGAACCTGTTCGCCGACGCGCTCAACCGCGCACTGCGGCGAGGGTGAGGGGTCGGCATGAACGCTGCACATGACACCGTGCTCCAGGTACGCGGGCTGCGCGTGGAGTTCCCGGGCTCGGCCGGGACGGTCCAGGCGGTGCGCGGCATCGACCTCGACGTCCGCGCCGGCGAGCGGCTGGCCATCGTGGGCGAGAGCGGGTCGGGCAAGACGGTCACGGCTCGCACGATGCTGAGGCTGCTGCCGCCTACCGCCACCATGACCGGCCAGGTGCTCTTCAGGGGCCAGGACGTCCTGTCCATGGACGACGATGCGCTGCGCCGGTACCGCGGCGGTGACGCCGCCATGGTGTTCCAGGACTCGCTGGCGGCGCTGAACCCCGTGATGCGCATCGGTGAGCAGGTGGCCGAGGCGATGCGCGTCCACGGCGTGCCCAAGGAAGCCGCCCGCCGCCGCGCCGTGGACATGCTGGAGCTGGTGGGCGTGCCCGATCCGCACCGGCGCGTCGACGAGTACCCGCACCAGTTCTCCGGCGGCATGCGCCAGCGGGTCGTGATCGCGATGGCGTTGGTGAACGACCCGGACGTGTTGATCTGCGACGAGCCGACCACGGCGCTGGACGTCACGGTGCAGGCCCAGATCCTCGACGTGTTCGCCCGACTCAACGAGCAGCTCGGCACCGCTGTCGTCCTCATCACACACAACCTCGGTGTCGTCGCCAGCCTCTGTGAGCGCACCGTCGTGATGTACGGCGGCCGGCTCGCCGAGGTCGGCAGCACGGAGCAGCTGCTCACCGGGCCCTCCCATCCGTACACCGCGCAACTGCTGAAGGCGGTGCCGCGGCTGGGCGTCGACTCCGCGCTACGGATGCATGCCATCCCCGGCCAGCCGCCGGACCCGCAGCATCCCCTTCCGGGCTGCCCGTTCACGCCTCGCTGCCCGCTGGCCGAGGACCGCTGCTCGGAAGGGGCGCCGCCGCTGACCGGCCGGGGCGACGACCACGTCGCCGCGTGCTGGGTGACGCAGGACCGGCCGGACCGGCTCGACGTGCTCGTCGCCGACGAGGTCGCCGTCGCCGCGCCGCGGCCGGCACCCTCGACCGAGAAGCCGGTCATGGTGCTGGACGGAGCCGAGAAGACGTTCCATGCGCGGCAGCGTCTGCTCCGCCGGCACCGGGAGAGCGGAGTCCGGGCGCTCGACGGCGTCAGCCTGGAGATCCGGCCCGCGGAGACCCTCGGCCTCGTCGGCGAGTCCGGCTGCGGCAAGTCGACGCTGGGCCGGGCCGTCCTCGGGCTGCAGGATCTCGACGCCGGGCAGGTCCTGGTCGCCGGCGGCGACCTGCAAACGGCGCGCGGCGACGAGCTGCGCCGGTTGCGTCGTCGCGCCCAGATCGTCTTCCAGGACCCCTACGCCTCGTTGAACCCGCGTCACACCGTGGGCGCCCTCGTGGCCGAGCCGCTCAGGATCCATCGGATCGTCCCGTCCGCGGAGATCCCCGCGCGGGTCGGTCAGCTCCTGGAGCTGGTCGGTCTCGATCCCGGCCACGCCACGCGGCTGCCCCGGGAGTTCTCCGGCGGACAACGGCAACGGGTCGCGATCGCCCGCGCACTTTCCACGGAGCCGGACGTGGTGGTGCTCGACGAACCGGTCTCGGCCCTCGACGTCTCGCTCCAGGCCCAGGTCGTCAACCTCCTGCGCGACCTGCAGGACCGGCTCGGCGTGGCGTACCTGTTCATCGCGCACGACATCGCGCTCGTGCGGTACATGAGCGACCGGATCGCCGTCATGTACCTCGGGCAGGTGGTCGAGCAGGGCGACGCCGACGAGGTCTGCGCCGATCCGCTCCACCCGTATACGGCGAGTCTCCTCTCCGCGGTGCCGGACCCCGAGCCGAGGGCACGGCGGGAGCGGATCATCCTCTCCGGCGACGTGCCCAGCCCGGCGGACCCACCGCCGGGGTGCCGGTTTCACACCCGCTGCCCGATCGGCCCCATCGCGCGGCCCGACCGCGAGATCTGCGCGACGACCCCGCCGCCCTTGGCAGAGGTGCGACCGGGCCGCTTCACCGCCTGCCACTTCGCCAACGACGTACCGGACCTCGTGATGAGCAGGGAGAACACACATGTCCAACGGGGGTGATGCCGTGGAACGGATCGGTGGCGTGTCGCCGGTGCTCGCCACGCCGTTCGAGTCGGACGGGGCGATCGACCGGGTGTCGTTCCGGCGATCGGTGACCAGGCTCGCCGGTGCCGGTGTCACGTCGATGATGTTCCCGGGCTACGCGTCGGAGTTCTACCAGCTCGACGACGACGAGAAGTCGCTGCTCCTGGCGGACGCGCTGCGAGCCACGGAGGGCTCGGAGATCGCCGTCATCGGATCGGTGGCCGACAACTCGACGCACGCGGCGTGCCGCCGAGCGGTCGAGATGGTCGAGCTGGGCGTCGACGCGGTCAACGTGCTGCCGCCACGCCACCACGCGCCGCCGGGTCCGGCGCTGCTGGAACACCCGGGCGCCGTCGTCGACGCGGTGGCCCCGGTTCCGGTGGTTTTGCAGTACGTGCCCCAGGAGACCGAGACGCGGCTGGCCGTCGACGACGTCCAGCGCCTCGCGACCAAGCACCCGAACCTGACCTTCGTCAAGGCGGAGCAGCGAGCGCCGGCGGACTACATCAGAAGCCTCCTCGACGCGGACCCGCCGATCAGGAGCCTGATCGGGAACGGCGGCATCGACCTGCTGGCCGCCCTGCGGGCCGGCGCCGCGGGCGTCCAGCCCGGCGGCGGCTTCGTCGAGGTGTACCTGGCGATCTGGCGCGCCTGGACGTCCGGCGACACCGCCGCCGCGGAGCAGCTGTACCGGCGGCTGTTGCCGTACCTGACGTGCTGGCTCGGCGCCGGTGTGCTCACTCAGGCCGGCAAGCTGATCGCCAGTCGCCGCGGCGAGATCGACACGCCCGTCTGCCGCCGGCCGGTGGCGGACCTCGGCGGCTACGCCGCGGAGCTGGTCGACCGGTTCCTCGAGGAGTTCACCGAGGAGCTGGCGGCGTGAGCGACCCGCGACTCGTCGAGGTCCGCCGATGCTCCCGCGACGTGTCCTGGCGGACCACCTGGGACTTCATCGAGATCGTCACGTCCGACGGCTCCGTCGGGGTCGGGGAGTGGTCCGACGCGGGACCCTGGCAGCTGGCACACCCGTTCATGGACGCGCAGGCCAGCCGGTTCGTCGGCCTGCCGCTGGAGTCCGCAATGGCCCAGGTGGCCGCGGACGCCGAGGAGGCCGGCCGCCGCGACCCGCGCTTCGCCGGGCGCCGCCGGCTCGAGCTCACCGTGCTGGGCGCGCTCGACGCCGCACTGTGCGACCTCGCCGCTCAGCGGGCCGGCGTATCGGTCGCGGGTTGGCTGGCGCCGGAGGAGCACCGCGGAGCGGGCGACGGGCGGTGGAACGGTGGCGTACCCTGCTACGGCAACATCAACAGGGCGGTCCACGACCGAACGATCGACACGGTGGTGCAGGTCGCCAAGGAAGCGCTCGCCGCGGGCTTCACCCGGCTCAAGTTCGCGCCGTTCGACTTCCTCGTCGGCGCTCGCCGCGTCTCGGCCGGCCTCGAGCTCGCGGCCGCGGTCAGGGACGCCGTCGGTGCCGAGGCCGAGCTCATGCTCGACCTGCACAACCAGCTGAGCGTCGAGGAGATACTCACGGTGGGGGACGCGCTCGGAGGGCTCGGCCTGCGGTGGCTTGAGGACGTCGGGCACCTGCACGACGTCGAGGCACATCGACGCGTGCGCGACGAGCTGGGCATACCGCTGGCCGCCGGCGAGTTCGCCGCCTCGCCGGAGGAGCTGCGGCCGCTGCTGGACGCCGGTGCGGTCGACGTGGTGATGCCCGACGTGAAGCACGCCGGCGGTCCCCGTCGCGCGCTCGAGCTGGCCCGCTTCGCCGAGGGTTTCGGCGTCGAGGTGTCGCCGCACAACCCGACCGGCCCGGTGTCATCGGCGCACACGGCGGCACTGTGCGAGGCGGTGTCGTCACCCGGCCTGCTCGAGCTGGCCGTGCTGGAGAGCGACGGCCGTCCGGCGCTCGTCGAGCCGCGGGAGGCGACGACCGGTGGCGCCTACGTCACTCGGCCCGGCCCCGGGCTCGGCGTCGGCCTGGACCCGTCGGCGGTGTGGTCGAACGTCCACAGGATCCGGTGATGGCCCGCTTCGACGGCGAGGCCGTGGTCGTGGTGGGTGCCGGCGGCGGCATCGGCGCTGCGGTGGTGTCCGCCTTCGCCGCCGGCGGCGCGGCGGTCGTCCTCGTCGACCAGCGCTCCGACGTGGCGGCACGAGCGGCCGACCTCGGGGGGACCTCGGCCGCCGTGGTCGGCGACGGCTCGGACCCTGAGGTCCTGGAGCGGGCGGTCGACTCCGCGGCCGGAGCCGGGCGCCTGACCACGCTGGTGTACGCCGTCGCCTATCAGCGGCCGGCGTCGGTGCTCGACCTGACGTCGCAGGAGTGGGACCGGGCCCACGACGTCGCCGTGAAAGGAGCCTGGCTCGCCGCCGGCCGGTTCGCGTCGGCCGTCCGGCAGCAGCGCGGCGGGCCCGCGTCGATCGTGATGATCGCGTCGATCCACGCCTACCAGGCCTATCCGCGCGACGCCGCCTACGGGACCGCGAAGGCCGCGCTGGTGGGCCTGACCCGCTCGCTCGCGGTCGAGCTCGGGCCGCTGGGCATCCGGTGCAACGCGGTGGCACCCGGGTTCATCGCGGTCGAGCGCAACCGCGAGGCGTGGCGCCGGCCGGAGCAGGCGGCGCGGCACGCCGCCCGCAACCCGCTGCGCCGGCTGGGGCGCCCCGAGGACGTCGCAGGCGTCGTCACGTTCCTCGCATCCGATGACGCGGCCCATGTGAACGGTGTATGCCTGCTGGTGGACGGCGGCGAGCTCGCCGCCGGGCCGGGCGACTTCGATCGGGATCACGACGTGCTCACGGAGGACCAATGACCTGGCGCACCACCTCCAGCCTCCATCCGGTGACGATGCGTCAGCAGAACCTCGCCACCGTGTTGAAGGTGATCCTCGCCCACGGCCCGATCCCACGCGCCGAGATCACCGAGATCGCCGGGACGTCCTCGGGCACGACGACCAAGCTCACGGCCGCACTGATCGACGCGGGCGTGGTCAGGGAGCTGACGGCGTCCGGGCCGGCCGCCGGCGCGGGACGACCGCGCGTGCCGCTCGACCTCGACACGACCAGCCGCGCCGTCCTGACGTTGCACATCGGCGTGCACTACTCGCTGGTCGCCGCTGTCGACCTGCGGGCCGAGCAGATCCTGCAACGGCAGGTGGCACACAGCTCTGCCGAAGCCGAGTCGGTGATACGTGGGGCCGCCGAGGCTCTCGCCGAGCTCCGCGACCAGCTCAGCGGGCGGCACGTGGTGGGCGTGGGCATCACCTCCGGTGGCTCCGTCGACCACACGGCCGGCAGGCTGATGCACCACGCCGAGCTCGGCTGGACCGAGGTCCCGGTCCGAGATCTCGTCGCCGAGCAGCTCGGGCTGGAGGTCGTCTACGACAACGAGGCCCGCGGTGAGGCTCTGGCCGAGTTGACGTTCGGTGTGGGGTCCAGCGCGGACAACGTGATCGCGCTGTTCGTCGGGAGCGTGGTGGAGGCCGCGCTCGTCGTCAACCGGCAGATCCACCGCGGCGCCCGCGGCATCGCGGGCACGGTCGCCCACCTTCCCGTCGGGGCAGCGCAAGGGCCCCGCTGCGAGTGCGGCCGGACCAACTGCCTGCGCATGGTGGCGAGCAACACCGGGCTGCTCGCGCTCGCCCGGGAACGGGGCCTCGCCACGGAGTCGACCACCTACGAGGAGCTGGTGAACCGCGGTGCCGACGCCGCCGTCAGCGACCTGCTGGCGCTGCGCGGGCGCTGGGTGGGCGAGGCGGTCGGAACCCTCACGGACCTGCTGGACCCGGACGCGGTCACCCTGTCCGGCAACGCGACCCATGCCGACGGTTTCCTCGACGCGGTCCGCGACGGCATGCGTGCGGCCGACCCGAGCCGGCCCGACGGCATCGTGCAGCTGGCGACGTTCGGCGAGCGGTCGACCGCTGCCGCGGCGGCGGCGCTGCTCCTGGACCGCTACTTCACCGACCCGGTCGCGTTCGAGCCGGGCCTCGACACCCACCAGGCCGGCTGACTCCCGGACCGCCCATTGACGACCTCGGGACCTGCCCGGTAGATTCCTGACCACTAATTATCTTTGCTAAGAAGATAATTCAGCGGAGAACCAATCCCAACGTCGCAGGAGGTTCCCATGCGTGTGCTGTCCCATCGGTTACCCGTGGCGTCGGCGGTGCTCATCGCCGGTTCCGTGCTGGCGGCTGTGCCGGCCGGTGCCGAGGAGGCGACCGCGGATCCCGGTGTCGCCGGCGTAGCCGCCGGTTCCGGTTCCTTGGTCGTTGCCGGTACGTCGACACCGTACGTGCCGCAGGGCTTCAACTCCGTCGGCATCCTCTACCCCGAGGAGTACCCGCAGCTGTGCGACTCGATCGGGATGAACCAGGAGACCAGGGACGAACTGTCCGATGTCCGTGCCGCGATGGTCAACGACACGGCCGAGCAGATCCTCGCCATGAAGACGTACTGGAACGCCGACGCGGTGCGGTTCCAGGTGAGCCAGGGTGCCCTCGCGTTGGAGGCCACCGACCCGGGGCCGGACCCGTACACCGACACCGTCCTCGACGTGGTGGCGCAGGCCCGGGCGCTGGGCATGGTCGTCATCGTGTCCGTGCAGACGCAGACCTACGGGTGCACGCCGCGCGTCGACGGCGACCAGGTCAAGCTGCCCAACGAGGACACGCTCGCCGCGTGGACGCAGCTCGCCCCATCGTGGGGCGATGACAAGGGCATCGTCCTGGAGATCTTCAACGAGCCGCAGAGCAAGCGGCCCTGCCCGACCGGGGTCGACTGGTCGTGGCCGGAATGGGCGTACGGTTGCGACACCGATCCCGACACGGGAATCGACGGCATGGTGCCGCTCGGCCTGGCCGTGCGAGAGCTCGCCCCGGACAACGTGCTGCTGTTCGACGGTGACAACAACGCCGGCAAGTTCAACGACTTCGTGCCCCCGCCGGAGATGCCCGACAACTCCGCCTACGCCGTCCACCCGTACTTCTACGCCGACGGCCCCACCGGCGACGGCCCCGCCGGAGGCGAGGGCTGGGACGACCGCTTCGGCCACCTGCAGGACAGCGGTGAGGCCCTCGTGGCCACCGAGTGGAACGGGTCGGCGTCGTGCCGGGAGCCGGAGCTGGCGGCCGAGCTCGTCCAGGACTACCTGCCCGCCCACGACATCGGCCTGTTCGTGCACTCGTGGGACGCGCCGGCGGCGAGGCTGGTGAGCGCGACCTACGAGCCGGTCGACTCCGTGACGAAATGCCCGGAGTTCACCGGGGCCAGCCTGGCCTACGACCAGTTCTGGTCGCAGGCCGCCGGCGGCGACCCGGCGCCTGAGGTGCACGTCGCCTCGGTCGGCATGTCGGGCGGCTCGGTCGACGCGGTGACCGTGGCGATGGCCGACACCGGCAGCGACGACGGCGCGAGCGGGCCGCTGGAGGTGCGCTCCGTGCTGCTCCTCGTGCAGCAGGCCGGCACCGGCAGGACGACGGCGGTGACGAGCATGAGCCTGGACACGACCGAGCCGTGGGCGAACGGTAGCTTGACGCTCGCAACCGCGTCCGGCCTGGCCGACCGGCGGATCGCCGCCTCGTCCGGCGACGTGTTGATCGTCCGGGTGCGGTACTCCGGCGGTGAGAGCCGGGAGATCGCCTACCCGGTCGGCTGATGGAAGGGTCGCTGGCCATGAGCGGTACCGACCTGGCGCGCCAGCGTGCGATCTTCGTGTTCTTCGACACGCTCAACCGCCGGTACCTGCCGCCCTACGGCAACTCCTGGGTTCACGCACCGAACTTCACCCGGCTCGCGCAGCGCGCGGTGACGTTCGACAACTGCTACGCCGGCAGCATGCCGTGCATGCCGGCACGACGAGAGCTGCACACCGGGCGATACGGGTTCCTGCACCGTGGCTGGGGGCCGCTGGAGCCGTACGACGACTCCATGCCGCAGCTGCTCGCCGAGGACGGCGTGTACACCCATCTGGCCAGCGACCATCAGCACTACTGGGAGGACGGCGGCGGGACGTATCACACGCGGTACCGCTCATGGGAGTTCTTCCGCGGGCAGGAGGGCGATCCATGGAAGGGCCAGGTAGCCGAGCCGGACATGCCCGACGCGGTCCGGCTGGTCCGCAACCAGCTCTGGCGGCAGGACTGGGTGAACCGGTCGCATCTCCAGCGTGAGGAGGAGCACCCACAGACGCTCACCGTCGACGCCGGGTTGGAGTTCATCGCCACCAACCATGACCAGGACAGGTGGCTGGTCCAGATCGAGACCTTCGACCCGCACGAGCCGTTCTTCACGTACAAGAACTATCGCGACCGGTATCCGCACGACTACGACGGCCCGCACTTCGACTGGCCCGAGTACAAGCGGCTCACCGAGCGGCCGGTCGCCGTGGACCACGTCCGCTACGAGTACGCGGCACTCTTGAGCATGTGCGACCACTCGCTGGGCCGCGTGCTCGACGCGATGGACCGGTACGGCCTGTGGGCCGACACCATGCTGGTCGTCGGCACCGACCACGGCTTCCTGCTCGGCGAGCACGGCTGGTGGGGCAAGAACGCCCAACCGTGGTACGACGAGACCATCCACACGCCGCTGTTCATCTGGGACCCGCGGTCCGGTCACGGTGGGCAGCGCCGGTCCAGCCTGGTGCAGACCGTCGACCTCGCACCGACGCTGCTGGAGTACTTCGGCGTCCAGCGGCCGCCGGACATGCAGGGCGTGCCCCTGAAGGACACCATCGCGTCCGACCGGCCGGTGCGGGCCGCGGGCCTCTTCGGATCGTTCGGCGGCCACGTCAACGTCACGGACGGCCGGTACGTGTACATGCGCGCGTGCTCCACGCCGCGGAACGGGCCTTTGTACGAGTACACCCTGATGCCCACCCACATGCGGGCCCGGTTCGCGACGGACGAGCTCGCCGGTGCGGAGCTGGTGGACCCGTTCGCGTTCACCAGGGGCTGCCCGACGCTGCGCGTGCCCGCGCCGGGCCAGGTGAACACCCACGTCTTCGGGACCCTGCTCTTCGACCTCGAGACCGATCCGGCGCAGGAGCGCCTGCTCGTCGACGACGAGCTGGAGCGCCGGATGGCCACCCTCATGGTCGAGCTCATGCGCTCCGCCGATGCCCCGCACGAGCAGTACGAGCGCCTGGGCCTGCCGGCGGACGGCGACGTCGAAGATCGTCACCTGCTCGTTCGGCGGCAGCGTGAACACAGCGAGCGCGCCGCGGCCGCGCTGCCACGGCCGGAGGACCTGCCTGCGGGCCCGATCGACCTGAGCACGCCGATCGGCGCACTGCTCGCCGAACCAGACGTGGCCGACGTCATCCACGCGACGGTGCCCGGGTTGCTCGACAATCCACGGGTGCCACGCTTGGGCACGTGTCGTTGCTGGACCTGGCGGCGCTGGCACCCAGCGTGCTGGACGCGCCGCGGTTGCGGGCGCTTGCCCAGGCACTCGCCGAACTCCGGCCCGTCCATGAACTACCGAGGAAGGACCCCGATGGATAGTCCACGGAACGTGGTGCTGATCTGCGTGGACCAGTGGCGCGGCGACTGCTTGTCGGCCGACGGCCACCCGGTCGTACACACGCCGCACCTGGACGCGCTGGCCGCACGCGGCGCGCGCTTCCGCCGGGCCTACTCGGCGACCCCGACGTGCATCCCCGCACGTGCGGCGCTGATGACCGGACTGTCCCAGCGGTCGCATCGGCGGGTCGGCTACGAGAACGCTCGTCCGTGGGACTACCAGCTCACCATGGCCGGGGAGTTCCGACGGGCCGGCTATCAGACCCAGGCCATCGGCAAGATGCACGTCTACCCCGAACGCTCCCGGCTCGGGTTCGACGACGTCGTGCTGCACGACGGTTACCTGCACTTCGCCCGGCGCCGCCACCGGCCCTACGAGGAGTTCGACGACTACCTCCCGTGGTTGCGCATGCAGGCCGGTGCCAGCGCGGTCGAGGACTACTACGACAACGGACTCAACGGCAACTCCATGGTCGCCAGGCCCTGGGACAAGCCGGAGGCCTGGCACCCCACGGCCTGGACGGTGACCCAGGCGACCTCCTGGCTCTACCGCCGGGACCGTCGCGACCCGTTCTTCCTCTACCTGTCGTTCCACCGGCCACATCCTCCGTTCGACCCGCCGGAGTGGGCGTTCGAGCAGTACCTCCAGGCGCCGTGGTACGCACCTGTCGTCGGCGACTGGGTCGGCGCGCTGGAGCCGTATCACGAGGACTGGCGGCACAACCCGGTCGCCGCCCGGATGGCGCCGAACGTGCTGCACCGGGCCCGCGCCGGCTACTACGGGCATCTCGCGCACATCGATCTGCAGATCAACCGGTTCCTCGAGACCCTCGGCGAGTTCGGGTTGGCCGAGGACACCGTGATCTGCTTCGTCTCCGACCACGGCGAGATGCTCGGTGAGCACCACCTGTTCCAGAAGGGCCTCCCGTACGAAGGTGCCGCGCGCATCCCGTTCCTGCTGGCCGGGCCAGGCGTGCCGGCAGGGATGGTCCAGGACGAGGTCGTCGAGCTCCGCGACGTGATGCCGACGCTGCTCGACGCCGCGGGCGTCCCGGTGCCGGGCGGCATCGACGGTCGCAGCGTCCTGCCGCTGCTCCACGGGTCCGGCGCCACCTGGCGGGACCACCTGCACGGCGAGCATCCGAACCTCGGTCAGAAGCTCCACTGGGTCACCGACCATCGCTGGAAGTACGTCTGGTGGTCCGCGGACGGCCGCGAGCAGCTGTTCGACCTGTCCACCGATCCGCAGGAGTGCCGGGACCTGGCCGGCGACGTGTCGGCGAGGCCGGTGCTGGACCGGCTCAGAGGCTTGCTGATCGAGGACCTGTGGGACCGCGAGGAGAAATACGTCGACGCCGGCCGGCTGGTCACCGGCGTGCCCTCCCAGACCTGGCTGGAGAAGGGGTGACCGCACCGGTGGCCCGGCCGAACATCGTGGTGATCGTCTCCGACGATCACGGCTACGCCGACTTCGGCCGGTTGGGCATCCACGACGGGGTACGCACGCCGGGGCTGGACCGCCTCGCCGCGCAGAGCGTCGCGTGCACCGACGCCTATGTCACGGCGCCGATCTGTAGCCCGTCGCGGGCCGCCCTGATCTCGGGGGCGTATCAGCAGCGGTGGGGGGCCACCTGGTTCGGTGACTCAAGATTTCCCGATCACCTGCCCACGATCGCCGAGCGGCTGTCCGCGCTCGGCTACGCGACCGGCTACTTCGGAAAGGTGCACTACGGGCAGGAGCGCGCGGGCGATGTCGCCTGCCCGCCGCGGCACGGGTTCGCCGAGTCGTTCTACGGGTTGGCCGGTACCCAGCAGGGCCGGTTGAACTACCTGCGCCACTCCGAGGCGGCGGTCGCCGAGTACGGCCCGGAGGCGGCGCGGCGGATGGCGGTACTGCCGCTGTTCGACGGGGACGACGAGGTCGAGTACGAGGGTTTCCTGACCGCCGAGCTGGGGCGCCGGGCCGTCGACTTCGTCGCCCGCCACGAGGACGAGCCGTTCTTCGCGATGGTGGCGTTCAACGCGGTGCACAACTTCTGCTTCCAGCTCCCGCGGGCAGAGCTGGACCGACGCGGCCTGCCCGAGTACGGCGACTGGAACGAGGCCACGTCGGCCTACGACGAGTGGTACGAAGAGGTGATCTGGCCGAGCCTCCCACACGGGCGGGAGTACTACCTGGCGCAGCTCGAGCTGATGGACGCCGAGATCGGCCGGCTGCTCGACGAGCTCGACCGGCGCGGGCTCGCGGACGACACGATCGTGGTGTACCTGACCGACAACGGCGGCTCCACCTGCAACTTCGGTGACAACGCACCGCTGCGCGGCGGCAAGTACAGCCTCTACGAGGGCGGCATCCGGGTGCCGATGTTCGTCCGGTGGCCGGCGGGCGGCATCCCCGCCGGCGTCGAGCGATCCGGGCTGGTCAGCGCGATGGACCTCGTCCCGACCCTCGTCGCGGCCGCGGGTGGCGCGGGTCCGGCGGCCGGCATCGACGGGGTGAACCAGCTGGCGTTCCTGCGCGGCGAGGCCGAGTCAGCGCACGAGGCGTTGCACTGGGACTGCCGGTTCCAGTGGGCCGTGCGATCGGGCCGCTGGAAACTGCGCTGGACCGACGGCCAGGACCCACGCGTAGAGTCCCTGCTGCGCGGCGAGCACGTCGACGTCGGCTCCGGCCTCGCGCTCTACGACCTGCACGACGACATCGGGGAGACGCGTGACCTCGCCGGCGACCACGCCGATGTCGTCGCGCGGCTGGCCGCCCGGCACGCCGCATGGCGGCGCGAGGTGCGGCTCGAATCCGGGAGCGACGAGGTCTAGGCCAGGATCGGGAACCGCCGCACCAACGGGGTCGAGCGCCACGGCCGGCCCAGGCCGAGCACGTCGCCGGCATCGGTGACCGCCAGCCCGACCAGGCTGAGCGCGTAGACGAGGTGCTCGTCCATGAACGGGTTGTTCTCCTGCGGCAGGTTGGTCGCCCACAGCATCAGCAGCAGCGGCACGCCCGTGATGGCCGCGACGCGGACCCCGATGCCGAGCACCAGGGCCAGGCCGAGGCCCAGCTGCCCGATCATGAACGACCAGTCGGCCCACACGGTGCCGGCCATCGCCTGGAACGCGGCACCGAACGGTCCGTCGACGCCGCCGAGGTAACCACCGGTCGGGCTGCCGCCATCGAGCCACGAGCGCTCCGCGGGTGTGGAGTAGCCGAGGCCGAACAGCTTGTCGAGGAAGGACCAGAGGAACAGCCAGCCCAGGGCGATGCGGACCAGGCCGAGAACCGGATGTGCCGTGCGGTCCGAAGGACGGTGGCTGGACTGGCGGGCCAGGCGGGGGGAGAGCTCGCTCATCGCAGTCCTTTCGTCACGGGTGCGTCGGCCGTGATACGGCAGGACGGCCCGGGTGGATTGCCCGAATCCTGTCCATCACCGAATTGACGACTACAGGTCGCGCCGCAGTCATCGGTGCCTCGCGGCCCGGCGTCGTCCGAATCCTTCAAGACGCCGGCGTGCCACCGGCCCTAGCTTGGGGTCATGACACAGCAACGCTTCGCCGCCATCGAGTTCCCAGTGGCCGACATGGCCCGCTCGGTGGAGTTCTACCGCGCACTGGGGCTGCCGGTTCCCGACGGCGCCGAGACCGCCCCGCACGTGGAGATCCCGCTCGCTCCAGGCGTGAACTTGCTGCTGGACTCGCACGAGACCATCGCGTCGTTCGACCCGGACTTCACGCCGTCGAAGGGCGGGGCCAGCCTCGCCTTCGACTGCGGCGACCCGGCCGGCGTGGACGAGGCCTACGCCCGGATCACCGCCGCCGGTTACAAGGGGCACTTGGAGCCCTGGAACGCACCGTGGGGTCAGCGCTACGCCGTCGTGCACGACCCGGACGGCTACGGCATCGACTTCTTCGCGGCCCTGCCGGCTACGTGACCAGCGCCGTCAGCGTGACGCCGGCCAGCGACCGGACGTCGCGCGAGAGGTGCGCCTGGTCGGCGTAGCCCGCGGCGAACGCCACCTCGGCCGCCGGGGTGCCGGATCGGCTGAGGGCAACGGCCCGGTTCATGCGCAGGATGCGCGCCAGCGTCTTCGGCCCGTAGCCGAACGCGTCGAGGCTGCGCCGGTGCAGCTGGCGAGCGCTGAGCCCGACTTCGTCGGCGACGGCGTCGATGCGGGCGCCCTGCCCCAGCCGCCGGGCCACCTGGGCGGCGACGCCGTCGGCGGCCGGGTTCGCGGCCAGCCGCTTTGTGGCGACCTCCTCGAGCACGATCGACGGGTCGGGCGCCGCGGCGAGTCGCTCGGACAGCCGGCGCACCTCGGCGCCGGGCCACAGCTGCTCCAGCGGCACCCGTTGGTCGCGCAGCAGGTGGGCCGGCACGCCCAGCACCCGCGGGCCGAGGCCGGAACCGAGCCGCAGCCCGACGAACGGCGTGCCCGGCTTCCACGCCGCGAGGTACGCGACGGTGTCGGGCCCAGCCACCCTCAGCTGGCCGTCGGTCCAGAGCAGGTCGAGACATCCGTCGGGCAGCACCCGATGCTGCTCGGCGTTCGTGACCATGGACGACCACGCCACCGCGTCGCGGATGGCGGTCGCCCGCTCGGTGTACACATCTCCGGTCTACCACCGCGCACCGACAGGCAAACCCGTCGCCGTGGTGCCCAAGCCGTCCCAGACATGATCAATGGGAGAAGCGGGCTCGGTACTCGCGCGGCGTCATGGACTTCAGCTCACGGAAGCGCCGGTTGAAGTTCGACAGGTTGCCGAAGCCGCAGCCAGCGGCGATGTCGGAGATCGCGCGATCGGTGTCGGCGAGCAGCCGGCAGGCCGCACCGACACGCAGCTCGGTGAGATACGCGGTGAAGGTCCGGCCGGTCGCACGGCGGAAGAACCGGCTGAAGGCGGCGGGTGACAGGTGCGCGACGGCCGCGACGTCGTCAAGGCCGATCGGGTCCGCGTAGCGCTCGTGCAGGTAGCCGAACACGCGGTCCATGCGCCGGCTGCTGTCCGGCCGCAGCCGGGCCCGATACCCGGCGCTGGCCAGGGGCCGGCCACACCCGACACCGTCGCCGTCGCCGTGCGGCACCGCTCCGGCGAGGTCGACCAGCGCGTCGAGCAGACCGAGGGTCGCACGGGCGCCGTCCCACGAGGTCAGCTCGACCAGCCGCCGCCATTGCGCCGCCGTCGCGGTGAGCCGCAGCCCGCGGTCGGCGGCGGCGAGCAGCCCGCCGGCGGCGGCGAACTCCGGCGCCTGGAAGAGGCCGGCGCCGAGGAAGTCGGGCCGGAAGTGGATCACCACGGCTTCGTGCACGCCGGGAGCACCGGACACGTAGGCGTGCGGAAGGCCGGAGCCCAGGAGCGTGAGATCGCCCGGCTCGTACGCCTCGATGCTGTCGCCGACGTAACGGGTGCCGGCACCCGCGGTGATCAACGTCAGCTCGACCTCGGGGTGGACGTGCCAGCTGAACAGGAACGCCCGGCTGCGCTGCAGGTGCCGCTCCCACGAGAGACCACCCGTGGTGCCGACGTGCTCGAGCGCGGCGTGCATGCGACGACGATACTTTCCGTCCCGACACCAGCCCGAGCTGGTGAGGAGACGGGCATGAAAGTACCGGGAGTCGTCATCCACGAGGTGGTGTCCGGTGGAGGGCGGATCGGACGATGTGGTGGGCGCCCGTTCCGAGACCCGCACTAGTCCCTGGAGGACCTCGATGACAATCGCCTCGCCGTCCGCGCGCGACACCCCCTACGACCTCGGCCCGGAGCAGGTCGCCCGCTTCGCCCGCGACGGGTTCGTCCACCTCTCCGGTGTGCTGGACCCGCAGGTCGTGAGGGACTACGAACCGGAGATCACCGAGAAGGTGATCGAGCTGAACACCATGCATCTTCCGATGGAGGAGCGCTCCACCTACAACAAGGCGTTCCTTCAGGTCGGCAACCTGTGGCGGCACAGCGAGCAGGTGCGCGAGCTGGTGTTCTCCAGCCGGCTGGCCAGGATCGCCGCGGAGCTGCTCGGCGTCGACGGCGTCCGGCTCTACCACGACCAGGCGCTGTACAAGGAGCCCGGCGGCGGCATCACGCCCTGGCATGCAGACCAGTACTACTGGCCGCTCTCCAGCGACCGGTGCTGCACGATCTGGCTGCCGCTGCAGGAGACACCGCTGGAAATGGGTCCGCTGTCGTTCGCCGCGGAGAGTCACCACTTCGAGTTCGGACGCGACCTGCCGATCAGCGACGAGTCCGAGGCCCAGCTGCAGAAGGCCCTCGCCGAGCAGGAGTTCGCGGTGGTCACCGAGCCGTTCGCACTCGGCGACGCCAGCTACCACCTCGGCTGGACGTTCCACCACGCCGGCGGCAACGTCGCGGCCGACCCGCGCCGCGTGATGACCGTCATCTACATCGACGCCGACATGGTGGTGGCCGAGCCGGTCAACGAGAACCAGGAAAGCGACCTGGCCGCGTCGTTCCCGGGCCTGCGCCCAGGTGACCTGGCCGCCAGCCCGCTCAACCCGGTGCTCTACCGCCCCTGACGGTCACCGCATGAGCGCGTTGAGCTCGCCGTAGTCCAGGCGCGCCTCCACCGCCGTGTATGTGCCGGACTCGAACAGCTCGCGGGCGACCGCGCGGACCACGGCATAGGCCGCACCGGCCACCGACGACCCGAGGCTGACCCGGGCGACGCCCAGCTCCGCCAGCTCGGCCACGCTGGGCGCGCCCGGTCCGGCCAGGATGTTCAGCGGCGCGCCGACGTCCGCGGCCAGCCGCGACACCGTCGGCGCGTCGACCACGCCGGGCACGAAGATGCCGTCGGCACCGGCGGCGACGTAGGCCCGGGCTCGCTGGACCGTCTCGTCGAAGCGGCCGGCCGGGTCGCCGACCGCCCGCAGGTAGGTGTCGACCCGGGCGTTGACATACAACGGCACGCCGGCCGCGTCCGCCGCGGACCGGGCGGCGGCGAGCCGGTCGGCCTGCTCGGCCACGGGCCGCAGCCCGGCAGGGTCGCCCGGGTGGACGTCCTCGATGTTGACGCCGACGGCGTGGGCGGCGAGGACGCCCTCGACGGTGACCGCCACCTCGTCCGGGGTAGCGCCGAACCCGCTCTCGACGTCCGCGGTGACCGGCACGCCGACAGCGGCAGTGATGCGGGCGACCAGCGCGAGCACGTTGTCGCGGTCGATCTGGTCGCCGTCGGCCGCGCCGAGGCTCCACGCCACCCCGGCGCTGGTGGTGGCCACCGCCGGCGCGCCGGCGTCCTCGACGATGCGAGCGCTGAGCGGATCCCACGCGTTGGGCAGCAGAAGCGGCGAGCCCGACCGGTGCATGGCGGCGAACCGGGCGGCGGCGTCGCGGAGGGTCGTCATGCCGGGCAGTACATCACCCGCCACCGACAGCCGCGGCCTGGCGGCGCGCGGCGCTGAGACGGGTGGTGTCCCCGAGCACGTGATCGCGGCCTCGTCGCGCCGGTGGCATGGGGCGACCGGTATCTCGGCGGGTAGCGTGTCACCGTGACCGAGCAGCCATTCGTCATCGTCGGCGCCGGCCTGGCTGGCGCCAAGGCGGCAGAAGCACTCCGTGACCAGGGCTTCACCGGCCGGGTCATGCTCATCGGCGACGAGGAGGACCGCCCGTACGAGCGGCCACCGCTGTCCAAGGACTACCTCGGCGGCCGGGCCGAGCGGGACTCCGCGTTCGTCCACGACGCCGGCTGGTATGCCGAGCACGAGGTCGACCTGCGGCTCGGCACCGCAGTGGTCGAGGTCGACCCGGACCGGCGCAAGGTCGTGCTTGCCGACGACACCACCGTTCCGTACGCGCGTCTCCTGCTGGCCACCGGCTCCAGCCCGCGGCCGCTGCGGGTGCCCGGCGCGGACGCCGACGGCGTGCACTACCTGCGCCGCCTCGGCGACTCCGACCGGATCAAGGCGGCCATCGCGGCGGCCGAGCGGATGGTCGTGGTCGGCGGCGGCTGGATCGGCCTCGAGGTCACGGCCGCGGCCCGCGAGGCCGGCGTCGAGGTCACCGTCGTCGAGTCCGCCGAGCTGCCGCTCATCGGGCCGCTGGGCCCGGAGCTGGCGCGGGTCTTCGCCGATCTGCACACCGAGCACGGCGTGACGCTGCGCACGAACGCCCAGGTGGAGCGGTTCACCGTCGACGGATCCGGCGTCAGCGGTGCGGTGCTCGCCGACGGCACCCAGCTGCCGGCCGACGCCGTCGTCGTCGGGATCGGCGCCGCGCCCAACCTCCAGCTCGCCGCGGCCGCCGGCCTGCGGGTGCGCAGCGGCGTGGTCACCGACTCCTCGCTGCGCAGCAGCAACCCCGACATCATGGCGGCCGGCGACATCGCCGAGGCCGACCACCCGGTGCTCGGGCCGGGCATCCGGGTGGAGCACTGGGCCAACGCGCTGAACCAGCCGGCGGTCGCCGCTGCCACGATGCTCGGCCGCGACGCCGTGTACGACGAGCTCCCGTACTTCTTCACCGACCAGTACGACCTGGGCATGGAGTTCCACGGACTGGTGACGCCCGGCGGCTACAACCGCGTCGTCTACCGCGGCGACGTCGCCGGCCGCGAGTTCATCGCGTTCTGGCTGTTGGACGGCCGGGTCGTCGCGGGCATGAACGTGAACGTGTGGGACGTCGGCGAGCCGATCAAGGCGCTGATCCGCTCCGGCCAGGCGGTCGACGAGGTGGAGCTCATCCACCCCGACGTCGCCCTGGAACACGTGCTGGAGGCCTAGCCCGTCGTGCGCGACGCGACCGCCCGGCGCCTGTCTCGTCTGCACATCGCGGTGTATCGCGCGACCCGTGGCGTGCTGGGACGTCGGTTGGTGCGCAACGACATGCTGCTCCTCACGACGACGGGGTCGCGCACCGGCCGCGCGCACACCGTCCCCCTGCTCTACCTGCACGACGAGGAGAAGCTGGTGGTCATCGCGTCGTGGGGCGGCCGGCCGCGGCACCCGCAGTGGTACACGAACCTGGTCGCGCATCCCGAGGTTACGGTGCAGGTGCGCGGCCGGCGCTGGCCGGCCCGGGCCCGCACGGCGAACCCGGACGAGCGGGCCGTCTGGTGGCCCCGGGTGCTCGCGGCGTACAAGGGTTACCGTCTCTACGAGTCGAACACCGACCGCGTCATCCCGGTGGTGTTCCTCGAACCCCCGTTTCCATGATCATGGGAGGGTGGCGCCATGGAGCGTTCCTACGTGGTGACCGGAGGCGGCCGCGGCGTCGGCCGGGCTGTCGTGGAGCGGCTGCTCGCTGACGACGGTGCCGTGGTCGCCGTCGAGCTGGACCCGCGGGCGCTGGAGTGGGTCGACGGCCACCCGGCGGCATCGCGGGTGATGGCCGTGACCGGCAGCGCCGCCGACCCGGCCGCCGCGGAGAGGGCCGCCGACCTGGCCGAGGCCGCGGCGCCGCTGGCCGGGTGGGTCAACAACGCGGCGGTGTTCCGCGACGCGTCGGTGCACACGACCGACGCCACCGAGATCTCCCGGTTGATCGCGCTGAACCTGGACCCGGCCGTGGTCGGTTGCACCACGGCGGTGCGGCGGTTCCTCGCCGCAGGCCGCGGCGGCGCCATCGTCAACGTGTCGTCGCATCAGGCGCAGCGGGCGGTGCCCGGCTGCACCCCGTACGTCACGGCGAAGGCGGCCATCGAAGGGCTGACCCGGGCGCTGGCGGTGGAGTACGGCCCGCGCGGCGTGCGGACGAACGCGGTGGCGCTGGGCTCGATCTCGACGGAGCGCTACGGCGCGTTCCTCGCCGGGCTCGACGACGCGGCCGCTGCGAGCATCGAGGACCAGATGGGCCGGCTGCACCCGCTCGGCCGGGTGGGGCGCGGTGAGGAGGTGGCCGCCGTCGTGGCGCACCTGCTGTCCGACGACGCCAGCTTCGTCAACGGCGCGACGGTTCCGGTGGACGGCGGCCGCGCGGTGCTGGCCCAGGACCCGGAGACCCGCGGCTAGCCGCACGCGGCGGCGTCACATGTCGGCCGGATCCATCACCCGCCGCACCTCGACGAGGTCGAGGGCGGCCTCCGGGACCATGGCCGCGATCTCGGTGGCCCGCTCGACGGAGTCGCACTCGACCAGGTAGAAGCCGGCCAGCACCTCCTTGGCCTCGGTGAACGGGCCGTCGGTGACCGCGGGCGAGCCGTCGCGCACCCGCACCGTCCGCGCGTCGGTGGTGGTGAGGCCGTTGCTGGCGACGAACTCGCCGGAGGCCTGGAGCGCCGCGGTGAGGTCGCGGTGGACCCGCATGTGGGCGTCGTACGCGTCGTCGTAGACCTGCTTCCAGGTGTCGTCGTTGCCGTAGATCAGCAGCATGTACTTCACGAGTCGCAGCCTAGGTGCTGGCGCCGACAGCATCCATAGAATGGGCGGGTGGCCCGACCCAACAGCACCGTGGTGGTCGTCGTGGGCGAGAGTGCCGGCGGCGTCGTCGCCGGGCTCGACGGGCTGGCCAACGTCCGCGCCGTCACCGACGCCGATACCGTCGGCCTCGCCGTCGGTCGGTCGCACTCGGCGTACGTCGTGCACCACGCCGACCCGCTCGCCGAGGTCGGCGCCGCCTGGGCCGGCTTCTTCGACGGCACCGCGCCCACCGGCACGCTGGAGGTGGCGGTCGAAGCCGCGCTCGCCCGGCTGCGCACCGACGCGGTCACGCTGCCCGACTACTACGTCGTCCTCGACCCCGACGGGCTGGCCGACACCGCCAAGCACTGGTGGTTCGGGGTACTGGCCGGCGCCTCGCCGAACCGCGTCGTCCCATCCGCTGCGTCCGTCGGCGCCGTCCGCGACGTGCTGTCCGCGCTGGCACCCGGGCGCTGGTGGCCAGACCCGCCGGACGAGTGGTTGCACGGCCTCGCCCGGGTCGTCCCCGACCGCGCCTTGCACTGAGCGCATCTACGCACCGGACCGGTACACCACCAGGATGCTGGGTGCTCCACCATGGTTGTAGGCATGGTGGGGCGCAGGAACGCCTGGTGATGTCACCGATCGTTGATGATCATGGCGGGACGAGGAGGGCGGTCCTGAGCACCTACGGCCTGGACGACGCCAGGTACGCGGTGCACGCCGAGCGCTGGACCGCGTGGTGGGCCGATCGCTACCCGGCCGCCGCGGCCTGACGGTCGCGGTACGCGCGGACCTTCGCGATGCTGCCGCAGGAGCGTCCGTCCGGGCCGCCGGCGGTCATGAGGCACCACCGCTTGCTTGCGTTGCGGGTGTGGTCGTAGAACACCCAGCGGCAGTCGGGGCACGCCTTAAGCCGCGCCCACCGCCCGGACCCGACGGCCGTCAGCACCGCGGCGAGCACGTCGCCGGCCCGGCCTGCTGAGTGCCGGTAGGTGATCTCGCCGTCGCTGACAAGTGGCCGCAGGTTGAGCCGGTCGATCCACCGGTTGGCGACGGCGTCCGTGCCGGTGCTGCCCTCGACGGCGGCGCGCAGGTCGTCGCGGAGGTCGCGCACGGTGCCGCGGTCGCCGGCCGCGACTTCGGCGTCGTCGGCGTACGCATCGAAGCGGTCGTCGGGCTCGCGGGTGTCGTTGGGGATGAGCCAGCTGTTGAGCAGCGTGCGCACCGGCTCGAGCTCGGCCGGCGCCTCCTGGGCGACGTTAACCACTCAACGAGTTTAGCGGTTGCTACGGAGCTCGACGAGGTGTTAACTGACTTACATGTTCACCGGTTACAGCGCGGAACCACTGACCCGCGACGTGATGTGGACGGCGCTGAGCTGGCCGGCCATCGAGCACCTCGATCTGCGCGCCGACCGGAGCTCGGTGGTCGCCGACGCTGTCGTCGTCGCCCTGGACGGCCGGCCCACCCGGCTCGGCTACCGGATCGTCGCCGCGCCGGACTGGACGGTCCGGCGCCTGGAGCTGCGCCCGCACGGCGAGCCCGACCTCGTCCTCGAGCGACGGGCGGGCGACCGCTGGTACGACGGCGCCGGTGTCGAGCGGCACGAGCTGGCCGGCTGCGTCGACGTCGACATCGCGCTGACCCCGTTCACCAACACGCTTCCGATCCGCCGGGTGGGCCTGGCCGCCGGCGACTCCGCCGACCTGCGCATGGTTTACGTCCAGGTGGAGCACGGCTTGGACGTCATCGCGGTGGACCAGTACTACATGCGGCTGGGCGCGGACACCTACCGCTACCGGTCCGGTGACTTCACCGCGGACCTGACGGTGGACGTCGACGGCCTCGTCATCGACTACCCGGGACTGTGGCGCCGCCTGGTCTGACCAGCGCGTAGACGTCGTCGGGCGGCATCCCGCCGCCGGCGGCGAGCTCGGTCGCGAACGCGGCGTCGCTCAGGACGGCCCGGGCGGCCGCGTCGATGCGGTCGACGTCGCCACGCTCGGCCGGCGGCAGGGGTCTCCCGACCGACGCGCGCAGCGCCGCGGCCGCGCCCAGCAACCGGGCCGCCTGGGCGGCACCGTCAGGGGTGCCCGTCGACGCGCGGGCACCAGCCAGACCCTCCACGGCCAGGGCGATGGCGCGGTGGTCGCCGGCGGAGCGGGCGCAGGCCAGGCCGTCGAGATGCAGGGCGAGCGCGGCGTCGGCGTCACCGCGGAGCTCGGCCACGAAGCCCAGCTCCGCGAGGATCAACGCGGCACCCATCTGCCCGTCGATGTCGAGGCACCAGTCCAGCCAGGCACGCAGGTGGTGCTCGGCGTCGTCGAGACGGCCCGCGCGACGGTCGCCGAGGGCCAGGCCGACCTCGGCGAACTGCTCGCCGCGACGGTCGCCGTGCCGGGCCGCGAGGCGCCGGGCCCGCTCGTGACGGTCGGCCGCGGCGGCGAGGTCACCGCGCAGCAGCGCGATCCTGCCCAGGCCGGACAGCCGCTGCGCCAGCTCGGTCCACAGGCCGAGCTCGCTGGCGATACGCACGCCGTCACGGTGCAGCCGCTCCGCCTCCCGGTAGTCGCCACGGACCTCCGCCCAGACCGCCAGCGTGCCGCTGACCTGCAGCTGCCCCCAGCGGTCGCCGAGCTCGCCGAAGATCGCGGCGCTCTGCTCGGCCGAGCGCCGGGCGGTGGCCGAGCCGACGCCGGGCCGGACTTGATCGGCGCGGAGGCTGAGAGCGGCCGCGACACCCCAGCGATCGCCGAGGCGGCGGAACTCGACCAGGGCAGCGGCCACCCGGCGGGCGTGCAGCTCCAGCCGGCC
This sequence comes from Jiangella asiatica, assembly GCF_004349065.1. Taxonomy (GTDB): domain Bacteria; phylum Actinomycetota; class Actinomycetes; order Jiangellales; family Jiangellaceae; genus Jiangella; species Jiangella asiatica. Next base: position 128,082 of record NZ_SMKZ01000012.1, read on the forward strand.
GGCGCCGGCGAGCACGAGGCTGAGAAACCATCGCGCGCGGGCTCGGCCTGCGGAGTCGTCGACACCGTCGAACCGGGCCAGCGCGGCCTCGGCCGAGTCGGCGGCACCGGGGTCGTCGCCGGTCAGCACCGCGAACCCTGCCCGCCAGGCCGCCGTGCGAGCCCGGGCGGCGGCAGCGTCGGGACCGGCGGGCACGCCGTCGCCCAGCGACTCGACGGCCGCAGCCGACCGCAGCGCCTCGCCGAGCCGCCCGCGCAGGAACCAGTACCACGCCAGCGCGTCGACCAGCCGGTGCGCCAGCGCCGCGTCGCCGGACCTCACCGCGCTGTCCAGGGCGGCGCGCAGGTTGGCCGACTCCGCGTCCAGCCGCTCCAACCAGCGCCGCTGCTCCGGGCCGCGCAGCTCGCGGTCGGCCCGCTCCGCCAGCGCCAGGTAGTGCTCGCGATGCCGCCGTTCGACGGTGTCCAGCTCACCCGCCGCGCGCAGCTGTTCGGCGCCGTAGGCAGCCACCGACTCCAGCAGCCGGTACCGCGGCCCGGCCGGCGACGGGACGGCCATGACGAGCGAGCGGTCGACCAGGCGCGCCACCTGCGCGGCCACCGGTCCGGGCCGGACGTCGTCGTCGGCGCAGACGGCCTCGGCGGCGGCGAGGTCGCAGCCACCGGCGGGCACCGCGAGCCGGCGCAGCACGACGCGCTCGGCGTTGGTGAGCAGATCCCAGCTCCAGTCGATGACCGCACGCAGCGTCCGCTGCCGCTCCGGCGTGCCGCGCCGGCCGGCGGCGAGGAGACCGAACCGGTCGTCCAGGCCGGCCAGCAGCTCGCGGGTACCGAGCGCGCGCACCCGGGTGGCCGCCAGCTCCAGCGCCAGCGGCAGGCCGTCGAGCCGGCGGCAGATGGCGGCGACGTGCTCGGCGTCGGCGGTGCCGGCGTCGAACCCGGCGGAGGCCGCCCGCTCGAGGAACAGCTCCGCCGCGCCCGCGGGGTCGAGCGCGGGGACGGGGTGCACCACCTCGCCGGGTAGTCCCAGCGGCTCCCGGCTGGTGGCGAGCACCCGCACGCCCGGCGCGGCCCGCAGCATGCGATCGGCCAGTGCCGCGACCGCCTCGACCAGGTGCTCGCAGTTGTCGAGCACCAGCAGCACCTGCCGGCTGCGCAGCGCGTCGGCGAGCCGGTCGGCCGGGGCGGCGACGGCGTCGGCGCGCAGGTCGAGCGCGGCGGCGACAGCCTCGGCGACGACGGCGACAGCGTCAGGTCCGGCCCCCGCACCCGATCGGGCGGGCACGCGCAGACCGGCCAGCTCGGCCAGCCAGACCCCGTCGCGAACCGTGGCGGCCTGGTTCAGCCGGTGCGCGACCTCAAGGGCGAGACGGGTCTTGCCGACGCCGCCCGGCCCGGTCAGCGTGACCAGCCGGTGGTGCCCGAGCAGCTCGCGCACCCGGTCGGCGGTGTCGTCGCGGCCGATCAGCCTGGTCAGCGGCGTCGGCAGGGTGGTGCCCGTGCTGTGTGCGCCGGAACCGGCGGCCGCTCGCGACGCCGTCAGCGCCGGATCGTGCCGGAGCATCGCGCCGTGCAGCTCGGCGAGCTCCGCCGACGGGTCGGCGCCGAGCTCGTCGGCCAGCCGTTCGCGCAGCTCGGCATAGGCGGCCAGTGCCTGCGCCGGACGGCCGGCGCCGTAGAGGGCCCGCAGGTACATCGCCCACAGCCGCTCGCGCAGCGGCTGCGCCTCGGCCTCGGCGGCCAGCTCAGCCGCGACGGCCGCGTGCTCACCGAGGTCGAGCCGGGCGGCGGCCAGATCCTCGACCGCTACCAGCCGCTGTTCCTCCAGCCCGCGGGCGGCCGGGTGCAGGAACGCGTGATCGGCGACGTCGGCGAACGCCGGGCCGCGCCACAGCTCCAGCGCCGTGGTCAGCAGCTCCGCTCGCACCGCCGGGTCGTCGTGGCCGCGGGCCTGGGTGAGCAGTGCCGCGAACCGGCCGGCGTCGACGTCGGCGGCGTCGGCCAACAGCTGGTAGCCCGCCGGCCGGAACACGACCAGCTCACGGCCGCCGGGCTCGCCGGCACCGAGCGCCTTGCGCAGTTGCGACACCTTGGTCTGCAGCGCGCCGGTGGCGTCCGCCGGCGGGCGGCCGTCCCACAGGTCGTCGACCAGCCGGTCGGCTCCCACGGGCCGGCCGCGGCTGGCCAGCAGCGCCGCCAGCAGCAGCCGGACTTTCGCTTCGGGGACGCGCACCACGACCCCGGCGGCCGCGGTGACCTCGAGCGGGCCGAGCACCCCGAAACGCACGTCACCACGGTAGTCGAGCCCGCCGACAGCGACCGCGCGCTGACCGTGAGCCGGTCGTGAGCGGATCGAAAGCACCCTCGCCGACTGTGGAAGCCGCTGAAGACGACACGAAGGAAGGACCACGATGTCCCAGAACGACCGCCCCGCAGTGACGCTCCTCGGCCTCGGCGCGATGGGCCGGCCGATGGCACGGGCGCTGCTCGGCGCCGGCCATCCGACCACGGTCTGGAACCGGACGCCGTCGCGCGCCGACGAGCTGGTGGCGGCAGGCGCGATCCGCGCGGACACGGTCGCCGACGCCGTCACCGCCAGCCCGCTGGTGCTGGCGTGCCTGCTGAACTACGAGGTTACCTATGAGCTCCTGGAGCCGGTTACCGAGCACCTGGCCGGGCGGACGCTGGTCAACCTCAGCACGGGCACACCGCAGGAGGCACGGGACATGGCCGCTTGGGCCGCCGGGCGCGGGATCGACTATGTCGACGCCGGCATGATGGCGACTCCTCCGATGATCGGCACCGAGGCGTCACTGTTCCTCTACAGCGGCTCCGACACCGGCTTCGAGCGGTACCGGCCGACGCTGGAACTGTTCGGGGTGGCTCGCCACCTCGGCGCGGACGCCGGCCGGGCCTCGCTCTACGACCTGGCCCTGCTGTCGTCGATGTACGCCATGTTCGCCGGGTTCCTGCACGGCGCCGCGCTGGTGAGTACCGCGGGCATCTCCGCGGCGGACTTCGCCGAGGCGGCCGGGACGTTCGTGCGGGCGACGTCGGTGTCCTTGCCGGCCGCGGCCGAGCTCATCGACAGCGGGGACTACACGACGGACGTGCAGAGCGTGGACTTCAACAAGGCCGCCCTCGACCGGATCGTCCAGGTCAGCATGGATCATGGGATCGGCGTCGACGTGGTGGCGCCCATCAAGGCGCTGCTGGACCGGCAGGTCGCCGAGGGCCACGGCGCGGAGTCCTTCGACCGCATCGTCGAAGGCATCAAGCACCCCGGGCCGTGACTTTGCGGGCGGCCCGGGGCGGATGACGGCGCGGTGGCGCTCAGCCCTCGCGTGGCACGTCGCCGCGCCAGCTGCCGGACTCCATGCCGCGCGCCTCGATGAACTCCTTGAAGTCCTCCATGTCCTGCTCGACAGCCCGCGAGACCACGCCGGCCTTTTCGCCGATCTTCTCCGTCATGCCCTCGGGCTCCACCTCCAACTGGAGCGTCACCCGGGTGGTGGCGTCGTCGAGCTTGTGGAAGGTGACGACGCCGGCTTGGCCGACGCCTTCGATCGAGCGCCAGGCGATGCGTTCTTCCGGGTGCTGCTCGGTGATCTCCGCATCGAACTCGCGCTTCACCCCGGCGATCTTCACCGTCCAGTGCAGGTGACGGTCGTCGAGCTGGCGGATCGACTCGACGTCCCGCATGAACTTCGGGAACTCCTCGAACTGGGTCCACTGGTTGTACACAGTGGAGATCGGGACGTTCACATCAACGGACTTGGTGGCCGTGCTCATCGATGCTCCTCTCGTCGGATTCGTGCTTCTCTCCTCCCATACCCGTCGGCATCACCGGCATGCGGCGCGGCCGGCCGGGGTACGTCGCCCTGACGACGGCGTAAGGGGGTGGGCGATGCGGCTGCGCAGGTGGGACCCGCAAGGGTCGGCGATCCGCCGTCGTCGGCGCGGCCAGGGCTTCAGCTATGTCGGCGTCGACGGCGAGCCGCTGGCCGATGAGGAAGCGCTGAGCCGGATCCGCGGGCTGGTGATCCCGCCCGCGTGGCGGGACGTGCGGATCTGCCCCTGGCGCAACGGCCACCTGCAGGCCGTCGGCACCGACGATGCGGGGCGCCGCCAGTACCTGTACCACCAGGCCTGGCGGGAGCAACGGGACCGGGAGAAGTTCGAGCGGGTCCGCGAGTTCGGGCGAGCGCTGCCGAAGGCTCGTGCGCGCATCGCGGCGGACCTGGCTACCCGTGGCCTCAACCCGCGCCGGGTGCTCGCGGCGGCGGCCCGGCTGCTGGACATCGGGTTCTTCCGGATCGGCAGTGAGGCCTACGCACAGGAGAACGGATCGCACGGCCTGGTCACCGTGCTCCGCGAGCATGTCGACGTGAACCGGTCCGGCTGCGTCGTCTTCGACTACCCGGCGAAGTCCGGCAAGGAGCGCGTGCAGGCCATCGCCGACCACGACGTGGTGGCCGTCATCCGGGCATTGATGCGCCAGCGCGAGCCGGGCCAGACGCTGCTGGCCTACTACGCCGGCCGCGAATGGCACTCGGTGTCCTCGGCGGAGGTGAACGAGTACCTGCACGACATCGTCGGCGACGAGAACACCGCCAAGGACTTCCGCACCTGGCACGGAACCGTGCTCGCCGCGGTCGCGCTGGCGGCGGCCGACGATCCGACCCGGCCGAGCCGGACCGCGCGCCGGCGCGCCGAGAGCCGCGCGATCAAGGAGGTCGCCGAGTACCTCGGGAACACGCCCGCGGTCTGCCGGTCCGCCTACGTCGACCCGGCAATCGTCGAGGCCTTCGAACAGGGCCAGACCATTCGACCGGTGCTGGAGACGCTCGGTGCGGAGGACGTGCTGGTCGACGAGGCCGACCGTGAGCGAGTGGAACGCGCCGTCCTCGACCTGCTGGACGGACGGTGAGGCGCCCCGGCCGCTCGGGTCGCCCGCGCGGCCGTACCGACATGACCTACTCGACCGGTGCGATGACGAGACCGCGCCCGGCCGCGCGGCGCTCGCCCCAGGCGTAGAGGGCTTCCAGGACCGGGGTCAGGCTGCGCCCCTCCGGGGTGAGGTCGTAGGAGACCGGCGCCGGTACCCCGTCGTGCACCGTGCGGGCGACCAGGCCGTCGCGTTCGAGCTGTCGTAGCCGCTGGGTGAGCACCTTCTCCGTCACATCGGGCATCTTGCGGCGCAGCTCGCCGTAGCGGTGCGTTCCTTCCTTGAGATGGGCGAGGATCACCGGGGTCCAGCGCCCGCCGATGACGTCGACGGTCACCTCGACCGGGCAGTAGTAGCGCTTGCGGGGGATGCTCATGCGCGGGTCACCTCCACGCACCTCAAGGTACGTTCTTGTCGCGGGCGGCTCGGTGGTGGTCGACTTGCCGGGTGATCGTCGAATACATCCGGTACCGGATCGAGGCTGCGGCGGCCGAGGAGTTCGAAGCGGCCTACCGGCGGGCCGGGGCGGTGCTGCGCGAGGTGCGTGAGTGTGTGGACTTCGAGCTCACCCGATGTGTCGAGGCGCCGGAGCAGTACGTCGTGCGCATCCGCTGGACGTCCGCCGAGGCGCACCTGAGCGGGTTCCGGAACGGCCCGGCCTTCGCCCGCTTCTTCGAGCAGGTCCGGCCGTACGTCGACGCGATCGAGGAGATGCGGCACTACGAGACCACCGGCGTCGGCGGTGGCGGCGGCTGCGTGCCCACGCTGTACGAGTGGGCGGGCGGTGCACCGGAGCTCGAGCGGCTGTTCACGACGTTCTACGGCAAGGTGGTCGACGACCCGCAGCTGGGGGCGCTGTTCGACGGCATGGATCCGGAGCATCCCCGGCACGTCGCCGCCTGGCTCGGCGAGGTGTTCGGCGGACCGGCGGCTTACTCGCAGGAACGCGGCGGGCACGCGCACATGGTCGGACGGCACCTGGGCAAGGGCATCACCGAGCCACAGCGGCGCCGCTGGGTGTCGCTGCTGCTCGACACCGCCGACGAGGTGGGGCTGCCGGCCGACCCGGAGTTCCGGGCGGCCTTTGCCGGCTACCTGGAGTGGGGGAGCCGGATGGCGGTCGTGCTGTCGCAGCCCGGCGTCCGGCCGGGTCCGGCCGAACCGATGCCGGCGTGGAGCTGGCCGCTGCCGCCGTGGCAGCCCGACCCGAGCCGGTGACACTCACCGGTGTCGGGTCTACCGTGAGCTCATGGCGAGCTGGGACGACGTGCGCCACATCGCGATGGCGCTGCCGGAGGTCACCGAGATCACCCGCCGCGAGGACCCGCCACTGGCGCAGCCCCCGAGCTCGCCGAGCTGATCGTAAAGGCCTGGCTGCATCGAGCCCCAAGCGGCTGGCAAAGGACTACCTCGCGCCCAGGACGACCAGCGGTGAGGTTTGCGTTCGAGCGCGCTCAGACTTCTACCGTCGCGACCATGAACACATCGACGGACACGTTCACGTGGATCATCACCGGCGCATCGCGCGGGTTCGGGCGCGCGATCGCCGAGCGGGCGCTGAGGCAGGGGGACGCCGTCGTGGCGGCGGTGCGTCGCCCGGAGTCGGTGGACGAACTGACGGCGCGGTTCCCCGGCACGTTCGCCTCCGTGCCGTTCGACGCCCGCGACGCCACGCTGGCACGCCCGCTCGTCCGGGCGGCCCTGGACCGCTTCGGGCGGATCGACGCCCTCGTCAACAACGCCGGCCGAGGACTCGTGGGCGCTGCCGAGGAGGTCAGCGACGCGGAGCTCCGCGAAGCCATGGAGCTGCACTTCTTCGTTCCGGCGGCGCTCGTGCGTGCGGTGCTGCCGGTCATGCGCGAACAGGGGAGCGGGACGATCGTGCAGATGAGCAGCCAAGGGGGACGGATGTCGTTTCCGGGGGTGGGAGCGTACTCGGCGGGCAAGTTCGCCCTCGAAGGATGGTCCGAGGCGCTGGCCGGAGAGGTCGCGCCGTTCGGCGTCCGCGTCATGATCGTCGAACCGAGCCGGTTCCGTACCGCCTTCAACGCGGCCGACGTCCTCGCCGTGACTGACGTCAGCCCCGTCTACCGAGACGTGCTCGCGACAGTCCGCGGCGACCTGGCCGGTGCCGATGGCATCCAGGAAGGCGACCCGGTGCGGGCCGCGGACGTGATCGTCGATCTGGTGCACGGCGACGGACCACCGCTGCGGCTGCCGCTGGGTGCGGAGGCCGTCGAGCGGATCGGCGCCTCGTACGGCGCCAACCTGACGGCGTTGCGACAGTGGGCGGACACGGCCCGCGCGACCGACTTCCCGGACGCGCCACCGTCCTCGCGTCCGGTCTCCTCCTGGGTGGGCTCGGTCTGATGGCCGTCCAGGACCTGATGGGCAAGGCGCTGGCCGCGCTGGCCGAGCTCGACGGGCCGATGTCGGTCGAGGTGATCCACCGGCTCGCCGACACCGGCGGCGACGTCGACGAACCCAGGACGATCGCCGAGGTGGCCGACCTGCTCGACATCTCCCCGCATACGTTGCGGTACTACGAGCGGGCCGGCCTGGTCCACGTCGACCGCGACAGCAGCGGCCACCGCCTCTACAGTGCGGAGGCGGTGCGCCGGCTCGTCTTCCTGACCAGGATGCGCCTGTCCGGCATGGCCATCCGGGACCTCCAGCACTACGTGCAGCTGGTGGACGCCGGGGACACGACCGTGCCCGAACGCCACGACATGCTCCTCGAACATCGCGACACCATCCGCCGCCAGCTCCGCGAGCTGACTCTCTCGCTCGCCGCCACCGAGTACAAGATCGCTACCTATGGCGGGCACACCGGCGACGTGGCCATCTAGCGGCGGGGTCAGCCGACCGGCTCCAGCACCTGGGCGGGCTCGGCGTCGCCGGAGCCGGCGGTTCGCCCGTGCGGCAGCGCCAGTGCGGCCACCGCGCCCAGCGCGACCACCCCGGCGCCCACCAGGACCGACACCGTCGCCGCGTCCACGTAGTCCGTCGGCGTCAGCTCGCCGCCGGTGGCGGTGAACACGGCTGTCAGTGCCGCGATGCCCAGGGCGACGCCGACCTCGCGCAGCGCGGAGTTCGTGCCGGAGGCCTTCGCGTTGTCCTCGTCGCGCATGGTGGCGAGGACGGCGGTGGCGCTCGGCGCGAAGACCAGGCCCATGCCGACGCCGGCCAGGACGAAGGCGCCGACCAGCCGCGCGTACGAGACGTCCTCGGTCATCACCGCCGCGATCCACGACAGCCCGGCCGCGACGAGGACCAGGCCCGCCGTGATGGGCGCCCGGGTGCCGATCCGCGGCACCGCCAGCCCGGCCAACGGCGCCACGACCATCGGCGCCATGGTCCAGGGAAGGGTCAGCACGCCGGCCTCGAGCGGGCTGTAGGCCTGCACGATCTGCAGGAACTGGATCAGGATGAAGATCGCCCCGAAGACGCCGAAGCTGAACAGCACGCCGACCACGTTGGCCACCGAGAACGAGCGGTCGCGGAAGAGCCCGAGCGACAGCAGCGGGTCACGGACGCGCCGCTCCCAGGCAACGAAGCTCGCCAGCAACACCAGGCCGCCGACGAGCCCGCTCAGCACCTCGGTGCTCGTCCAGCCGGCCGCCTCGCCGCGGACGATGCCGAACACCAGGCCGAGCAGTCCGCCGCTGGCCAGCGAAACACCCACCAGGTCGATGCGGACCCGATGGCCGAACGACTCCGGCAGCGCGAACAGCACCAGCGGCAGCGAGAGCAGGCCGACCGGCACGTTCAGCCAGAAGATCGCGTTCCAGCTCAGACCCTCGACGACGGCGCCGCCGACCAGCGGTCCGACCGCCACGCCCAGGCCGGACACCCCGCCCCAGACGCCGATGACCATCGGCCGCAGCCGCGGCGCGACGGACGTGGACAGCAGCGTGAGCGACAGCGGCATCAGAGCCGCCGCGCTCGCGCCCTGAACCGCCCGGGCCGCGATGAGCTGCCAGGCCTCGGTGCTCAGCGCGCACAGCGCCGACGACGACGTGAACATGGCGACGCCGAGCGCGAACACCCGCCGTCGGCCGAAGCGGTCACCAAGGGCGACCGCCACGAGGATCAGGCCGGCGAATGCCAGCGTGTACGCGTTGACGAACCACTGCAGCTCCTCGATGGAGGCGTCGAGCTCCTGCCGCAGCACCGGCAGCGCGCTGGTCACGACCAGGTTGTCCAGTGCCGCCATGAACATCGGCAGCGATGCCGCCAGAACGATGAGCCAGGTCGGCCGGGCGCGCACGCTCATGCTCGCTCCTTGGTTGTCATTGAGTGATTACTTGAACAGTAGTAATCGGCTGATAACATGTCAACCGTGGAAGCTAGACAGCGAATCCCGGCGGCGGAGCGCCGCCAGCAGATGCTGGCTGCGGCCAGTGTCGTGTTCGGCGAGCGCGGCTACGCCGCGGCCACCACCGACCAGATCGCGGCCGCGGCCGGCGTCAGCCAGGCTTACGTCGTGCGCGTCTTCGGCGGCAAGGAGAACCTGTTCGTCGAGGTCGCCAGGCGGGCCATCGACCGCATCACCACGGCCTTCCGAGGCGCCATCGCGGAGTCCAACAGCACGGGGTCCGATGACCCGAAGCCGGTCGAGGCACGGTTGGGTGAGGCATATATCGACCTCATCGCCGACCGCGGCATCCTGCTCTCACTGCTGCAGATCTTCAGCCTCGGCCACGACCCGGTGATCGGTCCGATCGGGCGCGAGGGCTTCCTGTCGATCTACCGGGTGGTGCGCGACGAGGCCGGTCTCGCGCCGGCGGACGCCAGCCGTTTCATGTCGGAGGGCATGATGATCAACACCGTCCTGGCCCTGCAGCTTCAGGAGTCGCCGGACCCCGACGCCGCCGAGATGGTCACCGAGGTGTGCGGCGGCGATCTCGGTCGATTCCGATCTTTGGCTGGCACCTATCCAACAACCTGATATCCCTGTACATTTCGGACCGTCAGTTCGTCGGTCATGAAAGGTGCGGGCCATGGGGCGGATGGGTCTTCTGACAGTCGGAGTCATCGGAGCGGCCGCCGTGGTGGCGGCCCTGTCGGCACCACCCCCGACGACGGCGTCAGCCGCCGGCGCGGTGTCTGACGCCGTGTCGAGGAACGACATGGCGGCAGCGGCGGCGCCGTCGCACAGCGAGAAGATCATCTTCGACGGGGACGACGACGACATTCTCAACGGCATCGACTACCACTCGTTCCGCATCCCGGCTCTCGTCCGCACCACCGAGGACACCCTGATCGCGTTCGCGGAGGGCCGGGCGTCCACCAATGACGACTACGGCAACATCAACCTCGTCTACAAGCGGTCCACCAACGACGGCGCCACCTGGTCCAGCCTGGACGAGGTGGTCGGGTCCGGCCAGGGCGTCTGGGGCAACCCGACCCCTGTCGTCGACCACGAGACCGGCACCATCTGGCTGTTCATGAACCACCAGCCGGTCGGGTCGGACCCGGTGAACTCGTGGGACGACCGCCAGGTCTGGATGTCCTGGTCCATCGACGACGGCCTCACCTGGGCCGACCCGGTCAACATGTCCGCGACGTTGAAGCCGCGGACCCTCGCCGACGGGAGCAGCTGGAACTGGGACGCCGTCGGGCCCGGCGTCGGCATCCAGACTAGGGTCAGCAACCCGGGCCGCCTCGTCATCCCGGCACAGCACCGGCACATCTACAGCGACGACAACGGCGAGACCTGGCGGGTCGACGTCATGGAGACCACCTCCGGCGCGCCGATGGAGCAGACCAGCGAGGCCACCGTCCTCGAGCTGGCCAACGGGCAGCTCTACCGCAACGACCGTCCCATCAGGACCATCTGGGAGTCGTCCAAGCGGCGCTTCGTCTCGGTCGGCTCGATCGGCGGCGGGTTCACCCCGTACGCCGCCGCCAGCTGCCTGCTCGACCCCCACAACCAGGGCTCGACCATGCGCTACAACTCCGACGACCCCGCCCGGCTGGCCTTCGTGAACTCCGCCAGCACCACCACCCGCACCAAGATGCGCATCCGGATGAGCGAGGACGAGGGCCAGACGTGGAGCTACAGTCGTCCCTTCTCCGACGCGCCGCTGCCCCTGGGGGGTGTCGGCAACTACCACGAAGGCGGCTACTCCAGTATCGCCAAGACCGCCGACTTCCACGTCGGCGCGCTGATCGAGGTCAATGAGGACACCTCCGACAACGAGAACTCGCACCGCTCGATCGCGTTCCGCAAGGTCAACCTGCCCTGGATCCAGGCCGGCGTCGGCGAGCCCAACTGCGACGGCGGCCTCCCCTGACCCGCACCCACGTCCGGGTCCGGGCCTGCGATCGGCCACATCACCAGGCGTTCCCGCGCTCCACCAGGATTACGAGCATGGTGGAGCGCACACAATCCTCGTGATGTCTGCGATCGTTGACGATCACGAGGCACAGTGCGGCCAGGAACCGCGTGCGGTGGGCGTCAGAGGGTCTCGGCGACGGGGATGATGTCGGAGCCGATGCGCTCGATGTCGTCGAGGCGGGGAACGGTGGGGACGTAGCCGATCGCCGCGTCGACGCCGAGGTCGGCCAGGCGGCCGAGCTCGTCGATGAGCTCCTGGCTGCGTTTGCCGTCTTCGCCGACGTCGAGGACGTGGTAGACGGTCTTGGTGATCTCGTCGTAGTCGCGGCCGACGTCGGCGCAGTGCTGCCGGAGGACGTCGAGCTTGTGCGGTAGCTCAGGGGTGTTGAAGAGGTTGCAGGCCTGGGCGTACTGGGCCACCAGCCGCAGTGTCTTCCGTTCGCCGCCGCCGCCGATCAGGACGGGCGGGTGCGGCCGGCTCAGCGGCTGCGGCGAGTTGAGCAGCCGCTCGGCGGTGACGTGCGTGCCGGTGAACGGTCCGTCATCATCGGACCACAGCTGCCGGAGGTAGCGCAGGGTCTCTTCGAGCAGCTCGAACCGTTCAGCGGTGCGCGGGAACGGGAAGCCGAGGCCGCGGGACTCCTCCTCGTTCCAGCCGGCGCCGACGCCCATGATCGCTCGGCCGCCGGAGAGGACGTCGAGGGTGGTCACGGCCTTGCCGAGCAGGCCGGGCTGGCGGTAGTGGATGCCGGTGATGACGGTGAGCAGCTTGGCCCGCTCGGTGTGTGCGGCCAGGAAGCCCAGCGTCGTGTAGGCCTCGAGCATGTCCATGTCGGCCGGGCCGATCGGCGGGATCTGGAAGAAGTGGTCCATGACGGCGAGGTACTCGAAGCCTGCCTGGTCGGCGGTTCGAGCGACGGCGGTAAGGTCGCGGCCGAGGGCGGCGGGACCGTCCGGCCAGGTGAAGTTGGGGATCTGCAGGCCGAGCTTCATGATGGGGTGCTTCCTTCACTGACGGTGGTGACGACCGTCGAGGCGGTCGTGTGATGTGCTTTCGGGGGACGGGCAGCTGCAGCTGTTGAAGCGGAGGGGCCCCTCCAGATAACTATACGGAGGCTACCCTCCGTATTGCAACGGGGTTCAGGAGGCAGCCGATGGCGAACGCGGACAAGGAGGTCCACGCCGTCTTCGACCGACGGCCCAAGCGGGCCGACGCCCGGCGCAACTACGAGAAGCTGCTCGTGGCCGCGCGCGAGGCGTTCGCCGAGTCGGGCATGTCGGCGTCGCTGGAAGACGTCGCCCGGCGCGCCGGCGTCGGCATCGGCACGCTGTACCGGCATTTCCCGACTCGACGCGACCTGTTCGAGAGCGTCTACGTCGACGAGGTCGAGGCGCTGTGCCGCGCCGCCGACGAGCTGGCCGAGCTGCCGGCGTGGGATGCGCTGGCAGCCTGGCTGCACAGGTTCGTCACCTACACCGTTACCAAGCGCGCCGTCGCCGAGGCCCTCAACCACGAGTCGGCCATCTTCGCGTCCTACCGGTCGTCGATCCTCGCCGCGGGCGAGCCGCTGCTGCGACGAGCCCAGGAGGCCGGGACAGCCCGAGCGAACGTCATGTTCGAGGACGTCCTGCGGCTGGTGGGCGGCATCACCATGGGCCAGTTCTCCGACCCGGACCAGCTCGACCGGGTGCTCGGCATGGCGCTGGACGGGCTGCGGGTGCGGCCGTCCTGACGACGTCCCGCTCGTCAGGACAGCCGGTCAGGGCAGCACGGGAGCCAGCTCCGCGGCGGTGACCCGGCCGTCGTCGAGCTGGAGGATGCCGACGGTGCCGTGCGGCTGGCGGCGCTTGTCGGTGGGCGAGCCGGGGTTGAAGACGCGGAAGCCGCCGGCGGTCTGGTCCCACGGGATGTGGGAGTGCCCGAACACGACCAGGTCGGCGTGGGGAAACCGGGCACGAAGGCGGGGCAGCCGGCCGGAAGCCGGGCCGCTGTCGTGGAGCATCGCCACCCGGACTCCGGCGAGCGTGAGGTGCAGGACTTCCGGTGCTCCCCACGCCGCGACGTCCGGCCCGTCGTTGTTGCCCAGCACCGCGTGCACCGGCGCGAACGCGGACAGCTCGTCCAGCACGTCGGGCGTGCACACGTCGCCGGCGTGCAGGATGACGTCGACGTCGTCGAGCAACCGCGCCACCGCGGGCGGGCAGCGCCTCCAGAACCGCGGCGCGTGGGTGTCGGAGAGCACGCCGACGCGGATGGAGGCCATCGGACCAGCCTAGATGGAATTCGTTGCCGCCGGCGGGTTGACCGGATCCCGGTTTTTGATCATGGTGAAAGGCACAACCGAATACGGGAGTCCCGGCCGGGACGACCCACCAGATGGGTACCTGGCCGGCCGTGCTCCAGGTCGCCGGGCGCCCCGAGACAGGGAGGCAAGTCCGGTGTCCTTGTGGCACGAGTGGCGATGCTCACCAGCCCGATTCCGTCGTTGGCTGGTGAGCCCGCGCAGGCAGTATCAGGTCGCCGGTCTGGCACTCGGCCTGATGGTCGCCGTCGCGGTCCTACTCACACGGGTGGGTGGGTAGTCGACTCCGATGAGTCTCGGAGACCACCGTCGGGCGCCCGGACCAGGCGGCCCAGCGGGTCCTCCGGGATGCGCAACGGCCCGGGTCATGCCGGGTCGTTGTGTGTGTGCCCTCACACCCTTGCCTTGACGCTGGCGTCAAGGTTTAGCGTCGAGGTATGCGAATCGGTGACCTCGCCAAGCGGGCTGGCACCACCACGCGAGCCCTCCGGTTCTACGAGGCGCAAGGCCTGCTGTCAGCGCGGCGCTCGTCCAACGGCTACCGCGAGTACGACGAGGACGACGTGCGCGTCGTCGAGGAGATCCTGATGCTCCAGCGCATCGGCTTCAGCCTCGACGAGACCCGCCCGTTCATCGACTGCCTGCGCGCCGGCAACGACAGCGGCGACGTCTGCGCGCCGTCCATCGAGACCTACGAGCGAAAGCTCGTCCAGCTGGACGCGTCGGTCGACCGCCTCACCGCCACCCGCGACCGGCTGTCCACCATGCTCAGCAGCGCCCGCGCCCGTTCAGTCGACACCCAGGAGTCGTGATGCCCCATACCAGCCGTGCCGGTGACGTCGTCGTCGTTGCCACCGACGACACCTTCGATCGCGACGTCCTCCAGCAGGACGGCCCGGTCCTGGTGGACTTCTGGGCGCAGTGGTGCCCGCCCTGCCACATGATCGCGCCGGTGCTGGCGGACCTGGCCCGGGAGCGGGCCGGCACGCTCACCGTCGTCAAGCTCGACACCGACGAGAACCCGGTCACCCCGGCCAACTACCGGGTGCTGTCGCTCCCGACGCTGATGCTGTTCCGCGGCGGTGAGGTGGTGCAGTCGCTGGTCGGCGCCCGTCCGAAGGCCCGCCTCCTCGCCGAGCTGGACGAGGCCTTGAGCTGGTGACCGGCGTCGGGCACGCGATCAGCTCCGCAGAGGGCGAGCGGGCGGTCGTCACCGAGGTCGCCGGTTCCGCGTCGTGACGTGGACTCCCTGGTTCCCGGGTACGGCCACGGCCTGGTGAGCCCCGCGCAGGTGGGGGCTGGCACGTCCGGTCCGACGATCCACCTACTGCACGCCCCGGACCCACGGGCCGGGAGGACCGCCTACGAGCTCGACTCCGGCGAGGTCAGTGCGGTGATCGCGCGGCTGGGGCCGGACGGCGCCACGGTGGGGTCCTGAGGCGGTAGCAGCACCCGGAACGTCGCACCTCGGCCCAGCGCCGACGCCAGCTCGACCCGGCCGCCGTGGGCGGCCACCAGTGCGGCGACGATCGCCAGGCCCAGCCCGCTGCCGCTGTCGCGGGTTCCGTCGGCGCGCGAGCGGGACGGGTCGGCGCGGTAGAACCGCTCGAAGACGTGTGCCGCGTCGTCCTCGCTCAGCCCGGGCCCGTCGTCGCGGACCTCCACGACCGCCCAGCCGTCCTCGGAGCCGCCGACGGAAACGTCGACGGTGGTGCCCGGCGGTGTGTGGACGGTCGCGTTGCGCACCAGGTTGTCGACGACCTGTCGCAGCCGTACCGCGTCGCCGACCACCGGCGGCACCACCCGCGCGTCCACGTGCATGCGCAGATCGTGCCGGCGGGCGAGCACCCGCGCGTCCAGCACCGCCTCCACCACGATCTGGACCAGGTCCACCGGCGCTCGGGCGATCACCGGCTGCTGGTCGAGGCGGGCGAGCAAGAGCAGGTCGTCGACCAGCAGCCCCATCCGGGCCGCCTCGTCCTCGACCCGGCGGATCAGCCGGCGCAGCCCGGCCTCGTCGCGGGCCACACCCTGCCGGTACAGCTCGGCGAATCCGCGGATCGACGTGAGCGGGGTGCGCAGCTCATGGCTGGCGTCGGCGATGAACCGGCGCATCCGCTGCTCCGACGCGCGGGCATCGCGCTCGGACACGCGGCGCGCCTCGAACGCGGCCTCGATCTGGCTGAGCATCGCGTTCAGCGACACGGACAGCCGGCCGACCTCGGTGCGCGGGTCGCGAGGCGGCACCCGACGGCTGAGGTCACCGGCCGCGATCGCCTCCGCGGTCTCCTCGACCTCCTCCAGCGGCCGCAGCCGGTTGCGCACCGTCCACCAGGCCAGCCCTGCCAGCGCGGCGAGTGCGAGCAGCGCGACGACGCCGTCGATCACCAGGAGCTGTGTGGTCGTCGCCTCCATGCCGTCCAGCGGCAGTCCGACCGCGACGGAGCCGATGCTCTCCTGCGGCAGCGCGATGACGCGCCAGGAACCGTCGCCGTCGGCGGAGTCGACGGTGAACGGCTCGCCGCCCAGCCGGGCGACGGTCTCGGCGTCCATGCGCGGCAGCTCGGGTCCGCTGTCGTCGAGCATCGAGTTGCCCGTCCACAGTTCGGTGCCGGCGTCGTCGAAGACCACGGCGTAGTAGTCCGCCGGCGGGCGGAACGGGCGTGGGCCGGTGTCGTCGACGGGAGGAATGCGCGGCTGGACGGAGAACTGCCGCGCGGACTGGATCAGCTGGTCGTCGGTGCGGTCCATGAGGTAGCCGCGCAGCACGGTCGCCGCGACGACGCTGGTGACCAGCACCGTCACGGCCGCCAGCACGACCACGGTGAGCAGCAGCTGGGTACGCAGGAGGGTGCGGTCGCGGCGTGCCCGCCACCGCCGGACGAGCCCGCGCAGCGACCGCTTCATGCGCGGGACCGGGCTCTCACAGCGAGGTCCGCGGGACCCGCAGGACGTAGCCGACGCCGCGGACGGTGTGCAGCAGCTTCGGCGAGCCCTGATCGAGCTTGCGCCGCAGGTACGACACATACGACTCGACGACGTTGGCGTCGCCGCCGAAGTCGTACGACCAGACGTGGTCGAGGATCTGCGCCTTGCTCAGGACCCGGCCCTGGTTGACCAGGAAGTACCGGAGCAGCTTGAATTCGGTCGGGGACAGGTCGACGGCGCGTCCGGCCTTCCACACCTCGTGGCTGTCGTCGTCCAGCTCGATGTCGGCGTAGGCGAGGCGGGCGCCGTCGCCGGCCGGACCGCCGTTGCCGCGCGAGCGCCGCAGGATCGCCCGGATGCGGGCCACCACCTCCTCGAGGCTGAACGGCTTGGTGACGTAGTCGTCGGCGCCGATGGTCAGGCCCATGACGCGGTCGTCGCTGGCGTCCTTCGCGGTGAGGAACAGCACCGGCACGTCGATGCGGTGGCTGCGTAGCTGCCGCACCACCGCGAACCCGTCCAGGTCGGGCATCAGGACGTCCAACACCACCAGGTCCGGCCGGTCCGCGAGGATGACCTCGAGTGCCTGCCGGCCGCTGCGCGCCGTCGTGACCTCGAAGCCGGCGTGGCGCAGGCTGGCGGCGAGCAGCTCGACGATGTTGGGTTCGTCGTCGACGACGACCAGGCGTCCGTCCGGGATCCGCGCGGGCATGTGTCGGATACTGCCCGGCCCGGTTGAGAGCCAGCTGACAGCTGGCTGTGTATTACCTGTGAGTTCGCACGGGGGGGTCATTCACAGCTGGTTCCCAGGATCGTCCCAGGGTCGTTCCAGGTACGCCCCCCAGCGTTTGACTCGGCACGCGGTCAGCGAGCCGGATGTCGGATGCGGAAGGTAGCGGACAGGTGCGGTTGTTACCGAGGTCTCGTCGGGTACGACGGGGGGTCGTCCTCCTGGGCGTGCTGGTCGCCGCGGTCGCGGTAGCCGGCGGGGCGTGGGCGGTGACGCGGGAGGAGCCCGCCGCCGAAGCGTCGAGCACGATCGTCGAGGCCACCGTCGGGACGTTCAGCGAGACGGTCACGAGCACCGGCACGTTCCAGCCCGCGCAGACCGCGGAGTTGGCGTTCGCGGTGAGCGGTGAGGTCACCTCCGTCCTGGTGGAGGAGGGCGACGTCGTCGAGGCCGGCCAGGAGCTGGCCACCGTCGACACCGTGACCCTGGACGCCGAGCTGACGGCGGCAGAGGCGGGTCTGGACGCCGCGCTGGAGCAGCTGGACTCCGACACCGAGGCCGGCGCCGCGGACACCCAGCTGGCCGCCGATGAGGCCACTGTCGCGGCCGCGGAGTCGCGGGTTGCCCTGGCCGAGGAGGCGCTCGACAACGCCACGCTGCGCTCCACGATCGCCGGCACCGTGGCGTCGGTGGATCTCGCGGTCGGCGACGACGTCACCGGCGGGTCGTCCGGGTCGGGGTCGACGGGGTCGACGGGTTCCACCGGGACCTCCGCCGGCTCGGACACCAGCACGACCACATCGTCCGCGCAGGTCACCGTGATGACCACGGACACGTTCGTGGTCGAGACCAGCGTGGGCAGCGCGGACCTGGGTCGCCTGGAGGAAGGGCTGCAGGCTGAGCTGACCCCGTCGGGAACGACCGACACCGTCTACGGGACCGTGAGCTCCGTCGGCCTGGTGGCGTCCAGCTCCAGCTCCGGCACGGCCACATTCCCGGTGGAGATCGAGGTGACCGGGCAGGTCGAGGGCCTCTATGCCGGCGGCAGCGCGGACGTCACGATCATCGTGTCCCAGCGCACTGACGTGCTCACCGTCCCGACCGCGGCGCTGAGCACCACCGAGGACGGTGCCACCACCGTCACCGTCGAGGTCGACGACGGCTCGCACGTCGAGACAACGGTCGAGATAGGCGCCAGCTTCGGCGTGCAGACCGAGATCGTCAGCGGGCTCGCCGAGGGCGACCAGGTGGTGGTCACCACCGCCGTGCCCGGCCGCGGCGGGGGCGACGACGGCGGCGGTTCGCCGGAGGAGGGCGAGCTGCCCGGCGGACGGGTCCCGGGCGGCGGG